>QIAU01000243.1 GCA_003225055.1 Acidobacteriota bacterium
TTACCGAAAGCCGTATCCGGAAAATGGGCTGAACGATATCGGCCGCTGAGCGGGTCGAAGCTGGACATCTGGCACGGGGATCTTGGATCTGCCCAGGTTCATCAGTCGCGCGCGGGATACTACGGCTCCGTGAGTCATGTCGACGAAGAAATCGGACGAATTCTGCAAGCGCTCGATGAACGCCGCTGGCTCGAGGAAACCTTGATCTTTTACACGACGGACCACGGGGACATGCTCGGCGATCACCATCTTTGGCGGAAATGCCAGCCTTACGAACCTTCGACGAGGATTCCCATGCTGATGCGGTGGCCGAAAGGCCTTATCACTTCAGGCCGTGGGCGAGTAGTTTCCGAAACCGTTGAACTGCGGGACATCCTACCGACGTTTCTGGAAACGGCTGGCATCTCACCTCCGGACCACCTCGACGGGCGCAGCCTTCTCGGCTTGGTAGCGGGAAAAGCGGGGGGTTGGCGTGAGTATGTCGAACTCGAGCACGATCTTTGCTACAGCCCCGCGGTGCACTGGAATGCGCTGACTGATGGCCACATGAAATATATCTTCCACGCTTGTGACGGAGAGGAACAACTTTTTGATCTGGATCGTGATCCCCAAGAAATCAATGACCTTGCCCCTGACGCGCAATACCGGGCACGACTTCGCCAGTGGAGGCAACGTTTAGTAGATCATTTGGCGGTGCGGGGAGAAGAATGGGTTAAGAACGGCGAGCTGGTGCTCCGACCAAAGAGCATGCCCATTTCTCCCAATTATCCTCGCGAGAAAACTGCTAAAGGCCGATGAGCAAAAAAACCATGCAGCGTGCGACGACTACTCCGCCCCGTTGGAAGGAGCCGGCCCGCTTCTTTCTAGCGGTTCCGCAGTAAATAAGAGTGGTGATCACTCTCCAGGGCTAACAAGGATAGTTTATCAGCCTGCGGGGCGGAATCGCGATGTGTGCGCGGCTTGGATACACATAAAGGAGTCGAAACTTGTCAACGTCAAGATACTCTCGGAGAAAATTTTTGGAGAGAGCCGCGGGCACGGTTGGGACGCTGACTCTGGCTGGCCGACTCACGGCTTCGCCGGGCAACCCTCCTGCCAACGTGCTTATCCTGATGGTTGATGAGCACAACCCGCTTTATAGCTCCGCTTATGGCGACCCTTACAAATGCTCCGTCGTCACGCCAAACATGGCTCGCGTGGCGCGAGCGGGAACGGTATTCGAGAATGCCTACTGCCCCTCTCCGCTTTGCTCTCCTTCGCGTTCGGCTTTTATGTCCGGCCGGTGGGTTCATGACATTCAAGTTTACAGCAACTGTAACGTGTTCGAATTTAACTACCCAACGTATGGAAAGATCCTGTCTCAGCAAGGCGTATATACAGCGTACGCCGGCAAGACGGACGTCTATAACAAAGCGTCTTCCCTTGGGTTCTCCGAGATGATTCTGCCCCAAGACCGATCCTCCCCCGGCGATACCGATATATTGAGACATCCTTTAGCTATTAAGTACGGTCAGGGCGAAAAGCGGGCGAGGGGCTACGGAATAAAGGAAAACCCATTCGAAAATGACGACCGTGTTATTGCGGCTGCGGAACAGTGGTTGACGAGGAATGCCCTTGCCCTTCATGAGCCGTGGACGCTGACGGTTAATATTCTCAAGCCGCACTTTCCCTTTTTCGTCACCCAGGAACTTTGGGAGATATATCCACACGGAGCGGACCTTCCCCGTTACGGACCCGACCAAGCCACTGCGAACCACCCTTTTGCGCTCTATCTGAGAAGCTTCTTTGAAACAGCCGACATGCCCGAATCTGCCATCCGAGGTCTGCGAAGAGGCTACCTCGGATGCGTGACGGAAGCGGACCGACAACTCGGGAGACTTTTAGACGCGCTCGAAGGAACCGGACTGATTAAGAACACGCTGGTGGCGTATACCGCGGACCACGGGGAGATGCTGGGCAAGTTCGGCATGTGGTGGAAGTGTAGCCTTTATGAGGATTCGGCGCGTGTGCCGCTAATCGTCGCGGGACCCGGTTTTACACCGGGAACTCGGGTGAAGACCCCGGTGAGTACGATGGATCTACAAGCCGCGATTTTCAAAGCCATTGGAGCAGAAAGGCCCTCCCACTGGGTCGGAACGCCGCTGCAGGACATCAAGGCGAATGATCCTCATCACGTCACGTTCTGCGAATACGAAGGTCATGGTGCACCGGCCAACTCCTATATGATCCGCAAAGGTGAGTGGAAGCTGATCTACTATATCGGAGCGCCGAAGCAACTCTTTAATCTCGACAATGATCCGAATGAGATGAAGAATCTTGCTCAAGACCAGCCGGAAGTGGCGGCAGAGTTGGAAAAGGATCTGCGTCGTATCTGCTCACCCGAGATGGAGAACCAGCGGGCTGATGAGTTCATTCAGAAGCAGCTGAAAGCAATTCATGAGTTGGGCAGCATTCGCCGGTCGACGACAGAGAGAAAATCGCACTAACGAGACGACTACTCCCAGGAATCAGGGCCGATTTGTCGGATCGCATCTTACTGAAATCGCTGGCACCAACTTCAGTAAAGAGTGAGAATTACTTTGACAATGAATTCATCCGAGACTTCTGCGCTTTCGCGTCTGCCCGTTTATCACATCATGACGAAACCAGTAGGGCCGATCTGCAACCTGGACTGCAAGTACTGTTTTTATCTAGAGAAGGAGAATTTGTATCCGAGAAAATCGAGCTGGGCAATGGAGGACGAGGTTTTAGAGAGTTACATTCGGCAGTACATCGAATCACAGAGTACGCCGGGGGTGAGTTTTGCCTGGCAAGGGGGCGAGCCGACGATTCTGGGTGTCGATTATTTCCGCAAGGTCGTGGCGCTTCAGAAGCGGTATGCGAAGGGCAAGCGAATTGAGAACGCGTTTCAGACCAACGGGGTTCTGCTGGATGACGCGTGGGGGGAGTTTCTGGCCGCCCACCGCTTTCTGGTGGGACTGTCCATCGACGGTCCGCGGGAGGTGCACGATTGCTACCGAACGGACAAAGGGGGACAGCCGACCTTCGATCGGGTGATGCGGGGGCTGGGCTACTTGAAGAAACACGGCGTGGATTTCAACACTCTCACAGTGGTTCATCGGAGAAACTCCCAGCATCCCGGGAAGGTGTATCGGTTTCTGAAGGAAGTGGGAAGCGGGTTTATGCAGTTCATTCCAGTCGTGGAGCGGGTGGCGGCGAAGCCCAATCCGGACGGACTGGTGCTGATCGCGCCGCACGACCAGGAGGAAGCTCGAGTTTCGGGGTATTCGGTCGAGCCGATTCAATACGGGAGATTTTTGTGCGAGATTTTCGACGAGTGGGTGCGGCAGGACGTCGGACAGTATTTCGTCCAAATCTTCGACGTGGCGCTAGAGAGCTGGTTGGGGCTTGACCAGAGCCTCTGTGTATTTGGCTCCACGTGCGGCGCCGCCATGGCGATGGAACACAATGGCGACCTGTATTCCTGCGACCATTATGTCTACCCGAAGAATAAGTTGGGCAACATCATGGATCAGCCTCTGGAGTCACTTGTACAGTCGCCCCAGCAGCGAAAGTTCGGACAGGATAAGCGAGACACGCTTCCCCGGTACTGCCGGGAGTGCGACGTGCGGTTCGCCTGCAATGGGGAGTGCCCCAAACATCGGTTTACTCGCACTCCGAATGGCGAGGAAGGTCTCAACTATCTTTGCGCAGGGTACAAACTTTTTTTCCATCACATTGATCCCTACATGAGGTTTATGGCTGAGGAACTCCGCCAGCAACGGGCTCCCGCCAACGTCATGAAATGGATTCAGTTCCAAGATCGGCAAGCCTCGGCCCGAAAGTCCCCGGGCCGAAACGATCCCTGTCCTTGCGGCAGTGGGAGAAAGTTTAAGAAATGTTGCGGCCGAGGCGTCTGAATCAGTCATCATTACCTGCTGCCCTCTGCCGTAACCGCCTCCGTGCCAGGCTGCTTGGCCGGGAAGGCCAAGACTGTTTTCAAATGAGTGTGGATAGCTTCAACTCGAATCCAAGAACAGGATCTCCCAATGATCGATTTCACAAAGTCTCAGCCGCCTTCATCGCCGCTTACCCGGCGGGAATTCATCAAGCGTTCGGCGGCCGTGGCCGCCTTGCCGGCGGCGAGTACATCCGAAGCTTCGGCCAGTCCACGGGCACAGGCACCGTCCAGACCTGAGCACCAGCCGAACATCATCGTTTATATTTCCGACCAGTTTCGGTGGGATGCCCTAGGCGCTTACGGCTTCAACCCGATGGGCCTGACACCGAATCTTGATGCTATGGCGAGCCGGGGAACACTGTTTCGTTCTCATATCGCTAACCAGCCGCTCTGCGCACCCTCGCGGGCTAACCTGCTCACCGGGCAATACCAGAACAAGAATGGCGTTTGGCGAAACGGACTGGGACTCGCCCCAGATGCTGTGACGCTCGCCACCGCGCTCAGCCAAGCGGGTTACACCGCGAACTACATCGGCAAATGGCATTTGGCGCAAAACCCCCAAGAAAAAGGCGAGTTGGCTGGCGCGGTGGCCCCCGAATTTCGCGGCGGGTTCTTGGACTTCTGGGAGGGCGCGAACGCGCTCGAACACACCTCGCACCCTTACGAGGGCAACATCTACGACTCGGACAGCAAGCCTATTCATTTCTCCGGGGTCTACCGCGTGGACTTCCTCACCGAGCGCGTCGTTCGCTTCCTGCGCCACTTTGCTCGCCAGCCCTTCTTGCTTGTCATTTCTCAGCTTGAACCCCATTTCCAGAACGACTGCAATTGCTTTGTAGCGCCCAAAGGTTACGCAGAACGCTATGCCAACCCGTTTGTTCCTGGGGATCTCAGGTTTTTTCCGGGCGACTGGCAGAAGCAGTTGCCGGATTACTACGGGTGTATCGCCCGCATCGATGAGTCCCTCGGCACGATCCTCAAAACGCTCTCTCAGTTGGGGATGGAGGACAACACGATCGTGGCCTTCCTGAGCGACCATGGATGCCACTTCCGCACACGGAACTCTGAGTACAAGCGAAGTCCGCATGAAAGTTCAATTCACATCCCCCTTGTGATTCACGGTGAGAGGTTCAACCGCTCGATGGCGATCTCCGAACTAACGTGTCAGATCGATGTGACTCCGACGCTGCTCGAAGCGGCCGGCGTGCCCGTTCCCTCAATCATGCAGGGCCGCAGCTTCCTGCCACTGGTGGATCGGAAAACCGAGGGATGGCCCAACGAAGTGTACGTTCAGATCTCTGAGTCCCAGGTGGGACGGGCTGTGCGCACGTCGGAGTGGACCTATGCTGTTGTTGCTTCAGGCTCGGTTCACCAGCATAGAGCAGCTAGTGACAGCTACCAGGAATATCAGATGTACGACCTGTTTGGCGATCCGCACCAACTGTTCAATCTAGCCGGCCGCCATGACAATCCCGAACTGGTCCATTTCAACGGAGACCGATCGCTGCCAAAAGTCGTCCACCACCTACGGGACCGCCTTATCACCCGCATGGTGGAAGCCGGCGAGCCTCGGGCGGAGATCGAAGAGCGGGAATTTTATCCCTGAATCTCGCACGGCGGCCTCTCGATGTAAGAGCATAAGGACATTTAAGGAAGGTCCTGAAGAGCATGCCTTGTACGAATCCCCAAGGTATGACCCTTGTTAGGACGCCGAGGATATCCGATTTGCTAAATGGATCATCCTTCTTGCCTCAGCCTCGTGGCCTCCGCTTCTCTCCGCAGCAAGTGACCTTCCTATGAGTCTGGTAGATCTACACCACAGGTCCCTACCCCCCAGCCGGAGAAAGTACCTTAAGGCCCAAATTTTTGGTTGACGTTTTCCTTTTTCGAGGCCTCTCTGTATTTCGAGGCCTCTCAATATAATATATAGAGGGGAGTTTCCGAATTTCCCCGCGGGCTAGGTGGAGCCGTCCCACTTCGGTCAGCCACCTAAGCTTGATTGTGTGCCGCTCAATGGTCCTGGGCCGGGCGCGAAGGTAGAACCTTTCCATTGGAGCGCATGTTCCATGTGTCCCTTGAGGCAGATCAAGGCGCAATCGACTACCTCCGGAAGACGAGGCATTCAAATGACATCACGGCTTCAGACTCAAACCGAAGAGTTCGCGGCTAGTGCGATTCGGTTGAAAGCGTTCTGCCATTCTTATGCTTGGGTTCAGAACTCGCCCTCTTTGGATGTAACGGCTAGGCTTTTTGGAATCGTTCGCTCGCTATTCCATGTCCTCACGAGCGTAAGGCCACCCGATATCCCCGGAAGTCTGATGTCAGTGTGTTCAATATATGTGTTATATTCCAATTCTTGCACGTCGTACAAATCCGGGATTCGCCTTTGTAAACCGCTGTCCATCTCCCAACGCCGCGAGTGAGAATCGGTGTCCCGGCCACAGCCTGTCAAGCCGGAAATTGCTACAATCGCGGAGCCATCTCCGAGTTTCTTATGTTGTAAAGGATTACATATAAAATTATCATTGGGAGGTAAGGCAGGGCCGCGATCCGGAGTTTTCTCTTGGCCCACCGAGCCAAAAAAGACAATGGATATTCAGCAGGTCGCAAAGCGGGCGAAAGTTTCCACCGCCACGGTCTCACGAGTACTCAATAGGAGTTCTAACGTACGCGAGAAAACCTCAGCGCACGTCCGGAGGATCATCGAAGAGCTTAACTATGTCCCCAATACGAATGCTCGTAATCTCCGCGTTGGCCGCACGCGGCTTTTTGGCCTGATCATTTCAGACATCAACAATCCTTTCTTTCCTGAGCTGATCGACGCATTTGAAGGCCTGGCGGCGGAGCAAGGGATCGAAGTCATCTTTACCCACACCAATTACGATCCAAGACGCCTCCAGAATTGTGTGCGGCGGCTCGTGGAGCGCAATGTGGACGCCATCGCCATAATGACCTCCGAGGTTGACGAGCAGGCACTGCAAGAGGCGACAAAGGTACAGCTTCCATTAGTGCTCTTGAATCAGAGGAGCCTCCAGGACAAATATCGCAATGTCATGGTCGAATATTCCCGAGGCTTTCAGGAAGCGGTCGAACATCTGCGCGCTCTGGGCCACACGGCCATTGGCTTTATCGCCGGACCTTCGCATCTGAGATCGGCGCAACGTCGAAGAGAAGCTTTCTGCTTGGCGCTCAAACGGTGCAGCTTGGAAGTGTGCCCGGAATGGATCGCCACCACTGACTTGCGGGTCGAGGGAGGCAAGATTGCGATGCAACAGCTGCTCGCACTAGGTCACCGGCCCACCGCCGTAGTCACGACGAACGACCTTATGGCGGTCGGAGCATTGCAAGCAGCCCACCTAGCCGGGGTTTCCGTTCCGAAAGATTTGTCCGTGATTGGCTTCGACGACCTGCCAATCGCCGACATGACTTTTCCTGCCCTGACGACGATTCGGTTACCCAGGAGCGAGATCGCGCATCATGCCTTTATCAGCCTGCTCGAGGGTATAAGGACAACTAAAGTCACGCCGTGCCCGGTGGTTTATCCCCGACTCATCATCCGGCAATCAACCGCCCCAGTCGCAAGAACCACAGGAGGAAGCCGCGAAGCCAAGCTTAGCAAAGGCAATTTTTCACGGCATCCGAAGACTTTGTTTCGTACCCTCAAAAGGAGAGCCTCAACCCAAGTTGAATTTCACGAGCGTCATGCTGGGTTGACGAGAGTTGCCCAAAAGTAGCGGAAGCCACGTTGCTGTTCGGATTCGCGAACTGCGCGTGGTTCCAGGCGTTGAAGAATTCCGCGCGAAAATCAAGGCGCGTAGCTTCGTGAATCGGAAACGCCTTGTGCACGCCAATATCCCAATTGTTGAGCCCCGGCCCAGTGAGTATGCCGAAGCCGGAATCGCCAAAATAATTAGTTGAGCAAAACAGCTCTTCTGTATCCAGAGAAGGCGATTGGTCCTCAGGTCCTTGTTTCTGAGTTCGTTCCTGCCGTTGCAAAGCCGGTCCGCCCGGACTTGGTCGGCGGGCCACACGGTAAAGTTGGGAGCCGTTACAGTGAATGGATTTCCTTGCTGGAACGTCGAGATGAAATCCACACCCCATCCGCCCACAAGTGCGTCGAGAAAAGGATTCATGTTCGTGCCAAACTGCCGGCTGCGGCCAACCGGCAGATCCCAAACCGCGCTGATCACCAGCGACTGCGGCACATTGGAAGTCGACATGCCAATGTCGCACTTCAAACAACTCTTCATCTGGTTCAGTGTGCCAATGCTGCCTTCCTGAGCGTTCGTAAGTGTTTTTGCCCAGGTGTAATTCGCCAGGAGACTAAGGCCACGCGTGAACTGACGTACAAATTTCACAATCAAAGCGTTATAGCTTGCCTGGCCAATACTGTCGACCTCCTGCATGTACGGGTACCGGGGGTAATATCGGTTGTTGGAATTACTATAATTGAGCGGCAGATGATGAGCCTGATTGCCGATGTAGGCGGCATCCAACACGTACGATTTCCCAAACGTGTGTGCGATATCGACGGTCCATTGTTCGACGTAAGGAGATCGTTGGTGCATGGAAAGATATTGAATCGGCCCGGTAATGGTCGGCACCTGGGCTTGTGTAATTTGACCCACGGTAACTGGAGGAAAAGTGTTTGTCCCGAGCAGGTACGTCGGAGTTGGCTGGGTATTTGCAATCGAATTGTTTACGGAAATGATTTGCGACACGATGGAATACTGCTGGTTGAGCGCCATCTGCGTGGTGTAGTAAATCCCGGCCCCGGCGCGGACAACCGCGTCGCCCAGGAACTTTGGCTGCCAGGATAATCCGGCTCGTGGCGCGAAATTGGTCCAGGTCATGTTGAAGACTTCCGGATTCATCTGACCCAAAGCCGCAAAGATCTCCGCCCCCGTTTGGAAGTCGAACCCATGCACGAGATTCTTATCTACGCCCGAGGGATTCGGTGGAGTGCTGGCATACCAGGCAAAAGCGAGACTGGCAGTAAGGCTCGGCCGGATTTTCCAGGTATCCTGGATATAAGGTTCCGCCGTCGTCCAGCGGTAATGTGTGCGTGGCATGGCTTTTGCCTCGCCATTCGTAGGCGCCCCAAGCAGAAAATCCGCGAATGCATTTCCAGTACCAGGCACAACTGAGAAGGTGCCATTCGAGTTCCGTTGGATTTGAGAGCTAAACGCATTGGTAAAGGAAATACTGCCACGAGCGGTGGCGTTGGCGCTCGACTGGTACGAACATAGCTGAGATCTCCGCCAAATTTGATCTGGTGGCTGCCCTTCAACCAGCTGAAGCTGTCATGAATTTCATAGACATTGTCGATATCGCCAAGCAGGCCGGTAGAAGTTCCGAAACCTGTATATCCGGAAATATTGATTCCCGGAACGCCATCTGCTTCCCCCGTGCCGGTAATCCCGATTTGCCGCTGAATACCAGGATGAGGGATCCCTTCTTGATAGACCGAGTTGCGCGTTCAGCCAAGGCGGAGCTCGTTGACCTTGGTTGTGCCCAACGTTCCCGTCCATCCGAGTGCGACGAGTTCGGCATTTAAGGGATGGGCCACCCCTTGCAGCGGGAAGAGTCCCGGCGCGGACTGCGGAGAATTCAGCCAGCTGACTTGTCCGAACACTTGATTTCGTTCATCCACATTGTCGTCAATCCGCCCCGTAAATTGGTCCGAGTTTAGTGTCGTCCTGGGATTCCCGCCGATATTGTTTGGCGTAGCCGCTAGGCTTGATCCCGGAAGGTAATACTGCAATAGTTTTTGCGACACCGGGTTGATCATGTTGGAGGGAATGATGTGGTTCGCAAACGCCTGGCGTTGCCCAGTAGCCGGATCAAAACTGAATGGGTTGTAGAGGGGAGTCGAAAGCGCGGAAAAGTCTCCGTTAAACATTGCCTCGGTTGGAGTGTATGCTCCCACGAAAGCGGATTGCCAAACTGGTTTTGATGGTAGGGCCCGGGAGGAACGGTGCTGAAGTAGTTCCGCGCGCTCATCTGGTTGTTGCGTACGTACTCGTAGAGCTCTCCATGGAAGCTGTTGGTGCCCGATTTTGTAATGACGTCGACTACACCCGGGTTCGGCCCGAGGTCGGGCATGAAGAAGCCGTAATGGACCTCAAATTGGTCAATTGCTCCGACCGAAAGGTTGAGAGACGTATTGCCGGCCCGACTCCCGAAGGTTTGTATCCCATTTACTAGATACATCGTGAAGTCGGGTTCATTGCCGGCTATGTTGATCGAGAGCCCAGGATGGCCGGTCTGGCCGACCGCACTGGCCGCCGCACCGGAATTGCTTTGAGCTGCGCCCGACAATAAGCCAAGTTGCAAGAAGTTTCTGCCATTAAGGGGGAGCTGGGCCACACGTTGCGGCGCAATCACATTTCCAAGATCATTCGATTCAGGCTGCAAAAGATTGGCCAATCCGCCAGCGTTGACGGTAACGGTCTGAGTCTCGGACGCAACACTGAGGGTACCGTTCTCAGTAGCGTGCTGGCCTACCACGATGTTGAACTGGGAAATCTGATAATTAGCAAAACCCGGCTTCGCAATCTCGAGGGTGTAAACCCCAGGCAGCACAGAGGGGAAAAAATAATTTCCAGTCCCGTTCGTTTGCGTCTTGAACCGGACTCCAGTGTGCACGTTGGTCACCGTTGCATCCGCCCCCGGCACTACAGCCCCGCCAGCATCCACCACTCGCCCTTGTATAGACGAGCTGACGCTTTGTCCCTTCACGCCGGGATTCCCCATCATGAGTAGCAACGTGCCGAGCAATGCGGCCAACACTCGTTTGTGTGCATTCATCTAAGGCCCCCGATCTGAAGTCTCCGGTCAATAGGCCCATCCAGCCGACACACTGGCCCACTGGTCGTTATCGCATGACGTAGTTAAATAGTCTGCCCGCGATGTAATCGGTTACACTCCTGCCGCGACCAAAAATCCTGCAATAACCTACTCGCGTGAGAATAGCGACAAACAGCTTTGTGTAATGCTTTACATTTTTGGCCGGAACACTATCGCGCCGATCCTCCTTGCTTGTCAACTAGAAACTCCTCAACTAGAAACTCCTCAATCTGCGCGGGAAAATCGCGGCTAGTCGGTTGGGTGCAGAAGAAAAAGACAAAGGCAAAGGCTGTCACTGGGAACTGCGCACTGGCGGAGTTGAATGAGCGGTGTCAAAAGAAGTGCATTGCAGCAAGTGCCCACAGAGTGTTGGAAGCAAAATGGACGGCAGGGCTAGAGCATCCGCACAAGGCGAGACGCTCCTCGTTAAGTTAGTGTCTTCAAATGGCTGGATTTATTCCAACTTGCGCGCGCGAATACCTGTCCAGGATCTTCTGTAGTATCCGTCAGGATCGAACGCGATTACGTTGTAAACACCGGGCTTGCGGACAAGCGGCGTAAAAGAACTTCCGCTGATTCGCAGCGTGTAAACTACCTCTCCGCTCGATCCTTCCTGCACTTGCACCACGGCATCATGGAAATCCGGCGTCTCGATAGGATCAAGTTTCCATTGCGCGCCCCAAAGACCGTTCTCTATCTGGTCGATCGTGATCGGCCAGCCGTCATACGGCTTTGCTCCCGGTACTGACGGATTAATCCACCGTGGCCATTGCGTGATCGTCGTCTTACGGGCGACGCGATCACACGTGAGCACCGTATAGCCGGTTGAACGAAACCGTAACCCGTCGAGGCCCGGCCCCGGATGACGGGCAGGATTGGCCACGGCAAGAATGCTCAATCGATTGCCGAAAGCGTCGTAGTAGTCTCCGGTATTCCGAGTACCGGGTAACGCGTTTGAAGCGGCATACGGTGGATACCATCGCCGAGGCCAGATGTTCGATATGGCGGGAGTGCAGATACCATACACACCGTCTCGAAACTCTTCGACACCATAATGAGACGTCGTGCCCAAATGTTGGTCCCCGGAAAGATGGGGTGCGAAGGCCTTGCGGAATTTGAGGATGGCTGCGTTACGCTCATGCTGTGGCCAGGCGTTGGAATCGTAGTCAGCGACCAGATGGTCGCCCTCCAAATAGGTGCCCTCGGGCGGGATCGTTTCCTCGGGATCCTTGTCGTCCGTATACACGCCTTGCGGTTCTGTGTGAATACAAGCAAAAATGGTTTGTGAGACGGCGAATTTCATCCAAGCTCCGCCGCTCCAGTCTGCCGCCCACGCTTCCAGAAAATCGAGTTGCCGCTGGCCCAGCAACTCCGCGTCTTGGTCATCGCTCTGTGCCGCGGAATCCCACCCGCGACTGAGCGCAAAGCCATTGACGATGTCAGCGCCGGGCAGCAGTCCTTTGGGCGCCGACTTCCATTTACGATCTTCCAGAATCGCAAAGCTTATGCCGCCCCACAACAGCTCGCAATAATAGACGTTGATCCCTTGCAAGACGGGCGTGGGATCGTATGC
>QIAU01000132.1 GCA_003225055.1 Acidobacteriota bacterium
CAGCCTTACGTCGGCGATTGGTTCCGCCGATGACCGCCAGCACCGTTAGTGAGTCAAGCGCGCTTCGGGGCACGAAGATTCTTTGCGTGTTGGAACGCAGGTCGGGTGGGTTAATCAGGAAGCCGTCAGCGGTGGTCTGGCTGAGGTCATTGGGCATCATGCCTTCAAGAACCTCATTGTCCTTGAACCGCAACCTCACCCAGAGGCCTTCGGTTCGGGGGCGGTTGGCGAACGTCTTGCGGCTCAGGGTGTCGGAGTCGGCAAACTCCCGGACGAAATACACGCCCTTGATATCCTTCAGGTCGATACCGACGACGTTGCCCGCGGTATTGAGCAGTTCGAGCTTACCTTCGTGGACAAAGTTTGCGGGCGCAACATAGCCGTTGACAGAGTCGCGGTCCATCTTGCGCACAATCACTTTCTTGTGGGTCGAAGGCATGGTTTCAGCCCAAAAGCCCTGAGGTCGGGCGTTTCCAGACCAGCTGCTCCTCTGATTCTCGCATCTTTCCTCGAAAATCCCGCAGCTCTCTCGATTGCAGTAGCCAAAATATTAACCATATGTTATTTTCGTAGGCTTGCCGATCGTCATCCTGCGCAGTATAAGTCTAACGGACAGAGCTACTTACACGAAAGTAGCGGGCCGGTTCTGCGGCCTTCACCGACCCTGTGGAAATCTTGGTGCTTACTGAACCCGAGGGGCCCGTCAGCTTGGCAGTCTGAACGATAGACATGGCCGATTACATCTACACTTTGGAAATCCGGCTGACTCCGGACCAGCAGCGAGCGGTGACTCTCGTCCAGGACGTGGCCCGAGCCGCGGGGATGAACGTTTACCTCACCGGTGGCGCGGTGCGCGACATCATCAGTGGCTTCACCATACGCGACCTGGATTTCACGGTGCAGGGCAATGCTCTCAAGCTGCAAAAGGAACTGGAGCGCGGAGGCGCGGCTACCCAGAGCGTCGATGACGATCAGAAGGCACTGCATCTGACGCTCCCCGGAAACGTGCGCGCAGAAATCAGCATGGCACGCACGGAACGCTATGAGAAGGCGGGCAAACCCCCCGTGGTGACTCCAGGAACCATTCTGGAGGATCTACGCCGGCGGGATTTCACGGTGAACGCCATGGCCCTCTCACTGAACCCCGGGTCGCGCGGTCTGCTCATGGATCCTTTCAACGGGGCCGCGGATATCGAAGCCAAGTTGATCCGCATCCTGCACAACTATGCCTTCGTCGAGGATCCGGCGCGCCTGATCCGCGCCAGCCGTTTTGCGGCGCGCTTTCACTGGCCGCTGGAAGAGCGCACGCAAGCTCGCTTCGACTCCGCCAAAGAGAACAAGTACATCGAATACATCACGAACAAAGCCATAGGCTACGAGATCGAGCAGCTGGCCTACGAAGAAGACCCGCTGCATATCGTGCGGGTTCTGGAGAAGGAAGGCTGGCTTAACCTGCTCAGCCCGCATTGGACGACCGCCAAAATGGATACGGCCAGTCTCAGTCAATTGATGAAGACGCGGCAGCAGATGAGCGAGTTTGGCTACAATCCTGATCCTGCGCCGGCGGTGCTTTACTTCCTCACCGCGCGTCTCAACGATAAGGAAATCTCCGATATCCAGAGGCTGATCCCCCGCAAAGACCTGGTCGAAGCCTGGCGCGATCTGGAAGACAACGCCAAGCAGCTCGCCAAGAAACTGACCGGCAAGGAAGCCGCGACTCCCTCCCGCACCTGGAAGCTGCTGTCTGAGTCGCGTCCCGAAATGATTCTGTTTCTGGAGGTGACGGCGCGCCAGCAGGCGGTGGTACACAAGATTCGCAACTTCTTCGGGAAATGGCGCCAGCTTCAGCAGAAACTGCCGCTCCCCGAAATGGCGGAATTGCATATTACGCCGCTGCTGCCCGAGTATCCCAAGATCGTGCAGGATGCATTCATGCTCTTACTGGATGGCAGACTGCGTTCGCGCACCGAGATTCTGAAATTCCTAAAGCCATTGGCGCCACCCCCCCCACCGCCGCCACCTCCTCCCCCGCCCAAGCGTGGGCGTGCCGCCAAAGCAGCGGCTGCTGCAGAGGCAGCGGCGGTGACAGGCGGCCACGACACTGGCCAAAAGAAGGGAAAAGGTGCTGCCGCCAAAGCTCCTGCTGCCGAGGCGCCTGCGAAAACCGAGGTCAAAGCTGCGCCCAAGCCAGCCAAACACAATTCCCCATCTAAGGTGAGCAAGATGGCGGGAAAGAGCAAATCGAAGAACAAGAAGCGCCGCTAAATCAGCGCCGCTTCTTCTCCGGCTCTAGAATCTCAGCTTCAGGCCAATCTGGATAGCTCGCGGACCGCCGCTGCCCATCACCGGGTTGGCTGCCGCTACGTCGGGAGTAGCGCTGGCAAAACCAAAAAAGCTTGGCACGGAGGGGTCGACGTTGCCGAGTTGCCCGCCGACGCCGTAGGGATTGCTGAAATTGGGGTGATTAAGAATATTGAAGAACTCCCCGCGAACTTGGGCAATGATCCGGTCTCCAATCCTCCAGTTCTTCACGATGGAAAAATCCCAGTTGCGATAAGCGGGCCCGCGGAAGATATTGCGGCGCATGGTCCCGAAAGTCCCCCGCGCAGGTGGAGTCAAAATGCCGGAGCCCTGGACATAGCAACCGAAGCGCGCCAGTGCGTCAGCGGCCGCCGGACTGCCTGCCGAGTCGATGCACCTTTGACCATTTGGATCGGTGGTTGTCACTTGGTTGGTGATTTTATTGAAACCAAAGTCTGCGGGACTTACGTACGCTATCGGGCCGAAAGGCGACGGTTTGAAATCAGCGGGATTACCCGTGAAATTCCAGCGATCGCTAAACTCTCCGGTTGCGCTCACGTCATTCCCACCGAGGTAGCCGTCGATCACCCCCCAGGGCAGGCCGGTTTGCATGACGACGATGGAGTTAATCTGCCAGCCTTCCAGCAACTGTCCCCAACCTTCCCGGCTCGGCAGCTCGTAGGTGAGGGAAAGCGTAAAGCGCTGGCGCAGATCGAAGTCGCTATTTCCGTATTCTCGTTCAGGGTGCAGGCTATCCTGCGGCTGCCGTGGCCGGTTGAGCGATGCCTGATCCAAGGCATGCGACCAGGTGTAACCGGCTAGGAAATAGAGTCCCCGCCATGATCGCTCTGTCAAGGTGGCCTGCAGGGCGTGATACTTGGATTCGTAGCCATTAGAGAGGAAGTTCACAAATCTGAGAAAAGGAAAGCAGCCTGGTCCCACAACAACCGGAGTCGGGCAGTTGTAAGTCAAAGGACGACCAGACTGCTCGTCGCCCGTGTCTCTGGCCGGATCCACCTGGTTGATGTCGTACACGCTGTATAGCTTTGTACCTTTGTTCCCGACATATGCCACCTGGAGCGACATGTTATTGGCCAGCCTTTGCTGGATGTTGAAGTTCCAACTAGCCACGTAAGGAGTTTCCAAATTGCGCCTCACACCCAGAATGTCGCAAGGAGAAGCACTGCAGTCGATGTTGGTTACGTTGAAAACGGGGTTGGAGGGGCTCCAAGTCTGGGCACTGAGGTCCAGGTCCACGTTGGTGGCGGCCGCAACGATATTGCCGCCTCCGGGAGTAACTCCTGCCGCGCCAGTCGGAACCACGTTCAAGCCCTCGGTGGCAGCGTTGGTCGTCAGGGATTTCGGCCCGATAAAGGTCGAGATCGGTGGAATGGCGTAGGCTATCCCAGCACCAGCTCGAATTACGGTGTTTGACTTACCGGTCGGATCCCAAGCGAAGCTGACACGGGGCGCAAAATTGTTGGGATCGATATTGTAGGGTGTGGAGACATCCCGCGCCACTTGCACCAACCCTCGGTTGGGATCGAAGTTGCCGAGCAGGTTTTCGCGCTCTCGGATGGTCGAACTCAACTCATAGCGCAGACCCAAATTCATGACGAAGCGGGATGACATCCTCAAATCATCCTGCACATACGCTCCGAAGGATTTGAGGCTCACGTGGCGCCGGGAATCGCCCACGAAAATGCGCCCCGTGTCCGGCAATCCCGCGAGGAAATCTTCCAGAGGACTGCTTTGAGTCTCCATCTCGGGACTCCTCCAGGCATTTCCTCCTATAAAACGAATACGCCCTTTGCCATATCGATCACGGAGGTTAGACGTACTGCCGTGGCGGATCTCTCCCCCAAAACGAAGAGTGTGCCGGCCGCGAATATAGGAAACATTGTCGCTGCCCTGAAGGGTTTGGCTCGGAATTGTCTCCAGCGGCCAATTGGGGTTTCCGCCAAGAGGCGTGAAGCCGAAGATTGAGATCTGGGGCATTCCGAAGTTGATTGGGTCGGTGATCCCGGTATTGATGCCATAAGTCTGGGGGTCCCTTCCGTGGTCAACCGTGAGGATGGTTTGCCAGAAGCGATTGAAGCCAAACTTGGCTTCGTTAGCCCAGCGTGAGGCGGGCGTCCACGTCCAGGTTCCGCCCGCAAGCTGGGCGCGGGTGACGGCCTGCGACTGCCATTCCGGCCGAAGCACAGGGATATCCCGCTCGGTCTGCAGGCTGTCGCCCACCAAATAGCGCGCCGTCAGCACGTGACGTTCGCCAAGGTGGAAATCGAGCTTGGCCAGTCCGTTGTCCTCGCGGGTCTGGTTCGGAAAACCTAAGGGAATATCGGTGGATGAACTGTTGTTTTGCGGAAAGAGCGCAACCAGCGTCGAGCTAATAGAGTTTATTGGAACTCCGTGTGAGCTCAGGCTCGCCATCGCGTCAGGGATACTGTCGAACCGGGTGCTGGGCACGGCACGCAAGCTGCTGGTAACCGGCGTCGCCAGAATTTCCGAGTTGCCTATCACAGCGCGAACGCCCTCGTAGGCGAGAAAGTAGAAGGCCCGGTTCGGAACGAGCGGTCCCCCGATCGTGGCGCCGAACTGGTGCGTGCGCAAAGGATGCTGTGGGTCCGGCCTCTGGTTGAACCAGTTGCGCGCGTCCAGAGCGCTGTTGCGGCCAAAATAGTAGGTGGAGCCATGCAAGCTATTCGTGCCCGACTTCAACCCGATGTTGATGGTCGCGCCCGGTTTCCAGCCGTATTCCGCTGACGGGTTCTCCTGGGCGTTGAATTCCTGGATGGCGTCGATGGGCAAGTGCGTGGCGGGCGTGCCCTGCACACCCTCGGCATTGATCACCGTACTCGCGTAATACGGATCGTTATTGTCGACCCCATCGATGATGACATTATTGTCTTCGGGAAGATTCCCGTTGGAACTGATGGATAGGAAGCCACCGCCAGGATACCGCTGTACTCCGGGACGAAGCACCACCAGGTTTTGGAAGTCCCGCCCGTTTAGAGGCAGGTCGTTGATCGCCTTGTTGGTGAAGGTACCACCGAGCGTGTCATTGGTCGTTTCAACCAGGGGCGCTTCATCGGTGACTTCCACTACTTCGTTGGGAGCACCGGGATGAAGCTGGAGGTCGAGATGGACGTCGCGAGCCACTTCCAGGCGGGTCGACGGTCGCTCAGCCCGTTTGAAGTTGGGAGCTTGAACCGAAACCTTGTACAGGCCGGGCGGGAGGTCAGCCGCTACATATTCGCCCACTTCGTTGCTCGTGACCCGGCGAGAGGCGCCGCGCTCCAAATCTGTGATTACGATGGTTGCACCGGCAACGACAGCGCCTGTCTGGTCTCTTATGGTGCCCAGGATGCGACCGCTATTGGTCTGCCCTAAAGAGGCGGCGCAGCACAGGAGAACGAAGCCACTGATTTCCCTAAGCCTCGCGTTCTTCACGGGCCCCCCTTGCTGGCCATGGCCGATGCCCACCACGGAAAACTGGAATGCACGAATCCGGCTCCGCTTCGGGGGTGACAGAACTCGGGGCAACAAGATTAGGGCGGATACTCGGTGTCTGTCAAACCCGGTAGGGACCCGGCACTCGACGGCTTTCGAAGTTCCCGCTGAGTGCTGCACCATTTTCTGGCGTTGCAGGTTCCTCGAGCTTGGCTAGAATGATAGCAAGCGCCTAGAACTGATTTCATAAACGGTGTCCGGTGCACTCGGCTAAAGCGCACCGTTAGGGGAACCGGAGCGGCAGATCAAGCCCTGCCCCTACCCCAGACCATTTATGAAAGTACGCCAGTATCCGGGAACTCATGTCACAATTCGTCCATCTCCATCTCCACACCGACTACTCCATGCTCGACGGCGCCTGCGACGTCGAGAAACTTTGCCAACGCGTTCGGGAATTAGGCATGCCGGCCGTGGCCATGACCGATCACGGCAACATCTTCGGCGCGGTGCATTTCGTCAATGCCGCCCATAAAGAGGGCATCAAGCCGATTGTCGGTTGCGAGCTCTACATCTCGAAAAAAGAAGACCACAATATCGAACGCACCCCGCCGGAAGGGGATACGTACAACCATCTCCTGGTGCTGGCCGAGAGCGAAGAGGGCTACCGGAATCTGGTAAAGATTACCTCCGAGGCCTCTTTACACGGCTTTTACTACAAGCCCCGGGTCAGCAAGAGATTTCTGGCGGAGCACGCAGGGGGGCTGATTGGCCTGTCGGGCTGCCTCAAAGGGGAAGTGGCGGAGTTTCTCATGGAAGAGAAATACGAGGCGGCGCGTGCGGCGGCCGCCACGTACCGCGAAATTTTCGGCAAAGAAAACTTCTTCCTGGAAATTCAGGACCAGGGCCTGGCTCAAGAACACAAGATACAACCCGCGTTGTTTCGCCTGGAGAAAGACCTGGGCCTCCCCCTGGTGGCTACGAACGACAGCCACTATCTGTGCGAGGACGATGCCCATGCCCAGGATGTGATGGTTTGCATCCAGACCGGCAAGTCCATCCAGGAACCCAATCGCATGAAGTTCCAGGGCAATCAGTTCTTCGTGAAGAGCCACCAGGAAATGGCTCGCCTCTTTAAGGACTCGCCCGACGTTCTGACCCGCACGCTTGCCATCGCGGAAAGGTGCAACATGCGGATGGAGAAAGTCAGCAGCCCCTTTCCGCATTTCGAAGTTCCGCCCGGTTACACGCTTGACAGCTATTTCGAGCGCATCACGCGCGACGGTTTTGCGCGCCGCATGGAAGCCCTGCGGAGTTTCTCGGACCGCGGCCTGCTGAAGCACAGCCTCGCCGATTACGAGCAGCGCTTGGCTCGCGAAATCGAGATCATCCAGCAGATGAAGTTCTCAGGGTACTTTCTCATTGTGTGGGACTTCATCCGTTACGCGAAGGAGCGCAACATTCCGGTTGGTCCGGGCCGCGGCTCGGCAGCCGGCTCGCTGGTCTCCTACTCGATGGGCATCACCGACCTTGATCCCTTGCAGCACGAGTTGCTGTTCGAGCGCTTCTTGAATCCCGAGCGCGTGTCCATGCCGGATATCGACATCGACTTCTGCATGAACCGGCGTGGCGAAGTCATCGATTACGTCACCCGCAAGTACGGGCGCGAGAATGTCGCCCAGATCATCACCTTCGGCACCATGGCGGCTAAGGCGGCGATCAAGGATGTGGGCCGCGCCATGGACATACCTTATGCCGATGTGGATCGCATCGCCAAGATGGTTCCCAACCAGCTTAACATCACGCTGGAGGAGGCACTGAAGGAATCGCCGCTCATGCAGCAGGTTTATCAGAGCGACGCCCAGGTGAGGGAACTGCTGGATACAGCTAAGAAGCTTGAGGGTCTGGTGCGCAACGCTGGCGTGCACGCCGCCGGTGTCGTGATCGCGCCGCGGCCGCTGACCGAGCTGGTCCCCCTTTATAAGACCAAGAACGAGGAAATTGTTACTGCCTTCGACATGGTCGCCATCGAAAAGATGGGCCTGCTGAAGATGGATTTTCTGGGCCTGACGACCCTGACCATTCTCGATGACGCTCTGAAACTGATCGAGCAGACGCGCGGACAGAAGATGTCGCTGGAAGCGATTCCCCTGGCCGACCAGGAGACTTACGAGAGGGTCTTCCACAAAGGACTCACGTCAGGGGTGTTCCAGTTTGAATCCCACGGCATGCGCGACGTGCTGCGCCGTTATCAGCCGAACTCGATCGGAGATCTCACCGCCCTGAATGCGCTCTACCGTCCGGGTCCGATCCAGGGCGGCATGATTGACGATTTCATCGAGCGCAAGCATGGCCGCCGTAAGATCGAATACGAACTGCCGGAATTGAAGGAGATTCTTGCGGAAACTCTGGGGGTGATTGTCTACCAGGAACAGGTGATGCAGATCGCGAACCGCCTGGCGGGGTATTCACTGGGAGAAGCCGATCTACTTCGTCGCGCCATGGGCAAGAAGAAGCCGGAAGAGATGGCCCAACAGAGAGAACGCTTTGTCCAGGGTTCGGTGCAGCGCGGCTATCCTCCCAGGAAGATCGAGAAGATCTTTGATTTGATGGCGCAGTTTGCCGGCTACGGGTTTAACAAGTCACATTCGGCGGCGTACGCGCTGCTTGCCTACCACACGGCGTACTTGAAAACCCACTACCCGGTCGCGTTCATGGCCGCCCTGCTGACGTCGGTCACGGGAACGACTGACGATGTCGTCAAGTACATCAATGAGTGCCGGGAGATGGGCATCGCGGTCGAACCCCCTGACATAAACGTCAGCGATGCGACCTTCACACCGCACGGGGCCGCGATCCGGTTTGGCTTGGCTGCGGTCAAAAATGTTGGCCTCAATGCCATCGAATCCATCGTTGCGGGGCGCAAGAAACTCGGGCGCTATACATCGATTTTCGAGTTCTGCGAGTCCGTTGACCTGCGCCTGCTCAACAAGCGGGTTCTGGAATCACTGATCAAGAGCGGGGCGATGGATGGTTTCGGCCGCCGCGCGCAGCTGATGGCCGTTCTGGACAAAGCCATTGAGCGCGCGCAAAAAGTGCAGCGCGACGCCGAATCCGGCCAACATGGTTTGTTCGGCGTGTTCCAAGCGGAAGAAGTTCGCGAGAATAATGACAAAATGCCCGATCTACCTGATTGGGACGAGCACTTGCGCCTGGCTTGCGAAAAAGAAATTCTCGGTTTCTTCATCACCGGACATCCGCTGGAGAAGTACAAGGACAAGATCGCGGACTTCCGAGCGCTCACCACCGAGGAAATTGCGGCGCTCAAGAATTCCACGGGCAAGGACGAAATCCATGCGGCGGGGATGATCGCCAATGTGCGGGTGCTGAAATCCAAGAAAGGCGAGTTCTACGCCCAGGCCACGTTCGAAGACATGTCCGGCTCGCTGGACCTGCTGGTTTTTCCGGAAGCCTATCGGCGGCTGCAGGATAAGGTAAAACTGGAAGTTCCTGTCCTCGTCCGCGGCGGGGTTCGCATCGAAGAAGGTTCCAATCCGAAGCTCACAGTCAGCGACATTGTTTCTCTGGAAGAGGCCAAGCCCAAGCTGCCACGCTCCATTCGTGTCCGCGTCCCGGTCGAATCGGCTACCGACAGCATGGTCGACGCCCTCCACACCCTGTTCAGCGAACGTACGGGGGAGGCCAAGGTATTGTTCGATGTGGAACGGCAGGGCGATTTCATGGTGGTGATGGAGGCAGAAGGCTATAATGTCCAACCGGATCGCAATTTCATCGCGCGCGTGGAGGAACTCTGCGGACGCGGCGCGGTGCGCATTATTGACTGACCCAACTCTGCGGAAATGGCAGCACAACGAACCCGCGGCGCTACGGCGTCTCTAGCACAGGCGCAAGCCGAAGCTCCCGAACTCTGGGCCGTTTCTGACTTTCTTTTGTCTATGGTAGAGAGCCTGTGGGCTTGTTCCGGCAACGGCTCTGGATTCAAGATGGACGCGGCGCTCAAAGCACAGCAGGAACTGGAAAAAGTCGAGCAGCAGATTGCCCAAATGGAATCCATCGCGGGCGCCAGTACGGATTCTCATAAGCAGCTCGAGGAACTTCGCCAGCGGGTGGAAGCTCTGCGCAAGCAGATCTACGCCCACCTGAATGCCTGGGAAAAAACCGAGTTGGCGCGCCATCCTCAGCGCCCCAATACCCTGGAGTACATCGAGCGCGTTTTCACGGACTGGAGTGAAATCCACGGCGACCGGGGATTTTCAGACGATCCGGCGATCGTCTGCGGCATGGCCCGTTTTCACCGGCAAGAAGTGATGATCGTTGGCCACCAGAAAGCCCGCGACACCAAGCAGAAAGTCTATCGAAACTTTGGAATGCCCAATCCCGAGGGTTACCGCAAGGCGTTGCGGGCGATGAAGATCGCGGAGAAATTCGGCCGGCCGGTCTTCACTTTCGTCGACACGCCGGGAGCTTATCCCGGACTGGGAGCGGAAGAGCGCGGCCAGGCGGAAGCGATTGCGCACAACCTGCGCGAGATGGCCCGCCTACGGGTGCCGGTCATTACCACCATCACGGGAGAAGGGGGCAGCGGTGGTGCCCTGGCGATCGCTGTCGCTGACCGGGTTCTGATGATGGAGAACGCGATTTATTCCGTCATCTCTCCCGAGGGTTGCGCTTCCATCATGTGGCGCGATGCCAGCAAGAAGGAACTGGCGGCCCAGGCGCTGCGCATAACGGCCCCTGACCTGATCCAGCTGGGCTGCGTCGACGCCACCGTACCGGAGCCGGAAGGCGGCGCCCACACTGACCAGGAAGCTGCCGCTGCGCTGCTGGACGCCAGTCTGCAGAAACACCTGGCGGAGCTGCAACAGCTTCCCGTATCGGAATTGGTCGCATCACGATATAATAAATTCCGCAATATGGCGCAATTCTTCAGCGTAGAAAGTTAGTTTCTGATCAGGTACCCGGGTTGGCGATACAGGGTCCCCGCCTGTCGGCAGTTCCGCTCGTACCGTATAATAAGAAGTTAACCGCGCACCAAAGCGCGGGCTGACATTGTCCGCCTCTCCATAAGGAAGGATAGGAATGGCCACCACAGATGTTGCCCTGCGTGAGGCCTCGGGCCGATCGGGGCAGAAACACGTCGTCAACGACTTGAGCATTCAGGTCGCGACGGTGAACGGTTCCGGTTCGCAAAGCTCTAATACCGTCTTGCTGCGCAGTATTTTTCAAATGGGAATTCCGGTTTCCGGCAAGAATCTGTTCCCCTCGAACATTGCCGGGCTGCCGACCTGGTACACCATTCGCGCCAACAAAGATGGCTACATCGCCCGCAAAAAGGAGATCGATTTCCTGGTGGCGATGAATCCGGAAACGGCCCAGGAAGACGTCAAGTCGCTTGCAGCGGGCGCGGTGGTTGTTTATGACGAGCCCCTAAATCTGCGCGCTCTCCGGGATGATCTGATCTTTTATGCCGTCCCTTACGACAAGCTGGTCGCGCCCGTCTGTCCGGAGGCGAAGCTGCGCAAACTGGTCCGGAACATGATCTATGTTGGCGTAGTAGCCAAGCTGCTGGGCATCGAAATGGCTGAGGTGGAAAAGGCCATCCGCAAGCAGTTTGCCAAGAAGGTTAAGGCGGCGAACCTGAACTTGGCCGCGGTCGAGGCCGGCTTTCACCATGCAACCGCGACGCTGCCCAAGCAGGACCCCTATTTCGTCGAGCGCTCGGACCAGACCGCCGGCAAAATCATCATCGACGGTAACTCCGCAGCTGCACTGGGTTCGATGTTTGCGGGCGTCACCGTGGTGACCTGGTATCCGATCACCCCCTCTTCCTCGCTCGTGGAAACCCTCATCGATTACATGAAGGAATACCGCATCGGGCCGGACGGCAAAGCAAGCTTCGCCATTGTGCAGGCGGAAGACGAGTTGGCGGCTATCGGGATGGTGCTGGGGGCGGGCTGGGCAGGCGCGCGCGCTATGACCGCGACTGCCGGTCCGGGAATCTCCCTGATGAGCGAGTTTGCTGGTTTGTCGTACTACGCCGAAGTTCCGGGAGTGGTGTGGGATATCCAGCGGGTCGGACCCTCTACGGGTCTGCCCACGCGTACGTCGCAGGGTGACATCCTCTCGACGGCGTTTCTTTCTCACGGCGACACCAAGCATATTCTGCTGATTCCATCGTCGGTCGAAGAGTGTTTCACGATGGCCACTGACGCCTTCAATCTGGCAGAACATTTCCAGACGCTCGTGTTCGTCATGTCCGATCTCGACCTGGGTATGAACAACTGGATGTCTGATCCATTCCGGTATCCCGACACTCCGATCAAGCGCGGTAAGGTCCTGAGCAAGAAAGATCTCGATCGGCTCGGCGGGTTTGCCCGCTACAAGGACGTGGATGGAGACGGTATCGGCTACCGCACCCTGCCGGGAACGGATCATCCCGCCGCCGCTTACTTTGCCCGCGGCAGCGGCCACAACGAAAACTCGCAGTACAGCGAGCGCCCCGACGATTTCGAGCGGAATATGGAGCGCCTTAACCGCAAGTTTGAGACCGCACGCTCGTTTGTGCCCCGGCCGGAAATCATCGAGAACGGCAAGTCTAATCAGGTGGGGATCATTGCCTACGGCACATCGCACTGGGCCATCCTCGAGGCCCGCGACCAACTGCGCAAGGAATACAACCTCGAGGCGGACTATCTCCGCTTGAAAGCATTCCCCTTTACCCGTGACGTGCACGAGTTCATCGAGCGCCATGAGCGGATCTATGTCGTGGAACAAAACC
This sequence comes from Acidobacteriota bacterium, assembly GCA_003225055.1. GTDB lineage: Bacteria > Acidobacteriota > Terriglobia > Terriglobales > Acidobacteriaceae > Gp1-AA122. The sequence goes on from QIAU01000132.1 coordinate 12,551, forward strand.
GCGACGCGCAGATGCTCAGCCTGCTCAAATTGGATGTGCGTGCCGACCTGGTCACGCGGCTGCGCAGCATCGCGCACATTCACGGGCTGCCGCTGGACGCGCGCTCGGTCACTGACGAACTCACCAGCATGGAAGGTAAATAATGGCGACAACTCCCACCAGCACTCCTATGCCCAAAACCAACCGGATCGGCCTTACGGTATTGGACTATCGCGGCGGCAAGACTACGCTATGCGCCGGTTGCGGGCATAATGCGATCTCCGAACGCATCATCGATGCGTTTTACGAAATGGGTGTGAAGCCGGAGCGCGTAATCAAGCCCAGCGGAATCGGCTGCTCGTCCAAGAGTCCTGCGTACTTCATGAGTCGCTCGCACAGCTTCAATGCCGTTCATGGACGCATGCCTTCGGTCGCCACCGGCGCAATTCTGGCGAACCACAAGCTGCTCGCGCTGGGTGTGAGCGGAGATGGCGATACCGCCTCGATCGGCATCGGTCAGTTCGTGCACCTGATGCGCCGCAATTTGCCCCTCATTTACGTCATCGAAGATAACGGTGTGTACGGCCTCACCAAGGGGCAGTTTTCCGCCACAGCCGACCTGGGATCAAAGCTGAAGAGCGGCGTGAGCAACGATCTACCGCCCATCGACACCTGCGCGCTGGCCATTGAGTTGGGCGCCACTTTCGTAGGGCGTTCATTTTCGGGCGATAAGAAACAATTGCTGGCAATGCTGAAGGCAGCCATTGCCCATCGCGGCACGGTCATGCTCGACGTGGTCTCGCCTTGCGTGACATTCAACGACCACGAGGGCTCGACCAAGTCGTACAAGTACATGAAAGATCATGAAGAGCCGCTGCAGGACATCAACCTGATCCCTGCGTTTGAGGAAATTGACGTCGAGTACGATCCCGGCACGACCGTGGACGTGACCATGCATGATGGTTCGCATCTGCGCCTGCGCAAGCTTGAGGAAGACTACGATCCGACCAACAAGATCAATGCGGTCCGGCGACTTCTGGAAGCCCATGAACGCAATGAAGTGCTGACCGGGGTTTTTTACCTCAACTCGCAGGCCCCGACCTTCATCGACATGCTCAACATAACCGATGAATCCCTGGCCACGTTGCCGGACTCGGTGGTGCGTCCGGGGAGGGAAGTGCTCGACGAGGTGATGGAACAACTGCGGTGAGATAGGACTTTCCGGCAACCGAAGAAAAGAGTTCCCCCCTGAGGTGTCATCCTGAGCGGCCTTCCGGCCGCGGAGGATCTCCCGACTTGCTTTAGAATCGATCGGTCCTTGGGCTTGGTTGAGCTTGGGCTTGGTGGTGGATGACCATGTCGAAAATCAAGTTTTCCTAACTAAGCCACATCGCCTAAGTTACTTTCCTCCGGTTCCCCGCTGTGCTCAGGGTTCTCTCCGGGCTCCGGGAAGTCGGTATCGAATTGTTTCAGGAGTGGATCCTGATCACGGTGTCCCAACTGTCCCTGCAGACTGGTATTGCCGGGCTGTCCACGGTCGTCCTGCTCGAGCGCACCTTTCAGACGGTCCTGATCCTTGAGCTTGTCCATCGATGATTGCTCCGGAATTGATTAGCCGGGAGTAATCTGCACCAAGCACCCCTAGCTTCTTGAAACATTTTCCGAAGGAAGGGTTTAAAAAGGTTCAGATCGAAACTATCTGTCCCGTTTCGAGGAGGACGCTAAGAATGAATTCCGGGATGTTGCCGATAATCCTACTGCTTGGCCTGAGCGCATGGACCGAGACCCCGGCTGTTGCGCCCGCGCAGCACACAAAACCGATTCGAAATGCGACAGAGTCGAGCTGACCGCCGACACCAGCGCGAGCGGCGGGAACAGCGTCGCGACAAGCGGCGCCGCCAAGGCAAGCACGAACGAGGTCGCGGTCAAATACAGATCGGGAATCGGAAACTCCTGCTACTCTCCCCTTCGTCCCGCGCTGACGGCGACGCCCAGCTTACGCAGCTGCTCCCGTGCCTGCAGAGCCTCGTTGGTTCGGGGGTAGCGCTGGATCACGTGCCGCAGTTCGCGGACGCCGTCGTCCTTTTGGCCCAGTTGTATGAGCGCCATCCCCTTCTTTAATTGGGCGGCGGCAGCCTTGCTGCCACTCGGGAAATTCTGCATCACCTGGTCGTAATTCTTGGCGGCTTCCTGGAAGTTGTTCTGCCGGAATTGAATTTCTGCCAGGTAGAAGAACGCATTTCCCGCCAGGTCCGTGTTGGGATAAAACTTGACGTAATCGTTGAATTCCTGAGTAGCCACGTCATTCTTGCCCGCGTTGTAATCGCGCAGTGCGTTGTTGTAGAGGACATCCGGCGGTGGCGCCTGCTGCTGCTGTGCGGCCTGTTGCTGTTGGGCGTTTAGATTCTGTTGCGCCGACTGCATGGTCTCCAATTGCTGGCTGAGCTTGTTGAGGCGGGCTTTCAGCTCGTCCATCGTGTCATTCAGCGCCTGGATCTGCCCGGACAGTTGGTCGACTTTCCCGGAGGAGTCGCCCTGTTGTTTTTGCAGGGTGGCTTCGAGCGCGGCGACCGTATTGGCCGCCTTGTTGACCGCGTCCGTATCGGTCTCGACCAGGTTCTTCATGACCCCCATGCGCTCATCGAAGGTCTGCTGCATGCGCGACATCTGTTCCTGGAGCGCCTGAACTTGTGTCTGCAATTGGACGATCTCCTTGCTTACACCCCAGGCCGGTGTCACGCTGAAAACCAATACGGCCATTAACGCAAGCAGTGCGGAAACTCGGTTTGTGCTCATAGTCACTTCCATTGGATGCCCGATAGTTGCTGCCAGTCCAGCTAGGAACGGGCCAAGTCTCAAGAGTATCTACCTTACGAAGGATAACCCGTCCCGACGCGCCTGGGTGAGCGGCTGACCAGCCAGAAGTGCCGGCCCTTCCCCTCCCGTCCGCAGCGCTAGATCGAGGGCTCGAGATAACTCGAGGACGGCGCAGTTTCCACCGCCGTCCTCATTTGACAACTATCTCTGATAGACAAAGTGCCCGCGCCGGTTCTGCTGCCAGCATGGCTCGTTGGACTCGGTGCAGAACGGTTTTTCTTTGCCGTAGCTGATGGTCCTGATGCGGCTGGCATTCACGCCGGCTTGCACCAGGGCATTCTTCACGGCATTGGCGCGGTTATCGCCCAACGCGAGGTTGTATTCGGTCGAGCCGCGCTCGTCGCAGTGTCCTTCAAGCGTGAAACTCACATTGGAATGCTGATTCAGGAACTGCGCATCGGCTTGGATCGGCCCCGACTGGTCGGCTCGAATATCGTACTTGTCATAATCGAAGTAGATGTCCTTCACGTTTCGCGCGAACAGCTCTTCTTCCGTAGCGGAGGGCTTCGGGGGTGGCGGTGGCGGCGGAGTCGTCACCGTGACGCGAGCGGTAGCTTCTTGCGTGCCCCCCGGACCCTTGGCGGTCAAATGGTAGGTGGTCGAGTCACTGGGCGTGACCTCCTCGGAGCCGCTAGGCTTGACTGCTCCAATTCCATCGATATTCACATCGCTGGCATTGGTGGTCTCCCAGGTCAACGTGGTGGCTTGCCCCTTCTGAACCGTATTGGGATTCGCGGTCAACGAAGCCGTAGGTGCTGCCGGCGGCGGTGGTGGAGGCGGCGGGGGTGGTGCCACCTTCTTTTTGCAAGCACCAAGCGTCATGATGGCGCCCAGCGCAAATACAACCATAATCCACTTCATCCTTCCTTGCTTCACCTTGTCCTCCATGCGGTGCTCGCCTTGTGCTCCAGGCTCGCGGTTATGAGTCATTTCCAGCTCCAATTGGGCTGACTATTAGTACCGGTAAAAGTAAGCTGCGTTTGCTTCGTGCCATCGGCCAGCATGGTCCAGATCTGCAGGCTGCCGGAGCGGTTGGATTGAAAAATAACGTGCCGACCGTCCGGCGACCAGGAGGGAAAATCGTTGCGTCCGCCATCATGCGTGAGCTGCGCCCACTGCCTGCTGGCGATATCCATGAGGTAAATGTCGCTGGCTCCGGGCTCGCCCGGACCATACTTGCGAATCCAGGCCAATGCCAGGAACTGCCCGTTCGGCGACCATGAAGGAGAAACCGCATAGCCTTGGTCAGTCATGCGCTGGACGTTGGTGCCGTCGGCCTCCATGGTGTAAATCTGCGGCAGGCCGGTGCGTCCGCTGACCCAGGCAATCTGCGCCCCGGTTTTTTGGTTCCACACGGGCGACACGTCCGGCCCATGACTCGTTGTCAGCCGCTTCAGATCGCCGCCCGAAGCGTCAACCACATAAATCTCGGGATCCCCCGTGCGTGACGACGAGAACGCCAAATGTAGCCCATCGGGTGTCCACGCCGGAGAAAGATTCGTACCTCCGAAGTGCGGGAACGACACCATGCGATTCAAATCCAGGGAATACATCATGATGTCCCAGCCGTTCTTAGTCAGGGCGCTGAAGGCAATGCGGGAATTGTCAGGCGAGATGCGTGGCGACAGGGCATCGGAGCCGAGATGCGTGATCTGGTGCTGGTTGGCGCCGTCATAATCCATGGACCAGATTTCTTTCTGTCCGCTGCGGGTGCTGACGTAATAAATCCTGGTTTCAGCAATGCCCTGAATTCCGCCACCCAGGCGGAAGATGATTTCGTCGGCAAACTTGTGGGCCATAACACGCACGACATCGGCCGTGGCTGTGTCTTGGTATTGCTTGCCGAGAACCTGGGGAGAACTGATGTTCTTTACGTCGTACAGCCAGCCCTGGACAGTAACGTTATCGCCAGAAGCGCCGAGATTGCCGAATGCCAGCATAGAAGCGTTCGGGGGAGGAGCGCTCCAGGTATCGAACTTGACGTCTGCGGGCTGACCCGGTTGCTCGAGCGGATAAAAACTCTTCGAAACCAGTTCGAAAATCCCGGCGTTGTCCAGGTCATTGGAGAGCGTGTCATTGAATGCCTTCAGGAGGTCCGGATTCTTGGCGTTGTTGGTAGAAGCCTTGAAATCGGGGACGGCTAGGCGGATTTTTTCTACAGCCAGGCCGGTCCCCGTGCGGATCCAATCCTGCTGCGCAAAACTCGGAATGGCCAGCAGCAACCAGACAAGCAGCCCTAGAAAAGGCCGCAAGTTCGACCAGGTTTGAGAGCAGCAGGGCTTGCCGGGCATCGGTCGGGTGGAATCGGAGTACGGTTTTATCGTATTGCGATGCATAAAGAAGTTCAAGTTAGCGATTATCATCTTGGTTGCCGAAATGGGAATTCGAGCGATTGGCAGTTCGCTCAGCAAGCATCGAGCTAAGAAGCAGCGCCCACAGCTATTTTTTGTAGTCAAACCAAAACTCAACCGAGACCTTACTTCCTGAATACTCCGATGGTAACGGGCCAAAAGTATCAATGCGCTGGACTGCCCGGATGGCTGAAATATCCAGTGAGGGTATACCGCTGGACTGCTCAACCCGTACATTGGTGGGCCTCCCGTCTCGCGTGATGTCGAACACGAGATAAAAGCGGTTGGCCTCCTTGATGCGCGGGTCCACTTCATAAGCCAGCCAGTTTTGCCGGACTTTCTGCTGGACTACTTGCACGTACCAACCGTAGCGCGACCCAAAATCGCCGCCCCCGCCGCTGAACCCAAATCCACCCTTGGCGCCGCCCGCTGCGAAACTGCCATAAGGCCCGCTCACCGGGCCGCCTTCGCCAAATGAGACTAGGTTGCTTTCTTCCTCGACGATTTGAGGCTTGGCCTTGGTCGCGGTGGTGACTTTCTTAGGTTTTTTCTTGGATTCGCGCTGAGGAACGGGAATGGCTTCTTTTTCTTCTTCGACCGTCTGGGGCAAAGACTTGGTCAATCCCTTCGATTCATTGGCGAGAACATTCTGCGTTTGCGTGGAACTCGCAGGGAGAGGAACGGTAGTCACCAGGCTGACGCCGATAGCGTCGCCTCCGCCGCCGGAACCCCAACTCACGCCCGGTCCACGGTGCACCACCGCCGAGTAGAGGAGGATTGCCCCCGCCACCCCCACGTGCAGCAAGGCCGACCAGGTTAGCGGCCGCTTCCACTGCTCGTGTTCGAGAAAGATGTCAGCGCTTGCTGCCATGTTGATCTAGCGGCTGGGTCACAATGCTCACGTTGCCGATCCCCGACTGCTTCACCGAATCCATCACCGTGGCAAACGCGCCAAAAGGAACATTTTCGTCAGCGCGCACGAAGATGGACTGGTGTTGCGGATCGCGAATCTTCTGCCGCAGCTTGGCCGCAATTTCGTTGATGTTGACAGGATCATTGCCCAGGAAGACGCGCTGCGACTTATCAATCGTAATCACCATCCGCTCTTCGGTGATCTCCTTGACCGTGCGCGTCTTGGGCACCGCAACTTCAATGCCAGATTGCAGCACCGGCGCCGTCACCATGAAAATAATCAAAAGCACCAGCACCACGTCCACCAGGGGAGTGATGTTGATGTCGGAAAGCGAGGTTTGAGTACGCCCGTTCGAAGTCGTGAAGGCCATCACCGCCGGACCTCTTCCGGTACGCGTGCCGCTTGCGGTTGCTGGCGCTCAACTGCATTCAATACCTCCAAGGCGAAGTCATCGGTGCGCGCCGCAAAGTCACGGATGGAGTGGGTAATCAGGTTATAGGCGATCACGGCGGGAATGGCGGTCACCAGGCCGGCTGCGGTCGTGATCAGCGCCTCGGAGATGCCGGGTGCGACGGCACGCAGGGTAGCCGCACCCTGAATGCCTAGGCCATGGAAGGCATCAATGATGCCCCACACGGTCCCAAATAGACCGACAAACGGCGTCACCGCGCCCGTCGTCGCGAGCCAGGGCAAATTGCGCTCCAAGCGCGAGATCTCTTCCGAAGCAGCGATCTGCATCGCCCGTTGAACCGCCACCAGGTTGCGCACTGCTCCGGTCGCGCCCATCTGTCGCTTGTGCTCGTCGAGGGCGCCCGCGAACACGCCGACCAGCGGGCTGGGACGGAATTGCTCCGCCACCGCTGCCACGTCCTGCATACGCTGCGCTTTCCGGAAGGCGCGGATAAAGCGCCCGCTCTGGATTCGGGCGCGCTTCAGTTTCCCCCACTTGGACAGAATCAGCGCCCAGGAAAGCACGCTGAAGACGAGGAGAACGAGAAGAACCATTTTGGCGACGGCACCGCTTTGCGCAACGAGGTCAACGATTTCGCCGCCGACGAATACTGCCAGCAAGGGAAAAAGATGCATTGGTTTTTGGAGAGTACCTTAAGTTCGATTATAGACCAAGGCTGCGGGTCCGAAGACGATGCGCATCCCAGGCATTAACAGGATTTTTCCACTCCCAAACCTTCTCCGACCAATGCCAACCCGGCCTCTGCCATTGCATCCAAGAAAAAGTCCGCATGAACGGCTCGAGGGCGAGCACAAACCCAGTGATCAGGAGGCAGCAATGACCCACTTCGGCAGCTTACGCGATTATCGTTTTTCTGATACCGACCGGGTCAAGGACGACATCCGGGGCGCAAAAGTCTACGGGCCCAAAGACGAAAGGCTGGGCAGGATTGACGACGTGATCTTTGACCACCTAAGCGGAGCCATCCGCTACGTAGTGGTCGATACTGGCGGCTGGTTGCATAGCCAGAAATTCATCGTTCCTCCCCACCGGCTGCGGGCGTCGACCCAGCACCAAGACGACTTTCGCGTCGACTTGAGCAAGCAACAGATTGAAGACTTCCCGGCTTTCAATGAGAAGGATCTTGAGTCTGAGAAAAACTGGGGTGATTATGAGCGCCGATACCGCTCGAAATGGGAACAGCACCCCGTTATGCATCGGGTTGAAACGGACCGGAACGTGACACCCACGACTTCCCAGATGACTGAAGGCACAGGAGCTACCGGTCCGATGCGGGGCGCTCGGCCTGTCGAACAGCCGCCCGCCGGCATGAATGTTGTCCCCAGCGAGCAACGGAGCGTGACCCCGATGCGATCTGAGACTGAGCTCCAGATCGAACCACACGGGCCTGCTCGGCGTTGGACGAGTTTCCAAGAAAGGCTACGCCAGCGCCGTAGCCAGCTGGTTGCGGGTTGCCGCTACTGTGGAACGCAGCCCTCCGGCGAGCCATTGTCCGAGAGAGAACGCAAGGCGGGCTAGGGCAACTAGGGATTCTCAGTATCCCAGTTGCCAGTTCCTAGTCCGCGGTTTTCCGGAATCAAGCAGCGCCAGACGGGGAACTGAGAACTGATGCAACTGATGCAAAACTGATGCAGAACCGATAACTATAGCTAATTTTCGTGCTATGCTTCCGACAACCTCGTCATCCCAGGGAAGCCGGTGCTGCTCGAACTGCGTCTCGAGAACTACGCGGTCATCGACAATGTCGCGGTGGAGTTTGCCTCCGGTTTGAACCTGCTGACCGGCGAAACCGGCGCCGGCAAATCCATTCTGATCGACGCCCTCTCTTTGCTGCTCGGGGATAAGGCTTCCAGTGAGGTCATCCGCTCGGGCGCGGAGCGTGCGGTCATCTCGGCCGTTTTTGAACTGGACGAGACGAAAGTCGCACCCATCCTGGAGCAAAACGGCATTGATGGGGAGGAGGGGTCGCTCGTTTTGCGCCGCGAAATTGCTGCCGGAGGTAAAGGGCGCGTCTTCGTCAATAACCAGCCGGCCACCGTCTCTGTACTTAAGGCACTGTCCGCGCACCTGGCGACCGTCCACGCGCAAAACGAATCCATCCTGGCGTTCGACGCGGCGGTCCGCTTAGCTCTGCTGGATGCATTTTCGGGTACGGACCTTGAAGCTGTATGCAACGCATTTGCTGCCTGGAACGGCATCCAGCGCCGGATGCTGGAACTGGAGAGCGACGAGCAGGACCGGCTGCGCCTGGTGGATCTGTGGACGTTTCAGAGGCGCGACATCGAGGAGGCCAAACCTCAGCCAGGCGAAGACCAGCGGCTTGAAGCAGAGAAGCGAGTCCTGGCTAACGCCGAGAAAATTTACAACCTCGCCCTGAACGCCTTCGATCTGCTCTATGAGGGCGAACGCTCGACGTCATCTTCGCTTCGTGCGGCACAGAAAAATCTTGAGGAACTCGCCCGGTATGAGCCCAAGTTCCGCGAAGCCTTGACCGCGCTCGAGACAGCGCGCATCAGCGTGGAGGACGTTGGCGCGACCTTGCGCGATTATGCCGGAGGCATTCAGGCCTCGCCCGAGCACCTGGCCGCAGTCGAAGACCGGCTCGCGTTGCTCGATCGCCTCAAGCGCAAGTATGGGCCGACTCTCGAAGACGTAATCAATCTCGGTGCCCAAGTTGCTCGCAAACTTTCGGAAATAGAAAACAAGGACGAAGTCTTGCGAAGTCTTCGTCAAGATCTTGCCAGAGCCGCGGCCAAATATTTGGAAGCTGCCCGCGCTTTGTCGAAGAAACGTCGCGAGGGCGCCCGCCAGCTGGAAAAATTAGTAGAAGCGGAAATCAATGATTTGGCTATGAACGCTTCTTTCCGTATCGAAGTCAGCGGTTCGGAGGAAGAAAGCAACTGGACAAGCTCGGGCTTCGATAGGGTTGTCTACTTTATCTCACCCAATCCCGGCGAACCGCTGCGGCCTGTCGAGCAGATTGCGTCAGGAGGGGAACTCTCCCGGGTCCTGCTGGCCTTGAAGGCGACCGTAGAGACCGGGGCTCGTCGGGGCCGGAAGCGAGACTCCGGGACCGAGCGCACGTTGGTGTTCGATGAGATCGACACCGGAATTGGCGGTCGGGCGGCCGAAGCGGTGGGGAAAAAGTTGAAGGCGCTGTCGCGCGCCAACCAGGTACTCTGCGTCACTCACTTGCCGCAGATTGCCACCTTCGCCGACCACCATTACCTGATCGAAAAGAAGGAATTTGGCAGCCGCACCCGAACCTCAGTTCGACTTATCATCGGCGAGGAACGAACTGAGGAGATCGCCCGCATGCTCTCCGGGGCGAAACTTACCGAAGCCTCCCGCAAACACGCTGAGCAGATGCTAAGAAGCAACGCTTAGTGCTATTTGGCAGGCCTGATCTTGGCTAATGGAAGTCCTGCTCGATGCGCACGCGCTGGTTTGGTGGCCCAGCGATCCCACAAAGTTGTCCCAGCGAGCCTCCGGCGTTATCGCCAGCTCGACCAACACCGTCATGGTCTCGGCCCTTACGGCTCTGGGAGCTGAATCAAAGTCAAACTAGCGGGAGTTTCCTAGGGCTAGGAAAGCTCGATGCTCTTGTCTTCGTGGTCGATCCAGCCCGCCATATCGAGGACGAGGGTTTTACAAAGCTGCCTATCAGCATCGGAAGCAACTAGGGCAGGATTGCTGCCGCTCGACCACCGTGACCCGTTCGACCGCTCGCTGGTTGCCCAAGCCCAGGCTGTGCCTATGCCCATCTTGAGTGCCGGTATGATTTTGGATCGTTACGACATAAAGGGTTGGTAGCGCTCCGACAGCCCCGCCTAGGGCGGGCGACCATTCGCTGTTAAAAACCCGCCACCCGCTGCTAATCCTTGGTGTTTCTAGCGTTTACTTTGACCAACCCGGTTCCCGGCGGGTACTTTTTGTGGATACAAACAGTGGGGAACGTGTAACCTAATAAAGAGCAGGGAAGAGGAATTCGTGTCAAGCGAAAGTAAGACGCTACTTTTACTGAAACCCCGTGGCTTCTGTGCCGGTGTGGTGCGGGCCATCGACATCGTCCGTATCGCTCTGGAAGCCTTCGGCCCGCCCATTTATGTACGCAAAGAAATTGTCCACAATCGGTTTGTGGTCGAAGAACTGCAGGGCAAAGGCGCCATATTCGTCGACAGCGTCGACGAGGTCCCAAACGGCGAGCGGGTAATTTACAGCGCCCACGGAGTCTCGCCCGAGGTCCGCGACGCCAGCCGGCAACGCGGTTTGCGGGTAATCGATGCCACCTGTCCGCTGGTCACAAAGGTGCATGTGGAGGCGGTTAAGTTTGCCAAGGAGGGTTATTCGCTTATCCTCATTGGCCATCGCGACCATGACGAGGTGATTGGCACTCTCGGCGAGGCACCACTCGTGACCCAAGTTGTAGGCAGCCCTCTAGAAGTGGGAGCGCTGACCGTGCCCGATCCGAACCGGGTTGCTTATCTCACTCAGACTACCTTGAGCCTGGACGAGACCAAGGACATCATCGAAGCCTTGCGCCAGCGATTCCCCAACATTAAAGGCCCGGCCGCGCAGGATATCTGCTACGCCACCGAAAACCGGCAGGTGGCTGTCAAGCATGTAGCTTCTGAAGCTGATCTGCTGCTGGTAGTGGGCTCGGACAACAGTTCCAACTCCAAACGTCTCGTGGAGGTGGCCCGCAGTCTCGGAACCAGCGCGCACTTGATCGACAGTTACAAGAACATCGAGCCGAATTGGCTGGGGGGCGTCAAAACGATCGCCTTGACGGCCGGAGCTTCGGCTCCCGAGTGCCTAGTGGAAGAAGTGGTGGAATTCCTCGCCGGGAAGGGCTTCGGGAACGTACAGGAAGTTGAGGTCATGCCCGAGAACGTACGCTTCGGCTTGCCGCCGGAGATCGTGGAAGCAATCGCCAGCGCGCCTGCCGGTGCGGCGGTGGAGTAGGTAGGCCCCATGGAAGACAACTCCCCCTCCAGGCCGGCTGCCCCGCAGCTGCGCTTCGGTAAGATCGATGACTTAGTGAGCCGAGTAGCCGTCGGAATTGACGCGGCTCGCAAGTATCTTTTTTCCCACCAGTACGAGCAGGGTTACTGGTCCGGCGAACTAGTCGCCGACACCACCCTGGAATCCGATTACATCCTGCTGCACACGCTTCTGGGTACTGGAAATAAGGAGCGTTTTCACAAATGTGCCAACTACATTCTCCGGCACCAGAACGAGGATGGCGGCTGGCCCATCTACATCAAGGGTCCTTCCAACATCAGCGCGTCGGTGAAAGCCTATTTCGGACTAAAGCTTGCCGGATATAAAGCCGACCATCCGGCGCTGGTGCGTGCGCGCAAGAAGATTCTGGAAATGGGCGGCGCGACCGAGGTCAACACCTTCACTAAGATTTATCTCTGTTTCTTGGGCCAGTATGACTACGACGCCGTTCCGGCGGTCCCACCCGAGATCGTTCTTTTTCCCAATTGGTTCTGGTTCAACATCTACGAGATTTCTTCCTGGTCGCGGGCCATCCTGGTGCCGCTGTCGATTTGCTATGCCAAGAAACCGCTGAAGAAGATTCCCGACGAAATGGGCGTGGCAGAGCTGTTCGTAGGGGGACGCGATAAGTCGCGCATGCACCTGCGCTGGAGCAATCAGCTCCTCTCCTGGCGCAACTTCTTCCTCGTGCTCGATCGGATGGTTCATTGGTTCGAGCGCGTGCATATTCGTCCGCTGCGCTGGCTCGCGCTCCTGCGCGCCGAGAGGTGGATGCTGGAGCGCTTCGAAATGAGTGATGGACTGGGTGCGATCTACCCGTCCATGATGAACGCCATCATCGCACTGCGCTGCCTAGGTTACTCGCTCGATGATCCGCAAGTGATCCGCGCCATGGACGAATTTGAAAAGCTCGGCATCGAGGAAGGCGACACTTTCCGCATGCAGCCCTGTATGTCGCCGGTGTGGGACACTGCCTACGCGCTGTTTGCCTTGGCCGAAGCCGGCGTCCCCGCCAATGACAAACGGATGATCAAGTGCGCCGACTGGCTCTTGCAGAAACAGGTACGCAATGCCGGCGACTGGAAAGTAAAAAACACCCGGGGCCAGCCTGGCGGCTGGTATTTCGAATTCAACAACGAGTTTTATCCCGACGTAGACGACAGCGCCATGGTGTGCCTGGCCCTGAGCCGCGTGGAACATCCTAACGGACGCTACCAGCGCGAATCGGTGCAGCGCGCAATCGACTGGATCTTCTCCATGCAGTGCAAGAACGGCGGCTGGGCCTCGTTCGACAAAGACAATGACCGCATGGTGTTCCAGCACATTCCCTTCGCCGATCACAACGCCATGCTCGACCCGCCCACCGTAGACATCACCGGCCGCATTCTGGAGATGCTTGCCACCTATGGCTATGACAAAAATGACAAGCGCGTGAAGCGCGCCATCAACTTCATTCGAAAAGAGCAGGAACCCGATGGCTCCTGGTTCGGCCGCTGGGGTGTGAACTACATCTACGGAACGATGCTGGTGCTGCGCGGTTTGGAAGCCATGGGCGTGGACCATCACGAGCCCTATGTCCAACAGGGCGCGGAATGGTTGCGCATGGTGCAGAACCCCGATGGGGGTTGGGGTGAGACCGCGGACTCCTACCACCATCCCAGCCAGCGTGGCGTCGGTCCCAGCACTCCGTCCCAGACGGCCTGGGCGATCATGGGTCTGCTCGCTGCCAACGACACGCGCAGCGACTCGGTCGCGCGCGGCATTGCTTATCTGCTGCGCACGCAAAAGAAAGACGGCTCATGGGACGAGCCGGCCACCACCGGCACCGGCTTCCCGCGTGTCTTCTACCTGGTCTATACGCTCTACCGCGAGTACTTCCCGCTGATCGCGCTGACCAATTACGCGAAGGTCATGGCCGGCGGCGAGACAAGCACTCTGAATCGCAGCGCGTAACCAAGTTCTCCTTTGCCAGTTCGCGGTTCTCGGACCTGAATCGGGTTAAGCTGAGAGCCGGGAACTGGGAACTACCGTCAAGTTCTCAGTTCCCGGTTCTCAATCTGCTTGGCGGTTGAACTGAGAACTGGGGACTGAGAAGCGAAAACTAAGTTGAAGGCTTTTGTCACAGGGGCGACGGGATTCGTCGGCAGCCACGTGGCTCGGGTGTTGGCCGATCAGGGTGCCGACCTGCGCCTTCTGGTTCGTTCCACCAGCAATCCCAAGAACATAGAAGGTGTTCGGGCGGACCGTGTCGTTGGTGACTTGCGCGATGCCGCCTCCTTGGAAAAAGCTATCTCAGGATGCGACACGGTCTTCCACGTGGCCGCGGACTATCGTCTTTGGATACACGATCCGGACCAGATGTACCGATCGAATGTGGAAGGCACGCTAGCAGTTCTCGAAGCAGCGCGCAAGGACGGCGTTCGTCGCGTGGTCTACACCTCAAGCGTGGCCACCGTGGGCTTCACTGGAACCGGCCCGCCCGCTGACGAGAACTCGCCCGTGTCGCTCGACCACATGATCGGCCACTACAAGCGTTCTAAATTCATGGCCGAACAGGTCGCGATTGAGGCTGGCAAGAGCGGCATGGACGTCGTGATTGTGAATCCCACGACCCCAGTTGGAGAAAGGGACATCAAACCGACTCCTACGGGTCGCATCATTGTTGATTTTCTGAAGCGAAGGTTTCCGGCTTACGTGGATACCGGACTTAACTTGGTCGACGTCACCGAATGCGCTCATGGGCACGTAGCCGCCTTGGAAAAGGGCCGGAGCGGCGAACGTTACATCCTGGGAGGCGAGAATCTGACATTGAAACAGATTCTCGACAAGCTGGCGGCAATCACGGGACTGCCGTCGCCGCATGTCCGGGTGCCCTATATAGTCGCGCTGGCCACGGGAGTTGTCGACGAAGTCGTGACCGGCCGTATTCTCCGCCGCGAACCTCGTGCCACGATTGACGCGGTGCGCATGGGGCGGAAGAAAATGTGGGTCTCGTCGGCAAAAGCCGAGCGCGAACTGGGCTGGAAAGTAGTGCTGGTAGAAGGGGCTCTCCGTCGAGCCGTGGACTGGTTCCGCGCCCACGGTTACGCCTGACAGAATATGGAGGGACGGGCGTCCTCGCCGTCCGGCCGAGGCAGGCTCGGCAGGTTTTCGACGCAACCACACAATCATGTCTAACCAAATTGCCATCGTCGCCGCCCTAGAGTACGAAGTGAAAGCGGGTGTCAAGAACTGGCGCGTGAACGAGCGCGAACACGCCGGCCGGGTTTTCAAGTTTTATGAAAGCGAACGCGCGGTGCTGGTCTGCGGCGGAATTGGAGCGGAACCTGCTCGCCGCGCCGCCGAGGCTGTCATTTCTTTGTACAAACCGATGCTGGTGGTTTCAATTGGTTTAGCCGGCGGCCTGGATCCGGAATTGAAGGTCGGCAATCTGTTCACTCCTCGTACGGTCATCGATGCTGGCGATGGCAGCAGCGTGGGTACGGGGGTCGGGAACGGTGTGCTGGTGAGCTTTGCCGAAGTGGCCAGCGCGGACCAGAAGAGCAACTTGGCGAAGGCCTTTAACGCGCAGGCAGTCGACATGGAAGCAGCCGCCGTGGCGCGGGGGGCCAAGGCACGCGGCGTTCGCTTCGGAGCCGTAAAAGCCATTTCAGATGAGAGAGACTTCGTGATGCCTCCGCTCGAGCGCTTTATCCAAGACGGTCAACTACAATATGGAAAGTTCGCATTGTTCGCCGCTGCCCAGCCCTGGCTCTGGCCAACGGTAATACTCCTAGCTTTGAACACTTGGCGTGCCTCCAAGACCCTCTGCGCATGGCTGGATCAGTACAATAGCCAACCTGAGTCTCTGGAGAGAAAGCCTGCTGAGATGCATCCTATAAGCAAGGACAAAATCTGAGACATGGCAGTCGCAGGGCAGGCGGTAATCCGGAAGCGGGATAACCCTATCCCGACCACCATGCTGGCCGCCGTGTACCGCGGCGTAAACGACGTGCGCATGGAAACTGTGCCCGTGCCTGAAATCGGCCCGGGCGAACTCCTCGTGCGCGTGCATACCTGTGGGATCTGCGGCACGGATTTAAAAAAGATCGCCACCGGCTCCCATTCGGCGCCTCGCATCTTCGGCCATGAGACCTCCGGTTTGGTAGCTCGAGTGGGCAAGGGCGTCAAGAATTTCCAGCCCGGCGACCGGGTGATGGTCTTCCATCACATCCCGTGCGGTGAGTGCTACTACTGCCGCCACAAGGCGTTTGCTCAATGTCCAACTTATAGAAAGGTCGGTTGTACCGCAGGCTTCGAGCCGTCCGGCGGGGGGTTTGCCCAGTACGTGCGCGTGATGGATTGGATTGCCGAGCGCGGCGCGATTCCGGTTCCGGACGATGTTTCTTTCGAGCAAGCCTGCTTTGTCGAGCCGGTCAATACCTGCATGAAGGGGATTGATTCGCTCCATCTGGAGAAGGGCGAGACCGTCTTGGTAATCGGCCAAGGCCCCATTGGCATCATCCTGGGCGTACTGGCCCAACGGACGGGCGCTAGCGTTATCACTTCCGACTTGCGTCCGGAAAGGCTTAAAATAAGTCAAACCTTTGGCTTAGGCCTGACAATTGATGCATCGTGTGCCGACACGGTGAGGTCGATACGCGAGCGAACCGAGGGTCGGGGTGCGGATGCCACCCTCCTTGCTGTGGGTGGCAACAACCTGATCCGAACCGCTATGGATGCGACGCGTCCTGGAGGCCGGGTTTTGTTGTTTGCGCAAACCGTGCACGGGGAAGCTACGATTGATCCGGCCGCCGTTTGCGTGGACGAGAAGACGCTTTTGGGTTCCTATAGTGCGTCTGTCGATTTGCAAGAGGAGTCAGCGCGTTTTGTGATGAGCCACGACATGGATTGGGCCCGCCTGATCTCCCATCGTTTTCCGCTGGCCGAGAGCGTAGAGGCTCTGAACTTAGCCGCCCAGCCTCAAGCCGACTCGTTAAAAGTCGTGATCCAGCCGGGCAGCACGTGGGAAGGAACCTTGTGACGGGCAAGATGACCGCTGCCGTCCTCTACGGCAAAGAGGACATGAAGATCGAGAAGGTGCCGATTCCTCGACTCGAAGAAGGCGAACTGCTGATCAAAGTCCAGGTGGCTCTCACCTGCGGCACTGACGTAAAAGTCTATCGCCGTGGCTATCACGCGCGCATGATCGTGCCGCCCGCTCTTTTCGGACACGAACTGGCGGGAACAATCGACGAAGTCGGGCCGGGAGTTCGCAAGTTCAAGAAAGGGGAGCGAGTTGTCGCCCTCAATTCGGCCCCCTGCGGTGTCTGTTTCTTCTGCAAGAAACATCAGGAAAATCTCTGCGAAGACCTGCTCTTCAACAACGGTGCCTACGCTGAATATATTCGCGTTCCGCGACGCATTGTTGAAACCAACCTGCTGACCATCCCCGATTACGTGAACTACCAGGATGCGGCGATGGTGGAGCCGCTGGCCTGCGTGCTGCGCGGGTTGCACGAGACCGGGGTGGAAATCGGCGACACCGTGGCGGTGATCGGCGGCGGTCCGATTGGCCTGATGTTTGTCCAGGTGGCGCATGCCATCGGTTGTAACGTGATTGCGGTTGTGAAGCACGATTCCCAAGTCGCAGCCGCCAAGCGCAAAGGAGCCCATGACGTAATTCAAATCGGCCACGTCAGTGATCCTGTGGAAGCGGTGCGGACAATTTCTTCAGCCAAGCGAGGCCCGGATGTTGTCATCGAGGCAGTCGGTCGTCCCGAGGCCTGGGAAGGGGCCGTCAACATGGTGCGCAAGGGCGGTACGGTGAATTTCTTCGGCGGATGCGCGGCCGGGACGAAAGTGCAGATTGATACCAACCGGCTGCACTATTCCGAGATTACGCTGAAGGCGACCTTCCACCACACCCCCGAGACCGTGCGCCGCGCCTTCGCCCTGATTGCGGAGAAAAAGGTGAAAGGCTCGGACTACATCACCGGAGAAGCCCCTTTGTCTCGCTTGCATGACGTGCTGCGTCTCATGCTCAATCGCAATGGCGACATTAAGACCGCGATCATTCCTGGACACTGACACACGAACCAGACACGCACGCCATGATGCCACCCGTCGTTACGAATGCGGCCGAACGTTCTGCCCTGCCCGGCTGGGACAGCCTTCCTGCCGAATACCTAATTCCCGAAGTCGCACCCACGGAAGACGAAGCCCGCCAGTACTGCCGACAGCTGGCCCGCAGGCATTACGAGAACTTCTCGGTGGCCACGTGGTTCTTGCCGAAACGCCTGCAACAGCATTTTTTCAACCTGTATGCCTATTGCCGAATCGCGGACGACTTGGGGGATGAAGTTGGCGATCCCGCGGCTTCCTTGAAGCTGCTTGACCAGTGGCAAGCTGAGTTGGATGCCTGCTATCGCGGCCAGCCCAAACATCCGGTGTTGGTTGCCCTGGCTGCCACGGTTCGAGCTTTTGACATCCCTAAGCATGAATTCTCGGACCTGCTCACCGCATTTCGCCGCGATCAGACCGTTAGGCGGTATGCGACCTTTGACGATGTCGTGGGTTACTGCAAGTATTCGGCCAACCCGGTCGGGCATCTGGTGCTGTATGTTTGCGGCTATCGCGACCAAGAGCGGCAGAAACTCTCCGATTTCACCTGCACGGCTCTGCAACTGGCAAATTTTTGGCAGGACGTCAGCCTGGATTACGGGAAAGGACGCATCTATCTGCCCATCGAAGACCTGCGTCGCTTTGGCGTCAGTGAAGATGACATTGCTACCCGGCGGAACACCGCTCCATTCCTGGAAATGATGCGCTTCGAAGTGGAACGTGCCCGGGAATGGTTCCGGCAAGGTTTGCCGCTGGTGGGAAAGGTGAATCGGGCTCTCGCCATCGATATCGAATTGTTCAGCCGTGGCGGACAGGAGATTTTGAACGCCATCGAGCGGCAAGGCTATGCCGTGCTGGGCCAGCGCCCGGCCATTTCCAAGTCCCGCAAACTGGCGCTGGTAGCCCGCGCTGCGCTGGGAAGCCTGATATGAGTGCCAGTGTGCAACAAGCTCCAGTCCAGCCCGCGGTTCCGGCATCGCAACTGGCAGTTGCTTATTCGGTTTGCCGCACGATTACGCGCCGTTCGGCCAAAAATTTCTACTACGCATTCCTGGTCCTGCCCAGACGAAAGCGTTCCGCCCTCTGCGCCGTGTACGCTTTTATGCGCCGCTGCGACGATATTGCAGATGAACCCGGTCTCTCGCTCCGCGAACGGCGCCTCAAACTGGCGGACTGGCTCGATGCCATGCACCGGGTGGTCACCGGCGAGCAGACCGACGATCCCGTGCTGCTTGCCTTATCCGATGCCCATCGCCGTTTCAAGATTCCGGTAGAACTTCTCGACCAGCTTGCCTTCGGCACCGCCATGGATCTGCAGGAAAGCACTACTCCCATAGATGGAACCCGGGGGTTGGCCGCTAACGAACTGACTGCCCGCTATAAGACGTTCGACGATCTTTACCAGTACTGCTACCGCGTAGCGTCAGTCGTGGGACTGGTATGCATCCGGGTATTCGGCTATCGCAAGCCGGAGGCGGAGCCTTTGGCCGAGCGCTGCGGACTGGCTTTCCAGCTTACCAACATCATCCGCGACGTGAAGGAAGACGCGGCCATGAAGCGGGTTTATCTGCCAGACGAGGACCTGGCGAAATTCGGGCTGAGCGCGACCGAATTGCGCAACCCGCAGAGCGCTCGTTTTCGGCCGCTCCTGGCGATGGAGGCTGAGCGGGCCCGGGAGTACTATCGCTCCGCTGACGAGCTGATCCCGCTGATGGATCACGACAGTCAGCCCGCGCTCTGGGTGCTGGTTACCATTTACCGGCAGCTTCTGGAAAAGATCGCCGCCAAGCAATACGAAGTTTTTGACGAGAAGATCAGCCTCACTACCCGGGAAAAGCTGAAGGTGCTGTTTAACGGCTTTCTGAAACGCTTGGCGGGATGAACCGGCCCTCGGCAGAATCACCCACCGTGGCGGTCGTCGGCGGCGGACTGGCCGGACTGGCTGCCGGATGCGCTCTCTCCGAAGCTGGTTTTCGAGTAACTCTGTTCGAGCGCCGCCCCTTTCTTGGTGGCCGTGCTTCTTCGTATCAACATCCCGGAACCGGCGAAATGGTCGACAACTGCCAGCATGTACTGTTAGGCTGCTGCACCAATCTCATCGCGTTCTATGAGCGCGCAGGCGTGGCCGACAAGATTCGCTGGTACGATCGACTCACCTTTCTCGAGCCGGGGGGAAGAGCTTCGGAGATTGGGGCCTCACTGCTGCCCGCCCCTTTCCACACGGCGCCCTCGTTCTTGGCAGCAGACTGTTTAGGTATACGAGACAAAGTGGCGATTGCCCACTCGATGCTGGCTCTTATGCCGTCAACCGTCAAAGATACCGGGGAGTCTTTCCTGGATTGGTTGAAGCGTCATCGTCAAACTGAGCTCGCCATCGAGCGTTTTTGGAAGACCGTGCTGGTGAGCGCCCTGAATGAAGATCTGGATCGCATATCCGTCGCCTACGCCGCGCAGGTGTTTCGAGAATCCTTCCTCAAGTCACGAGCGGCGGGGCGCGTGGGCGTTCCGACGGTTCCCTTAACTGAGCTCTACCATGCCGCCGGCAGTTACATCTGTGCCCGCCAGGGCGACGTACGATTCCGGTCAGCGGTAGACACTTTTAGGGCCGCCGCCTCCGAGCCAAGCCTGTCGATCAACGGACAGGAATTTCGCTGTGACTATCTCGTTCTGGCAGTGCGGTTCGACCAGTTGAGCCGGCTCTTGTCTAATTTGCCGGAGGCCCAAGCTTTGCGGGAATCGCTGACCCAATTCGAGCCTTCGCCCATCACTGGAATTCATCTCTGGTTTGATCGTGAGATCAGCGAGCTTGACCATGCCGTATTGCTCGACCGAACTATCCAGTGGATGTTTCACAAATCCCGCCTGCTTGATCGGGAGCGACAGCGAGCCGCGTCCGGCAGTTACATCGAACTGGTGGTCAGCTCATCCAAGTCACTGGTAGGACGATCTCGTACCCAAATCATCGATCTGGCTCTGAAGGAAACGCGTGAGTTTTTCCCTGGAGCAGTGGCCGCGAATCTCGCCAAAGCCACGGTGATTAAGGAAGTACACGCCACCTATTCGCCGCGCCCTGGAATTGATCGCTACCGTCTCGGTAATGTGACCGTCTGGCCACGGGTCTTCCTTGCCGGCGATTGGACTCGTACGGGCTGGCCCGCCACCATGGAAGGCGCTGTCCGCAGTGGTTACCTGGCGGCCCAGGCCCTGGCTCGGGAAGCGGGGCAGCGCGATGCTGTGTACCTGGTTCCCGACCTTCCACCATCTGGACTGATGCACCTGTTTCGCTAAGAGCCCCTTTCCGAGTTTTTCGGATAAGTTTGTCCGGGCCTTGGGCGTTGTTCCGGGAGCGACTCTAAATGAAGTAATGGTTAGGGGTTACTAAAGGTCAGGGCTGGTTTGGGAATTGGAAAGGTTCATGCAAAAGCCTAAGCTAGAGCTGTAGGCGCCATTTGGGAGTTGGCTACCCTCCCCCACGTTTCGGCGCTATTGCCTCAGCGACCCTCTGAGGCTGGTACCCAATGTTTCAGCTGCCGATACGCACTTGCTGGAGTGTCGATTGAGGATTTTGCCCAAAGTTCGACGAGTCGACCGCGCGGGGTACGCCGCGATTGCGGCCCTGCTGTTCTCGACGACACTAGTCGTTGCCCAAGAAGTCAGCCTCGATTGGCAACAGCAAATGCGGCAGCAGGTCAGGAATCAACAATTGGATGCAGCCCTGGTCACGATCGAGCAACGTCTCAACAGCCATCCCCAGGACCTCGAAGCTCGTACGTGGCACGGGCGGGTGCTCGCTTGGAGGGGACGGTGGACGGAGGCGGAGACCGAGTACCGCCGGGTGCTCGAACAAGCTCCGGATGACACCGAGACCATGGGCGGGCTTTCCGACGTGCTCCTCTGGCAGGGAAAACCGGAAGAAGCGCTTCCCCTTCTGGATCGGGCATCGAGCCTGGCGCCGCACCAGTCGGAAATTCTTCTGCGCCGCGCCCGAGTTCTGCGTGAGCTGGGACGAACCGCCGATGCCAAAAAACAGTTTCGACAAGTCCTCGCCTTCGAGCCCGCGAACAAAGAAGCCGAGCGCGGTCTGACCGGGTTGGCGGAGCAAACGCATCACGAACTACGCCTCGGCATCGACCTTGACACTTTCAATTACGCCGACACCGCGCAGGCGCAAGCTCTCACTGTCGGCTCGCGCTGGGGTCGCCGCTGGTCCACGCGCCTCGGCACAACCTTCTACCAGCGATTCGGCGCGAATCCCGGCAAGTTTTTCGCCAGCTCTGGGTTTCGTTTTAGCGGTAAAGACTGGCTCAATGCTGGTGGCGCGCTGGCCAACCAGAACGATGTGATTCCGACCAACGAAGCCTTCCTCGAGTACGGCCACGGATTCAAGTTCGATAACCCTTGGGTACGAGGGCTGGAAGCTTCCTACCAGCAGCACTGGCTGTGGTATCGCGGAGCGCATGTCCTCACGCTGAGCCTCAACCAGATCTATTACCTGCCCCAGGACTGGACCTGGACGCTTACCGTAACGGGCGCACGCAACGGGTTCGCGGGTACCGGCATCGAATGGGTCCCCTCGGGATCGAGCAGGCTTGGTTTCCCGCTATACCGCCGATTGACCGGTAGTTTTTCCTTTGCCGTGGGTAGCGAAAATTTCGCTCAAGTCGACCAAATCGGCCGCTTTTCGGCGCGCACTTTCGGCGGGGGACTCGGCTACCGCTTCAACCATCGCCAGGATCTCAGCGGCTATGTGGCTGCGCAACATCGCACGCAGGGTCGCACTCAGAACAGTTTCGGGTTGAGCTATGGATTTCGTTTCTAGGCTGATCTCTCAACTCGGCCCTGTAGCTGGGATGGTGCTGAAAGCAATCTTCTTTTCTCTGCTCGGCATATTTCTGCTCGTCGCCTTCATTGTGACTCGCCGCTGGTATCGCGCCCGCTACTTCCGCCGGCTCAACCAGCGTACTTTTGCCTTGCGGGCGGTCTGGGACGACCTTGTCGCCGGACGCCTGCCGGTGAAGGAATGGCGGTTGAACCCGTTTGATTGTGAGATCGTCGAAGCCATTCTGCTGGACAACATCGAGACCGCCAATCCCGATCAATTAGCACCCCTGCTGTCGTGTCTGCGCGACAGCGGCTTATTGGATATGCGCATTCGGGAGGCCCGGGTTTCCGGCGGCTGGAAGCGGCGCACCGCCCTGGTGGCCCTGGGCCGAACTCGCGCGCCGGAAGCAGTTCCTGCGCTGGCCGAGGCCCTGGACTCGCCTTCCGAAGAAACTCGCGTTGCCGCGGTGCGCGGACTGGGGCGCACCGGTCTGCCTGGGGCCGCTGTGCCGTTGCTCGATCGTCTGGTCGGGAATGAAATCGAGGTGCCGGAGCACACTTTGAAGAACGCACTGGCGAATTGCTGCCGCAAGTCACCGAGCGTACTGATCAGTTACTTGAACAAGTCCACCAGGCAAACCCGTGAACTGATCGCGCGCGTGCTAGGAGAGGTGGCCAGCGCGGAGCTGGGGGACGAGTTGATGATCCTTGCGGCCGACCCGCTTGCGGAAGTGCGTGCTTCCGCGGCGCGGGCCCTGGCTGCGGCGCCGCCCTCGATTGCTCTGCCCGCGTTAACCGTCCTGGTCTGCGACGACGAGTGGTTTGTGCGGCTGCGTGCGGTGGTGGCTTTAGGATTCATGGAGCACCAGGGGCGAGTCAGGCCGCTGATCCGGGCGCTATGCGACAGGAACCGCTACGTGCGGCAGCGGGCGGCGTGGGCATTGGCCCGGCTCGGACCTCAGCTGGAGGATGTTCTTGAGCAAGTGGTCGACACGCGTGACAGTTACGCCCTACAAGCGTTCGTTTCGGAACTGGAGCGATCGGGAGCGATCGAAAAAGTCATCGAGGCACTGGGGGGATCGGAGGAAGACAACTCGGCGGGAAACGTCCTGCTGGACGCTCTCAACGCGGGGAAGAAGCGCGTGGAGGCGGCCTTGATCTCTGCGGCGGCCGCAGGGAGAGGTTGATGCGCCCAATCCTCGACTTGGCGAACCACACGTTCTTCGTTTACTACCTTCTTTCCAATGTCATCTACCTGGTGCTGCTCGTCACCGCGCTCGCCAAGAACACCTTGCATCGTTACCGCCTGGCTAGCTTGCGTCTGGAAGGGCTGAAAAGCTCGCCTTTTACCCCGCCTATCACGCTAGTGGTCCCGGCGCATAACGAGCAAAACTTCATCGTGGACAGCGTCCGCTCTCTGCTGACGCTCGACTACCCGGAACTCGAAGTGGTCGTGGTCAACGACGGCTCGCGCGACAACACGCTGGAAGCGCTAAAGCGGGCTTTCGAATTGCGTCCGGCCCGTCTTCTCTACATTCCCGATCTTCCCAGCGCTCCCGTAAAGGCGATCTACAACAGTTGGAGCGAGCCTCGCCTGCTGGTTCTGGACAAGGACTCGGCGGGAAGTAAGGCTGACGCTATCAATGCCGGGCTGAATCTGGCTACTAGCCCGTATGTTTGCGTGGTCGATGCAGATTCAATTCTGGAGAAAGAGTCGCTGCTGCGTATTATGGCGGGAGTCTTCTCCGACCCGAGCCGTGTGGTGGCCGTGGGCGGAATTGTGCGCGTACTCAATGGTTGCCGGGTGGAGCACGGAGAACTCGAACAGGTGCGCCTCCCAAAACGTGGCATCGAGGTTCTCCAGGTAATCGAATATCTGCGCGCTTTCCTGATCGGCCGCGAAGCCTGGGCTCACTTCAATGCATTGCCCATCATCTCCGGAGCGTTCGGAATCTTTCGCAAGGATCTGCTGAAAAAGGTGGGCGGCTTTCGTGCACGCGCCATTGGGGAAGACCTGGATTTGGTGGTGCGTTTGCATCGCCACCTGCAAGAGCAGAATCAGCCCTATCACATCACCTTTATTCCCGATCCAACCTGCTGGACGGAAGTGCCGTTTGATTTGAGGTCGCTGGCGCGGCAACGAGCGCGTTGGCACAAGGGTCTCCTGGACACGCTATGGCCCAACCGCGACATGCTCTTCAACCCGCGCTA
The DNA here is from genome assembly GCA_003225055.1 of Acidobacteriota bacterium. Classification (GTDB taxonomy): domain Bacteria; phylum Acidobacteriota; class Terriglobia; order Terriglobales; family Acidobacteriaceae; genus Gp1-AA122. Next base: position 37,281 of record QIAU01000132.1, read on the forward strand.
CGGCCGGGTCGGTTTGCTGATTCTGCCCTACATGTGGCTCTTTGAACTGTTCGCACCAGTCGTGGAGTTCACCGGTTACGCGAGCATCATTGCGGCGGCGATCCTTGGCCTGCTGAGCCGGCAGTTCCTGCTGCTATTCCTCGTCTTTGGATACGCTTTCGCCACGCTCATCTCCATCGGTTCGGTCCTGCTGGAAGAGATGACGTACCGTCGCTACAGCGACTGGCGGGAAGTCGCCCGCCTCCTCCTCTACGCGATGGTCGAGCATTTCCCATACCGGCAGTTGACCATGATCTGGCGGCTGCAGGGTTTGTGGCAGTATCTGCGTGGGGACCTGAAGTGGCGCGAGATGAAGCGCGTCGGAACGGGCGCCGGAGCCTGACGGTGCGGGTGAGAGAGTGGGTAGTGGTCCGTCATTAGTCTGGCCGCTCGGGACTAGTTAGCCACTAACCACAGATACCCGGAAAGCCCCCCTGAGTTCACAATCGGAATCGTTCTCTCCGGGTGCAGGGTTACCTCGCGAGCAGGAAAACTCCAGCGGCCACAAACACGGCAGATGTCCAGCGGCGCCGGTCCACTCTCTCTTTGAGAAAAATGCGGGCTGCAAAAACGTTCGCCACAAAGGTGAGGGAAGCAGCTGCTGGACCCACCAAGCTCACGTCATTCCATGATAAAGCAAACAGCAGGCTATAGAAGGCGACTGCCATACAACCGAGGCCAACGAGAAACGTGCGGGTACGCAATAGGCGTCCCACTAACACCCGCGTTCCCAAGCGCCGCCGTAACTCGCCGACATCCCCGACCTTTTTCATGGCTCCCGAGAGGAGAACGTCGCCCGATGTGGAAGCCAGCACGACGGCGAGGACGGAGCACCACGTGTAGAGCTCTTTCACCCCTGCCCTCCCGTCGAGACGGTCTCGGGTTCGCACTCCATCTGCGGCCGCGAACCGTGCCCACGATGATGCTTCGTCAGTTCCGGGCCGCCGGCAACAAACCCCACCCCGGTTGTGATCAATACGATTCCCAACCAGCGGGCGGTATGGATGTGCTCATGCAACTGGTACTGGGCAGTGAACGCCAGCAAAACGTAGCCAAGCGAAGTCGCCGGCAAGACGTAAGTCAGGTCAGCCCAGGAGAGCGCAGTCATGTAGCAGGCGAAGAAAGTCAGCAGGAAAAGGATACCAAGCGCGACCGAGGGGTTCAGGATGGCCAGGATGACATGCGGAACGTTCCCCAGGGAGATGTTACCCACTTGCTTCATGCCGCGGGAAAGCAGGGAATCGCCCATCGCCGAGAAGACAGTTATGCCGGCCAGGACTAAGTACTTGCGCAGACTCACATGGCTCCCGAAGCGTTGACGGGTTCGACCGGTTCGGGAGCCTGGGCTGTGACCTTGGCCTTCTGTTTGACCAACTTGTTGCGCATGGAGCGCACCTTGAGGAAGGTCTTGGCTTCTTTGTAAAGACGTTTGCGCTCACCGCCGTGAAAAACCGCCTTCTTCAGGATCCGGAACACGGCCTTGGGACGGAAATAATACTCATCGTAGAAGCGGTGCACTGAAGCCAGGATCTGGTCGGCGGGCAAACCCGGGTACTGAATGTGTGCCAGTTGATGGCCGCCCTCGTCCACCATCTTGCTGCCGCTCACCATAAAGCCGTTCTTCACGGCGTAGTCATAGAGCTCGGTGCCAGGATAGGCATGTGCCACCGAAACCTGAATGGTTTCTACATCGAGTTCCTTGGCAAAAGCGATGGTGTTGTTAATGGTCTGGCGAGTTTCACCCGGCAAACCAAGTATGAAATCGCCGTGAATTACCAGCCCGAGCTTGTGGCAGTCTTTGGTGAACTGGTGAGCGCGCTCGACGGTGGCCCCCTTTTTGATGTTCTTGAGAATCTGCGCATCGCCAGACTCGAAGCCTACGATCAGCAACCGGCACCCCCCTTCCTTCATGGCCTTCAGGGTTTCGTAGTCGGTGGTGACGCGCGAAGTGCATGACCAGGTCAGGTTAAGCGGCTTCAACTTGGCGCAAAGCTCTAGGGTACGAGCCTTCTGGATATTGAAGGTATCGTCGTCGAAGAAGAATTCTTTGACATTCGGCCAGTATTGTTTGGCCTTGGCCATCTCGCTAGCCACATCATCGCTGGAACGTTTGCGCCAGGGATGGCCGCTCAGAGTCTGCGGCCACAAGCAGAAGGTGCACTGAGCCGGACAGCCACGCGTGGTGTAGAGGGAAACATAGGGGTTCAGCAGGAATGGAACGTTGTAGCGGGTGACGTCAAGGTCCCGCTTGTAAACATCGGTGACATGCGGCAGAGAATCCAGATCCTGGACTTGCGGAGCGTCGGGATTGTGAACCACCCGTCCGTCCTCGAGATACGAGACACCCAGGATTTCTTCGAGTGACTTGCCATGGGCATAGTCGACAACCGCGTAATCAAATTCTTTGCGGCAAACGAAATCAATGGCCGAACAGTCGCGTAAGGACTTCTCGGGAAGCACGCTGACGTGTGGCCCGACGAAGGCAATCTTTATCCCCGGATTGGCCTTCTTGATGGCCTGGGCCAAACGGATATCGCCCGGAAACCCTGGCGTGCTGGTGAACAGTACCAGGAACTCATACCGGTTGGCGATGTCGATTGTGTCCTCGGTCGAAACGTAATGAGGCGGAGCGTCCAAGAGCCGCGCTCCCTCTAGCATTCCCGCCGGATAAGCCAGCCACACCGGATACCAGTAGGACTCAATCTCGCGGGTAGCCGGCCAACGCGAGCCCGCCCCGCCGTCGAAATTTTCAAAGGACGGAGGATTCAGGAACAGTGTTTTCAATGGCATATAAGATATCGCGCTATAGTAACACCCACCCGCAGATTACGGAACTTACCCGGTTATCGCTTTTGGGTACACCTTCGCGCTTCTCTCTCAAGAGTATAAGGCGCGCAGCAGATTGGCCCTGCGCCTTTACGCCGAACGCACACTTTTAGGGGGTGGAAGGCGGTTAAGGGCAGTGGGCGGGAAACCACCCGAGTATCTTACTTCCCGCTGAGCGCCCACTGCTCCAACTCGCCGGTATGGCGAAGCAACTCGACTCTTGCCTTGTCGAGCGCCAGGTTCGCGTCGATCAGTGCATTGTAGCTCTGCTCTACTTTGCTGCGCGCGTCCTGCTCTTCACGCAGCGTCCCGGTTTCGGTCTGCACTCGTACTTGTGCGGCTTCCAACTCCGACTGTGCCAAGTCGTATTGGAGCTGCGCGACTTCGACCGATGCTGCCAGTTGCTCGACTATGCGCTGCAAGCGCAGAGTCTCGAGCGAGACTTTCTGTTTTGCCTCTTCTGCCTGCCTGGTGCTGCGGATCGCCTCGGCCTTGGCTTCAGCGGCACGAGCTCGTTGCACGGGATCAAAGAATGGTAGGCGAAAGACCAGCCCGCCGCTCGCGTTGTGATGCTGGAAGTTTCTGATGTACACATCGTAGTTGTTGAAGTTGGCCAGCAGCGCGTATTGTGCGGCGAAATCCACCGACGGGAGCAATGATTTGTACTCTGCCTCCGCGTGGAACCGCTTGGCGATGGCTTGCTGCTCGGCGGCCTTGACCGCGGGATTCACCTCCACGGCCTTGCGGGCGAGGTCCTCATCCTGCTTGAACTCGGGAAGTGAAGGGATCGAGTTGGGATCAGTTCCCAGCTCTTCGGCGGGCAATCCGGTGAGCTGCGCCAAGTGTAAGCGCATGACATCAGCCGATCCTTGAGCTTCGGCCGCGCGCATGCGCACGCGCGCGCTGGCCAGTTTGACCTTGTTCAGTTCCACCGGTTTATCCACTCCGGCTTGAATGCGTTCCTGCTCGACCGCTTCCATCTTCTGATTGTTGCCCACTTCCGTTTTCAGCAGGTCCAGTTCCTGACTCCATTTGTTCAGCTCGACGTAAGTCAGCACCGCATCCTGGATGAGCCCGTCACGCTGATCCTGTCCTTGCCATCTGGCGGATTGATAGCCGGAATTCGCGGAGCGTACGAACGACTTCTGCGCCGGGCTGAATAGCGCCTGCTGCGACGTGACATTGAAGAGGGAGGGGGCGGCGTTTTCCAGGCTCAAGGGGAAGCCGTAGCTTCCCCCGATACCCGATCCCGACACCAGGCGCGGCAAATACCCGTTGCGTGCCTCGCGGTAAGCCGCATAAGCGCGCGCCTGGTCGGGATCGGCCATTCCCGTCATTCCGCTGTGGCTGAGAGTGAGTTCCACGGCACGGCGCAAAGTGATCGTCTGGGCGGCAGTGCAGGTGGTTAACACCACGGTTAGGAGCGCGCAGGTGTGACGGCAGCGGAGAATGCGACGGCAAATGAGCCTCATCTGGTTCACCCCGATAAGATGGTCCAAATAGAATCAGGCAATCTGTTGCAATCTACAAAGGCGAACTTTGCGAGGCGCGTTCTACCGGCTGACCCGCTCGAGGGCTTGCCGGGCGCTGGAAAATCCGCTGGCAAGCGCGAGGGCGGCGGTGTACTCCTGGGCGGCGCCCAGCTTGTCACCTTGCTTCTCCAACGCCGTCCCCAGGACGTAGTGCGCCTTGAACATGGGAGACTTTTCGGTGGCGGAGTTGGACAGAATGTACCGACGCGCAAATTGCGCCGCAGTGCGTGCGTTGCGGTTTGTACGCAGCAGAATCTCCGCGCATTCGACCAGAACTTCATTCTGCGCGGTTCGCGCGTTGGCGGCTTCCTCCAGCGCCTGTTCCATGTTCTCCAGGCGGTGGATGTGCTTGTAGAAGAGCGCCAGATTCAGCCAGTCGTTGGCATTGCCCTGGCTGTCCCGGATGGCAGCGCGGTACTCGTTTTCCGCAGTGATCTGGTCTTTATTCTTCTCGGCAATTCGGCCGTTTATGTAGTGAGCCTTGGCTTGCGAAACAGAACTCAGCGCGGCGGCTTGGGAGCGCGCCTTATCCTGTCCTCCGCCCACCATCCCTGGGGCATCCAGATAGAACTCAGCCAGATCGGCTCGCGCATCCACGCTTCTTGGATTCAACTGCACGGCGCGTTCGAATTCGCGACGCACCTTGCCCGCCAGGCTGGCGGCGGAAAAGGGATTCACACGGTCGGCTTTTTCGCCGTAGGCGCGTCCTAACCACAGGTGGTAATCACTGTTTTCAGAGGCGAGCGCTACGGATTTCTCGCAAGCGGAGATAGCCCGGTCCCAGTCTGCCAGGGCGAAATAGGCGCGGCAGAGATAGTGGTAGGAAGCAGCGTCATTAGGCGAAGACTTCAGTTGGGCCTGGAGCGACGCTATGGCGTCGTCGACGCGGCCGGCCGCCAGAAGGTCGCCCGAGGAGGCGGCCGCCTGGGTTGCGGGCAACAGCAAGACGAACAGAATACTTAAAGCGACCGATTTCACAACCGACCACATGGTTAATAAACCACCTTCACGGGTTGTCCATCGCGCATGGGCTTGTTATTAAGGGGACCCAAGGCGAGAAGATCTTTGTCGCTCAAACCGCCGGTGACCTCTACCTGGGTGAGATTAGAAAGCGCGGTCTCGACCTCGCGGCGGTGCAGCTCGTCGTCCGCGATACGGTAAACATAGGGCTTGCTGGCGTCCATGCGAACCGCCTCCCGAGGAGCAATCAACACGTTCTCATGCTCGGCGGTGATCAGCTCTACGGTAACGTTCGTATTAGGCAGCAGCTTGCCGTCAGTGTTATCCAACTGGGTCGTGATTTCACCCACATTGCGGGTGCCAAAAAGCTCGATCGTCGAGGGTCTGGCGGCCACGGAGCTTCTCCAGACGCGGCCCGGCAGCCCGTCCCATTTCACTTCGATCTTCTGACCTGGCGCCAGCCGTCCTACATCGGGCTCATCCACAAAGGCACGCAGCCTGACCTTGGAAAGGTCGGCCTCCTCAAGCAGCAACTGGCCCGGGGAGACGTAGTTGCCCTGCTGTACCGGCAGGGCGTAGACAACGCCATCGAAGGGGGCGCGGATGTTGGACTTGCTCAGGATATCCTGGGCGGCATCGTAGGCCGCCTGCGCCTCGCTCTGCTGGGCTTCTACTTTGGCGACTTCCGGCGGGGAGTAACGAGCTTTCCGTTTCTGTTCCAGCAGGTTCAGGTTGGCCAGCGCCGTGTTGTATTCGGCTTCGGCGGCGCGTACTTCGCCAGCAGAGGCAGCACCGTCTTTTTGCAGGCGTTCGAAGGCGTCCAGGTTCCGTTGGGCATTATCGCGATCCGCTTGAGCTTTGACGAGTTGGGCATCCGTGGTGAGCACCTCTTCGCGGGTACCGCCGTGGGTCACAGCGTGGATGTCGGCTTGGGCGCCACGAAGTTGCGCGATGGCCTTGGCTGCGGATGTGCGGGCTTCGGCATCATCGAGCTGCATCAGCAGTTGCCCACGCTTGACCTGTTGCCCTTCTTTCACCAGGATGCGTTTGATCGTCGTGGCAACCGGGGAGTGGGCTTCGAAATTCTGGATGGGTTCGATCTTCCCGTTGGTGGAAATCAGGCTGCGAATGCGCCCGCGCACCACCCCGGCCGCCCGCACCGGGATGATATCGCCCCGCATGGAGTTGAAGGCGGCCAACAAAACCACAGCAGCCACGATGGCAGCGGCTATGATCCACCACCGGTTGCGCGCAAAGAAACTGGAATACTCTCGGTGCAAAGTCGTCCTTTAGGCTTAACGCCTAGCTTGTAAGTTAACACCGTATGCGCGGCGGCAGGCGCTACTAACTTGATTACGGCCTTATAGTTGGATGCACCAAGGTTATTTGCGGACCGAAAATTTCCGGCCTTTGGGGTGTTCAAATACCTGTCATGGTTACAATGGTGGCATGGCCAAATCGCCGCGCTACACGCCGGAGCACGCCAAGGCGGGACTGGACGCGCGCTTCCCCGAAATAGAAACTTGGCCCAACCAGTTTCCCGGATATGAAATCGTGGTCGACGACCCGGAGTTCACCTCCGTCTGTCCCAAAACCGGACTGCCCGACTTCGGCACGGTCACCATCCGCTACATGCCGGACACGCAATGTCTGGAACTGAAATCGTTAAAGGAATACTTGCAGTTCTATCGCAACCTGGGAATCTTTCAGGAGAATATCGTCAACCGTGTGCTCGAAGATGTGGTGCGCTCGGCCAAGCCAGTCTGGGCGGAAGTGAAAGGCGAGTTTCGCCCGCGCGGAGGCATTTCCTCCGTAGTAGTAGCGAAGTGGCCCCGACCCAAAAACTGATCGATTCTCCCGGCCGGTGCGCAAGCCCTGACGCCGAGCATGCTATATTCCCACCCGCGTGTCTCCCCATCGCCTCTATCCGCGCACGGCGCTGCTGGTTCTGACGGCGCTGAATCTGCTCAATTACATCGACCGCTCCGTACTGAATGCCGTTCAGCCCTTAATCCAGGACGAATTTCATGTCAGCGATGCCCAGATCGGCCGGCTGACCACCGTCTTTCTCATTTTCTACACGCTGGCTGCCCCGGTCATGGGACCACTGGCCGACCGCTATTCGCGCCGGCTCATCGTGGCGTTGGGCGCATTCGCGTGGAGCGGAGTAACCCTGCTGACGGCGTTCGTGCACTCATACGACTCGCTGCTAATCCGGCACACGCTGGTCGGCGTCGGGGAGGCCAGCTTCGTAACAATCTCGCCCACTTTTGTCGCTGACCTGTTTCCCGAGTCCCGGCGCGGCCGCGTGCTGGGAGTCTTCTATCTGGCAATTCCGGTGGGCTTCGCCCTGGGCTATCTTGTGGGCGGATATTTCGGTACTCGCTACGGGTGGCGGGCTCCTTTTTACGTTGGCGGAGGTCCCGGCTTTCTGCTCGCCGCCCTCATGCTGTTCATGCCCGAACCCGAGCGCGGCCGCTTTGACACGTTGCGTGAAACTCCGGAGCGCGCCAGTGTTCTTGGCCTGGCGCGCAATCCGGCGTTCCTGACAGCCACTCTGGGCATGGCGATGATGACGTTCGCGCAGGGCGGCCTGCTGGTTTGGATGCCCACGTTCCTGTCCCGCATGCGTGGGTACAGCTTGCTGGATGCGAACCAACTGTTCGGCTACATCATTGCCGCCGATGGCATGATCGCCGCGCTCCTCGGCGGATGGCTGGGCGATCTATGGTTACGCCGTACCAAGAGCGCCTACTATCTGGTTTCCGCTGCGAGCATGGGGCTGGGAATCCCGATCATGATGATCGCTTTGTTCGATCGCGGCCCGGCGATGGTGCCGGGAATTGCCCTAGCCGGCTTTCTTCTCCTGCTGAACACCGCGCCGCTCAATGCGGCGATTATCAATTCCGTTGGCGCGCACATTCGGGCCACAGCCATTGCCGTCAACCTGTTCGTGATTCATTTCCTGGGAGACGCGTTTTCTCCCTGGTTGATCGGCAAGGTTTCAGATCGTTCGTCTCTGGAGTCTGGCTTCATCAGCACGGTCGTGGCGACGGCACTCTCCTCTGCCATATTGTTTTATGGAATGAGATTTGCGCCGCCCGTGGCCAGTACCCAGTACCCGACTACAGAGCGAGTGAATTCCTAATGGCTTTTCGGACGCCCAATCAGTTTTGCCATCTTGAGCGCAGCCTCCCCTTCGCCGCGCGAAGAAGAGGCGAAGTCGAAGGACCCCGGCCCAGACACTGCCATCGGGATGCAAAAGCGAATTGGCAAGGGAACGCCTTGCCCGGGCATGGACGATGATCTGGATCCACTGGATGGTTGGCGGTATTCTCGCGCTGGCCTGGTTTTCCCGTATTGTCGATGCGGCCCTCGGGATGCCAAAGATCGCCGACATCGCGCGGCGGGAATGGGACCGCCGGCCAAACCAAACCCCCCGGGTCAGCATCATTATTCCAGCCTGCAACGAAGAAGCCGACATCGAGCAAACTCTGATCCAGCTTCTCGCCCTCGATTACGACAACTATGAGGTAATCGCCGTCAACGATCGGTCCACCGACCGAACCGGGGAGATCGCCGACCGCGTGGCCGCAACTCCCGAGGCGCGTGGGTTGCTGCATGTGATCCACATCCGGCAACTGCCTGGTGGTTGGCTGGGCAAAACCCACGCGATGTGGACGGCGGGCAAGCACGCCACAGGAGACTGGCTGCTGTTCACCGACGCGGACGTGCTCTTCAAGCCCGATTCGCTCCGCCGAGCCCTGGCTTACGCCGAGACGGTCAACGCCGATCACGTCGTTCTCTTTCCCCGCATGATTATGAAGCAGGCCGGGGAGCGCATGATGATTGCCTTTTTCCAAACCCTGTTCGTATTCGGGCATCGACCATGGAAAGTCGCTGACCCCGGCGCCGACGACCACATGGGTGTGGGCGCGTTTAACCTGATCCGGCGCAGCGTGTACGAAGCGGTCGGCACCTACGAAAAACTTCGGCTGGAGGTGCTCGATGACATGAAGCTCGGCAAAGTAGTCAAGCAAGCAGGCTACCGTCAGCGCAACGTCTTCGGCGAAGACCTGATCTCGCTCTACTGGGCCAAAGGCACCTTCGGCGTGGTGAACAACCTCAGCAAGAATTTTTTCGCAGTTCTGTCGTTCCAATGGCCACGAGCGCTGCTGTCGTGTGGGGCACTGGCGTTTCTCAACCTCATGCCTTTTGTCGGCGTCTGGATTGCCCCTGGTGGGGCGCGGCTGCCATATGCCTTGGCCCTCGGCTCGATGTTCCTGATCTACGTCGGAATGTCCTGGAAGTCTTCCATCCCGCCTTATTACTTCGTCCTTCATCCCGTCAGCACGGCGCTGTTCGCCTACGCCGTTCTGCGCTCGATGTATTTGACCCTGGCGCAGGGCGGCGTGGTCTGGCGAGGGACAAAATATCCGTTGGAAGAGTTGAAGAGAGGGATAGTTTAGGTCGCGAGCTACTTCTCACCGAAGAGCAGGTAGAACGAGCCCAGAGCCACGCAGAGAAGGGAACTCGCGGCTCCCAGCAAGGCGTATCCGCCCGCAGCAGAAAATGCTTGTTGCAGCTGGGCCGAAATAGCGGGATAAGTGAGTCGCCTGAGCCGAATTCACCAAGAACCAAAGCAGCCTGCCGCTGCTGGCCACATAGGCGGGCGTTCTGAGAAGCTCGATGGGTCGAGTAGCCTGCTTCATAGCACGATGCTTCGCGCGCAATTGAGACTTCCACCAGAGAAAGTCAGGACTGGGCAGAGAGACCAAATTCGCTCCCCGAGAGCCGCTTCTCTTCCTCTTGGAACTCCGCTACCAGCAACGCATCGGGACAGACTGAACAACTACTGACAGGCTGGCGCAAGTCCATGTTCCAGTGGCCTGACCGCGACGGGTTGCGCACCGCCGCTTCCTGATCACAGTAGAGTCGCCTCATTCCGTCAGCTTCTGTTAAACCATTGCCGATACAGAGGGTTTGGGCGCTAACCGAGTCGCTTATATCCCCACCCTAAAGGGCGAGGTTTTACAGGGAGAGATACAGGCCCGGCTGCTGAGCACGCTGATCAGCGACGAGATGAAAATGGGCGCGAGACCCTACACGCTTTCCTGGAAGAGTCAATTCGAGCTTTTCACGATGCCAGAGGTGAAGCGGCTTAGCGCGCGCCAGTCTGCCTTGACGTGCCGGAATCTTGTTCCGCTCTGTTCAGCACCAGACCTAGGGCTAGCTGCTGCAGGTGCAGTTTTCCGCTAGAAAAGGTTAACAGATCCCCCTAGGGACACGGGTCGCAGAATCTACAGCGGCAATCGCTTGAGGCCCTGAGCGAAACGCAGGAAGAGGTAAGGAATGAACAAGCCCGAAATCAGTCCAAAGTACGTATGAGCGAGAATCTCCTCCGTGACATAAGCCTGCGGATTGCTTACATGCGAGATTTGCGATCGCACGACTTGCGACTCCAGTAGCATAAGTCCAACCAGGGTCAAAGCCGTCAGCACACCCAATATCGCCGAGCCGGCCAGGCCCGGTTTTGCCGAGCGCAGATGAGCTACACGCAGATAGACTCCTGCATTCAGTAAACCCGCAATCACAATCAGCGCCGGCGTCAGACGACCCGTGAACCAGCCATCGGCGAGCATCCGTGGAAACGATACGGGGAAAATCAGCACCAGAACTGCGAACAGCAGGGATCCATAAGCTGCCGCAGCCGCAGGATCGCTCAAGCGTATCCGCAGCATACGGCGCTGCTGGGGAGCGGTTGCTGGCGCGGGAGCGCTCATTGATGAACCACCTTAGTAAGCCGGTCCAGCAGAATCTCGGTGACGATCGAAATGCTGAAGACAAGCAAGGACAGGTTGCGGGAGGCCACCCAGCTTCGGCGCAGGTCGAGATGGCTGCTGGTGGCATCGCGGCAGTAGGTTTCGACCCAGACGCTGGCGGCCATGATCCCGCTCATCGCCAGCAGCACGGAGCCAACCGCCACCATCGTCGGCGAAAATCCAGAGCGCTCAAGATCCCAGCTCACGGAAAGAGCAAGCAGCAGGCTGAGCAAGCCCAGTTCTCCCCGGCGAAACAGCCGGCTGGGCGCGGGCTTGAAGTCTTTCTGGTGCCGGCGGGCCCAGCTGCGCGTCATTGACCAGGGTAGGAACACGCCCAAAGCGAGGTACAGGCCTGCCCACCATAGCCATTTGGCGGTTATCCACTCTGGCATTGCTGCTCCACTCATCAACTGCCCGTATGGCGATTATCTACTCGCGCTCGGAAGGGTCAAGTTACCCTGGTTCAGCAATTGCGACTGTACGGATCAAATGGCTTTCTGCTAGGTTATGTAAAATCAACTACTTGCCGTGTTCATTTCAGCCAAAGTGGGAGCCCGGGAGGCAGCACTAGGCCTCCCCGGCAAGATCGGACTAAGGCGGCAATTCCGGTCGGAACTACCTGCCGAATGCCTTTACGGCGGCGGCCTCGTCATCCTTTACGTCAAAGACGGTGTACAGCTTGGTGATCTGCAGCAGGTCGTGAACCTTCTTGGTGAGCTTGAGGAGTTTGAGCTCGCCGCCCTGGTTGCGGACGGTGGTGAACGCGCTGACCAGCTCACCGATACCCGAGCTGTCGATATAGTTGACGTCGCCCAGGTTGAGCAGGATCTTCTTATTTCCTTTGCCGATCAGTTCACGGACCGTGTCACGCAGGATCACGCTGCCTTCGCCGAGAGTGATACGGCCACTGAGATCCACGATGGTGACACCATCGACTTGCCGAGTACTGGCTTTCATGGTCACTGGGAAGCCTCCTTACCGCCCGCGGCCGAGCCGTGGACGTGCTTGACGAGTTTGATTTCGGTGCCCGCCTGCGAGGGGTGGATCTCCACCTCGTCCATAAACGAGCGAATCAGAAATATTCCCCGGCCCGAGGTCTTGAGCAGGTTTTCCGGCGCCAAAGGGTCGGGAATGGCATTCAGGTCAATCCCTTTGCCTTGATCGCGGATCGTGATCACCAGATCGCGCACGGTGCGCTCGAAAGCCAGAGTGACCTTCTTGCTCGGGTCATAAGCATTGCCATGCAGAACCGCATTCACTGCTGCCTCACGCACCGCCATCGAGATCTTCACTACCTCATCGTCGTCGAAACCGGCTTCGGTAGCCATCTTGCTGGCGGTGGCTTCGGCGCTGTTGACAGTCTCCAAAGTTGAATCGAGGGTGTAGGAGACCCGGTTTCGGCTCATGGCAACATTAAGGACTCTTCAGACCCGGGACTGCGTTCGGCGGCCGATTAGACCTGCATACGCCCTGGCCTCCGTGTTGACAGCGGAAAAGCCCAAGGGCCAACGAATCCGGTAGTTTGCCTGTGGGGCGGGGAAATGTCAACGCGGGCGTGGTCCGGGTGTCGAGCCTCGCGTGGTCAGGTGTCCGCGTGGTCCGCGGCGTGGTCTGTCGGGTCCGTCGGGTTGGCGGCCGCGCCGATATTTTCGCATCCGGAATCGCTAGCGGGCAGCAAAGATGACGTCAAAAACATCGAATTAATGCGAAACGTGTCTGGATTCTGCCACCGATGTTGGTTATTCTGCGAGAGGAATGAACCACACGCTCGCACTAACGGAACTGCTGGGCGCGCCGGTCATTGATTCCGGCGGGGCCGTCTGCGGACGTGTGCGCGAGGTAGCTCTGGCTCCGCAGGAAGACCGGGCCAAGGTCGCCATGCTGGTCGTGAAGACCAAGGCAGGGAACCGCAACCTGCCGTTTGCCGCAGTGGTCGCGATCCATGGCGGAGTTCGCACAGACACCAGTTGCGGCGAGTGGGCAGACAGCGACGGTTCGGAGGGTCTACTGCTACTGGAGCGCGACCTGCTCGACCAGCAGGTGATCGATGTGGATGGCCGCAAAGTGGTGCGGGTGAACGACGTCGATTTGCATGAGGAGTTGGTCGCCGATCGCGTAGTGCTCAAGGTAGGCTCGGTCGATGTCGGCGCCCGCGGGGCGATCCGGCGGTTGTTGAAGGGCGTGGTTCCGACTCCGGCCCTGAACGCGCTGTTGCGACGGATTCCTCCGCGCGAAATTCCTTGGGAGTTCGTGGACCTGATCGAGACCGATCCGGCGCGCCGGGTAAAGCTGAAAATTTCACACGACCGCCTGGCCAAGCTGCACCCGGCAGACATCGCCGACATTGTCGAGGAATTGGCTCCCGACGAGCGCGAGGCCGTCTTCGAAACGCTCGACGAAGGAGTTGCCGCCGAGGCTCTGGAAGAGGTCGAGCCCAAGCTGCAGAAGGCGATTGTGGAGTCGCTCGACTCGGAACGCGCTGCCGATATCGTCGAAGAAATGGATCCGGACGCGGCCGCCGACCTGCTCAAGGATCTTCCCGAACAGCAGAAAGAAGAAATCCTGGAGGAGATGGCTCCCGACGAGCGCGAGGAGGTCTCCGGACTGCTTGAGTTCCGCGAAAATACCGCTGCCGGCCGGATGACCACCGAGTACATTGCCTTGGGCTCCGACGCAACGGTCAACGAAGCCATCGACGCGCTGCGCAATTATGAAGGAGGCATCGAGACCGTGAACACCATGTTCCTGGTGGATGCGGAAGGCAAGCTGATAGGCGCCGTGCCGCTGGCCAAGTTGGTAGTTGGTAGCGCTACCGATCCCTTGCAGTCGCTGGTCCAGGAGCCGTTGGTTTTCGCGCAGCGGGAGACCCCCGAAAACGAAGTGGCAGAAATTTTCGACAAGTATAACCTGCTCACTTTACCGGTAGTCGACGAGAACCGGAAGCTGGAAGGCGTAATCACCTCCGACGACGTCATCAGCCTGCTGCGCGCGAAACTGTAAGGCCGGTGTGGTGCGGACACTCCTGTTCGCGCTTGTTTCCCTCCCTTCACCGAGGTGTGGGGCCTTTGGATCCGCTGGAGCGCCGAGGCGGCTGCCCCCCTACGTGAGCCTAATGGGCCGGAGCGGAATGGGCCGCGTCCGGGCCGGCTTCCTCGTCAAGAGGTTTCAAGGTCAGCCAATCGGTGCGGACGCTTTCCCATTCCTGGATGGAGAAGCCATAGGACTCGAAGAAGTCGCGAATGGCAGGGCGCTGCCAGCCGATAATCTCCTCGAGTATGGGGATCAGCACGGAGAGCGCGTTGCCGCCCAGGATGCTGCGTTTGGCGACCTGGGCGATATCTTTGGTCTCGGAAACCGCGATGGTGAAGCCGTCGCGCAAGTTCACGTGCAGCATGACGTGCAAATCGGAGCTGCCGTCGCCGGAATAAACGATGTGATCAGGGCTGACCTGGAGATTGCTCTGCAGCTGGTCGAGTGCGGCGACCTTGCCGTAACCGGCGGTGGTGCGCACGATGGTCTCGATGTGCCCGCTGTCGCTGTAGCGAAACTCGGTGCCAAAAATGTGGTCGAGCGGAACCATCCCTTCCAGGGCGGACTGGATGACCTCGACGGGAGCAGCCGAGAGCACGTAAAAATCGAAACGGTAGCCGTCAATCCCCTTAGCCAGGATCTGATAGAGCAACTCAATATTTTGCTTCAGGCGGATACGCTTGCCGACCTCGTGCAGGTGCTCTTGCCGCACCTGGCCGCGAAACATAGGATCGTGCAGCAGCAAGTACGCGAGCTCAGCGCCCTGCTGCACGAAATTCAGCTTGGCCATGCCGCGGGCTTTGCGCTCGAATTCATCCGTGGGAATGCCGAGCAGCTCGCTAAGAACGTAGCCGGAGTCGTTGAAGGTCAGCGTGTGGTCGAAATCGCTGGCAAACAGAAACCGCTTGATGGGTTTTTCGATCATGCGTGTTAGATTCACCCAGAGCTGTTGAGGACAGATTAAAAAGACGATAAAAAATTGTGATGGGAACGATAAGGTGAATAGGGGCTGGTTAGCGGTCAGTGGGCCGCAAGTCCCTCACTATTCACGATCCACGGTTCACCACTTTTTCTTTTCATAATTCTGTCCTGCATTTATTCTGTTGCCGCGGTTGCGAAATTTATGCTTCCGAATTGTGCGAATGAGATTCCTGAAGCGTTGGAAGACCCGGATCCTGCTGTTCTTTGCAGTCGTCGGTCCGGGGTTCATCACGGCGAATGTCGACAACGATGCCAACGGCATCTACACGTATTCGGCTGCCGGCGCGCAGTTCGGGCATACTTTGCTGTGGACGATGATTCCGGTCACGCTGGCGCTGATCGTGATCCAGGAAATCGCGGCGCGCATGGGCGCTGTGACCGGCAAGGGGCTCAGCGACCTGATTCGCGAAGAATTCGGATTCCGCATCACGTTCTTCATGATGATCGGCATTTTGCTCATCAACTTCGGCAACGTGGTGGGCGAGTTCGCCGGGATCGCGGGCAGCATGGAACTGTTTGGCGTTGAGAGAATCTATTCAGTTCCGGTCTGTGCGGTCATTGTTTGGCTGATCATTGTTAAGGGTCAGTATAAAGGGGTAGAGAAAGTATTCCTCGCCGCCTCCTTCTTCTATGTGACATACATCCTGGCCGGGGTCCTGGCCAAGCCTGCCTGGATTGAGGCAATCGTAGCCACAGTAAAGCTGCCAGCGAAAAACGCTCTGCGGCGACAGGATTACCTTTACATGGCGCTCGGTGTAGTCGGCACGACCATTGCCCCCTGGATGCAGTTTTATCTGCAATCGTCGATTGTGGAGAAGGGAGTGACGCGCCGCGACTACCGGGCTTCGAGAATCGACGTGGTGGCAGGCTGCATTTTCACCGATGTGGTCGCCTGGTTCATCATTGTCGCCTGCGCGGCGACGCTATTCGCCCACGGATATCGCAATATAAGCGACGCCAAGGATGCGGCCCAGGCGCTGCATCCGCTGGCGGGAGACTACGCCTACATCCTGTTCGCCCTGGGATTGTTCAACGCATCGTTGTTCGCAGCATCCATCCTGCCCCTTTCGACCGCCTACACGGTCTGCGAAGGGCTAGGTTTTGAGTCGGGAATAGGAAAGAAGTTCGGCGAGGCGCCGGTGTTTTACTGGCTCTATACGATTCTGATCGCGGCTGGTGCGGGTGTGATTCTGACCCCCAATCTGCCTTTGATAAAGATCTCGATTTTGTCGCAGGTGGTGAACGGAATTGCCATCCCGTTCGTGCTCATCTTTATGTTGCTGTTGGTGAACAAGAAGGAGTTGATGGGTAAATACGTCAACTCACGCACGTACAACGTCATCGCCTGGGTGACGACGCTCGTGATGATCGCGCTGAGCGTGGCTTACCTGTGGACGCTTAAGGCTGGAACCGGCTAGCTGTCGCCGGGAGCGCTGGATTCCATGTAACCATAATGCTGGCAACCCGCATCTAGGTATGATAGAGAGATAGGGTTGCCTACCTGGGGTGAGCCATGAATCAGCGTGTCGGGAGTGCCGTCCCTGTAGTTTTCCTCCTTCTTTTCTGTCTTTTCAGCGCATGGGCCTGGGCGGGCAGCGATCCTGCCTCGAGTGACACTCCCCCTCTGCATCGCGTAAAGGTGTATCACGACCGCAGCCTGCGCGATCTGGATGCGATTGGAAATCGCAACGTGGGTTGCGGCCGGGGACTGGGGAACTGGTACAGCATCGAAGGTCAGATCCGGATGGGAAAGGAATACTCCCAGCAGGTGGAACAGACGGCCAAGATGGTGAAGGATCCGGTTATCACCGAGTATATCAATCGCATCGGGCAGAACCTGGTGCGGAACTCGGATTCGCCGGTTCCATTTACGATCAGGGTGATTGATTCTGACGACGTCAACGCCTTTGCTCTGCCCGGTGGGTTTTTCTACGTGAATTCGGGGTTGATTCTGGCCGCTGACAATGAAGCAGAACTCGCTGGCGTGATGGCGCACGAGATCGCGCACGTGGCGGCGTGCCACGCAGCGCGGGAGAATACGCGGGGACAGTTGATGAATCTGGCTTCCATTCCACTGATTTTCGTGGGCGGCGGAATCGGCTATGCGGCCCAGAATTTAGCCGGCTTGGCATTCCCGATGACTTTCCTGAAGTTCTCGCGCGGGTTCGAGACGGAAGCCGATTTCCTCGGAGTGCAGTACTTGTACAAAACGGGCTACGATCCGCAAGCCTTCACCGCCTTCTTCGAGAAAGTGCAGGCCTTGGAGAAGAAGAAGCCCGGAACCCTGGCCAAGGCTTTTGACACGCATCCCCAGACGCCGGACCGTATGTCACGATCGCAGCGTGAAATCCAGACTTTGCTGCCGCCCGAGCCCGAGTACAAGCTGGATTCATCCGAATTTCAGGACGTGAAGGCGCGGCTGGCAGAGCTGGAGAACCGCCATAAGGTCAACGATCAGAAAGAAGGCAATCGTCCAACCCTGCGACGCGGTACCTCCAAGCCCGACGCTACCAGCGGCACCGGCAAAGACAATGGGGATGATCGGCCGACTCTCAAACGGCGGCCGGTGGGCGATCAGGCGCCGCAGTAAGCGTTAAAGCAGCTTGCCGTTCGCCAGGGCCTGCACCAATTCGAAATCCGCCTCCAGGAAGTCGTAGGCGGGGAGTGCCTTGCGGTCGGCCCATTGTAGGTCGCGAAAAATCCGGTTCTCAATCTCACCCCGGTAATCAGGGACAACATAAAAATAAAGATCAACTGCGCCGCCGCCCTTGTAGACGTGGTGAATGCGGGCGACTTGTTTTCCGATGTGCGCCTCGATGCCCAACTCCTCCTCGAGTTCGCGGCGCAGAGCCTCGCGAGGCTCTTCTCCGTACTCGATCTTGCCTCCGGGAAACTCCCATTTGAGCGGCATCACCTGGTGGCGGGTGCGCTGGCAGACGAGAATCTTCCCGTTCTTCACAATGAGGGCTGCGACCACCCGCTTCATTCGCAACCGGGGACTTTCATGGGAGCGGAGGTTTCCAGGTATTCACCGACGAGGGCAGCCGAATGTTCTATCAACTCGCGATCTTCCGCAGAAAAGGCAGCAGGGTAATGGCTGTCAATGTCGAGCTCGCCGACGACTTTGCCCTTCACCAAGATTGGGACCACGATCTCTGACTTGGTTTCCGTCGAGCAAGCCAGGTATCGGGGATCGGCACTGACGTCGTCGACGACAACTGTCTTGCCGGTCGATGCTGCGGCGCCACAAATGCCCTGGTTCAGGGGGATGCGAGGGTGCGGCGTCATCGCGCCTTGAAACGGTCCCAGCACCAGCACCGGGGGCTGCACATCTGTATCCAGTATGTAAAAGCCGACCCAGTTGTACTTGGGCATGCTGTCGTGCAGCAGCCGGCTGATACCTGACATCAGCTCGTCGGGCGAGTTGACGGAGAGCACGAGCCGGTTGAGGTCTCTCCTGACTTCGAGGGGCTTGTCGGGCATATCTGAAGATATTAAATCACACGCGCGAACGATGCTCGCCGGCGGTACGTCTCAGTTCGCTGATCTGTCGCATGCCAGACGGAGCCGGGAAAAGGTGGGGATGAATAGCGGCGCCTAACGCGCGTAGGCCGGTGAGGAGCGTGGGTGCGGGAGTGTTCAAGAATTCGTCGCAGACGCAGTAGACGCGTCTTTGACGGACGGCGGTCATCTCGTCCCAGCCCCGGTCGCGAACGACCCTCTCCAGCGGGACACGGTTACCGGCGCCGCACCAGGCGGCAATCAGGACATCCGGATCGTCGGCGAGAACAGATTCTGGCGAGCATTGGACGCCGGGCTCGCCGAGGAATTGGCCACCTGCCGCGTCCACCAACTCGGCAACCCAAGGCTGGGAGGCGATCAGCGGCTTGCCCCATTCTTCGCAGAACACTTTGGGCCGGACAAGACTGCGGGTCTGGTTGCTAACCGATTCGATCTGCTGTTGCATGTCGCCGATCACCTCTTGGCCGCGATCGGAGGCACCCACGGTGCCCGCGATGGTAACGATGTCGGTGTAAATGTCCGCCAGGGTCTTGGGCGCGAGGCCGAGAAAGCGAGCGCCGGATTTGAGAATCTCGGAGACGGCTTTTTCCTGGTAGGGAACGGCGGCGATGACCAGGTCCGGATGCGCGCCTAGAATTTCGGCGGAGTTGGCGGTCCACGAGTCGGCGATGATCGCGCGGCCGTTGGCGGCTTCGGGGCAGACGTCGGCGCAGTACTTCGTACAGGCGACTAGGCGATCGAGCTGGCCCAGGCACGCGAGGATTACCGTCGCGCTGGGTTGCAGGCTTGCGATGCGACGGGGTATGTGGTCGGAGGCCATTTTTGGTCGGAAGACGGTTCTGCTAGTTTAAATGGAGCGCCGGCCAGCCTGGGTCTGGCGCCTGGCAGGTTGCCGACCGGGGGGCGGGATTAATTCCAATGTACTCTCCCAAACTGCTCGACCACTTTCAGCATCCGCGGAATGCCGGGGAGGTGCCGGACGCCGACGCCGGCGTCGAGGTCGCGAACCCAGCTTGCGGCGACATTTTGCGGCTCACGATGAAAGTGGTTGACGGGCGGGTTACCGAGATCCGGTTCAAGGCCAAAGGGTGCGTGCCGGCTATGGCGTGCGGCTCGGCCTTGACCGAGCTCGTCGGCGGCAAGACTTTGGCCGAAACCCGTGCGCTGCGCCGGGAAGATGTGATCCAAGCCGTGGGAGGGGTGCCGGAAGCCTCTACCCATGCCGGCCAATTGGCCATCGATGCGCTGAGCGCCGCCCTCCAAAGGCTGCAAAAATAGCCGACGAAAATGCCCGACTCGGGCCGCAAGTATGCGACTCAACTCCTTTCCGGACAGCGAGTTCCACTAACTCATTCCAGCCAACTCTACGCGGTAGAACTACTTAAAGTATCGCCCTAACCGAGTGTTTAAGCGCCTCACGAAAGTATACAGACATGAAGTAACGCTTTAATGCAAGGCGAAAGGACCCCTTGAGCAGGGCATTAACCATAAAGTTAACAGGGCTAGCGTATTAACTTATGAGTAAACACTATATGTTGGCGGGCGGGCACTTGTTTGCTTAAAGGTTTCCATGTAACTATATGAAACAGCGTCCTTTAGTCTCATAGACGAGAAGCGCTGGATGAGCGGCGATTACTTTAAGAATCGCAGCCGACACCCAGCAAGGCTCCGTGATCGCAGGCTTATCGGACATTGTGTGTAGCGCGGCGGCGGGATCTAGGGGAGAGGCCGTCAGGGCGACGCGGGGGTGGGCATTGGGGGGCGCGTCTGGATCGCAAAAAGTGAACTGGAGGGCCAGGCGATGGAATGCCGGAGCAGGATGTGCAGCCGCCAGCGCCGCCGCAGCACAGGGAGAGCGCGCGGCTCCTACTGAGAGCGGGTGGAGGTGACAGTGGGCGCGAGGTAGGGGAGAGGTGCGGTGCGCGCGGCGGTTGGTAGAACGGTTTGGCAGAGAGGGGCGCGGCAGATGCCTTCCGGCTGCGGCGCCGAGAGAGATGGGGGCTAGCCGTCTGCGGACGTAATAGCGATGTACCGGGAGGTAGAGCGGAAGGTGGATAGTATGCGAGCGGTGTGGATCGCGCCGTCCCGATGTCTGTCTGACGGTCTGTCAGACCGTATGTAAGACAGCGTGTAATACACATTGCAGCCGCGCCCTCAGCCAGATGCGGCCGCTCGCCATCGGATAGAAGGTGGGGCCATAAGCCGCGTCACACTGAAGAACCATAGTAGTTACTCGGCGGGGGTTTCCGAATGGAGTTAGGCTGCCAGATATGGCGACGATCATTGCTATTGCAAACAAAAAGGGCGGGAGCGGAAAGACCACGACCGCCACCAACTTAGCGGGTGCGTTCGTGGCCAGAGGCTATCGAACGTTGATTGTGGACGCAGACGGAAGCCAGGCAAGCGCTTATTCGTGGCGTAGAACCGGAGAAGGCGCCGGCTGCTGTTACGAGGTTTTAGGGTTGCAGTCCACCAACGTCAGGAACTTTCTGAAAGCGGCGCTGACGGTCGATCCTTATGATGTGGTGCTGATTGATTGTCCGCCGAGAGATCCTGGCGAGAAGGATGGGGAAGTGCTCCGTAACGCTGTGCTGGTATCGAATGCCGTTTTGATACCGGTTATGCCGTCGGGACATGACTTGCGGGCACTGATCGGTTTTCTGCAATGGCTCCTGGCTGTTCGGGAAGGCACGAAACCCGAGCTTGATCTTCTGGCGTTCATCAACAATCGCGATGCGCGCACCAACTCAGCCAAAGGTGCTCGGACGCAACTGATGCTGAACCTGGCGGGCCTGCCCATCCGGGTTTTGGAGAGCGAGATTGTGCATCGCGAACAAATCCGGCGCACGGGCGACACGGGGTTGACGGTCTTCGAGCTGGCGCGGGACAGCAAAGGAGCAAACGAATACATCTCTTTGAGGGAGGAGATTCTGAAATGGCTAGCGGCAACAAGCGAGAGGGCAGCGGCGGTATTGACTTCGGCGCCGACTTCAGCGGGCTCCACGAGCGCCCCGTTCTGAAAGGCGCAGATCTCGATCTGCCAACATCTATGGAGATTGTCACCCCGGCGGAGGAGCCGGTTAGTAAGTCCGAAGAGATGGCGGTAACTCCCGAGAGCGCCGCTGAGGCTGAAATTGATCCGCTGACCAAGCTGATCACTGCAGCCGAAAGGGAACGGGGGCTGCCCTATACGTTTCGTATACCGATCAGTATGGACAGGGAGTTTCGAGCCCTGGCTAAAGAATTTGATCTAGATCTCTCCGACATCGCCCGCTCGGGGTTGGAGATGGCTCTGCACAAGTTGCGCCAGATGTCCAGGAACCGGAAGCGGCCGCGGGTGCAGTAGGGCCGGGCGGGCCAACTCTGCGCCACGCCTGCCCCCACCTGACGCTGCCCACTTCGCGCTTTTCGAAGGCGGGAAACCACGCAGCCGGCACTGACACCGGCGTTGTTAATCCGAATCTCAGCCAGGCAGGTGCTTCGCTTCGTTCAGGATGGGCAAGCGGTAAGGGACCGGACGGGCGACGCGGAGACGGTTCGAGCGATCGCCTAGTTAGCACCCGCGGAAAGGGGGCGTTGCGCGCCAAAGTTTTTCGACGTCGTTCGGATCTTCCACATTGGGATTGCCCGGCTTTGCACGGAATGAACCAATCTGAGCCTCCGACCTCCACACCAGACACCCGCACGACAAGGCATCGGTACAGCCGGTGCCGGTTTCTTCTCACCCGGTCAGCTCTTGCTCAAGTTGAGATGGAAAATACGCAACTCAGTCCATTTGTCGTGGAGGTTGATCTCAATGTCCCCCGCAACCGACCGCGAGAATTCCACCGAGCTGACGAATGGATGATGGGCAGACCTGGACGAAGGCGGTGGCAAAGTTACGCCGGGCAACTACGGTTGGCGGTTCGCAGGCTGGAGAGTACGAGTCCGCGCCACACCGTATTAGAAACGGAACAGGTAAGAGACCTTGACGAAGAACTGGCGGCTGTCGTTGAGAAGAGAGTCGCGGGTACGGAGGAGGCTGCCGTCGGGAGCGAGAAGGAGGTGGTGATCGAGATTCTGAAGGTTGCTGTTGTAGCCGACGTAAACCGCGGTGCCGGGGTGGAGAAGGTAGGTGATAAGAAAATCGGCGTTGAGGTTCTTGGTGGTCGGCAGGCTGGTAAAGTTTGGGTTCGCGAGCACGGCAGAGTACTCGAGGATGACGCGAACGGAGAGCTCGGGAGTGAACTGGTAATTCCACTTAGAGCGAATGATGTGATTGTTGAAGGCGACGCCGCGCTGGTTCAGGTCGGCGAGGCGGAACCAGAGATAGGTATTGTCGATGCGCAGGCGACTGGTGGCAATGATGCTGAGGTCGGTGGTCGTGCTGTGGCGTCGCGCGAGGAATGGCTGCACGCTAACCGGCGCGGCGTAGTTGATACGTTGTCCCCAGCGAGTGTCCGTATCAAAAATGACCTTCTTGAGGGGTGCGGTGCGGAAGTAAAAGAACTTGGTGTTGCGGACAAAGTCCTTATTGTAGGTGAGAACAGAAAAGTCGCGCGGGCGGAGGAGTTCGGCCTCCTTGGCGTAGCCGACACGTAGAAATGTTTGCCCCGGCATCTCGAAGAAGAGTTCCGGCGTGTAACCCCAGTTCAGGGTGTTTCCTTCGTGATCGTAGATGCGGTAGACGGGGAACTCCGGTCCCCAGCGCAGGAGATGCCTCTTCGGCCAGAAGTTATACCAGGGATCGAGGTTGATGTTGTGAATATCCGGCTGAGGATCAAAACCAGTCTCGGTGCGGAAACCGTCGCTGCGGCCGGTGTAGTGAAGGTCGGCATTAAAGCTGTGGCCATAACGGCTAACGTCGCCTTCGAAAGCGGGGCCCGCGAGACGGGTGCCGTCGGTCTGGCGGGTCGAACTTGCAACCGCCTGGAACCTCGTGACCACGGTCTTTGACAGGCGGAGGGTGGTGTCCACGCCGCCGACGCGATTGAAGGCGCCGTCGAACTCGCGATCGGTATACATCAGGCCGATGAAGGAGTCCTTCATGACGTCCCGGCTGATTCGTCCAATGGCAAAATAGGCGCGCTTCATCGCCAGCGGATCGGTGGGAGCCACCCGCAGGCCGGGCGAGCGGTCGTCGGCCAGCAGCATGCCAACGGAGTATTTCCCCACTTTCCCTGTCAGCCGTGAACCCAACTGAGGGTGGGCGATGCGGCGGGTAAAGAAAAGGTTGATAGGCGTGTCGAAGTAATTCGAGTTCTCGAGAAAGAAGGGGCGCTTTTCCGGAAAGAAAACTTCGAAGCGCTGACTGACGGTGACCTGTGGCTGGTCTGACTCAACCTGACTGAAGTCGGGCTCAACGGTCGTGTCCAGGACCAGGCTGTCCTTGATGACGAACTTTGAATCCAAGCCGCCGTCGAATTTAGCGGCGCTGGAGTCAAAGCGCGGAACACTGGGGTCACGCAGGTCGAGACCGCGGAAGGAGCGGAACAGGCCATAGGGAATGAACTGCATGTTGCGGCCCGGCGAGATGTTCTCCATGCCCTTCAGATCACCGTTCTGGGCGATGATGCCTTCTTCGCGCCGCGTCGTATAAGGCCAAAAAGATTTCTCGTTCGCGCGGTGGATTTCCCGTTGCAGGGTTATCCCCCAGGTCTGGACGCGAGCCTTGGGGAAGCGCAGGGACTTGAAGGGAATGGCGAACCAAGCGACCCATCCTTGCTTAGTGATCTGGCCGCGCGAGTACCAGAGAGTATCGAAGCTGAAATCTTCGTTGCTATCGGTGGCGAGGCCGTCCCCCTGTAGCCCCAGCGGGTTGACCACGAACTCGTAAGCGCGACGGTGGTCGTGGAAACTGTCAATCCAGATATCGACGAAGTCGTCATCCCAGATGTCGTCTCGATGTCCGAGATGAGCACGAATCTTGTTCGGCTCGTTGTCAAAACATATAAACACGGCGTAGAAATTTTTGCTGTCGAAGGCGAGATAGGCGACAGTACGCTGGCTGACCGGCTGACCGTCGTGCGGAATCCACTGCCGGAAACCCTCGACCCGCGCCATTTTGCCGGCCATCCGTGGGCTGGGGTCCATGGTGAGGAAGTCCTCGATGGCCGGAGGCTGGTCCACACGCGGAATGGTGACGGAGTGGTCAGAGGTACGGATAACCGCAGGCTCGTCTGCGAACGAAAAGGAGGCCAGCGCCGTCAATGTCAAACCACAGGGCAAAATCCGAGTGAGCAGGTTCATCTCGGCGCAGCTCCCCAGGCGCTCAGATTTGACGTTCGGGCGGGCGAAACGAAAGCCGGTCCCTCGTCCCATGCTACGGCGGCAAAGCGCGCAGCCGGTTAATTCAACTGGGTCTCACATGGGAAAAAACCCGATTTTCTACAGCATTCACCTCATGCACCGATGCTGCCGGGCAGGTACGATATGGGTCGGTATGTACTGCACTACCTCAGCTGATGTTTTCGATCGAGTGCTCGACAAGGGCATCGTGATCGACGGGTATCACCATTATTCCGTGGGCGGCGTTTACCTGGGTGACATCAAGTCCCACATGGTCGTCGCCTCTTTGAGCACCTATCTGGATCGGGTGGAATTGCTGGCGGACGCGGAGTTGCTGTCGCCGTCGTGGTTACGTGGCCCCATGGGCAGCCAAACGAGGCGAGTGCGAATCATCCGACCGAAGCGAGTGCGAATCATCCGACGTGTCATCCGAAGACCCTGATTAATACCGAATCTCAGCCAAGCAGGTCCTTCGCTTGCTTCAGCATGACAAGTCTTGATTGTTACCGGCCCTTATGGCTGAGGAGGGTGGCCGCCAGGACGGTGAATCAGCTTGCAGATTTCCTCATGGCCTGGAGGATGGTCTCGTCGACGGGGAAGAAGGTCTCGTTGCGCAGGAGGGCTTCGATGCCGGCCACGACTTCGCTGCCGCGGTCTTTGGTGACCGCTCCTTTCAGCCCGGCTTCGCGAGCGGCTAGCGCCAGCGCGGGCGATACCTGTTGAACGCTGACCAGCAGCATGGGCAGCGCGGGAAAGGTTTTGGCGATTTCGCTGGCGGCTTGCAAGCCGGTCATAACCGGCATCGCGCAATCGAGAATCACAAGATCAGGGACGAGCTGGCGAGCCTTTTCGAGCGCCTCGCTACCGTTCTGAGCTTCGCCGCAGACTTCCCAGAAACCGTGGCCCTCGACGAACCTGCGTAGCAGAAGACGAATGGTCGGGTCGTCATCCGCGATCAAGATCCGTATCGGCATTGCTCTGAAACCCCCCGGCACGCGAGGAACTGGCTCACCTGGACTCGCTCCGAACGTAGCCTCGAGCTAGGTCGTTCCGCGGCAAATCTGTCACGAGTAGTGCCACAAATCCCTGGCTTGAGCAATACAGGAGTTAGGGTACTCGTTTCACCAGGCAGGTTCCCAGGCCGCCGCGGCACCAAGGGGCAGCTCCATCATCTTGCATCTTGTCTAACATCTTGTCTAAAAAGGTACATACAGCAAATCTTTGAGGGGAGTACAGAAACCGCCCGATGGCTCCAGAGCAGAAGCAAAGTACGATGCGGCTGACTTACTTTGGAACCGGTGATTCTTGGGTTCACTTCAGAGTCCGATGCTTCGCGTTAATGTCAGTCGCAAACCCTCCCCACGCAGCCTGAATCCTGGCGCTCAACCTCCTTCTTTTTCAGGAGAGGTTGAACTCGAAGGACGACGTTTATCACTGATGGGATAGACACAACCGTGGAGGGGTAATATGGCGAGCCTTAACGTTCCACAGCCTTATCCGCAGAGCAAGTTTGCGTGCGAGTTCCTGACGCCCGCGCCGCTTTCCGCTCGAACACTTCCGCTCGATCCGCGAGTCTCTTGCATCCAGGAGTCGCGACTCTTCCGTGGCCTGTCGCTGGCAGAGTGTGCGGAGGTGGCTTCGCGGGCACAGGAACGACGCTTCACAAAGGGACAGACCATTTTCCGCGAAGGCGGTCCCGCCCAGCTTGTGTTCGTGCTGGTCGCGGGGCGAGTCAAGATGTCGCGCCTCAGCCGCTTTGGGGCAGAAGTAATTTTCAGGGTCGAAGAGAGCGGAGACGTGCTCGGCGGATTAGCGCTAAGCCCGGACAGCAGGCATCGGTCAACGGCGCAATGCCTCGGGCAATGCCAAGTACTGGCTTGGGAGGCGCGCAATTTTTCAGCGCTGGAAGAACGAATTCCCATAGTCCGGCGCAATGCGGTTGTCATTCTAGGCGAGCGGCTACATTTGCTTGAGGAGCGCTTTGTCGAGCTGGCTACCGAGCGAGTGGCGCCACGTCTGGCTCGGATGCTGCTGCGGTTGCTCGAACAAGGCAGGCGTGGCACACAAGGCATCTATCGTATCGACCTCTCGCATGAAGAACTGGCGCAAATGGTCGGTACGACGCTGTTCACCGTAAGCAGGCTGTTCTCTGACTGGGAAGAGCACGGAGTTGTCCAAAGCCAGCGTAAGGCCGTGGTCGTGCTCAATCCGAGGGCCTTGGCTGTTCTGGCGGAAGCGAGCAATGGGAGGTAAGCGTGTGACGGTCAAAGTTCTCCGTTTTCCGGGAAGGCCCGCCCTCTACAGGCTTTCCTGGATATACTTACAGGATTCTACGGATGTGGGTCTGTTCTGGCTAATGCTAATTTTGATGCGATCAGTATTTAATCCTCCCCTAGTCCGCGCGGCAGACCGAGCCATCAGTGTGCCGCCGGGTCAGCACTGCATCGAGTTACCGTTTAGGAGCCGGAGCCGTTAACCGACGCTTCTGTTCCTGCAACGAGCGGGCCGCCGTCATTGGTCCCTGGGGGGAGGGCGCGTGACGGCGGTTTCGTTTCTTTCATGGGCGAATGCCCTTTCTTCTCAGCCATCCACCGTCCAGCGCCAATTTCGTCGTTGTTCGTGATCGGGTGGAAGGTTGTGAGGGCAAGATGTTTGATGGTTATCGTGTAGCCAGACACGACGGCGCGGAGGCTGGCAGCCGATGAACCCGGTGAGGGACAATCGTACAGCGAGGACGCCGGTGGCTGCCAGGGACGATAGCCAGCTGGTCAAGCAGTGTCTGGCCGGCAATGAAGAGGCCTGGTCCCAACTGATCGACAAGTACAAAGCCCTCATCTACTCTATTCCTGTAAAGTATGGTCTACCTCCGCAAGAGGCAGCCGACGTGTTCCAGGCCACCTGCATGGAACTGCTGGCGCGTCTTGCGGAATTGCGCGAGCCGCGCGCGCTTCCGAAATGGCTCATCCAGGTGGCCCACCACCAGTGCTGGAGCTGGAAGCGCCAGAGCCAGCGCACGGTAAGCCGCGACTCTGATCCGGACTTGCCGGAACCGGAGACGCCGGCGGTCGCCCACACCCTGGTGCAGCAGACCGAGGAAGAGCAGAGGTTGCGGGAAGCCATGGCCATGCTAGATTCGAAGTGCCGCCGGCTGGTCGAGCTGCTATTTCTGGAGACGCCCTCGCGACCCTACAGCGAGGTTGCTCGCGAGCTGGGTCTGGCGGTCGGCTCGATCGGGTCGACACGGCAAAAGTGCATCGAACGGCTGCGGCAGAAAATGGACGAATTGGGGTTCGACTAATGGCCGTTGCTCGCCAAAAGCCCGAGAATAACGAACTCTTGCTGGCATTGATGCGCTGTAAGAGCGACGTCGAGCGGGAAAAATTTCTTTCCCGGAACCCCTCGCTCGTCGACCCCAAGATCGTAGAGGAACTCGCCCCTCTCGTCGTCAAGAAGATTCGGGTGGACGCGCGGGAAGCACTGGACCTCGCCGAAACCGTGGTGCTGATCGCGCGAAAAGTTGATTGCGACGAATGGCTTGCGCTCGCCCTTCGGGCCAAGGCAGATGCGCTTTACGGCGCCGGGCAGAATCGCGCCGCGGTAGAACACCACGATCAGGCTTACCAAGTGTACGCTTCATGCGAGAGTTGGCTGGAAGCGGCGCGCACCCTTAGCCATTCCATTCAGCCTCTGATCCTGCTGGGCGAATACGATCGGGCGTTTGCCGCCGCTGAGCGTGCGCGCGAGATCTTCACCGGTTTGGGCGAAGGCAAGCGCACAGCCAGTCTGGAAAACAATATCGGCAACATTTTTCATCGGCAGGATCGATTCGAAGAGGCCTTGGCGCACTACGAGCGCGCCTATAAGGCGCTGGCCAAGTACCAGGAATGGGAAGATGCCGCGATAGCGTTGCACAACATGGCCATGTGCCTGATCAGCTTGAACGACTTTCGCAAGTCGCTGGACTGTTATCAGCGAGCTCGCGAATTGTGCGTCAAGTACGACATGCCGCGGCTTCGCGATCAGGCGGACTACAACATCGCCTACTTGTATTACTTTCGTGGCGAATACAGCCGTGCGCTGGAGATGCTCCGGGCCACACAAAGGTCTTGTGAGGCCTCTGGCGATGCCTATCACATGGCTCTTTGCTATCTGGATCTCTCGGAGATTTATCTGGAGCTGAACCTCAGCCAGGAGGCCCAGGAAATTGCCCGGGAAGGCTTTGTCCGTTTTGAGGAACTCGGCATGGGGTATGAGGCGGCAAAAACCCTGGCCAACGAAGCCATCGCCTGCGGGCAACAGGGAAAAACGGCGCAGGCTCTCGCGCTGTTCGGCAAGGCTCGCGAAAAGTTCACCCATGAAAAGAACGTCGTGTGGCTTTGGCTGCTCGATCTGTATCAGGGACTCCTGCTGTTTCATGAGGGCGGCTACGTGGAGGCGCGAGAACTCTGCACCGGTGCGGCGCAGTTTTTTGACCAGACGGTGCTGGCCGGCAAAGCCGTGCTCGCACATCTTCTGCTCGCTCGCATCGCGTTGCAAGCCGGGGATCTTGCCCTAGCCAAACAGGAAGCAGAAACGGTCATGGCAAAATTGTGGCGCGTGCAAACGCCCGAACTAAGGTATCAGGCGCATTTCCTGCTGGGGCAGATTGCGGCAAGGCGGGGCGATCAATCGGCCGCCCTTACCGGGTATCAGGAGGCCCGCAAGGCTCTTGAAAGTTTGCGTACCCGCCTGCACACCGAAGAATTAAAAATCTCCTTCGTCAAAAACCGTCTCCAGGTGTATGAGGCGCTGGTGGAGTTGTACATAAACGGGCAAGCTCCGCAGATTTCTGTGGACCAATGCTTTGGGATCATGGAAGCCGCCAAGTCGCGGAGCATGCTGGAGATGATTTTCCAAAGCGGCCAGAGCTTGCCCCTGGGCGAAGCCGCGCAAAACCGCCAGGAAGTACAACGGATCCGCGATTTGCGGGAGGAGCTCAACTGGTACTACCACCGCATGGAAATGGAACAGCTGCGTGCCGAGGGAATGTCGCGGGAGCGGCTGGAGCAACTGCAGCAGCTAGCGCAGTCACGCGAAAATGAGTTGTTGCGCGCGCTGCGCGAATTGCCCATGCAGGATCGGCAAAGTGCCGGCCTCGAAGTGCCGCCCGAGTTTTCTGTGGCGGAACTGCAAGCCGCGATTCCGGCCGAGACGGCTCTGGTCGAATACTATTCCGCAGGGGATCGCTTAGTGGCCGCGGTGGTCACCCGGGAGAATGTTGAAATCAAACCCCTGGGCGGGATGGCGCAGGTTGCCCATCGCTTGCAGCTGCTCAGGTTCCAGCTCTCGAAGTTTCGGATGGACGCCCGCTACACGCAAGAATTCGAACAGCCCCTGTTTCGCGCCACTCTGAGTCACCTGGAGAGCCTCTACCAGGAAGTAATTGAGCCTTTGCGCCCATTGCTGAATGCGCAACATCTGGTTTTTGTTCCGCACGGACAGCTGCACTTTCTTCCCTTCCATGCTCTGCGAAATGGCGACGAGTATGTGGGGGAGGCCTATACCGTCTCGTACGCGCCCAGCGCCACCCTGTTTGCTCTGTGTCAGCAGAGAGCGCCGGGGAGAAAATACAACTCCCTGGTTATTGGCGTCCCCGATGAGCGCGCGCCCCAGATCAGCGATGAGGTCCAAGCCGTGGCAGCCCTGCTGCCGGAAGTGGAGCTCTATCTCGGCCAGCAGGCCACGCTGGAAGTTCTTCGGGAGAAGGGGCCGGAGGCCGGATTGCTACACATTGCGACGCATGGCATTTACCGCCAGGACAATCCGATGTTCTCCAGCATCCGCCTGGGTAACAGCTACTTAAATCTCTATGATCTCTATGAGTTGCGCATGGATGCGGAGCTGGTCACCTTGAGCGGCTGCGCTACCGGTTTGAACTTCGTGGCTGCCGGCGACGAGTTACTGGGACTGCAACGCGGCTTGTTTTACGCCGGCGCCAGTTCCTTGTTACTGTCGCTGTGGGACGTCAACGACCGCAGCACCGCGGAGTTTATGCAGGAATTCTATAAAGGCTACATCCGCACTGGCGATATGGCAGTTTCGCTGCAAGCGGCCATGCGGGAGCTAAAGAGAGAACACCCCCATCCTTATTTCTGGGCGCCGTTTGTACTGGTGGGCAAAGTCGCGGAAAAGCAAATGGCACCCCTTTCTGCCCACGCCTGAAAACTCTGCCCGGAAAACTCGGGCAAAGCCTCCCCAATTTTTTTTTGGCCGGGCTGCATTTTTCTGGCTCCGAAAATCCCTTATTCAATGAGTGAGGTTAGTGACCAGCGGTTGGGGAGCTAAACGTCGAAGAGCGGGGACACAAAGATGAATCACTTTACAACCGTTGAGTGGATCGATCTGGTGAACGAGGTGGTTACGCCAAGCGTGAAACCGGAGATGGAAGAGCACCTGGCGAATTGCAAGCAGTGTGCGACAGAATTTTTGCGGTGGCAGCGAATCCGGCAACTGGGGGCAGGGGAGGCGAGTTACCAGCCGCCGGAGCAAACGGTTCGGATCGTAAAGGCTGCGTTTGCCGGGTCCCAGTTCGCAGCCCAGAGCAAGGGCGCGCGCGGTGTTCTGGCAGTCCTGTTTGACAGCTTCCTGCAGCCCGCCCTGGCGGGGGTTCGATCGGGTGGCAGCGGAAGCAGACGAATGCTCTATGGTGCCGATCCCTACCAGATCGATTTGCAGATCGAAGCCCAGAATGAAGGCAAGAGTTTGTTGGTCACTGGGCAGTTAATGGATTTCCGGCAGCCAGAAATGGTTGGGAGTGAGGTGCCGGTCCTGTTTTCCAATCTCCGCGGTGGGATGATCCAGGGGAGGACGAATCAATTCGGAGAGTTCCGCGCGGAGATGGAAAACAGCGGTGACCTGGAGTTGGTGTTCCACGGGGACAAGGATGAACCAATTGTGATTTCGCTGCGGGATGCTCTCGGCCGCTTCCACGCCTAAGGGCGCGAAGCGGCTATGCGCACCTCGGAGTAGCGTTCCTTCAGCGATCGAACTTCGCGCGTGGCGGAGTTTGTGGTGCAGGCGGTACTCAGGGCCGACATTGGGCTCCGCCACTTGGCGAGGTCTGTATCGGACACGCCCCTTTTGGTCCGAGACGGAGCTTGAAATTGGGAGAACAGACTGTGGTAAACCTACGATACCCCGACTGGCAGAAGCCCTATCACGACGCCTTGGTGGAACTCGACAAGGACAAGTTGAAGGTGCGGGTGGTTGCAGCCGAGGCTGCGATATTTAACCGCCTGCAGACGATGTCGTCCAATTCTGACAGCTCGGGCGAAATGCAGGCCATTGAAGATGCGCTGGCGAGCTTGTGTTATCTCAAGCGAGAGAGCGTTGAATATGCAGACCAGGGAGTGGGGTACTGATAGCCAGCAAAGGCACTCCAGCAATGCCGTTTCTTGCGGCAGGCAAGTATTGGGCGGTTGAGGATTCAGAACAGAGGTATCGAATGCAATGGACATTCCCAGAGGGCGAGAATCTGGCCTCGCCGGACATGCGGGATTTTCCTGAACGCTATGCTGGGAACCAAGATTCACGGCCGAAGTAAACCAAGCGGCTCATAGTAGCGTCCTCGTCCTTAGCACGAAAGCAAGTGAACACCAGCGATCACTGCTCAAAGGGGGGTAAGTCATGAAGCACCGAAGGTGGCTTCTGGCTGGACTGCTGCTGGCGTTACTGTGGGCCGCGCCTGCCTCAGCTCAAAACCGAATCATCGTCCGAACAACTCTAGGTCAGGCGGGCCTCGAGAGCCTTCTGCAGCCGCTTTGCCTGCTCCAGGTCTGCAATGTGGTGGGCCCCCTGGATGGTAACCTGGGACAACTGTTTCTGATTACCACTTCCCTTGACGCGACGACGCTCTTAAATCTTCTGCGTCCTCTTGGCGGAATCGTAGATGGCGAACTTGACCAATTGCTCAGCCTCATAGGCGGTTTGAACGTCGTCGGTACACCGCCTTCAGCCCTTACCGATTCAGCTCCGGCAGATTATCACGGCACGACGGTGTGGCATGGCTATGCCAACCAGCCGGCAGCTGTAAGAGTCGGCGTCCCGACTGCTCAGTCCCAATTTAGTGTGTTCGGCACTGGGTTCATCGTCGCCGATATCGACACCGGGGTGGATCCTAATCATCCAGCGCTCGCGGGTGTTCTGCTTGGGAATGGTGTTCGGCTTCCGAGCTATGACTTCACTAAGAACCAGGAAGGAGCCTCGGAGTTGAACGATTTATCTCCTGCGGATTCTTCTTCTATCCATTCGTGCTCGCCCTCTCCGACCTGCCAGCCGGCGAAGGTCAATCAATCCAGCGCCGCTATTCTGGACCAGTCTTCCGCGGCCATCCTGGCTACGAATCCCAAATCGGCGGCTGTCGGCCACGGCACCATGGTTATGGGTGTCATTCACCTGGTCGCGCCGCAAGCGAGTCTGTTGCCCCTGAAAGCATTTCATTCCGATGGCACCGGTTACCTCTCCGACATCCTGCGCGCGATTTATTACGCGGTGACGAACCAGGCGAACGTCATCAACATGAGTTTTGATTTCAAGTCGTATTCCCCCGAGTTGGCGACGGCGCTAAATTATGCCAGCCAGAAAACCCTGATTTGCGGCGCGTCGGCGGGCAACGAGGGACAAAACATCGTCGTTTATCCCGCGGGGTTGCGGAGTTCGGTGATGGGCGTGGCTTCCACCACCGACTCGGACACGCGTTCCTCCTTCTCCAACTATGGCAGTGCGGTCGTCTGGGTAGCTGCTCCGGGGGAAGGTATCGTCACCACGTACCCATTCAACACGTATGCCGCCGGCTGGGGAACCTCCTTCAGCGCACCGTTCGTCTCGGGCACGTCCGCGCTACTGCACAATAAACAATCAACCAATGAAGCCCAAGCTGCCACCGCGATTGCTCACGCCCAGCCACTCCCCGACTCGACCTTGGGACACGGAAGGTTGGACATCGTTCAAGCCCTGCAAAGCATCTCCCCGGCGGACTTTTCCATCTCGACGAACCCGACGACTGCAACCATTACCGCCGGGCAGGTGGCAACCTATACCGTGACACTTACCCCCATCAACGCATTCAGTCAGACCATTGCGCTGACTTGCGGCGGTGAGCCGCCAGCATCCAACTGCACCATCGCGCCGCCGGCGGTTACGCTCAACGGCGCCAATCCCGCAACCGCAACCGTGACCCTGCAAACGACGGCTCGCGCGGCGGCGCCTGCGGGATTCGTGACTGGTCCGTTCTCGGGGGCATCGGCTGCGCGGCTTGGCTGGATTGTGGCATGGATCGCCGGGCTGCTGGTTTGGGCCATGCTTTGCCATTTGGGATTGGTTTCGCGCCCAGGGCGAGGGCTCGCGGCTGCGCTTGGGCTGGTTACATTCTCGCTGGCGTTATATTCGTGTGGCGGCAACAGCTCCAGTCCCGGCACACCGCCGGGTGGACCACCTCCGCCTGCTTCTCTAACCTTATCTTCGGTCACACTGACCCCAACCACAGTCAATGGAGGGGTTCCGTCCACCGGCCTGGTGACGCTGAGCGGTGCGGCGCCCAGCGGCGGCGCCGTCGTCACCCTGTCAAGCAGCAATACATCGGTAGCGACAGTTCCGGCCAGCGTTACGGTCCCGGCCGGCGCCAGCAGCGCCAGATTCCCAGTCGCAACCACGGCAGTCTCGAGCCAGACCGCCGTCACCATCTCAGCCTCTTACGGCAGCGGGTCCCAACAAAGCGCCGTACTAACCGTCACCCCGGCGACTTCCGCCCCAACCCTCACCTCTCTCACAGTTAATCCGACCAGCGTCAATGGGGGGAATCGGTCCACCGGTACCGTCACCCTGAGCAGCCCGGCGCCGGCCGGCGGTGTGGTTGTTTCTCTGTCAAGCAGCAATACGTCAGTGGCAACAGTTCCGGTTCCGCCTAGCGTGAACATCCCGGGCGGAGCCGCCAGCGCAAGTTTCCCGGTGACCACCATGACTGTGAGCGCGACTACGACCAGTACGATCACGGGATCCTACGCAGGCGTGCAACAGAGTGCCGTACTCACCATCACGCCGCAGCCGGCTTCCGGACCAAGCCTCACCTCGCTGACGCTCAACCCAGCCAGCGTTACGGGCGGTTCGTCATCGATCGGGACCGTGGCACTGAATGCGCCTGCCCCCGCGGGTGGTGCGGGTGTTGTGGTCTCGCTCTCCAGCAGCAATTCGGCAGGTGCCGCGGTGCCTCCGAGCGTGACCATCCTCGCGGGCGCCACGAGCGCGACCTTTACGGTAACCACCGTGGCTGTGCCCACGGCTACCACGAGTACGATTTCGGCATCCTATAACGGCGTAACCCTCACCGACGTACTGACCATAACACCCGTGCCGCCACCGGGCACGCCTGCGGGCACTTACCCCCTCACCATTACCGGGACTGCGGGCGCCCTCAGCCACGGCACAAGTCCGACGCTGGTCGTGAAGTAGCGAAGGGTTTGCCTCGACGCCGGATTCTTCGGCACGATTTTGGCACCGAGCCAAACCCGGTCCCGGTCGGCCCGGACTCCGATCAGAGCGCTTGAATCTTCCTTGAGGGTGCTGCTTTTGCGTAAGCGGTTTAATTAACGCAGCCGATACGGCATTTTCGTTTGCTAGCGAACGGTCGCGACTACAGAAATATCTGTATTGACAGCTATTCGAAGCGCAATCCAGAGTCTCTGCTGGGCGTACTAATTGATCGAGGAATGTCTTATGAACCCTTTTCGAATCCTCGTGGCCGATGATCATGATGTAGTCCGCCAGGGGATAAAGGCGGTGCTCGAGACGCGCGCCGACTGGGAAGTGTGCGGCGAAGCACGCGACGGCATGCAGGCCGTAGCCATGGCCAAGCAGTTAAAGCCAGATATGGTTCTCATGGATATCTGCATGCCAAATCTGAACGGGCTGGAGGCTACTCGAGAGATTCTAGAGAATGATGCCGAGCAGAAGGTCCTGGTGGTGACCATCATCGATTCGGAGCAGGTAGTGCGGGCTGTGCTGGAATCAGGTGCGCGCGGGTTTGTTCTCAAGTCAGATGCCGCTCGCGACCTGGTCGCTGCGATTGACGCCTTGGAACGAAAAAACACCTTTTTCACCCCACGCGTGGCACAAATGATTCTTGAAGGATTCCTCAATCCCGGGCAGCGCCGTTCGCAAACCCAGGCAGACACAAGCTTGACACGCAGGGAACGTCAAATCGTGCAGCTGCTGGCGGAAGGGAAGAGTACCAAGGAAGTGGCAACGATCCTTGTACTGAGCGTCAAGACGGTGGAAACGCACCGCGCCAACATCATGCGTAAACTCAAAGTCCATTCTCTGGTGGAGCTGGTGCTGTACGCGGTGAAAAACAATATTGTCATGGTTCACACGTTCAATTCGGCGTAGTCCAATTCAGCATCACGAGAGAGGGGTCTACAGACTTTACTGTATGGAACAGGGCAGCGCATCCGGCATAGGGTA
Source organism: Acidobacteriota bacterium (assembly GCA_003225055.1). Lineage (GTDB taxonomy): Bacteria > Acidobacteriota > Terriglobia > Terriglobales > Acidobacteriaceae > Gp1-AA122. The sequence continues at coordinate 73,756 of QIAU01000132.1, forward strand.
CTTGGCAGGCCGCGCTGGTATTGCGTGGCCCAGATACTCAAAATGCCGAACCGTCCTTCCGAAACAGCAGACCGGCTTCCTGAGCGCGTAGCGTATTGGGTAGGCCTAGCTGATCGCGTGTTAGGGAATGTCGTCGACATCGAACCTGCGGCCAAATCGCAAAAGGAACGGCCACCACAGAAGCAGTCCGGGGAAAAGAAAGCCAGTTAGCATCGCCAACAATTCCTATCAGCGAATAGGTGAGCGACGAAAGGCGGCGTGTGCCAGAAGATCCAGCAGACTTGCTGGGCGCTGGTTTTCGCTCCTTCTACATTTTCGATATAATCGAAATCGTTCTTCCACTCTGCAACCATCGCGCCCTTAGCTCAGTTGGATAGAGCGTCTGGCTACGAACCAGAAGGTCGGGAGTTCGAATCTCTCAGGGCGCGCCACTTTCAAATCTTTGCCCATCATGGGATTATGCCTTCCGTCTCCACTCGTCCCACTTCGGAATAGGGAGCAAAGCGCTGGAGACTCTACCCGCCCGCAGCTTCTACGCCTCCGGCCGCAGTTGCGTGCAAGGAAAGCTGAGTGGCGAATCGGTATGCCTCAACTGCTTGTAATGCCTTATGGTGTCGCCAGACAGATTTGCCCTGGTCGGAATAGTAGCGAAAATTGCGTCACGACACCTGGGGAATTTTTGCTCTCTTGCAAGTCGACACCAGCACTCGGTTCCGAACGTTGTTCAGATTGAGAACCGTGCCACCATCCATGTCAAAGTTAACGTCTGTGGGAGGGACCCGCAACAAAGCCTCTATAAAGGACGTATCCACAAAAACATTGCGGCGCGAGGCTCGTGTTTTTTCGGAGCGGATGCTTGGGCCTTAGTAGGAGCATTCCGCCGCGATGACGGAACCTTCTTCAAAGTCCACTACTTCAGCCGCAGTCCGAAAATCTCTCCGCATCGCAATATCAGCCGATGAGTCTCGATTCCCTTCGCTCTCGCCGCCGTGAAGGGGCACGCCCGCTGGCGCGGTTCCCTGTGGTTGCGCCTGACTGCGTCTTGGCTGGGGAAGAGTCTGGCTGTGCGAGGTCTTGGTCTCTCTCCATACTGGTATCCGAGGTATCGGACGCCTCTTCACTGTAAGAGCCTTGTCTTTTTTGTGTTCAGAACTAAATTTTCCGTTTGACACAAACTTCGCAAAATGCGAATATTCTTCATGCGGATCGTCAGCCGAAAGGCCGTTCGAGAAGCGACCGCCGAGCACCCCGAATGGGGAGCATCTCTAAACGCATGGTACAAGATAGCCAAGAACGCGGATTGGAAGAACTTTGCTGACGTTCGGAACAGCTGGAAAAACTCAGATGTGGTCGGGCGCTTTGTGGTGTTCGATATAAGTCACAACAGGTGCAGGCTGATCGCAACTATCAAATACAAATGGAGAATGGTTTACATCCGGCGCGTTCTGAGTCACGCTGAATACGACGAGGAGGAGTGGCAAAAATCATGATTGCAGTATCCGAAAAATACGCACTCGAAGTCAGCTCGCCAACACCGATTACATCTGTGCGCCAACATGAGGAATACCTATCGGTCCTGGACAAGCTGGCGAGCAAGGATAACCCGACCAGTGCAGAAGAGAAGTACGCCGAAGTCTTGATGACCTTGATTGAAGCATACGAAGAAGAGCATCATCTCATTTCTGACGCTTCCCCTGTGGAAGTCCTTCGCGCGCTGATGGATGCCAATGATCTCCGGCAAAAAGACCTGGTCCCAGTCTTTGGCTCTGAAAGCATCGTATCGGAAGTCTTGCACAAGAAACGTGACCTCAACAAAACCCACATACAGAAATTGAGCAAACGATTCCACGTTTCTCCAGCAGTGTTTTTCTAAAGTGCAGCACTTCCATTCGGGCGCGGTTTCTTGACGCCGTTCTCGCTACAACCCACGCTGCTACGGCAAAGTACCCTGGGCAAGGCCGGCAACTACTTCCTTAACGAGTACGAGGCTTTGCGGGGATATCTCGAGGATGGACGCTTCGAGATCGACAATATCCTGGTGGAGAATGACATTCGACCGACTGCGGTAGGACGCAAGCGCTGGCTCTTCATCGGTCATCCCAACGCGGGATGGCGCAGTGCCGTCATCTACTCCGTACGGATTAGCGCTCGGCGGCGATGCCTGAATCCGCAGACTTATTTAACGGATGTCCTAGCCCGCCGGCCCTCGATCAAGATCACTCAAATCCACGAACTGCTCCCGGGGAATTGGAAACCCGAGATGGCCAGCCCCTGAAGTCGGGGCCCCTCGGCTTTCTACTCACAACCTATGCATCACGTAACCCGCGGTTCATTACCGTGGCAGGTGTACCTGCCTTACCGCTTACGTTTGGTTGTCGGGGTCACATGGGTCGGCAGCCGTTAGGTCCGAAACGGCCTCTCCCGGCAAAGAGGGCGCGGGCGTGATGCGTCACCCTCGCCTCCGGCTCTTTCCCGCTTTGGCTTTCGTCATGACTGGATTGCCGACCGGCATCTCTAAGCCATTGCAAATGATGGCGATCTCGCATCTTAGGGCTTCAGCAGCTTGAACCGTCGGGGTGTTCGAAGTCGCAATAATTTGGCGCGCCAGTTCTGTTCTCTCTTCCATTCAGGCATTTGCAACTGAGGGCGTCCTGGCAATTTCGAACCTTGCAATCACCTTCATATTCTGTCATAAAATGAAACCATGGCAATGACATCACTGAACATCTCGCTTCCGGAGAATCTCAAGGCCTATGTTGAAGGCCAAGTGTCTTCGGGTGATTGGGGCACTCCCAGTGAATACATTCGGGAGCTGATCCGTCAGGACAAAGAACGCCGGATGGCCAATCTCGAACAGGAACTGCTCGCGGCGGCGAAAGGGGCCAAAGATCGAGCTTTCGATCTCCGAGATCCGCAAGAAAGGTCTAGTCACAGCGCTACGCGAACGGGCTCGGCGCGCGTGAGAGCGCATCGGATTGCCTTCAGCGACGCCGCGATGGCCGATATCTTGGAGCAGTTTGACTGGGACGCCGACAAAGCCGGTCGCACTTTGGCGAAGCGTTGGGAAGCAGGCGTCACAGCAACACTGCTGCAAATCGCCAAGCGACCGGGAGTCGGCTCACCCTGCGAGTTCGGCGCAGAAGAGCTTGGCGGCACGCGTCGCATCCGTCGCCGGATTTCCCAAATATCTGATCTTTAATATCTGATCTTTTACCAGGCGCGCGAAGGCGAGATTCTCATCCTGCGTGTTGTTCACGGCGCTCGTGACCTTGAGAGCTTGTTTTCCGAAGGCGGGTCACCCAAGTCATAATTGCACAAAGGAAGCCGGGTCGGGGCCAATCAGAGTTCTGAAATCGTCTCTCCGGGCAGCGCCATTGCTTTCTTGCACATACCGCGAATCGACGGAAGGCGCATGGGTTCAATAAGGGTCCAGGAACGCTTTATTGGATTGCCCGAGAGATGAACTTTGGGTTGATCCGAGCTTCCGCTGCGGCACGCTGCTGTAGGAAGCGAACCGGACGCCGTTGAATCTTTCGCTTGGCATCCAGTTCTACACAATATGGAAACGGTCAAGATTGGCATACGTGAATTCCGCGAGAACCTCGCGGGCTTTCCGTTCGATCCGACCGGCCGACGGGCTGAATCTAGTATGCAAAAAGCGAATCTTGATTGACAGAAGTTCCTGATGTGACATATGCTTAGGCATATGCCAATCAAACGCCGATCCGCAATACGAGAGCAACATGTGAGGCTGTTCAGGAATGGAAGAAATCAGGCTGTGCGCATTCCTCGGGAGTTCGAGCTACCTGGAAATGATGCCATCATGCGAAAGGAAGGCGAGAGGCTGATCATCGAGCCTGCTCCGCCAAAGTCTCTTCTCGCCGTGCTCGATAAGCTGAGTCCCATCCAAGAAAATTTTCCCACTATTGCTGAACTGGCAACCGAACCGGTTGACCTATAGTGCGCTATCTGCTCGATACCAACATCGTCTCCGACCTCGTGCGCAATCCTCACGGACGCATAACACAGCGTATCCGAAAGGTTGGCGAGGCGCGGGTCTGCACAAGCATCATTGTTGCCGCCGAATTACGCTATGGCAGCGAAAAGAAGGGATCACCGCGGCTTACGGCGCAGCTCGCCGCAGTTCTCAGCGGCCTCGAAGTCTTGCCTTTCGACGCGCCTGCCGATAGTACGTATGGCTTGCTTCGAGCTCGTCTTGAACAGAGCGGCAAGCCGATCGGGGCAAACGACCTGCTTATTGCTGCCCAAGCGCTTGCGCTCGGTCATGTTCTTGTGACCGACAATGAGCGCGAATTTGCTCGGGTCGACGGTCTTACTTGCGAGAATTGGCTGCGTTTCGATTGAAGCCCAATTAGCTCTTGTATGTTGTCCGATGCTTCGGCACGAGTACTGAAGGCCTATTGAGGCGGACCTGTTCGCTTGGTGATGTTAAGCCACAGAGTTCTGAAATCTCTCAGGGCGCGCCAGTTCTGTTTCATTTCACGTAAATCCAGCGCCAGACCACTTGTTCATTGCCAATTAGCGGATTGGAATTTCAACTACGGAATAGGTTCCTGGCAAGGCTGAGTGGATGGCGGTAACGATCTCCGTCATCCTTGGCTTGGTCA
>QIAU01000244.1 GCA_003225055.1 Acidobacteriota bacterium
CGAGCGATAACCCTCAGCCGAAAGGCATGCTGATCTACACACGAGACGGCCACATGTCTGTGCAACTGATGTATCCCAGGTCACCAAATAACCAATCCAACCAGTACGTCCTGGATGGGTACGAAGCTTCTTTTGGGAGCTACGACGTGGATGAAGCGAAGCACATGCTGACGCATCACGTGCAGGGATCGATTACGCGAGACTTGCTTGTCGGCAAGGATCTTCCTCGGGTTTATCAGTTCACCGCAGACGGGAAGCTGATCATCCGGTCGGCTCGGCCCGATGAACACTGGTCGGTGACGTGGGAGCATTACTGATCGAATTGCATCGACGCCTTGGCTATTGCACGCAGACAGCTGTGCAAAGGAACGAAGCAATGCAGAAACGCAAACTAGGAAAGAGCAATCTTGAAGTCTCGGCCGTGGGGCTTGGCTGCATGAGGTTGAGTCCTGGTCACGGAACGGTGGCGGGGACCAAGCAGGAGATGATTGCGCTCATTCGGGCAGCAGTCGAACGCGGCGTCCGTTTCTTCGATACCGCTGAAGTCTACGGTCCGTTCGTGAATGAAGAGCTTGTGGGCGAGGCTCTCGCTCCCATGCGTGACCAGGTGGTGATCGCGACCAAGTTCGGGTTCCAGATTGACTCCGAGAGAGATCCGCATCCAGTTGGTCTGAACAGTCGGCCGGAGTACATCAAAGAGACCGTCGAGGGCTCGCTGAGAAGGCTCAGGGTCGACACCATCGATCTGCTCTATCAGCATCGCGTCGATCCGAACGTGCCCATTGAAGACGTGGCGGGAGCGGCGAAGAACTTGATTCAGGAAGGCAAGGTGAAGTACTTCGGATTATCTGAAGCGGGGGCACATACCATCCGCCGTGCACATGCAATTCAGCCAGTGACGGCGCTTCAAAGTGAATACTCGCTGTGGTGGAAGCGCCCGGAAGAAGAAATCATTCCCACGCTCGAAGAACTTGGCATCGGCCTTGTTCCGTTCAGTCCGCTGGGGAAGGGATTCCTCACTGGGACGATCACCGAAAAAACACAGTTTGACCAGGAGGACAATCGCGGCAGTTTCCCCCGCTTCTCGCCTGAAGCCCGCAAGGCAAATCGCGCTCTAGTGGATCTGATCGCTGCGTTCGCCTTGAAGAAGAATGCGACATCCGCTCAGATCGCGCTCGCTTGGCTCCTTGCACAGAAACCCTGGATCGTTCCGATTCCCGGCACCACCAAGCTGGAGCGCCTTGAAGAGAACATCGGAGCGGTTGCCATCGAACTCACCCCGGATGATCTCCGGGAGCTCGACGCCGCCATCGCAAAGATCACAGTGCAAGGCGCCCGGTACCCGGAAGAACTGGAACGAATGACGTATCGGTGACAGCAAGCCAGGGGTTGTTCAAGAAACAGGTGAGCAGATCGCCTGAAAGTGGAATCGGTCCACAAATAGAGGAATGCATTTATGAATCTGTCTCTTGAAAACAAAGTTGCACTGGTTACAGGCGCTGGCTCTGGAATGGGGCTGGCGACAGCGAATGCTTTTGCTGAGGCAGGCGCTTCGGTGGCATTGGCGGACATCAATGAATCTGCGGTTCGTGCGGCAGCCGAGCAACTGGTCGCCGCGGGCCACAAGGCCATCGCCCTACGCTGCGACGTGGCTCATGACGGGGAGGTGAAAGCGATGGTGGAACAGACTGTTTCAACTTTTGGCAGTCTGGATGCGGCGTTCAATAATGCCGGAGTGCAGAGCCCAGCGGTGGACATTGCTGATTCCACCAGTGAAGAGTTCGAGCGCGTAACTGCGATCAATCTCCGCAGCGTCTGGAGCTGCATGAAGTACGAGTTGCTCCAGATGCGTAAACAAGGGAGCGGGGCCATCGTGAACAACTCATCGATCGGCGGTCTGATCGGCCTCCCCGGTCGCGCAATTTACCACGCATCCAAACACGGGGTCATCGGGCTGACGAGGAGTGCGGCACTTGAGTACGCCGCCAAGGGCATCCGAATCAACGCAATATGTCCGGGAACTATCGATACTCCGATGGTCCAGGAGATGATCGCCAAGGACCCCGAAGCGATGAAGGAAATCATGCGAGAGCAGCCGATCGGGCGACTCGGCCGGGCTGAGGAGATCGCCTCTGCTGTGCTGTGGCTTTGCGGACCTGGCTCGACGTTCGTGATTGGTCACGCGCTCGTCGTGGATGGTGGCTTCACCGTCCACTAAGCTGCTGCGAGTTCACGAACCATGATTTGAGGGATGCGAGGACAAAGAGGAGACCATGCGAGGAGCAGTTCTTTACGGGCCGCGAGATGTGCGTTTCGAAGAGCGCGAAACGCCGAAGATTATGAAGCCGACGGATGCCGTCATCAGGATCTCGGCCACGTGCGTGTGCGGCTCGGACTTGTGGCCATACCGCGGCATCCAGCCAATGGCGCAGCCGACCCCGATGGGGCACGAGTACTGCGGCATCGTCGAGGAGGTCGGTAGCGCAGTCACCCGCATCAAGCCCGGCCAGTTCGTCATCGGTTCGTTCTTCGCGTCCGACAATACCTGTCCCAACTGTCAGATCGGATATCAGTCGTCCTGCCAGCAAGCCGAGTTCGTCGGCGGGGCACAGGCGCCGCTGCTGCGCGTCCCGCTCGCCGATGGCACCTTGGTAGCTACCCGAGATGTTCCTTCGGAGAACTCGATTCCCAATCTGCTGGCGCTGTCTGACGTCATGGGTACAGGATGGTTTACCGCAGATGCAGCGAACGTGAAGCCGGGCAAGACGGTGGCGGTGGTCGGTGGCGCAGTCGGCTTGCTCGGTGTGCTATCCGCTAAACAGATGGGCGCTGAACGGATCACTGCGATGAGTCGTCACGAGACTCGCCAGAAGCTCGCCCGGGAGTTCGGGGCGACTGACATCGTGACCGAACGCGGCGACGAGGGCGTGGAGCGAATCAAGGAATTGACCAACGGAATCGGCGCGGACTCGGCCCTGGAATGTGTCGGTACACAGCAGTCGATGATGCAGGCGATCCAGTCCACCCGCCGTGGCGGCTACGTGGGCTACGTTGGCGTCCCGCACGGCGTCGAACTCAATGTCGAGCAGCTGTTCTACGCCCACGAGCATCTCCACGGTGGTCCTGCGCCGGTGCGCCGCTTCCTGCCCGAACTGATCGACTTGGTGTGGAAGGGGAAGATTAATCCCGTTAAGGGGTTCGACCTGACGCTGCCTCTGGATCAGGTGGCGGAGGGTTACCGCGCAATGGACGAGCGCCGCGCAATCAAGGTGCTGCTACGCCCAACCAGATGATCGGCACCCGCGCCCGCTCCGCGACAGTTAAGGTCATGTCGCGAGAGATCAGGGCATGAACATAAGGAGAGAAGAATGCCTCATTTGGTCGTCAAGTTGTGGCCCGGCAAGTCCGAACAGCAGAAGACTCGTCTCGCTGAAGCAACCGCTAAAAACGTTATAGACATTCTGCATTACGGAGAAGAGTCGGTTTCGGTAGCAATGGAAGAAGTTAAATCTCAAGACTGGGTAGAGGCAGTCTACAAACCCGACATTAAGGCCAACTGGGACAAACTCTACAAAAAGCTCGGATATGACGAGACTGTCCTGTGAGCTCGTCGCTAATTTGCAAGGGCATGGAAGGAACAAAAATGAAGGTACTCGCCGTCACACTCATCTGGCTTTCCCTTTTCACTTCGGTGGCGTCGCAGGCTCAGACGAGCGCGGCGAAAGCACCGACATCCTCCTCAATCAAGATCGCGCGCAGCGACTGCCTACACTCAAACAAAGGGTCTGCCCAGTACTTCACCGGTTCAGTACAGGTTCAGCAGCTGTTTCCTGCTTACGATCCATCGCTCACGAGTGGCGGGAAAGTTACGTTCGAGGCCGGCGCGCGGAGCGCTTGGCATACGCACCCGTTCGGTCAAATCTTGATCGTGCCCGAGGGCACGGGCTGGATTCAGCAGTGGGGAGGACCGATCGAGGAGATTCGCAAGGGCGACGTTATCTGGATTCCGGCGGGAGTGAAGCATTGGCATGGCGCTACACCAAATTCAGCGATGACGCATATCGCAATACAGGAAGAGCTCAATGGCAAAGTCGTGGAGTGGATGGAGAAGGTCACCGACGAGCAATACCGCAAGTGATCCTAGCCCTCACCCTGAACTACAGGAGGCCAAGATGAAACTGATGGCCGTTGCGATCGCGGCTCTTTCTCTGATCAGCACAACATGGGCTCAGGGCCGGGACACACAAAACGGGAGGAAATCGAAACCCATGCAGACCGTAAATGACATCACGATCGTGGCGCCGGCGCTTGAGAAGTATGCGCAAGGCCCCCTTGCCGAACTATGGAAACGCCCCGGCCTCACGCCACGCGACCGCAGCATTGTTACCATCGCCGCCCTGATCGCGCGCAACCAAACGATTGAAATGCCCTACTATTTCAACCTCGCACTTGATAATGGCGTTAAACCGCGCGAGATTTCTGAGATCATCACGCATCTCGCTTTTTACTCCGGCTGGGAGAATGCGATGTCGGCAGGCGCCGTCGCGAAAGATGTTTTTGCCAATCGAAGCATTGGGACCGATCAACTTCCTCCCGCTTCGCCTGCGCCTCTTCCGCTCGACAAAGACGCGGAGGCGAAACGTGCAGCGGCTGTGGAACAGCAGTTCGGTAACGTTGCTCCAGGAATCGTGCAGTACACCACTGATGTTTTGTTCCGTGACCTATGGCTGCGTCCTGACCTGGTTCCGCGGGATCGGAGTCTCGTTACGGTGAGTGCGCTGATTGCTGCTGGCCAGGTCGCGCAGATCACGTACCACCTGAACAAGGCGATGGATAATGGGCTGACGCAGACGCAGGCTGCAGAGGTGGTCACGCATTTGGCCTTCTACGCCGGTTGGCCGAATGCCTTTTCCGCGTTACCGATCGTGAAGGATGTCTTTGAGAAACGTCCACATTAGCCCGTTTGTGGTCTGTGCTGTACGGCAGGTTGTGCTGCTGAAAGTTGTTTCACTAAGGAGTTCAGAAGATGGAAATCAAAAGGGCTGGCTCGCAACCTTCCGCCAAGGGGCCGTCGGAGTGGTTCATAGGCACGGTGCGGATCGATCCACTTTTTCAGGCACCGGATCCGGCACTGGCCCAGGGGGCAAGCGGTTACCCGGCGAAGCGCGCATTTGAGAGTGGGGGATAGCAGGACGCTCTGGTGCGCTTTCGATAAAACCGTCAGAAGGAAGCCGCTCGCGGGTGCGGCGGACGCGGCCTATGGATTTTCAATCGATTTTCGCCTGGAAATCGTTGCCGGAAGCGGGATTCGGCAAAAACGTTGTTATTGATGCTCATCGATGTAGCGGTTACCGCATTTAGCTGGATCATCCTAAGGCGGGGCGGTCCCACCAGCCGTTCCACCGCCCATATGCAGGGGGCCGGGGACGACGGCCGCGACCCCGCTCTTTGGTCGCGGCCCTCCACACAGAAACCTTGTTTTCTTGGGATAGGATACTCACCTGTCTATACACGCATGTATCCTATCCCGATCACTCGCTGGCGCAGTAGCTGCCTCGCTCACTATCCGAGAGGAATCTGAGGACATTACCGGAAGATTGGTTCACGATGTCGGGGGAGAAGAATGCGACCCGTTACACTACTCGTCTCTCCCAATATCTCCGGTGTTCAGGTGCACGATGCGTGCTTGGTAGCTGCCATGCGAGTACAAGGTGTCAGACGGATTTTGACGTTCAATGATAGGGACTCTGCTCGTTATCCTGGCATCGAAGCCGTCCATCCCCGAATGGTCTAAGGACAATGCTATGCAAGGATTTGGGTCCGCCTACGGAAGCGGCGGAGAGAAGCACTGTCCGCCAAAAGCTGACGTCCGCCACCTAACGTGCGAACTCGTGGCCGGTCCAGTTGTTGTGCGACCCTCTCCCATGATCGCTCCGCATCGGCACGGCCGGCTCGTGAGGAAATCCCTGCCATCGTCAGGCCTCATGGAGAGTTCCGGCGGAGCCGGCGCTCACCCCTACAGCGATTTTGTTCGCACGCATGTCGGCGAGCCCTGGAACGGGTTCGGGAGCGGGAACGGCGATGGCGCGAACGACAGCGGGAACGGAAATGGAATAGGCTTGGGCGGATGCGGGGAATGAATTCACTGAGCCGACGCGGGCGGAGATCGTCCTGACATATTGCGTTTCCTCAGCCGGCGTGGCTAAATTCAGCATGCCCCAACCAGAAGAGGAAGGAGGAACAGAGGAAGGAGGAACAGGAGCCCAGCCGAAGGTCGGTCTTACTTCGTTCTCTCTTCTTCGATGTTGTCCTCTCTTCTTGTTGCGGTAGCTACGCACGGCCGCATGGCCATCTAACCCGTTTACGTGTAACCATTTTACGTGCACACACTGTGCGACTAGTCAATGCGTCGTTTTTAGTTGGGTTAGCTGCTACGCGGGAACTTTATCACCACAGAGATTAGCGACCTTCAAGCAATCGCTCATCCTGAACGCTTCATACTACGGCCGACCCGATTCACCAATGTTCCAATTCCATTTTTATGCCCCGTAAAAAAGCGCATGAGACCTTACGCTATGAAACTCTCTCCCAATTGTTCGAAGCTTTTTTGAAATGCCCGACTAAGTGCTGGCTGCGTGCCAACGGTGAACCAGCTTCCGACAACGCATACGCAGAATCGGTGGAAGCACAAGACAGGTCATACCGGGCTAGAGAAACAGAACGACTCCTTTCAGAAACAACGAAGAACGGGTCTACGGTTGCACCGCCAGCAGAGAATCTCAAAGCCGGCAAGTGGCGTCTGGCCATTGGCGCCATTGTGCAGGCGCAAGTGAATTCCTACGTTCTTGAATCTGAGCTGCACGGCATTGAACGTCGCCCGTCCGAAGGCCGGAGCAGTCTGGCGCAGTTCATTCCAATTCGCTTCATGTACATGAACAAGCTCGGTGCTGATGACAAATTGCTGCTGGCATTCGATGCATTCGTGCTCTCGGGAATGATGGCCGACCAGTCTCGGCAAAATAATCTATGGCGACAATCACGCCGTACTGAAATTGAAAACTGGTGCTTTAGCTGGTGAGGTACGAAGGCGCGTTAAGGAAATCTCCACGCTGCTGGCTAACCCCTCGCCACCCGAGCTGATCCGGAACCGGCACTGCGGGGAGTGTGAGTTGTGAGTTCCAATCCCGGTGCCGACTGAAGGCGGTTGAAAAGGACGACCTTAGCCTGCTGGCCGGCATGAGCGAAAAGGAGCGTCAAAAATTCCACAGCAAAAGGCATTTTCACGGTCACGCAACTTTCCTACACCTTCCGGCCTCGATGGCGCCCCAAAAGGATGCGGGACAAACAGGAGAAGTATCACCATTCACTCAAGGCGCTTGCGATTCGGGAGAAGAAAATCCACATCGTCGGGAACCCGGGCGCGCAATGACTACTTCGCCTGGTGCTCAGGGTATTCTTTGGGGTGTGAATTTGCAGGTTTTCCCAGACTTCTCGTGAATGCTGTTACCGCAGCTTCTTGGCCTGCGCCAGCATCTCGTCGGCGCGCGCTCGCACGCGAACGTCCTCTGTGAAGTTGACCCACCGCACCACTTTGGACGAGTCCACCAGGAACTCTGCCGGCCGGGCGACGTCGTGCCCCTCAGGTCCGGCGCCCACATGGAGCAAGTCGTAACGACGTATCACTTCAGCTTTTGGATCGGAAAGAACAGTGAAGGTGTAACCGGCCTTCTTGCAGAAATCTCGCGAGACCTCTGGTGGATCAACGCTGATCGCCACCGGTCGGACACCAGCCGCCTTAAACTCGGTTAGTCGCTTCTCGACACCTCGCAACTCGAGGTTGCAATAAGGTCACCAATAGCCGCGGTAGAAAATGAGCAGCACCTCCTTCGGCGCGGTGTGTTGCGGATCGTCGGCTGCAGGCGCGAAGAGCTGGTCAAACGAAACCGGCTGTCCGCTGGTGTCGGTGAGCGTAAAGTCAAGCGCCCGTTGGCCCACTCTCGGCGCAGCTGCCGAGGTTGGCATGGCTCGCGCATGGAAGAACGTGATCAATACCAGGCTCACCAAAAGCAAGGAAGGGGCGGCGACGATTGCGCTGAGAATTCTGCCCCGATAGATACGTGGTCTTCCAAAAACCCGCTTGATTCCCCTGGCAAGAAAAATCAGTGCAGAGACGGCCAGCAATAGGCTCAAC
>QIAU01000190.1 GCA_003225055.1 Acidobacteriota bacterium
GGCCAGTGTGATGACGAAGCTTACCCCCTTCGGTTCTGGTTGCGAAATCGCTCTGCCCATTTCAGTGGATACCCTGGCTACTCAAAATTCGAATACAGCAAAACGCAACTCGATAGACTCCCACGCTGGCGGCCATAAGCATACCCGCGACGAAAAGCGTAACCTCGGCTGGGCGACGGAAGGGTTGAGCTTTTGTGGCCTTGTTACGTCAGGTCGTCGGGCGCCCATTCACGTCTCGCATAGGACCCTTATCTTAAATGCAGACGGCTTCTTCCGGCAGTGTGCAGTAAACGAATACCAGGGATTCCGCGTTCCCATCTAATCCGCGGCAGTTGCCGATCGATGGAAACGATACCGTCCTAACCCGCATCATGCCTGCGAGCCGGCCCTGGTCAAAAATAACTCTTGACAAGCTCATAGGAAAGGGCATAAGAAGCTCGATTTTAGTAAACGATTACTCGGGGTTTTTGTCGTCCCGAAGCTCACCCGTGGCTCGACAAACAGGATCTGCACGCAGATCCATGAATGGGTCCAACCCGAAGACGCAGCGGAACCGATCCGCTAGGCGAGAAAGCGGAGGCAAACTATGAATCACCTGATAGTCCAAGTTCGCTGTGTTGCGGGCATTTCTGCGAGACAAAAGCCAGCGTGGCGTTATGGGCTGGTCGAATTCGCACTCACTGCGGCACTGTTGGTGTTGACTACCGGGGCCTGGGGGCAGGACAACGCTTCTATTGCTGGGACGGTGGTGGATTCCACAGGAGCGGCGCTGCAGAATGCGCAGATCTCGCTCACCAACACTGCCACGGGTCAAGCGAGACAGGTGACGTCGAATTCGGTCGGCGCCTTTCTTTTCGCAAACGTGGGCGTAGGTCAATACAAACTGGGGGCATCAGCCCCAGGCTTCCAGAAGTACACCAAGACTGACATTGTTGTGAACGTTGCTCAGACCCTGGTGGAAGACATCGCGCTCAAGATCGGCAGCACTGAACAGACGGTCAACGTGGAAGCGGATGCCTTACAAGTGCAGTCCGCCAGCAGTGAGATCACCAGCTTGATCAGCGGCCAGCAGGTGAACTGGCGGCCCTGGGCATGGGCAAGTCCAACACCTTGCCGTCCTATGGCGGGGTGAATGCTCTTACCACAGCCAACGCCATCAGCTTCAACGGGACGCGCAACACGCACAACATCTACCTGTTGGATGGAGGTGAACTGAACGATCGTGGCTGCGGCGGTTGCTTCAGCTCGTTGCCCTCGATCGATGCGCTCTCGGAATTCCAGACACTGGATAGCAATTACGGACCAGATTACGGGATCGGCTCAGGCGGAACCATCGCGATGGTCATCAAATCCGGAACTCAGCAATTCCACGGTTCCGTATGGGAGTTCAACCGGAATGAAGACTACCAGGCCAACAACTTTTTCCTCAACCGCGCGGGCAAGAAGCGGCCAGAGTTTCGCCTCAATGTGCCGGGGTTCAATTTCGGCGGTCCCCTCGGCAAGAAAACATTCTTCTTTGTGAATGAAGAGTGGCGAAGGCAAATTCAAGGCAGCACGCCTACCGTTTCAAATACCATTGTGGCCTCCAATTTCCCCACGCTTGGCCAGCCATTGACCTATACCGTTCCTTCGAAAGGCAAGGTTCCGATTGTTCCGCAAACCTCTGACCCTGCCAAACTGGCTCTCTACTCAGCGGACGGTTTGACTCCTGGGCAGCCCTTCACTGACGGAACGGGCACGCCGTGCTCATTAACAATTCCGTGCCTGATCCCAGCCAACCTGATTGACCAGAACGCCGTCCTGGAACTAAACGCTGGCACATTCCCTAAGCCAAACTTCGGCACAAGTCAGTACATCGCGTCCATCGCCCAGCCAACCAACGTACGTGAAGACGTGCTGCGCATCGACCACAACATAAATAGCAAGTTCCAGTTGATGGGTCATTATCTTCATGACGCGATGACTCAGACCTACTACCCACCGTTGTGGGGGAACAGTACGTATCCCACGGTGGGCACGGCGATGCTCAATCCGTCGTGGTCATCGACGCTCAAACTGACGCAGACCTATTCGGCCTCCTTGCTCAACGAAACCAGTTTCCTGTTCAGTGGCAACACCATCCACCTGAGTCCTGTGAAGGGCGCTGGCCTCACTACCTTCTCCCAGCCCAGCGGATGGACGGCTACCTCGTTCTTCCCGCTGGCGAACAACAGACAGGCCCGCTTGCCCGAAGTCCGGCTGGGCGCGCCCTATAACACCATCTGGAGCCCCAGCTATTTCCCCTGGAAAAACTCCTACTTTGGCTATGAAAGTCGGGAGGACTTATCGTGGACCCACGGCCGGCACCAGTTCAAATTTGGTTTCAGTTGGCTGCACGATGCAAAGAACCAGGAATTGCAGGCCAACACCCAGGGAACTGCCATCTTCGGCAACAGCTCGTTTTCGCAGGATTCGTATATCAACTTCTTGCTGGGCGATGCCGACAGCTTTACCCAGTTGCAGTTTCTCGCCGGCAAGCATTGGGTCAACAACAACTACGGCTTCTATGGCAATGACAACTGGCACGTCACTCAAACCCTAACGCTCAACTTGGGACTTCGTTACGACGGCTTGCCACACGCCTTCGAGCGATACAACCAGTTCGCGAACTTCGTCCCTGCGGCCTACGACCGATCTCAGCCCTATCCTCTGAACCCAGACGGCACGCTGAATCCCGCTCTGCTGACGACGTTCAACGGCCAGAATTTCTACCTCAATGGCATCCGGGAGGCCGGTGTTAATGGGTTTCCCCACGGAAACGTACAGAATTACTACCATACCTGGGAGCCGAGAGTCGGCTTTGCCTACAATATCCTCGGCGACGGCAAGACCGTACTGCGGGGGGGCGCGGGAGTATTCTACGAGCGCGTTCAGGGCAACGACGTTTACAATGCTGCCTTGAATCCACCCTTCGCCTACCAGCCCTCGGCTACCAACGTTTACTTCTCCAACCCTGACACCAGTGCTATCACTGGCGCAACTACGGCGCAGACGTTTCCCTCTACGCTAACCAATCTGCAATACCGATATAGGCCCCCCGGGACGTTGATGTTCAGTTTGGGAGTTCAACGGCAAGTCGCCCAATCGGTGGTTGCGGTAATCCAGTACGTCGGTTCCAGAGGTTGGAACCAGAGCGTAGACGTGCCGATCAATACTTTGCCGTTAACCGATCTCAACAACCCGACGAACCCTTACGATCTTCGTCACGGTGTTGCCGCCGGTACGTTGAACGCAAATCTGTATCGAATATTCCCAGGCTTCAGCTCGATTACGCAGGAGACGAACCAAAGCAATTTCAACTACAACTCATTCCAGGCGGGTATACGTGTGGAAAACCGCCATGGACTGACGGTACAACTGGCTTACACCTGGTCTCACGAGATCGATGAGGTCAGCAACGATCTCAATACAGCTTCCAATCCGTTTAACTTGGCCTATGATCGCGGGTCGGGAGCGCTCGACCGGCGTCACATCTTCAATGCGAACTACGTCTACCGCTTGCCGTTCTTCACGTCGCAGGGTTCAAACCGAGCGCTGCGCGCGATTCTCGGAGGCTGGGAGTTCTCCGGAATAACGGTTGCCCAGACGGGAACCCCGGTTGGCAACAACGGGGTTGGCGTAACCTATAATGGCCCGGACACCCTGGGCTTGGGCGGCGGCACTAGAAACCGTCCCAGCCAGGTGGCCCCCGTGCGATATCCTCACACCGTGGATGCCTGGTTTACCACCAGCTCATTTGCAGCTCCGGTGGCTCCCTGGAATGGTGGCACGAACCAGGGTTTTGGTAACGCCAGGAAAGATGCGGTGGTCGGGCCAGGACTGTTCAACTTCAATCTCTCCCTATTCAAAACGATTCCCATCACCGAAAGAGTGAAATTTGAGCTGCGGTTTGAATCGTTCAACGCTTTCAACCACACGGAATTTAACGTTCTCGATACGGGTAGCAATGACGCGAACTTTGGACATGTGACCTCCACGTACGACCCGCGCGTACTGCAGTTTGGGGCGAAGTTGAGTTTCTGACATCGGATCAAGCTGCGAACTCGAGCGTGGCGGCACCACCCTGCCCCGCCCAAGTGTTTTAGGCCGCGCACGAATCCGCCGTATTGCCGGCTAAGTTGGTGGGGAGCGAGAATGGGGGTGGAGGTACGCATGAAGGGGGTTGTTCGAGCGAGATTCTTCCTCACCCCGTTGATGATGTTGGCGATGGGGCATGCTAGCTCCCTGGGACAGGCGGAAGCGGCCGCGGTCAATCAACGCCAAACAGCGATTGCCCTGGAGCAACAAGGCAAGATCGCCGAAGCCGAGGCTGCATGGCGCACTTTCTTGAAGGCGCAGCCCGCGAGCGCGGAAGCCTACGCCCATTTGGGGTTCCTCGAGGCTCGTCAGGAGCGCTACGGACAGGCTGTGCCTCTTTACCGCAAGGCTTTGTCGCTCGATCCGGCGATGCCGGGCCTGCGGATGAACCTCGGCCTCGCGCTTTTCAAGGGTGGCGAGTTGAAGGAGGCGATTTCCACCTTCGAGCATTTACTCAAGAGCCAGACTCCGTCTTCTCCGGAGGCGCAGCGCCTGAAAACCTTGATCGGCATGGCCCACTACGGCCTACAAGACTACGGCGCAGCCGTTCCTTATCTGAAACAGGCAACTGCCGGTGAACCGCAGAACCTCCCCTTTCGCCTGATGTTGGCCCACAGTTGCCTTGCCGCGAAGCAGTATCAATGCGTGCTCGACGTTTATCACGAGATCCTGATGCTAAACGCAGAGTCGGCGGAGGCGGATATGCTGGCCGGCGAAGCATTGGATGAGATGCAAGACCATGCCGGCGCCACCCAGCAGTTCCGTGCTGCCGTCAAGGCCAATCCTAAAGAGCCCAATGTGCACTTCGGTCTGGGATACCTGTTGTGGACCCAAGGGCAATACGAGCAGGCTACGCAGGAATTCCAAGCAGAACTAGCCAACGTTCCCGACCACCTGCAGGCACTGATGTATCTGGCGGACACTAATATAAAGATGGATCACCTCGACATCGCTGTCCCGTTACTCAAGAAGGCCATCCGGCTCGATCCAGGCGTGGTGATGGCGCACCTTGATTTGGGCATCGTTCATAGCAAGGCTGGGGATTGGAACGATGCAATGCGGGAACTGAAGCTCGCCGCGAAGCTAAACCCCGAAAATGTGAATGTTCACTGGCAGCTGGCTAAGGTTTACCAAGCGATAGGAAGGAACCAGGAGGCAAACGCCGAGTTCGAAAAGACAAAGACCCTCACCCAAGCTGCCGATGATTCAGTCTTCAGAAAGATCAACAACACCAGGGCTCAGAGTGGGCGGAACGAAGCAATCGCCGAGGGGGACAAGTAATAACGAAGCATAAACCCTGCTGCAGTTAAGGAGCAGACCCCTACAAAACTCATCAACCGGAGCTGGCTATGTCATATCTCGGTTGCCGTTTGCCCAACGGCTTCTTCGGTCTGGTTGCCGTGCTCACGCTCGTAATTTTCCCAGTCCATGCCCCGCAGGTACCCGCTACGCAATCGCTTCCGTATATGAATCTGGCGCTGCAGTTGGAAAAGCGCGTTGATGACCTCATCGGCCGCATGACCGCCGGATGCGCGTCGCGCGCCAGCACAATCGCGGAATAGGTCTTCTGGGTCGCGGCGGAGAGGGAACCCAACAGAAGAGAAACGGCGGCAAGCAATCGCAGGCTGCGCATGGTGTCCCTCGTTCGGAAATGAGGGACAAGCAAGTATAGAGGATCGGTCAAGACGCTTCGACAGGCATGGTTCGTGCCAACCGTCAGGCGTGCTGTTGCAGGCGCTCGATCAGCCAGTCGTTGGGATAGAAATGGTTCACGTTCTCCCTCGTGATGAGCTGGTGTTTCATAAAGACGGCCGGCGGAGTCGGCTTGTGCTCGAGGATGTCGGGCGCCAGCCGATGATGCGCGGCCGTTATTTCTATTCCTACTGGAAGTATGCGACCCAGCCGATCATGCGCGTGTTCGCCTTGCGCAATTCGGCGCGCCCCTAAGGCTCGGCGTTCTTGCCGACGATGGCGCAGTGGTCCATCCGTTAGTGGTCCAATCCGTCCTGTCTCCTGGAAGGCGCGCAATGCGCCGAGAGCGCTGGGATCATTAGCCGCGTCCACGAGCACCCGCCGCGCCTGGGAGCGGCCGAGGTCCTGGCGCACGACTTCGAGCGAGACTCCGAACTGGCCGTCACTATCCTGTTGAACGATGCGCGGCGTGCCCTCCCGAGGATGCCGGTGATGCCTGAAAGCGCGCCGTGGATGCAGGTTTGCGGCACCCAGCGCGCCAGATCTCCAGCGTCAGGATCTCGTCGACCTCGCCCTGCTCAGTTCTCCACCGCGAAGCGGCCGATGTCCCCGCCCGCGATCACCCCCCTTCATAGTTGTTCGCTCGGAAATGCGTCGCGCCCGGATGCGGAATGTCGATGGCAATAACCGGGATTCCCGCATCGAGCAGCACGTGGCCGCCCGAGTGAAACGCTCCCGCCACTGCCGCCGGGTGCAACCACGAGGTGATGAGGTAGTGGCTGTGCTTGGCGCGCAATTCCTCGCTGCGAGGGTTCGTCATGGAATCCTCCGCGAGCCCCTCGCGCGAGCCTGGTGGCGGGGGCCTCAAGGGTTTCGCAGTGTACAACACCGGAAAACCTTCCCGCACCCCGTTAGGTGCCTGTCGGACTCCTCCTTTCATGGCTAAATCGAGGACCTGTCTCAGCTTTCCGGCTTCGGCCACCGTCGTTCCAGTTCTGCAGCGCGAAACCGCAACAATTCGCTTCCGCCGCTTGCGTCAGGGGATGCGAGCGGTGTATACCGCAGTGCGCCATAGTGCTCCGCAAGGTGCCGTGCACGCAGGGACGGAGCGAAGAGCCGCAGTATAGCGGCGATCTTAATCGCGCTTTCGCTGGGGGGGTATGAAGTCTCATTCCCGCATCGCTGTCATCCGCCAGTCCTCGATTGTCTTCCTGGCGCTTCTGCTGGTCCCGACGTCGCTTCTTTTTGCGCAGACGAATCGCGGCGGCATCAGCGGAACCGTCTTCGATCAGCAGGGCGCCGTCGTCCCCGGCGCAACTGTGACCATCATCAACGTCGGCACCAATCAACGATTCGTCGCCGCCACTTCGGCTTCGGGATCGTACGGCATCACGAACCTCGAGCCGGTCACCTACCGGATCGAAGTCCAGGCCGCCGGGTTCGGCAAGGCGGTCGTCGAGAACGTGAAGATAGACACCGCGACCACGGTCACGCGCAACGTGAATCTTCAGCCCGGATCGGTCGAGACCGTGGTTTCAGTCGAAGCCCAGGCGCCGATCTTGAACACCGAGTCCGGCACGCAGACGCAAACCATCACCGCGCGTCAGATGCAGGACGTTCCGCTGTTTAATCGCAGCGTCCTTGACCTGGCCCTCACCGCGCCCAACATCACGGGCGTTGCTGGGAGCGAAGACGCCGATGTCACTTCCGGGCAGCCGGTGCCTGGGTTCAATCTCAGCGTAAACGGCGGACGCGCCGGCAGCACCGTGATGCTCGCCGACGGCGTAAACAATACCGGTGTCGGCATCGCGCGCGAGGTCGTCAGCTTCACGCCTGAGACCGTGCAGGAGTTCACCGTTCAGACCTCCGCCTACTCCGCCGAATACGGCCAGACAGGCGGCGGCGTCATCAACATCACCACTAAGTCGGGCAGCAACGACGTCCACGGCGTGGCGCTCTGGTACACGCGCAATCCCGTCACCAACGCCGAGAAGTGGACGGCGGGCAGCACTCGTCCACCGAACAACCTCCGCTTCAATCAATTTTCAGGCACGATCGGCGGTCCGGTGGTGATTCCGAAGATCTACAACGGACATGACAAAACGTTCTTCTTCTTCGGCGCCGAGCCGCGCTATCGCCTCGATTTCCTGGTGCAAGACACGATTCTGCCCAGCGACGCGATGCGCAAGGGGGACTTCAGCAACCTGGTTCGCACCAGCAGCGGCTGGCTGCCGCCGGATGTGGCGGCGCGGTTTGGCCTGACCTCGGTCGGACCGAGCACCATCTATCAGCAGTTCAACCTGGTGAACGGACAATGGAAGCGCGCTGCGGCGCCGACTGCGTTTCCCGGAAACGTGATTCCTCAGAGCATGCTGGACCCGGTAGCTCTGAAGGCTCTCCAGTACATGCCGGAACCTGGCGACTGGCATTTGGATCCCAACGGACGCGTGAAGAACTACGTCGTGAATCGCTTCGTCAAGCAGGATGAGACCCGCTGGACCGTCCGCATCGATCATAGTTTCAGCGAAGCCAACAAGATGAATTTCCGTTATACGTATGTCCCGGCCGTCGGCATGCGCGGTTTTGGCGGCGACGTGAACGGCAACTCCGCCGCCTATAGCTGGTCGCGGCAGATCGTGCTCTCCGACACGCACCTGATCACCAACCGGCTAGTGAACGACCTTCGCCTGAACTACACCCGCGGCACCTTCAGCGAGGAGTTCTCGCCCACGTTCTCCATTAAGAATGGCCGCAACATCTCGACCGAACTCGGCCTTCCTAGCCTCACCAAGGGCGGCATGCCGCTGTTCCAGTTCAGTTCCGACAGCAACGGCTTCGATGCCTTCACCAACATCGGTTCCTCCGCTTCGACCAACAACTACAACGTCGAAGAGCGCTACAACATCGTCGACCAGATCTACTGGGATCATGGTCCGATGCGCTGGAAGTTCGGGGTTGACTTGACCCATGAGCTTTTGAACGTGGAGCCGTTTTTCGCCGCCTCCGGCGGACGCTGGGACTTCCGCGTGGCGCAGACCAGCGCGGTTTTCGGTTCCACCAGCACCGCGAACGGCGGCAACCCGTTTGCCAGCTACCTGCTCGGTATTCCTAACCAGATTGCCGTCCGCCCCGCTCTGTTCGAGTACTACTACCGCTGGAACGCAGCCGCGGCGTTCATCCAGAACGACTGGAAGGTGAAGCCGAACCTGACGCTGAACCTGGGCGTGCGTTATGGATTGCAGCTGCCGCGAACCGAAAAGAACAACCTGCAGGGTGCGTTCCTGCCGGACCTGGCGCAACCGTTCCCGCTCCCCACCCCGATCACATTGCCGGGAACGACCACCACACTCACTTCGTTCCTCGTGCCGCCTTTCCAGTATGCCGGCCGCGGCGGCGCATCGAAGTACATCACTCCTATCGAGCGCTGGGACTTCGAACCCCGCTTCGGTTTCGCCTGGAGTCCCGCGATGTACCACGACCGTCTCGTCATTCACGGCGGTTACGGCCTATCGCATGAGTCCATCACCGGCAATAACCGTCTGCCCAATCCCGATTTTGGCGGTTTCGTGAACGCCTCCACGTTGTCGGGCGGCATCAACGTCTCCAGTGGCAGCGTAGACCCGTCGTCCGCGCTGCGGCTCTCCAGTAATCCCGAGGCGACGAACCTGACGTTAACGCCCGCGCAGGCTTTGAACATTCCAGCCAACGGCCTCGTCTACCTGCCGAGTCTTGGCATTCCGGGATACGCGATCTCCAAGGACTCGCACATCCCCTACGTGCAGAACTGGGACCTGATCATCCAACACGAGATCATGCGCAATACCGTGCTGGAGTTGGGTTATACGGGTGCGAAAGGGTCGCACCTGTACACCCAGTTCATCAATATGAATCCGCGCGACTTCAATCTGATCCAGCAGATCGAGATCTCGGTCGTTCCCGCTCCCGGCTCGGCCGGCACGGCGGTACCGCCCATCGGCACCGAGACGACCTTGAGCGATCCGCTCGGCCGCAAGGACCTGCTGGGCAACACCATCTCGATTCCGTGGGGCTCGCTGGCGACGAGATTCCAGGGCTTCAACAATCTCAACCAGTATTTCAACTCGGCCGGCAGCAGCATTCGCCATGGCGGGTACATCAGCTTCACGCACCGGACGCGCGCTCTTGAAATGACAGCGAACTACACCTACTCGAAGTCGATCGACAATGTCTCCGACGCCAGCCCCGACACCCGCACGCTGGTGACGGGTTTTACCGGCGGCGGCAACGCGACCTTCGGCGCGCCCTTGAGGACCGACCGCTCGATCTCGACTTTCGATCAGCCGCATTGGATCAGTGCCCGCTATGTTTATGACCTGCCGTTCGGCCGCGGCCAAAGGTTCCTGAATGATGCGTGGGCGCCGCTGAACCAGATCGTTGGCGGCTGGACGACGAGCGGCGTCGTCCGCTTCAACAGCGAGTTTCCTTTCCTTCCGGTGCTGACCGACGCCAATGGTCTGAACGCGACCACCACCCACACGGTACGGCCGGATGTAAACATTTCGGAGCCGCTTGTCAATCCGCTCTACAATCGCAATTGCGTCGCGGTTGCGACTTGCGAGCCCTTCGTCAATCCGTCGGCATTCATCCGGCCGGTCAAGGGAACGCTCGGCGATTCCGCGCGTGTGTTGGCAATCCGCGGGCCGATGCAGAAGTACTTCGATGCCTCGATCGAGAAGAGCTTCAATTTCCCAGGACGGTTCGGCGCCGAGGGCAAACGCCGGATCCAGTTCCGCGTCGACGCTCTGAACCTTTTCAACCACCCGAATTGGCAGGTCGCCTTGCCGATGCAGAACAGCCCGAACGACTGGATGACCGCTCCGAACGAGGGCACGGTCACCATCATCAACACGACCGGCGTTCGTAGCTTCACGCCGATTACCGCCGCCGAGTACGACACCTGGGCGGGACGCAACTCGCAGCCGCTCTCGACGACGACCCCCGGCGCCGACCAGTTGGCGACGATCCGACAGATGGTCAACTCGCAGCGCCTCTCCACCGGCGCGCTGCCCACCAACTTTTGGACCGTGCCGATCCCGCGGGCATTTGCCACGACCGATCCGAATTCTTATGACATTCGCAATCTCAACGGTTTCAAGCTGTACCGCTTGCGGCAGGCGTACAACACTGGCTTCGGCCAGCTTCGCGAATTGCAGCTCCCGCGTTACCTGCAGTTTGGCGTGAGGATCTTCTTCTAACCACACCCTGGTACCCTGATGAATCGAAATTGTCTGCTATTTCTGTTGGTGGTCGCGGGCGCCTGGGCCCAGGCGCCCGCGATCTCACCCGCACAACCGGGCAAGGCCTCGACGAATGCGCCTGCCCAGGACGGGCCGTGTGAGTGGGTGGATGCCTCCACGCATCACCGCATCATCCGGCTCTCGGATGAGCAGGGGAGCGCCAGCCTCTACTTTCATCAGACCGCCTACACCGCGGCCGGCGATCGTCTCCTGATCACCACCCCCGAGGGTCTGGCCGTAATCGACCTGCAGACGCGCAAGGTTCGCCCGCTCGTCGAGGGGCGCGTCCGTAACGTGATCGTGGGGCGCAAGACGCGGCAGGTGTTCTACCTGAAAGACGACACCGCCTACGCTACCAATCTCGACACCGGCGCCACGCGCGCCATCGTCACCGAGCCGAAGCTGCGTACCGGCTCAGGATTTGCGGTAAATGCCGACGAGACGTTGCTGGCCGGAAGTTGGGTCGACCGGCCGCAGAGTCCGCCAGCGAATTCGACGCCACCTCAGCTTCCCCGCGACCGCGGCGACAACTATCCGGGGAAAGGCGAGATGATGGAGCGCCGCTGGGCAGCGCGCATTCCCATGTCGCTGTACACCGTCGATATCAAGACAGGGAAGATCAACACCTTCAACCATTCCACCGACTGGCTGAACCACGTGCAGTTCTCGCCGACTGATCCGGGTCTGATCCTGTTTTGCCATGAAGGTCCATGGCACAAGGTCGATCGCATCTGGACCATTCGCACCGACGGAACCGGCCTGCGCCAGATTCACCACCGGCAAATGGACATGGAGATCGCCGGGCACGAGTTTTTCAGTCCTGACGGCAAGACCATCTGGTACGACTTGCAGACGCCCAAGGGCCAGGAATTCTGGCTCGCCGGCTTCAACCTCGCCACAGGCGAAACCAAGCGCTACAAAGTCGAGCGCAGCGAGTGGTCTGTCCACTACAACGAAGCGCCCGACGAAAAACACTTCTCCGGCGACGGCGGCGGACCAAACAGCGTAGCCGGGGCGGGACACGGCCAATGGATCTACCTGTTCACGCCGCAAGGCGATCATCTGAGTTCGGAGAAGCTGGTCGACCTCTCGAAGCACGATTACCGCCTCGAGCCGAACGCGTCGTTCACGCCCGACGGCAAGTGGATTGTCTTTCGCTCGAACATGTTCGGACCGACCGAGGTGTACGAAGTCGAGGTCCGCAAAACCGACTAGCGGGTGCGTCTTGCTGACATGAAACGTCCCTTCATTCCGCGGATGCGCCGCCGCCGGTGGTGTTCCGCCCTGCTGGCGGGTCTGGCCTGCGCGACCGCCAGCGCTAGCGGACAAACCGGCAGACAGCCGTTGCGCTTTGGGCACGACGCCAGCTGGAAATTGATAAGCACGCAAATGGTTGGCGCGATTCGTTTTTGATCATGACCAAGAGGTTGATTCTCGCCTTCTCGCTCTCATGGATCCTCTCGCTCTCGCTGGCGGCGCGGGGCACCAGCGCCGTCCTCCGTTCAAAGCACATTCTTCCCGCCGTACCCGGCGCCAGCGGAGGCCAGTTGCAGCTCACCGGCTTCTTTGTCGAGGTAGACGGAAGACGTATTGATCTGCCACCCGAGCTTGCCGTCAAAAGCGAAACCAGGCTGGCCGACGGACGCCTGGTTAAGCTCTCGACAAAGCGCGATGGCGACAATTTCACGGTCAGCCTGACGGCGCAGCCAACGGACGGCGTGTCGAAGTGGGGCCTCGCGATCGAAGCCGGCTCGCAGGAGTACTTCAGCGGCGTAATGGAGCGGGTGATCGACGGTCCTCAACAACTGTCCTGGGAAGCCGGCCAGGACCACGTCCTCAACCTTAGGGGCCAGAAGGTCGACGTCATCCTCAAGCCGACCACCTCCGTGTACGCGCCCTTCTATCTTTCGTCGCGCGGCTATGCAGTGTTCGTCAAAGGCACATGGCCGGGTCTGCTCGATTTCTGCGCCTCCGATCCCTCGCGCGTGCGGATCGAATTCGAGGGCCCTTCGTTCGAAATGAAGCTCTACACGGCGGCCGATCCGGCGGCTCTGGTTCGCGCGCACGCGCTCGATGCCGGGCCTCCGTTCCTGCCGCCGAAATGGATGTATTTCCCCTGGCGCTGGCGCGACGAGCACACCGAGCGCGCCGCTTACTACGACGGCACGCCCGTCACCGGCCCTTTCAACTCCGAACTCATGGAAGACGTGTTGATGATGCGCGCCTTCGGGATTCCCAACGGCGTGTATTGGATCGATCGTCCGTGGGGCCCCGGACGGCTCGGCTATGACGACTTCGAGATCGACGCCAAGCGCCTGCCGAATTTCGAACCCATGGTCCACTGGCTCAGCCAGCAGAATATGCGATTGTTTCTGTGGATCGGGCCGTTTTTCCAGGGACAGATGGAGAAAGACGCGCTCGCCAGAGGCTACAACCTGCCCGGCCAGCCTCCCGAGCGCAACAATTACCCGCTCGCCGACTTCACCAATCCAGCGGCTAGGCTGTTTTGGCAGGAGGGCTTCACCAAGCTTCTCAAGCTCGGCGTCAGCGGCTTCAAACTCGATCGCGGGGAAGAGAACATCCCCGACGACGGTCCATTCAGGGTTTTTGACGGACGCTCTCTCCGCGAACAGCGCAACGCGTATCCTGCGATGTATCTGAAAGCCGCATATGATGCCGCCGAGAAGCTCCGTCCCAATCACGGCTTCGTCTTGATGCCGCGCGCTGCCTACACCGGCAGTGCTCCTTACGGCGTCTTCTGGGGCGGCGACATCGGCGGCGTCCAGGAAGGACTTCGCGCCGAGATCATCGCCGTTCAGCGCGCCGCCGTCCTGGGATATCCCAACTGGGGTTCCGACACCTGCGGCTACAACCGGCAACTGATGGAGCAGGAAGTCTGTGCGCGCTGGCTCGAGTTCAGCGCCTTTACTCCGATCATGGAAGTCGGACCCACGCGCAACGTGGGGTTCTGGAACCTGCCGCGGGATCCGTCGTACGACCAAGAGCTGATTGCGCTGTGGCGCCTCTACGGCCGCATCCACGCGCAACTCGCCGACTACAGCTACACCCAGGCGCAGGACGCCAATCGCACCGGCATGCCGATGGTTCGGCCCCTGTTCCTCGTAGATCCCAAATCGCCGGCGGCGTGGAGCGATTGGCAGACCTACGAGTATGGTCCGGACATCGTCGTCTCGCCGGTGTGGCAGAAAGGCCAGCGGACCAAGCAGGTGTATCTGCCGTCGGGCGCGCACTGGCGCGACGCCTGGCATCCGGACAAGAGCTATCGCGGCGGACAAACCATCACCGTTGGCGCCGAACTCGAACAGTTGCCGATCTTCATTCGGGTCGGTTCAAGAATTGATCTCGGCGATTTGAGGCGGCAGTACGCCGAGGCTAAGCGTGTCGCCGCGAAGAGGCCCGATCTCGCGGCTCTCGACGCCGAAGTTGCTGCCTGGTTCGAGAAATTCACGCAGGCCGGAGGGCAGAAGTGATTCGACGGATCGCGAGGATCGCCTGCGGCTGCGCCGCGGTCGCCCTTGTAACGGCCGCTGCATGGGCGCGGGTCACGGTTCCTGACATCCTGAGCGACGGCATGGTGCTCGAACGCGATGCCAGAGTACCGGTCTGGGGAACGGCGGATCCCGGCGAGGTAGTAACCGTCCGATTCGCCGGCCAAGTCAAAAAGACCGCCGCCGGTCCCGACGGCAAATGGCGTGTCGAACTTCTTCGCCTGCGCGCCAGCGCCCAGCCGCAGACCCTGACCATTTCGGGGTCGAACACCATTCAGATTAAGGACGTGCTGGTCGGCGAGGTGTGGCTGGTCTCCGGCCAGTCGAACATGCAGCTCACTTTGCCGGAGACCGCGAATGGCGATGCGGCCGTCGCTGCCGCCGATCATCCGCAACTACGCCTCTTCAATGTCAGCCGCCCGGTCGCCTTCCATCACGCCGCCGGACCACTTGCAGCGTGGGCGGCATCGTCGCCGCAATCCGTCAAAGAGTTCTCCGCCGCGGGCTATTACTTTGGCGTCGAGCTCGTGAACGCCCTCCACATTCCCGTGGGTATCCTTAATTCTTCCTATGGAGGCTCGCAAGCTGAGGCTTGGACGCCCGTCGAATACCTGCTTGCCTCCGACGATCTGCGCTCCTCGGTCGAGCGGCAGAAAATCTGGGATGAGGAACGCCCGCGGGTCAAAGCCGAATACGACCAGAAGCTGAAGGACTGGCAAGCCGCCGTTGAAAAAGCAAAGCAGGACGGGACGCCCCCGCCGGGTCGGCCCGGCGTGCCCGACGCCCTGCGCGAATACCGCATTGCCGCCTCGATTTACAACGGCATGATCGCGCCGCTGATCCCGTTCGCCATCCGTGGCGCCGTCTGGTACCAGGGCGAATCGAACGAGGAGCGCGCGCAGCAGTACGGCATCTTGCTTCCTACGATGATTCGCGCCTGGCGGGAGCGCTGGGGTGAAGGCGACTTTCCCTTCGGCATCGTCCAATTGCCTAACTATCGCGACCCCAGGCCGGAGCCGGCCGACGAAGCGTGGAGCTTCCTGCGCGAGGCGCAGCGGCGCACCGCCACGGCGACGCGCAACAGCGGACTGATCGTCACCATCGACATCGGCGAGGCGCACGACATCCACCCCAAGGACAAGCTCGACGTCGGCAAACGCATGGCGCGATGGGCGCTCGCCGACGCTTACGGGCAGAAGATCACGCCGTCGGGACCGATGTTCCGCTCCGCCCAGCCGCAAGGATCGAAGATCGTAGTCACGTTCAATGACAGCGGCCGCGGCCTCCGGATTCGCGACGGAGATAAGGTTGACGAATTTGCCGTTGCCGGCGTCGATCGCCACTGGCACTGGGCCAGCGCCAAGATCGTCGGGAAAGACCGGGTGGAGGCCTGGTCCGAGGCAGTGGCGCAGCCGGTCGCAGTTCGCTACGCCTTCAACAACAACCCGCGCCATCCGAACCTCACCAACGATACCGGACTGCCTGCGTCGCCCTTCCGCAGCGACGATTGGCCCGGTCCGACGGATGGAAGGCGATGACGGCGGAAAGGGAAGCGATGCTGAAACGATTCGCCGCCTGCTGGTTCGCCGGCCTGCTACTGCTAACGACGGCGTCGGCTCAGCCTGCCCGCCGGCGTTTCAGCCTGGACTTTGGCTGGAAGTTCACGCTCGGCGATCCGCCACAGGCCGAGCGCACGAACTTTGACGACCGCGCCTGGCGCAGCCTTGACGTCCCGCACGACTGGAGTATCGAAGGTCCCTGGAAGCAGGACAACCCGTCCGGCCGTGCCGGCGGATTCGCCACCATCGGGATTGGCTGGTACCGCAAGACCTTCCGCCTCCCGCAAGAACTCGCCGGCAAGCGCCTGCTTCTCGGTTTCGACGGCGTCTTCAACCGCGCCGACGTGTGGGTGAATGGGCAGAAAGTCGGGCACAACGGGAACGGTTACGTCAGCTTCGAGTGCGACCTCACGCCTTGGGCGCGTGCTAATGGCGACAACGTGATTGCGGTGCGCGTCGACAATCTGAAACAGGCGAGCCGATGGTACACAGGCAGTGGCATCTACCGGCATGTATGGCTCGTCGCTACCAGTCCCGTACG
The DNA here is from genome assembly GCA_003225055.1 of Acidobacteriota bacterium. GTDB lineage: Bacteria > Acidobacteriota > Terriglobia > Terriglobales > Acidobacteriaceae > Gp1-AA122. The sequence goes on from QIAU01000190.1 coordinate 16,694, forward strand.
CGTCGCCCATTGGGGCACGTACGTAACCCTGCCTGATGTGCGCGCCGACCGCGCGTCGGTCGTAATTCAAACTATGCTCCGCAACGACACGGACGAGCCCAGCCGCGCAAACCTGACCGTCCGGATCGCCGGCCCCGATGGCAAGCAGGTCGCGGAGCAGACTGCGCCCGTGGAAGTGCCGCCGCGAGGCGAGACGACCACCACCCAGCGGCTCGCGGTCCCGAATCCGCGGCTCTGGTCGCTCGAAACTCCGCAGCTGTACCATGCGACCAGCGAGCTCCGCGACGGCGATCGCGTGCTCGATTCCTACGATACGCCCTTCGGCATCCGGACCATCAAGTTCGATGTGAATTCCGGTTTCTTGCTGAATGGCAAACGCGTGGTCATCAAAGGTGTCTGCCTGCACCACGATCTTGGCGCCCTGGGTGCTGCGGCGCTTCAGAGCGGCATCGAGGAGCGGCTGAAGATCCTGAGGACCATCGGCGTCAACGCCATTCGCCTCAGCCACAATCCCAACGCGCCCGACGTGCTCAACCTCGCCGACCGCCTCGGGCTGCTGGTCTTCGACGAGGCCTACGACAAGTGGGACGGATTTCTTCCCGACGGCACTGGTTGGAAGAAGAACCTGACGTCGTTCATCCGGAATCATCGCAACCATCCCAGCATTTTCGTCTGGAGCGTCGGCAACGAGATGACCCCGCACATGTACATGCGCGAGGGAACGCTCCTGTACCAGGCGATCGAAAACGTCGTGCACGACCTCGACCCGACGCGTCCCGTCACTGCCGCGCTGCACCCGGTGCGCAACAATCGCGGAGAGCGCGACGCGCCGCTCGCTGAGATCGCCAGCTACATGGACGTGATCAGCATGAATTATCAGACGCGCTTCTACGCCCGCGATCACCAGCAGCATCCCAACCAGGTGCTGCTCGGCAGCGAGACGCACCTGCATCAGGTCGACCTCAACACCCCACGCGATCCCAAGGACAACTCCGGCAATCAGTGGTGGGGCACACGCGATTGCGCGACAGGCGAATACTATCCATACGTTGCCGGCCAGTTCATCTGGGCCGGCGTCGATTATCTCGGCGAGTCCGAGGGCTGGCCCAGCAAGGGCTACCGCACGACTCTGGTTTCCATGACCGGCGTTCGAAAGCCTTGGTCGTACTTCATCCAGAGCCTCTACACGGATTCGCCGATGGTCTCGATCGCAGTCGACAACCCCGATTTCAAGAAGCTTCCGCGCCGCGATGCGGGTGGAAATTTCAATGCTCTGCTCTCGCATTGGAACTTTCCTCCCTCGCTCTCCACGCTTCGCGTGTACACCTTTACGAACGTTCCGGTGGTCGAGCTGAAACTGAATGGACGCTCGCTTGGCGAAAAGCGGGCTGTTGACTTTGCCGATCACATCATTTTTTGGGATGTACCCAATGAGCCCGGCAGGCTGGAGGCCATCGGCAAGCGCGACCGTGCCGTGGTTGCCTCTGCGGAACTTTGCACCGCCGGCAAGGCTGTGAAGCTGCGGCTGGTTCCGAACCGCACCGCGCTCGAGGCAACAGGACAGGATCTGGCATACGTCGCCGTGGAGGCGATCGACGCCAATGGCATCGTTGTTCCCGACGCCCGCAACCTTGTGCGCTTCGAGTTGAGCGGCCAGGGTTCGCTGGCGGGAGTCGATAATGCCGATCTCGATAGCCCGGAGCTTTTCAAGAGCGATCATCGGGAGTTGCGGCTTGGCCGCGCACTGGCTATCGTCGAATCCGCGCGCAACCTCGGGAGCGTGTGGATCACGGCAACGGCCGAGGGGCTGGAGCCGGCGACGATGGCGATTCGCGTCGATCCGCCCGCAACCCCGGTCGCAACTTTGCAATGAACACATGAGGTCGATTTCAAGACTCGTTCGCACCGCGGTTGCGCTTGCCGGCGCTTGTCTCGCCATCGCCTCTCCCGTCGCGGCTATCGCACAGCCGAAAGCGTGGAACGCAATCACCGGCGACATCTGGCGCGTCAAAATTGAATTGTCGGTCCTTAATAGCGTGAGTGTCGAACTCGACTTCGCTCCCTATGATTCGCGCGTGCTCGTCCTCGAGGGCCGCCCCGCGGCCCGCGCGCTTCGTGCTTGGGCGAACCGAGCGCCCTCCACCGTTGATCTGAGCGCCGGTTGGCGCGTGACCTTCGGCTCCCCAGGGACATCCGAAGACATGCCGCAGGTTCACGCCTGGACCCAGGACGACCGCAGCCGCTATTTCGGGCATCGCTACCTACGAGAACACGTTCTCGATACCGCAGACGATGCTTCGCCCCAGGCGATTCTGCCGTTCTCGCCTTCAGTCCCGGGACGCCTCTCGAGCCTGCACCGCTCAGGGCGGGCATGCACGCCTGGCTCAACGCTGCCATACGCGAAACGGCAGTTGTTTATTTGAACGGCCAGCCGCAGGCTCGGTGCGGTGCGCACCCTTGCACTCAATTTCGCCGGGTTTCTTCGTCCGGGCGAGAACCGTCGTCGTGCGGCAGTCCGCGAGTCTGGCTCTGAATTTCATGGCGGGACAACGCCTGCCGGATTACCGCTGCTGAATCTGCGTTACGGGGTTGGTTTTGAGGGCAGGACATGGACAAGGTCCAGCCGATATCCGCCGGCCGGTTCGGGCCGGTGAAGTTGATCAACCGCAGGCCGTAGGTTGAGGAGGAGCTAGCGAAAATGAACATGCTCTCACGCCGGGAATTCGTGGTTGGAGCAATGACGCTGTTGCTCGCGATATCGCTGACGGCGCAAAGGCCAGCGGCGAAAGCTTCGCTCAAATCGCAGCCCAAAGAGTTCACGAACTGGCCGGCGGGAACTTCGCCGCAGGAGATCGGCAAGCGGATCGCGGAGCGATATCTCGCCCAGGATTACTTGAACCTGCGTCGCAAACCGCCGACTCCGACCATCATCTATCCCGAAGTCTGCACCTGGTACGGCGCACGCACCTTCGCGCATCTCAGCGTCGACGCCGACCTCACCGCACGCCTCATCCAGCGCTTTGAACCGCTGTTGGGTGAAAAAGCGTCGCTCATTCCGCCTCCGAATCACGTCGACAATACTGTTTTCGGAACCATCCCGCTCGAGATTTACCGAGAAGCGCCGTAAAGCCCCGCCCTTTAGGGCTGGTTTGTGGATCGGCTACCTCGAAACGCCCGATTTCGAACAGGCGTTCGCGCGCATGGCAATATCCGACATCAACCAGCGATGGCAGCGCGAGATGGCGGATTTCTTCGAAGGTGCTCCAGGCCGGGTTGCCGACGAGCAGATGTCGCCCATCCCGGAAATCTTTCATCTGCCCTGACGCGGCGGGTCGCCGCCGAATACCCGAAATCATGGGCTATTGGTCGAGAAAGATACTCCAGCAGCGGCACAGGACGAAATGCTCCAAGAGCCCGTTCTTCGGAGCCCGCGGCATTCCAATTGTCAAATGAAGCACTATTTTGAAGGTCAAAGACTGAAGTACTTCCACGAATCTCGCCAACCTGCCACTTCCGGGCGCGTAGAACGCGCTGCCCGTTCACTGGGTGGCAATTTATAATCAGGGTGTGAAAATGACCATCGGTGCGACTGCTTCGGCAGGGCTGGTGATTCTCGGTTCTCTGGCTCCGCTATTTGCACAAGCTTCCCCGCAGCAGCAACAGCCTGAGTTCATCAGACAGGGCCAGCAATTGATGCGTGAAGGGAAACCGGAAGAGGCGTTGTCCCTGTATCGCCGTACTCTCCAGACCTCGCCGGATTCGGTTCCCGCCAACATCGCGGCGGGGAGCGTACTCGACATCATGGGAAAAGGTGAAGAAGCACGCAAGTATTTCGCCAAGGCAATCGACGTGGCTAACACGCCTGAGCAGAAAGCGGGAGCGCGAAGGGCGACGGCGATGTCATACGCTTTCGAGGGTAATTGCGACAAAACAATCGAATACGAACAGCAGGTTTTCGATTTCTATGGCAGCGCAAAGAACTTCTTTCAGCAGGGAGAAATTGCGGATGAGGCGGCTCGCGTCTGCCTTGACTCCGGCGACTTGGACACCGCGTCCAAGTGGTACGAGACAGGTCATGACACGGGGCTGAAAGAACCCGACATAAAGCCCGCCCGGCAAGACCTATGGAACTTCCGGTGGGAGCACGCGCAGGGCCGTATCGCGGCTCGGCGCGGCGACCAAGTGCAAGCGCAAAAGCATCTTGCTGCGGCTAAGGCCATCCTCAACAAGGGCACCATTCCTGAGCAAGCCCAGTTCTTCCCGTACTTAAAGGGCTACGTTGCGTTCTATGCCGGAGATTACAAAGCGGCACTAGAAGGACTAAATCAGGCAAACCAGAACGATCCCTTTATTCAGTGCATGATTGGCCAGACCTACGAGAAATTAGGCGACAAGGAAAAGGCTTTGGAGTATTACCGCAAAGCTTCAATGGCGGCTTCGCACAACCCTGCCGCCGCATACGCGGTTCCATTCGCCAAGAAAAAGCTGTCCTAGCTGCACTTAAGATTCTCTCTGCACTGCCAACAGTTGAGCACAGAGGAGAGGTTCTCAATAGGCGGCCAACGGCTTGCGGATACGAGGACCCTCGCGATCTGTACCAGAAGTCTCATTGGCAGGTGCTGGTCCAAGTTTCTCCTAAAGGACGGACGGTCGCGGTCCGTCCTTTAGGTGCTGGTCTACGATTTCTTTTCCACTTGCAGGTTGTTCTGAACCGTGAAAGCGCCGAACACCTGAGCGGCCCGAATACCGGCGACTTGCTTGTCCAAGTTGCTGGCGACGGTCCCGTAAAGGCTCAGGTGGCCGCGGTCAACCACGATGCGGATTGGCTTGGCCGGATCGATGGCATAGCGGCTGAGTACAGGATCGCGATAAATTGCGCGCAGGGCACCGATTCGGATTTTGTCATCAAAGATAGAAACGGGCGCAACTTTGATGTTATCGATGACGTCTTTCACGCCAGCAGTGTTGTCGACGAGCCACAAGGCGGAGTCGCGGTCGAACTCGTTTCGCGTTTCGCCGGACAGCGTGATCACGCCATTCTCTGCCGAGGCAGTGACGTAGTTGAATACGTTGTCCTGCGCCAGCCGGTCGTAATACAACTTGCGGTCCAGTGCGGCCGTGAGTTGAGCGTCAGACACATTGCCGTTCACCGCGATCAGGTTACGAACGCCCTGGACATTGGCGAGTTTGCGAATTTTCTTAGTGGCATCCAGCTTTTGCTGATAAAGATCAACGTTGCCGGTCAATGTGACGATACCGTCTTCGACGTAGCCTTGGACGTTGCGGAATTCTTTTTTGGTTGTCACTTGTGCGACTTTGGATTGAATGGTGACGTCGAAGCGGCTGGCGCTGGTCATCTCCGCGGCAAGCACCATATTCAAGACGCCCCCGCCTAGCCACAGCCCGAGGACGAGAAATGTAGTTTTCATAAGAGTTATCCTCCGATCCCAATTACTAACTATTTGGTTAAATGCGGCAGCGGCAGGAAAGTTGCGGGATCCTTTGTAAAAGTTGTCTGTAAAGAACTGTATTCACGAGGCCGCGTATACCATCCCGCAACGGCACAGGAAATGGCCGTCCGTCGTAGGTCGTATTTCCACTGGCGGACCGCGCCGATTGCGGGACGAAAAAGACATCCCATTTCCGGAGATCGCGTGCACTTCCACCACGCTTCCCTGATGTCGGCGGCGGTTCAACAAACTCCAGCCGACTGCCCCAGGGATCACGCAGCGATAACGCTGTGGCGAACAAATAGCGAAAGTGCTAGACTTTCGTCATGGACGAAGGCCGCAAGCGCGTATTGCTGATCGCCGCGTCGATACTGGCCGCTCGTAAGCTGGCGCAGCTTGAACCGGGGCGGTCGCCTGCATTTGAGTCCGCCATCGCGAGCGCCATCACGACGGCAGAGCGGATCATGGCGAGAATTGACAGCCGATGGCCAATACCCGATCGGAGCACAGCGCCTCCGCGTCAAGGGAATGGTGGCGGCAAATGATGGGGGCGGCAAACGGCAAGACCGGCCTTCTGCATGAGGGTAAGAACTGGGACGATGCCATTGCGGGCGTCCGTCGCTTTTATGCGAATTCGCTGCGTCGCTGCGTTTGCTGCGCCGCTGCGCTCCTGGAGAGCAGCATTTGGCCGTATTCGTGTAGGTTCCGGGAGAGATTTCCTTCCGGCAAGCCCAGTCGAGCATTAGAATTCGGCGGTTTATCAGGCCACTCAACCCAACGGGCACAAGTCCATCCAACTGCGAAGACCCAGGTTGGAGAGGGTGCAGTGCGTGCAGTGCATCTAACGGTCGGAGAAGAGGCCTCACAGGGCGTGCGGATGCGAATGTCTGGCGGGCGGCCCAACGCGAGGGCTGCATCCTATATAACGCAAGATCTCGATTTTTCGGATATTCGCAAGTTTCAAGCCTGGTACTCACCACGGAATCGTACTCATACGCCTGCAATCGCCTAACGCATTTTTTTGAGTTGGTGTGAACTCTACCTCAGAGCCTGAAGGCCGCAAAATTGTCGACTCTTTAATGCAGGTCTGAAGACCAGGTTCACCAATTTAATTTTGGTCGATATCATCTCTTAAAACTGCTTTAAAAGCCGCGCGCTGAAACAGCATTTTTCGGGTCTAGTGCCTGCTCTCTGCCATTTTGCTAAGATTTAAGTCAGCGTAGAGGACGCATCCGGTCCGCGGAAAGGGTAGAAGCCCACCTTCAGATAGCGAGTTTTTGCGAACCTTCTTTCAGCCCGAATTGCGGACAACGGGCGCTTGCAACGAAAGGAGGTCGCAATGCCGACCAATTCCCCAGAAGCACCCCGCCCGCTTCCCGAACGCCCGAACCTCCGTCATCTGAAAGACCAAGCCAAGGACCTGCTCAAGTCGGGCGAGGCCCGGTCGATCACTGATGCACAGTTCAAGATTGCGCGCAGTTACGGGTTTGCCAGTTGGCCAAAGCTCAAGGCGCACGTTCTTTCACTGGAAGAGATTGGTGAGCTCAAGCAGGCCATCGATACCAACGATCTGGAGCGCGTGAAGGCTTTGATGACGCGCAACCCGGAGTTGCATCGGGCTCCACTCGGCTACGGAAACAATGGGCCGCTTACCTGGGTTGCGGAATGCCGCGTGCCCTGGGCACCGCCCGGCCCGGAGAGGCTGGCCATGGCCGCGTGGATGATTGACCATGGCTCCGATGTGCATCAGGGCGGCGATGGGCCGCTGATGCGGGCCGCGCTCGTTGGCGATCGCATTCCCATGATGGAACTTCTTGTCTCCCGCGGCGCCAATGTGAATGCCTTGTGGAGTGGATATTATCCCATCATCTTTGCACCCTGTGAAACCGTGGAACCATTGGCGCTGCAGTGGCTGCTGGAGCACGGCGCCAATCCCAACCCCGCCGGTCCACGGCAGAAATATCAGGGCACGGCGCTGGATTTCGTGATTGCCACGTATGGGCGTTCAGCCCAGCTTGGCACGTGTATGGATATCCTGGTTGAAGCTGGCTGTCCCACGAAATACAACATTCCACCGGTTCTGGATTTATTGCGCAACCGGCTCGATCTTCTGGCCGGGCACCTTGATGCCGATCCTATGCTGGTGCACCGGCGATTCCCCGAACTCACCTTCGGGACCACCGCGGAACGCCATCTGACCCTGCGAGGAACAACTCTGCTGCATGTGGCAGCGGAGTACGGCAATGTGGAAGCGGCGAAGCTGCTGCTGGGTCGTGGAGCAGACGTTAATGGGCGCGCTGCGATAGATGACACCGGCGTCGGCGGGCAGACACCGATTTTTCATGCCGTCACTCAGTTTTACGACTGGGGACTGGCGGTGGCTCAACTGTTGCTGGATCAAGGAGCAGACCTGTCGGTGCGCGTAAACCTTCCGGGCCACTATCAGCGACCAGATGAAGTGGTGAAGTGCACACCTTTGGGATATGCCCTGTTATTTCCCGCCACCCATGGCTCTCGCCCGAGCAAGAGCGCGATTTTATTGCATGAACGTGGGGCACCGGAGTGAAGCACTGCCATCACTGCTCCCGCAGTGCGGGACCAAAGAGGGGTGACTTTTTTGTTCTTGCGGAAGTCGGGATTTGGCTTTCTCCCTCTCCCCTCCCTATATACGCTTGACAAAGCGCAAATACCTTAAATAATAATCCGCACATTTTATACTGGTGCGACCGAACAAGGTTAGTTTCCTTCTCAGCCGTTGGCGGGTGAGGTGGGTCGTGTATCGAGTGCTGGTACCCGGCTGTGCAGCCTTTGGGTTTCGCTGATGCGTGCAGTGCGCAGACCTCGCACGTTGAGGAAGTCCATAGAGAGGTTCCCGTTATACCTCCTGCTTGTCTTTCGCATTCAGCCGGTGCAAGGAGAGTCTCTCTTTTCCAAATCGAGCGAGTTCTCTTGGGACTGCTCATCAGAACTGAAAGGGGTGCTGTATGCGCGCGCATGTAAACGCCACCGGGTCTTCGACAGCTAGCAATCCCCCACGCGGAATTCCGGTTACCTTTAAAGATGTTTTTGCCGACGAAATTGAGTGTATCTCTGATTCACGACGACTCCGTAAGATTCCCGCTGAGCCAACTGAGACATCGCTTATCGGACTCGCATTCTCAGGTGGTGGTATTCGCAGTGCCACTTTCAATTTGGGCATCTTGCAGGCGCTCGCTGAGAACCGGCTGCTCCATAAATTTGATTACCTGTCTACCGTGTCCGGGGGCGGCTATATCGGATCCTGGCTGGCTGCGCTCACGCGTCGCTTCGCGGCTGAGGTGCCAGGGTCTTCGTTTGAGGACGTAGAGAAAGCTCTCGTTCCCGCAAAGTACGAATCAGACAAACGCAACGAGAGTACCTTTTTTCATTGGCTTCGCCTGTACAGCAATTATTTGACCCCGCATACCGGGGTGATCTCAGGAGACACCTGGGCGATGCTCGGAACCTGGCTGCGCAATGTGTTCCTGAACCAAACCATCCTCAGTCTTTTGTTCGTGAGTGTGTTTGTGTTCTGTCACGGCACGTTGCTTTCACTTGTGAGAAACGACGAGCATGCCAGCGAGTTTTTCGCGTGGGCCGGGGTGCTTCTCTTCCTGGCCGCCGTTTTCATGGCACTTAATGTTGTAGAGCAAGTTCCGTCTCGCGACGTCCTGAAGAGCCGGTTCCAGCGGATCAAAATAACCTTGGAGGTGATGCTGCCATTCGTGGTCGCTTCGGTGCTGCTCAATTGCGGGTTGTGGAACTGGCTGGATCTGGAGAAATCGCCGATCTGGCAGTGGGCTGTGGCGGGAGCAGGTTTCTATCTCCTGGCCTGGGGGGTTGTGGCCTTAATGGCTGCATTGAGGCGTCTGGTCCGCAAGCGGGGGAGCAAACCGCAAAAACGCATGATTTCCATCAGGGCCGTGCTGATCTTTTCCCCAATTGCGGGCGCTGTGGGCGCCTGTCTGTTGAAAGAATACAACCTCCTACTTAACCATCTGCCGGCCTGGACCAGCACCAACTGGGTAGTCATAGTTTTCGGAACCGGCGTCATCATGCTTGTGTTGCTGATCACCGGCTCTTTACACATTGGATTGGTAGGGCGGGGAAGCAGGGACCTGGTCCGCGAGTGGTGGGCGCGGCTTGGGGGTGACCTTGTGCTGGTGACGGTGGGCTGGCTTCTTCTGGCCGGAACGTGTGCATTTGGGCCGCTCGCAGTCCGGTGGGGCCTCTTCAAATTGCGTGGCTGGGGGTCTCTGACAGCGTTGCTATTGTGGGTCGCGCATAACGTCGTCGGCCTGAGAGCTGCGAGCAGTGCAAGAACGGTTGGGACCAACAACAAGGGTCTTGAAGCGGGCAACGTCCCAGGCGAGTCCGGGTCTGAGCCGCCGACGGGGCTGACCGCAAGTGTCCTCGAATCTCTAAAGTCCCCCCGACTGCTCAGAGCACTGGCCAACGTGGCTCCCTATGTCTTCGCTGTCGGCTTGGTGTTAATTCTTTCCACCGCGGTACACATCGGCACGGGACTGCTCTTTGATACTCCGGACACGAACCAACTGTGGTATTCGACGCTCAGCTACGGGTCAAGCGACTGGACCAGCCTTTCTGAGACCTATTGGAGCATTGAGGAAGCTGCCACGGTACCTCCGCTACTGATGGCAGGCCTGCTGTTGCTGCTGGCGGGGCTCGCACTTTCCTGGCGTGTGGATGTGAACGACTTTTCTTTGCACCACTTTTATCGCAACCGCCTGGTGCGCTGTTATCTTGGAGCTTCTAATCCCAACCGAGAGCCGCAACTGTTTACCGGGTTCGATCCTGCGGACGATGTTCCCCTGAAGGACTTTGCGGCGGGTTATCCTGGCCCCTATCCCATTCTGAATGCGGCCCTGAACATCACGGCGGGTGAGGAACTCGGGTACGCTACGCGTCGCGCGAAGTCCTTTGTGTTCACTCCTCGGTATTGCGGCTACGATGCGGGAACTACCGGAACGGGTCAGGAACGATTCAAGCGAGACAATGGCTATCTGCCGAGTTTCTCTCCAACTGCTACGGCACGATCGCGGGTGGGGTTGACGGCGGCCAGTTCCGATGATGGAATCACGCTGGGCACGGCGATGGCCATCTCGGGGGCGGCGGCCAGTCCAAATATGGGGTACTTCACGTCCTCTGCTACCGCGTTTTTCATGACTTTGTTTGATGTCCGCCTTGGGTGGTGGATGGGTAATCCGCGCTACCAGGAAAAGTGGCCGAGCCCAGGACCTCGCCTGGGCATTACTTACTTAATTTCCGAACTTCTGGCACAGAGCGACGAGAAGAAGGGTTATGTGTATCTTTCCGATGGTGGACACTTTGAAAATCTCGCTGTGTATGAATTGATCAAGCGCCGTTGCCAGTTGATTGTGGCTTGCGATGCAGACTGCGACAGAGGGTACGTATTCGAGAATCTCCTCTCGCTGATTGAGAAGGCGCGCACCGATTTCGGCGCGAAGATTGTGATTAATTTTGATGAAATCCGGCCTCAGAGTGGACGGGAAAGTGTGAAGAACTTCGTAGTTGGGAAGATTCTGTACGATCCAAATAATCCCGGTGATCCGGCAAGCTGGGGAAAACTCATCTACATCAAGACCAGCATGCCCCTGAGACGCGTACCAAGCACAGGCACGCCGCAAGAAGCTCAGAAACAAAAAGAGGAACAGAAACAAAAAGGACTTCCTGATGATGTGTGGCAATACTATGAGTTGCATGGTGCTTTCCCGCATCAGAGCACGGCGGACCAGTGGTTTGACGAACTGCAATTTGAAAGCTATCGTGCGTTAGGCGAATACCTCGGGAATCTTGCGTCAAAAGAAATCGGCGGCGAAATGGATCGTATCCTGGGAGGGCCTTTGCGAGCAGCCGAGGCGAGAATTGGGCAATAGAACGCTCCGTCCCCACTGCCGAAGAAGGGCGCAACCGATGCTCTTGTCGTCCTGATTTCTTCGGACCACATGTCTTAACGCGAGTAAACCACGGGACTCCCCCAAGTCAAAGGACCTTACTTTGCCAGGGTCTCCAGCCAACTATCGGTCGTAGGGTCGTAGCGCATTGAGAGACGTGGATAAACGCACAGCTCAGAATGCAACCCACCCGTTCCAGCCTGGGTGCTCAGTCAGGCAACGCGCGTGCCATTGGCGGAGTTCCGGAAATATCGGGTGTCTCCGAAACAACAACAAGTGTCCCTTGCGAAAACTCGATCTCGGTAAAAAGGGTGCAGGATGTGGAAGACAGCAGGACTTATAAATATCAACCCACACGCACGGCGAACATGGAGACCGACGCACCATCCACACCTTCGACCGGAAACGCAACCGGTTCCGACGGCGTGCGCGCGCCGATAACGCAGAGCAGCGGCAGGTAATGGTCGAGCGTGGGCACTGCCAGATCCGCTTCGCTGCCGAGTTGATTCTCGTAATTGATGAGCGGCTCGTATTCCTCGGCTAGGAGCAGCTCGCGCACTCTCTTCTCGAACGAAATTG
>QIAU01000275.1 GCA_003225055.1 Acidobacteriota bacterium
AACTATATGGACCCGCAAAGACGGTGGCGGGTCGGTCCAGGAACACGGCGGCAGACTACAGGGAGCTTGCAGCGGAGTGCTCGCGGGGCGAGACAGCTTGCTGTAATGCCAGATGTCCAGGCCGCGCTTTCGCGAATGGCGCAGCGATGGCTGGAACTCGCCGAGTGGGCCGAGCGCCGGGCCGAATTTCTCAGTCAGTCAAGACTAAAGCCTCAAAACGACAACGTGGAAATAAGCCGTTCGCGCTGGATAGATTGCGGCGTGGGCTGGCCTTTGGAAACGGCCTCGGGCGTCCTCATCGAGCGGCGCTCCGAGCCCCCCTGGCTACTTGCCGTCGTTCCAGATATCAGCCGCGAGCTTCCAGTCGTTCCCTACCTTCTCCCACACGACGAGATATTTACCGGTAACTTGCTGCAGTGGGGACCCCTTTGTCTGACGTCAAGCGTAGTAAGTTTGGGATCACCTACCTTTTCCGCCATGCCCGTCCACAGTGCCTCGATGCCGGGCCGCCCCTTCACCATTCCGGAACCCGGTGGAAACGCGGTCGCGTCCTCGGTGTAAAGCGAAGCGACCCCGGCAAAGTCACCCTTGTTGAAGAAATCGATCCATTTTGCATTCACCGCATCGATCTCGGCTTGTTGGGCGAATACCGGAGCGACCAGGCCGGTCACTAAGGCGAACACAAGCGTAATCCTGCGCATGACAGATCCCCTATTGATCCGAGGATGTTGACCCCTTCGCGAGACTTCCGCAACGCGCTCGCGGGCAAGAACGTCACGAGGCCTTGACACCGTCCCCGGGGCCCCCATGTTGCATTGCACAAATTGGATCCTGCTTGCAATGTGGAATGACACCTCATGCACGACTTGCGCAGTGTTCTCGCTCGCCTTCGCACGCTTAGAAGCAAATTCGAAGGCCTTATTGCATCTGCCCGAAAACAGGCGGCTCGCGCGCCAGACCACCACCCAACACGGCTGCGAGAACTGGCCGGGTTTGGTGCAAATCCGGGTAACCTGCGCATGTTCACGTATGCTCCTGAACATCTACCGCCCAACGCGCCGCTGGTCATCGCGCTACATGGCTGCACTCAGACCGCAGATGAGTATGACCGTGGCACCGGCTGGTCATCGCTTGCCGACCGCCTCGGTTTCGCAATTGTTTATCCGCAGCAGCAGCAGGCCAACAATCCCAAGAGTTGCTTTTCGTGGTTTTTGCCGGGCGACATCTCGCGCGGGCACGGCGAGGCGCTTTCGATTAAGGAGATGGTCGACCACGCCGTTAGGACGTTTGGTGCCGACCGCAGCAAAATATTCGTGACCGGCCTCTCGGCCGGCGGCGCCATGGCTTCTGTTATGCTCGCGACATACCCCGAACTTTTTGCCGGCGGGGCCATTATTGCCGGACTGCCCTACGGCTGCGCCAGGAACGTTCAACAAGCTTTCGAAGCCATGTTCGCGGAGGAAGGACATACCGCGCAGGCCCTCGGTGATCGCGTGCGGGCAGCATCCAGATATCGCGGGCCATGGCCCAAAATCTCAGTATGGCACGGGACCAGTGATCCGATTGTAAAACCTTCTAATGGTGAAGCCATCATTCGCCAATGGATCAACGTGCACGGAGTTTCAGACGCTCCGTCGTACCGGGAATTGATCGGGAGCCATACGCGTCGCGTATGGAGCGACGCACAAGGTAACGCGCTGATTGAGGCGTTCTCGATTAGCGGAATGACGCATGGCGTGCCGCTTGGGACGACGTCAGGCAGAGAGGGTTGCGGCACTGCCGGTGCGTTTTTCCTGGAGGTGGGCATCTCCTCGACCCATCACATCGCACGTTTCTGGGGCCTACCCAAATCCCTAGCTGAAAAGCCGCGTGTCGCCGCATTGGTGTCAGCACCGTCTGCGATGCCAAATGACGAAGGCGCCTGTGTAATGCTGGGAGCACGCCCCGAAAGTTCGCACGTTTCGACCGAAGATACGGTTGCCGCGCGCGATGAGCGGCAGACACAGTACGCGCTTAACCCGAACGACGTCATCGCGGCGGCCTTCAAGGCCGCAGGTCTCCCTGTTCCGCCGAAAACATCGCCCGGCGAGGCACCGCGTGTTGAACCTGGACCGATTATTGCGGCTGCGTTGAAGGCCGCCGGCTTGGCGCAGAATTAACTTCGGGGGAGCACTCGCCTTTGCCGGCAAGAACAATAGTGAATTTGAGTCGCCGCGATGTCATCTAGCGCTGGATGGACGCTTACAAGGGGAAAGACTTCGAAGCGCTCTAGGTCGGCTATAGCAGGCACGGGATTATGAAAGCGCCGGTGCTCGGTTTCTCGGGCGCGGCTTGGTGATGAAGCGAGTTGATGTCGAACAAACGCTCAGTGTTGGACGATTTCCGCTCGTGAAATCGCTCGGCTTTTTATTGAGATCAACGCAACATCATGATGAGCGCGCCCAAAAATCGGTACTCTCGTTAACTGATGGCAAAAGTCATATTTCTTACTCAGTTGTGAGAGTCGGTTTTGTGAGGCACTAGCAACTC
>QIAU01000276.1 GCA_003225055.1 Acidobacteriota bacterium
TAGGGAAGCGGACTGAGCAGCACTCCATTGATCACACTGAATATCGCGGTGTTTGCGCCGATGCCGAGAGCCAGGGTTAGCAATGCGACGGCTGTAAAGCCGGGAGATTTGCGCAGCATGCGGAGTGCATAGCGAAGGTCCTGAAAGATGCCAGCGAAAACATGGTTGCTGTCCTTGCCCGGCGCCATAGGTTCGCGATACCTCTCGACGGCTCGCAGGTCTCGCGCGAGGAGGTCTTCGCCCTTCAGTTCGTCGATAGCGGTACGGAAAGCTGCGTGTTCAGACTGGCCGGTTGCAAGGAGTTCCTGGTAGCGGTCTTCGAGGTGCTGCGCGAGTTCGTCGGCAATTTCGGCTTCGCGCGTTGGTGCAAGTCTCAGCGGAGCGAGTCTACGGAGAACTTCTCGCTTCCATTCAGGCATTTTCTGCCTCCGTGATGCGATTGATGCCAGCCACGAATTGCCGCCAGCCGCGAAGCTGCGAATGGAGGACTCGGCGACCCTGGCGCGTCAGACGATAGTAACGGCGGCGGCGCTGTCCGCTTTTTTCAACCCAACGGCCCTGCAGCCAGCCGCGTCGTTCCAGGCGGTAGAGCATTGGGTAGAGCGAGGCCACGTGGAAACGAATGGTGCCGCCGGAGCGTTGCTCGATGAGTTTGCTGATTTCGTAGCCGTGGCGCGGGCGAGCTTCGACGAGCGAGAGAATGAGGAGTTCGGAGCTGCCCCTTTTCCATTCCGTCTGTGAAATTGTTCTCTCCATATATGGCGTCACAACATATTCAACGACGGCGCGACCTGCGAGTCAAGTGGATGTTTCACGAGCCGACTATCCCTGGGGTTAGGCGCTTCCGAATGGCAGTTAATCAGGCTGCTTCGGGGATTGGGAATTGAGCAGACGTCCTGACGGATTGCGATGAGGCTGAAGATGGCGGTGTTAGCGCCGATGCCGAGAGCGAGAGTGAGCACGGCGATGCCGGTGAAGCCGGGGGATTTGCGAAGCATCCTCAGCGCGTAGCGAACGTCCTGAAGGATACCCGCGAAAAAATTGCTGCTGCCCTTTCCCAACGCGACGGGCTCGCGATACAAGTTTCTCTCGACAGGGCGATGTTTCGCCAGCCATCGACTGCAACGGGAATTGAAGGTACATTCTGACAAGATGGAGGGAATCGCGGAATGAAGAGCTGCGACGCAGAAATCGAAGGCCTTGGAACCAAACCTAGAAAAGCCAAATCTAAAAACAAAAAACTAAAAACCGAGAATTGAAAACTGATTCCAGAGTAGCGCGTGTTCGAAGCGGCGGGGATGCGGAAACCGCGGGCCCGCGTGGGAGTCAGGCGGAGGCGTGTGCAGGTGAGGCTTCGCGCATCTCGCCGCCCACCAGCGAAAGGCATAGCGTTTTGAGTCGCACATTTTCACGCAGCCGCCGTGAACGTTGGATGCCGCACAATGGCAATAGCATCCTCCAGCGGGGACGCTGCGCAGCAGAGAGGGCGTATTGGCGAGCAGAGGGAGCGAGCAAGCGAGAAGACAGATGCTTACCGTAACCAGGCGCAGGAAGGATGCCGTTCCTGAGAGTGTTCCAGTGCGGAAACTTTGCATGAGCCATTTTAGGTAGGCTTGGAAAGAAAAACCGATAGCGCAGAATGCTTGGGAGTTCCATTACCCGGGTAATTGAGGTGAATCAGAGTGTTTCAGCTCTCCCAGAAAACCGGCGCCGGAGGCTTTGAGAATCCAGGCGGAGTTCCGATTTGAATTTCGAGTCCGGTTTTGGAGCCCATCGTTGCGGAGCGCTACAACTCTAACTTTAACATAGGAAAATACTTAGCCGCTTTCTTGCCCCGTTTCGAGTTGGATGGAGCCTTGCATTATCCCCGTGTGCAGGCGCGTTTCGTTGACGAGCTGTGTGGAGAGACAAGGCAGGGGGAAGAGGCTTGCTTGTAGCTCCTTACAGATCGTTCCCACCTGCCTCGGAGAGGGAAGCTAGATGGATGACCCCACACGCTGGCGTGAAAACGACGCCAGCAATGGAAACGCGCCTTCAAGGGGCCCCGATCCCAAGCGGGGGCCCCATTTTTGGTTTTCCGTATGCAGTTTTAAGGACGCTAAGGCGTGGCCACGCAAGGCAATTCGATGAAACTCGCCTGGCTCGGCGAGTGATAAATGCGCTGCGCGGCTTTTCGGTAGTCGCTGGGTTTGGTCCAGAAAATACTCGGCACAAACGTTTGCGGATTGCGATCGTAGAGGGGGAACCAGCTGGACTGGATTTGCACCATGATGCGGTGTCCCGGCAGGAAAACGTGGTTCGCCGTAGGCAAGTTGAATCTGTAAAGCCGGGGCTTGTCCGGCGTGATGGCTTTGGGAGTCTCCAAGCTCTCGCGATAACGGCCGCGGAAGATGTCTGCGGAAACCATCAATTGGTAGCCGCCCATTTCTTCCTGGCCCGCGACTTCGTCGGGGTAGACGTCGATCAATTTGACGACCCAGTCAGAATCGGTGCCGCTGGTGGACGCGACCACGTTAGCGGTGGGCTGTCCGCTGATTTTGACGGGCTCGCGCAATTCATCAGAAACAAAGGCCAGCACGTCAGGCCGCCCGGAGGCTTCGCGCTGGTCGTCCACCAGCCATTGTGACCAGGTGAATCGGCCGCTATAGCCAACGGGTTGATTGGGGCGCGCGCGATAGGGAACTGGCTTCGCTGGATCGGAGATGTACTCGTCGAAAGGAGCGTCGTTTGGTTTTGGCGCGGAGAGACTTAGCCGCAATCCTGCTGATAGATAAAGCGGCGTGGCATGAATTGTGCAGCCACTCGCACAACCGGCTGGCCAGGCGGGCAAGCGCCTCCATCGGTTGGTGCCGGTCTCAAATGCGGTTACCGGCGCGACGTCGGCCTGCGGCGCTCCATCGTTTAGATACTGCGCGAGAAATGGCGCGAGAA
>QIAU01000191.1:0-57303 GCA_003225055.1 Acidobacteriota bacterium
GGCGACTACACGAGCTGGATCAATGAGCTGCGGCGCGGCCGCGCGTTTGCTACCGTCGGGCCTCTAATGCTCTTCGACAGCGACGGTGAGCAGCCGGGCAGTGAGCGCCGCTTCGCCGCGCCCGCGAAGGTGTCTCTCGGTGTCAGCGTAGTTTCTCCGATTCCGGTCAGCAAACTGGAAATCGTCGCCAATGGCCAGGTCGTGGCGGAAGCGTCAAGCCCCATGCCTACGGAGGGCCTGGCGTGGCGCGGGGTTCTGGGGCTGGCCCAGAGTTCGTGGATCGCCGCGCGCGTCTGGGGACCCAACAGCGATCGCATCGCCAACGGCCCATCGCGCTGGTCGGAGCGGCACTCCCCTACCCTCGTATTGCTGGCGCACAGCAGCCCATCGTATGTGTACGTCGACGACCAGCCGATTTTCTCCGAGACGGCTCGCCAGTTCTGCCTGCATTGGCTCGACGCGCTCATCGAGCGCATTCGCACGGAAGGCAAGTTCACCACCGAGGCGCATCGCGACGACGTGCTAGCCACCTTCATGCGCGCGCGAGCGGTTTACCAAAACATGGGAACTCACGAAAAGGCAAAACCATGACGAAACACGCAATCGCACACTCCTCGCCGATCCTGCGCATCCTTCGGGTCTTAATCCTCATCGCCGCACTTGCGTTCTTGTTGCTGATCTTTGGCGCCACATCGGCAGAGCCACAGTGGGCGGGACACGGGAAAAACCGGATTCTTGTCCGTGTCGATCCGTTCGACCTCCACGGCCGCGCCTCCGACGAGATGCCCACGCGGATTCACATCACTGCGGACGAGGTCCATCTACGGACGCATTCGGACGGGAAGATCGATGTCGGCTCGTTCGAAATCGAGCAGTACGACCCGCAGACGGGGAAACCTGTTCCGTACGGGAAGTGGGCCTATGCGCACGCGGCGTGGGAGCTGCCGTACCGCTGGTACGACGACACCATCCCGGAGGATTTTCCCGAAGTTGTCGGCAACATCAACCCGGACACCGGCGAACTGAAGTTCCTCCCCGAGCGCAACTGGGGCTACTTTTACGAGACCCTCGGCGAATGGGACGGAGGCAATCTTGCGTGGACGCACACGCAGCGTGGCCGTGCGGCTTCGTACTACGCAATCTACTTTGACCTGCTCCCGCCGGACCGGCAGCCCGACGCTCTGCCACGCACGGGCTTTGTCGGCGACGGCGGCGAACGCATAGAAGAAACCGGCGCGAGCACGCACGGCATGCTGCTCAGCCGCGTGGAACTGGCTGACTGGAACGGCGACGGCTTGACCGACATTATCGTCGGGGGCGAGCGAGGCGGCGTCGTCTGGTATCCAAATCGGGGTACGAAGCAACACCCCAGCTTCCCTTACGCGAAGCTGATGTTCACCGCCGACGGCAAGCCGCTCGATGTCGGCTTTAGCGCAACGCCCCTGGTCATCGACTGGGACGGTGACGGTGTCCAGGATCTGGTCTGCGGCGTCGAATGGAACCGCGCCGTCTGGTACAAGAACATCGGCACCAACGCCGAGCCCAAGCTGGTCTACAAGGGCCTGATCCGTACCGACGACGGTAAGCCGTTTCAGTTGCCGCATGAGCCGGTCCCCGAGATCAAGGACGTCTACAAAACCGACTACCACCCGGTGCTTGCGGCCGCTGACATCAACGGCGACGGGCGCGTCGATATCCTCGCCGGCGGCTACGTCACCGGGCGCATTTATCTATTCGAAAACAAGGGTTGGGGTCCGGACCACACGCCGATCCTGCACTTTGCCGGGCCAGTCGAGGCCGACGGCGAACCGCTCGATGTGGGCTGGGCCGCCGCGCCGGCCGCCGCAAACGTTGACGGCGATGGGCTGATCGACATCATCTCGGGTGACATGCCGATGACGAAAGAGGGTGGCGACTCGTCGTCAAGCGAAAACTATCTCTATTATTTTAAGAACGTCGGCACCCGCACCGCTCCGAAGTTCGCGAAGCAGAAGTTCCCGGTAAAAGGCAAGTTTCCAGCGGGTGCGGTCGCCGCACCGCGCCTCGTCGACCTCAACGGAGATAGGTTGCTCGACCTTGTGGTCGCGCGGGATACGGACGTTTCCATCTATTACAACATCGGCACGGAAACGTCGCCGCTGTGGGAGTAGCCTTCGATCTGGTCCACGGGTTCAGCGTGCAGCTCAATCTCAACAAAGGGAACCCGCAATTCTTCGGCCCCGACCAGAGTATTCTCGGCCCCGGCGAGAAGATCTTCCACAAGTCGCCGACCGGCGATCAGTGGACCTCTACTTACGTCGCCGATCTCGACGGCGACGGCAAGCCCGACATTCTGTACGGTGTTCACCAGGGCTGGGTCTACTTCCATCGCAACCTCAGCACGGGTACTGACGTAAAGTTCGACACCGAGGGCGTCCGGCTCACGATGGACGATGGGAACCCGATCAAGGTCGGGCCCGCTCCCGACCACCCGTGGGATTTCGATGTGCTGCAGGGCGCGCGCACCACCGTTGCCGCCGCCGATTTTGATCGTGACGGCAAGGTCGACCTCATCGTTGGCGACACCTACGGTAAGGTCCGCTATTACCGCAATCTCTCCGGCGGCGCGAAACCGACTTTCGCGAAACCTGAGCTGATCGCGGATGTTCACACACGGCTGGTTCCTACCGTGGCCGATTGGAACGGCGACGGATGGCCTGACGTGGTCGTCGGCAGCAACCGAGCGTACGTGGTCTTGAATTCCACGCAACGGGATGGGCCGCGTTTTTTGCCCGCGCAGCCACTCAACCTTGCGCCCGGCAATTCGCACTCGAGCGGCGCGCTCGAGCCCATACCTGGCAAACCAGAGTGGCGTGAAAGCGAAGGCGACGGTGCATTCCTTCCCTATGAATCGGTCGTCACCGCGATCGATTGGAACGCCGATGGTGATGCCGACCTCCTGGCGCGCGCTTCATACGGGTATCTTTGTTGGTTTGAGCGGTCATTCCTCGAGCATGGCTACGCGCCCGCCCAGGTCATCGCAATGACTACCCGGTAAAGCGATAATGCGAATTCTCGAATGACACAGGCAACCAACATGAACACGACAATCCGATATTACGACCCACAGCAGCTCAAGTGCGAGTTTGACCGCCACGGTTTCGTCGTGATTCGAGGCTTTCTGCGGGGCGCCGAACTGAACGAGCTTCAACGCGAGATCGCGCGTTACATCGCGCGCATTCCCGAGCTGCCGCGCACTGATGTAATGTACGAAGACCGCGATCGCCCCGAATCGCTCAAGCAGCTCGCGCACATGAAGAGGAACGATGCATTCTTTGCGTCGCTGATCGAGCGTCCCAGATGGATCGGCGTCGCCGCGGCGCTTGTCGCCGACAAGGCAGTCCCGCAGGAACTGGAATGGTTCAACAAGGCTCCGGGCTACAACTTCGCGACGCCGCCACACCAGGACGGCTTCTACTTCATGTTAGAACCGAACGAAGCGGCCACCATGTGGCTGGCGCTCGACCCCGCCGCTGAATCCAATGGCTGCCTGCGTTACGTTCCAGGGTCGCATCGCCGTGGCTTGCGCCCCCACGCCCGCACCAATATTCTCGGTTTCTCGCAAGGCATCGCGGACTACGGGCCCGAAGACGCCGAGGGAGAACAGCCAATTCGCGCCGAGCCCGGCGACCTGCTGGTGCATCACGCCGCGACCATCCACCGTGCTGATCGCAATGACAGCGGCCGCCAACGGCGATCGCTGGGCCTGATCTACTACGCAGCCCGTGCGCGGCAGGACAGGCGCCGGCTCGCCGAGTACCAAAGGAATCTGAACCAGGAGCTCGAAGCTGCCCGCAAGCTGTAGCCGTGCAAACGGTGCGCGCTGCCGGCCGACGACCTGCTTGACGTACGTGCTGAGGGACTCGACGTCGGGAACATATTGGTCTCGAACAGCACGGGCGATAGCCTTCACGACGAGCGCTACCCACGGGTGCCCGAGCACAGCTTCAACCCTCGACACGATCCAGTGCTTTCGGCTCAAATGAACGGTTTTGTTTATCCCGACCCGACACACAGATATTACGGCCCACGGCTGGTTGCCGCGGTCATCGCGGACACTCCCTTCAGCCGCATAGTCAAGATCTGAAAAGGTCCGATGTTTGCCTGCACACGATGGGCCGAAACGTCTAAAGGCTGTTGGTTTTCCTCCACGGCATTCGAGACCCATGCAGACTCAAGATTGAGAAGCGGCGTATCGATCGTTACTTTGTTCGACTTTCCGTCAGTTTCGAGTAGTCGCAATATTGTTCCATTACCGTCCTCAGCAGGTTTCCATGTGACAACATCGACGTCGGGCTGGTCTACGGAAAGGAAGCTACCCTCTGCTGCACTGAGCGGCCGCGGGATGTCGATCACCTTATCTATGGTCGTGATCTTGTTCGCTTCCAAAGGCGTCATTGATTCCGAACCAAAGCGAGCAAGTGCTGCCCTGTTCATTGGTCGGCCACTACTCAGCACGTAGCGGAATACGAACTCTCCCCCCTGGGCGCCGACATAGTTCGTGGGCCAATAATTATTGAGGGCGTAAGAAAAAACGGTTCCGTGACGCTTTCCAAATTCCCGTGGCCAAAGCCCGCGGACGATGTCCCCGAAGGTGACCAAGGGTGCATCGGCCGGAACCAGCGTAGCGGAAATGTCCGCTTGCTCGACAGACACCCAATGCTGAACTGAAAACCATTCCTTTCCTGCCCCAGGCATCTGGTCTTTTGTCGGATCAACAAATCCATTTTGGATTGCGTAGCTGAAATTCGGGTGAGCCATGGCGAAGGGGAAGGCGAAATAGACAGCCTCCTTGGCGTAAATCTTGTCTTTGTTCACGCGATTAATGAACTCGATCTTCTTCTGTGAATCAAACAGAATAATCTCGGTTTGGATTTGAGGGGTATTGACGTCCGAACTCTCCAGCCGGGCGACAGTTCCGAACGGGGTTCGAGTTACCGACCGCAGCCGCCCGCCGCGGGCGCGATGGACCTCGAGGATGGGAGGCGACGTGTCGATTCGGGAATCGACGAGACTATTAGGACGCAAATCACCGCCGGTGACGTAGAGGTATTGGTCAAAGCGATATGGGCTGGTTACGTCCACCAGCTCCTGGTTCAAGTCCTTGTCGAAAATACTTTGCACGGCGCCGCTCTCAGGATCCAAAGAGACGCGATAGAAGTCGCTCTCGATCGTCGTTCGGAAGTCAGTCGGCGGATTTTGGGCATCCGGGCTGGCGGGTCTACTAGCATAACACTTGTACCCCATGGGCGGGATATCCGGGGCCAGAAAACGAACGCGTCGGAATGACTGACCGCTATAAAGAACCTCAAACCGAACGGCATTGTTTTTTGACAAATCCCAAAGCTCCTTGCCTTTATCAAGGTCGACTTCCACCAATCCGCTGCGAGCCCAATTGAGCGGATTGAAGATCACGAGTGTTCCCTCCTCGGTTGGAATGTAATTCTCGATTGCGGCGACGGCCCGAAGCAGCAAATGTTCGAGCAGGTGCTTTGCCCCGATTGCAAAACTCTCCTTGATCTCCTGCTGCCGACTGTGCTGCTCGGTATCGGGAGATGTCGCCAGACCTTGGATTCCATAAGTATGTTCTTCGTAGAGGATGGCGTCCCGCCAGAGTTCACGAAATGACTCGGATTCCGACTTAAGAAGCGGATTAAGGAGCGAGCTGATTGTCGCAAGCTTTTCAGCCGACAGCGCACGCTCTTCGTTCGATCGGTTCATAGCGGTAAAAAATGCGTCGGAGGCCACTCCGTCCTCCCAATACGGCCCACCGTCTGCTCGCACAACCGGTATGGAACTACCTGCCTCGGCGAAGATCTTTTCCATCGCTTCCTGAACGCCGGAAAATTCTATCCGAGGGTAGGCAAACTCCTTATTCCACTCGTCCGCCACAGAGATTTGTTGAGGGAAAAACCCGACATTGTCTCCCTGCGTGCCATACAAGATCACTGAACTCGGCTTATAAGTCTGTGCCGGGTAGTTTTGCAGGAAGAGAGGAAGAGAGTCTCGGCCCGTTTGCACCTGTGGAGGCAGACCAAAAATCTCCTCTAGCTGCGAATAAATGCGCGAGTACCACGTTAAAACCCGATTTCCATCTGGCCCTTCCCACCAGAAAGGAGATTTCTCGTGCAAGCGCCCGAAGTAGAGAATCGGGCCGCGATAGCCGTCGCTGCCGGCAATGAAGTATTTCAGGCCCGCAGCAGCGAGAATCGAAGCATAGGACCACGAGTATGACGGCACATCAGTGATGGCGGCATAATTGAAGTTCCCACCATATTTGCTAGAGAAACGGTGGCTGGGATAAAGAGAACGAATCAGAGTTTCAAGAGAGGCGGACCCCGTCAGAAGGTTGGCGTACTGAGCCGGTAACTGGATTTTCTTTTCCTTTACGAGCTGCAAGAACCTTTTCTTATCTTCTTCGCTGCGACTTCGCCAGAACTGCTCGACGACCCAGAAACCGTCAGGCTCAAAACGGAAATCGGGTCGGGCGTGGATCGCTTCAATTACATCGTCAAGCATTCGGGCGTGAATTTCCGCAACCTTTGCTTGGTAGTCCGTATAACCAATGTCGAGATGCGAGGAGGGCACGATGTACACTCTCCACTTTTTAGCTGGAACAACAGGTTCAGTCTGAAAATGGCGTAGGTGCGTTTTGTCGCACAGAACCAGTTCGCCTGGTAGCTGAGAACTAAATTCTGGCACCTCCACGGTCAGCAAGTACTCTCCGAAGTCGCGGCCGGGTTGCAGTTTCTGAGAGTACCGGTGGTTCCCCAGAACCAATGTGACATCACGACACTTTGAAACTTCTCCCAGACGCAGGAACACGTCCACCAGTTCCACAAGCTCATTGCCCTCACGCCGGTAAAAGATCGTGGGCACGACGTCAACGTGACCTTCGTTGGAAGAATAGGTGCCAGTAGGGGCGTAGTCCATTTCCAGGGCGTCATAATCGAGCCGACTCTCTCCGTATCGATAAGATCGATACGTCGGGCTACGCGTCTCCGGCACTCGAGAAGCCTCGTCGAGTGCTGTCAGCACAAGCCTGTTCACGCCTCGTTTGAGAAAATTTGTGGGGATCTGGAATCGGATCGTGGATTCTGCTGAGGTAGGCATGGCGCCAGCATCCATTGCACCCGAGGCATAGGTTAATTTGGGGTGTTGGTAGAACCAGCCCCGGTGACCATTGACTTCGACTTCGAGCCACGGCACGCGCAGAGTCCTGACCAATAGCCCTATCCTCATCGAATAGAGCCCCGTGGGGACTTCGGATAAATCAAACTGAATAGTTAAAGGATGTGGCCTAGCCCCCCAATTCGCATCATGGGACGCAGGCTGAAAAGCGGTCCAGTCTTTCGCGGAATCGCTCTTGCCAACTACATACACTAGGTCCATTAGAGCGTTTTTGAAGTCGATATTTCCATGGAATTCGGTCGAGGAATCGTTGAACGTTCCGATCTGCCACAGAGTGCTTGAGGCCGCCTCTGTTACCTGAGGAAAAGACAGGCTTGTCAATGTCATTACCAGCACAAGCAAGCGAATGCTTTCTGATCGACTGCACATGAGTGTCACAAATTATCGGGACAGTTGTTTCCTGTCGTACTTCGCGATGCGAACCAGAATCTAGCCGCCCCCGATTGGAGGAAAGCGCCCGTCCATGACGAGGTTTCCCAAACGGTGAAATCGTATCTGAACGACGGGCTTCGGCGCGCCGGATTCTTTCGCGTCGCGTAATCGCAATTCATCTACGTGACCCAAGCGTGAGACCACTGTCCCCTGCGCCACCTTTTCGCCTCCGGCATCAAAAAACACGACCCCATGCACCCCTTTCTCGTACCAAGAGAGTGCTTGGCTGATGGTGTTATCGTAGGCGGGCGGGGAGAACACGGTGTATGACGGAAAGAAAGGGATGCCTTTCGGCCGGCAAACGTCAAGGAAGAAGTCTATGTCGACGCCTGCCTTTTTGCTGCCGATACCCCATTGATCCAAAAAAATCTCATCGATTAGCCCCTCAGTAACCCACCGTCGCACATCAAGTCCATAGAGCAAGTTGTTGTACTCGTTGCCGAAGACCATGACGCTTAGCTCTAGGTGTTTGCCGTCAACGCGGCGATTTTGTTCCTCGTCAAGCATTGCACGAGCCTCGCGAATAAATGTTGTCACGACCTCCACCCAGGCTTGCTTGATGCGCGGGTCCGATTCCTCGTCCAATTTCCGAGGATCTTCGCCATAACGTTTCTCAAAAATCTCTAGGAACGACGGTTCGTACAAAACGACGGGGACACCGCGGCAGAAGACCAAGTGAGCGCCGTCGGCACCGAAACCCACTGCCTCGCGCAATACATCGACGAGATGCCTCCGCACCTTGGGCACCGCCCAACTCATGCGTGCCACCGGAGTGCCGTCCCGATCCACGCACCGCCACTCGGGATGAGCTTGATAGAAAGGCGAGTCGAAGAATCTCTGGAGAGGTTCGTAGTAAGTCCAAAGGGCCGGGCGGATGCCAACGTGAACCTTCATACCCAAGGCGTGCGCGCCCTCAATGAGCACTTTGGTGGGATTGATCCCCTTCTTAGCTAGCTCCCGCACTGCCTCGCCATATTGTTTGTATGTCGGATCTGGATAAACGTATCCATCCATGTGATCCGAAAGCATGTGGCCGTATTGCGACGGGTAGTTGAGCCCATCCGCGCCACCTACGTGCAAGAGCAGGGTACCGAAATCGGTGTGACGGAATACCTCGACTTCTCGCAGAAGGTCCTCAACCGTGGTCGGACGATGATTGATTAGGTAGCCTACTCCGTCGTTTGTGGTCGCCAGCCTGCGAGTCGTTCGTTGATCGCGGTCAGCCAGGAAGCCAGAGATTTCCTCGTTGCTCAGAGGGATAAGTTTGACATTGACCAGTCCCGCAGAGAAAGCCGCACCCGCGGACTGCTGCTTGATGTACAAGGTGGTGTCGTTCAATTCGGCAACCTTGAAAAAAACCTCAGTGAAGCTGCCGTAGGGCGCATACTCCTCGCTCGTGCGGGGCTGGGCAGAAACGTCCCCGTCCAACTTCAACCATAACGTCGACGGTCCTAAGACGGTCGCATAGATGCCGACGAAGATCGCGTGCCAGCCCTTAACGCGTAACGGCAATCGGATCTCCGGCGCGCGCTGCTCCAACGCAGCCCAGAGCAGTTTTCCCAGAGTTCCACCGGCGAGCTCGTAGGGAACGACCTGCCAGTACCCGGTTTTCGCCTGAGGCGAGAGCGCCGACACCGGATGACACACGCTCATGTCGATGAGCAGGGTGGCCTTCGAAGCGTTCGCCCATCTCCCGGCGACGACATCGGCCCACGGCGGGAGTGCACCTGGCTGCGTTTCGCGATTTGCCTCGTATACCGCTCGTGAGTCCTCGGAAGTGGAGACGAAAGGACCTGCCTCGGCGTCGGTACCGAGCGAGGGCATGGAGGACCCGATCATTGTGAATCCAACCAGGCGTTCGAACTCCCGCCGCGTCAATTTATCGATCATCTTTTCTGAACTCCAAATCTCGTGGTGAGAATGCAATTTAACCTTTTCTTCTCGTTCCGACCCTCAAAATTACTCGACATCACACTGAAGGCCGTGGATGACCGGCCCCAAATTGCGAAAAGCGCCCCTTGCATGCTTTATTTCTGAGGATTTGAACAGCGATCGGTAGTCCATTGACGCCGTTTTCTGAGCGGGCGCCGCCAGTGCGGCAATCGGGGGCTCCACGGCCCCTTCCAATCGAACTTCGCGACAAACTCGTTTTCGGATCGGAGAACTGCCAGCTCCGCTAGAAGAAGAGCTTCAGCGCGAACTGGACATCGCGGGCGTTTCCCACGCGCTTGATGCTCGGATCATAGGTGTAGAAAAAAGTTCCAGAAGGTCCTATGAACGAGGGGTGATTGACCGCATTGAAGAGCTCCGAGCGAAACTGCAGTCTTGTGCTTTCGTGGATCGGGAAGAACTTTTCGATGCCAATATCCCAATTGTTTGTGCCTGGACCACGGATAATATTAGCGCCGGCATTGCCTGCTCTCTGGACTTGGCTTTGCACCCCTGTGACTGGGTTAGTAATTGTTATAAAGGGAGCCGGAAGGAAGCACTTGGAGTCGTACCACACCGCAACCGTGCGCCTGGAACTCGGCAGGTTCCCGTCGCAGATGCGGTCGGGAACTCCGCCAGTTGCGTCGCGGACAGAGAACGGGAATCCGCTTTGGAAAGTCACGATGGTGTTAGCCTGCCATCCACCCAGGATGCCATTCAGATAACGATTCCAGTTATCGCCGAAACGCCTACCCCGGCCGAGCGGAAGCTGCCAGCCTCCGCTAAAGCTGAATCGGTGACGCACATCAAAATCGGCAGTGGATCGCACCTATGGAACGCCAGAACGACGTAAGAGCTGATAGTAGAAGTGAGCTGCTCGTTGTTCTCGTCATTGGAGGAGTCCGCGATGGCGTGGCTCCAAGTATAAGAACCGAGGAAGAACGCCCCGTTCGACATGTCCTTGCGCAGCGTTGCTTGCAGGCTGTCATAGAAGGAACTGAATCCCTCCTCATGCATCGCTTGGTATCCCCAGCCGTTTATTCTCGCCTGCAAAGATTTCACCATGTCTTGTGAGTAGGTTGATGTCGCAATCTCGCCGCTCAGGTTTACTCCATGCGATCCCACGAAGCCCAGTTCGGCGACGGTGCGGTGACCTAAATCCCTTCCAAAACTCAAATTGTAATTTTCAACGTAGCTCAAGGGGAAATTCGGAGATATGAAGGTGAAGTAACCGGGATTTTGGCCGAAAATAGTATTCAGGCCGGGTACATGTTGATCCACGGTGTACACACCAGTCGCGACTTGGGGAGTCCCTGCTGGTGCCTTAGTATAAATGTACCCGGTGTAAGTCTGGAAAGGATACGCATATGATCCGAGTGTGGTGAGGTCTGCGGGCTGGCTGATAAAGAAGAGTCCATAGCCTCCACGGATCACGGTCCTTTCATCGTTGAACAGTCTGAAGGCAAAGCCGATGCGCGGAGCGAAATTTCTCAACGATGGATCGTACGGACGGTTGGGTCCGTTGGTCTCGTAAGGATACTGCAACCCGGCCAGCAGATCTGCCGGAGCTCCTTTCGCATAACGAGGGGTAAACGTTTTGTAATCGATCGTCATGTAGTTTCCATTCTGCATGGCGAACGGTGCGTCGTAATCCCATCGCAAGCCCAGGTTAAGGGTCAGACGTGGCCGCACCTTCCAATTATCTTGCACGTACGCAGATAGAGTATTCCGAGCGAGAGGCATGTCGATGCCTCGGCCCAAGCCGGCTGTCACCCAGTCGGGGACACCGGCTAGCAGGTCCCCCCATGGAGTTCCTGTGTATCCGTAATACGTCTGATACTTCGCATATTGGGAGGCCCCGTCCAAGAACCCGAAGGCGTAAGAAGCAGTCCCAGCGCCATTGATCCAGCCGAAGAATTGATGCCTGAAATCGCCGCCGAACGTCAGGGTGTGGCGACCCTTCGACCATGTGAGGTTGTTGCTAAAAATCATGGTCTTATCGTCATGCGTGTATATCGAAGCGCCGCCCATGTAGTAGCCCTCTTTGCCATAGATATCAATACCAGGAGCGCCGGCTGCATTCTGGAGGTCCGTGCTGACTCCCCAAAGAGCCGCATAGTTCTTATCGGCGATGGCGGGCAGACTTCCGGCCCAGTAACGTGAATACGTGAAGTGCAGATCATTGACCAAAGTGGGCTTGAAAGTATGGGTATACGTGGCGGTCCAATCCTGGTTATGGTTCTGACTTACAGTATCGCTATATTTGTCATAAGAAGCGCTGCCGTCGTCGTAGTAATCGTATTCGTAGGTGGCGGAAACCTGATTACTCTCATTAAAGTTATGATCAAACCGTCCCAGATACTTTTTTTGGGCGAACGTACCGCCGCGGAATAGGTGCAGGTTTGCAAGCGGGTTGGCCGGATCGTTAAAATTCGGCTCCGGCATGAGGGTCATCAGGAATTTTCCGACTGGATTAATTAAACTTGCTGGCAAAACATTACCGGGAATGGGGTCTAGGGTGAACGGGTTTCTCAATACCACTGGCTGGCCATCGTACTGATTAATGCTCTGTGAGAAATCCCCAACCCGCTCTAAAGCAGTGGGCGCTTGGCTTACAATCAATGAGCCAGGTTTCTTTTCGTTAAACCGTTCGAAAGCGAAAAAGAAGAAACTCTTGTTCTTCTTGATCGGCCCTCCAATCGTGCCCCCATACTGGTTAAACAGATAGCCTGGCTCCTTTGACCTGGGATCGGTAAAGAAGTAGGGAAGCGCGTCCAATGCTTTGTTGCGGTGATACTCATAAAGATCGCCGTGGAAGTTGTTGGTGCCTGATTTCGTAACAGCGCTGATGATAGCGCCGCCAGAACGTCCGTACTGGGCAGAATACATGCTCGTTTCTACCCTAAATTCTTTGATGGAATCCAGAATAGGGGAAGATTTGAGCGAGCTGTCCCACGGATCAGTGCTCTCCGCGCCGTCGACGAAGTAGTTGTTATAGGAAGCGCGGGCTCCGTTAAAGGCGATCGTATATCCCCGGCTCACGATGGCGCCCCGCTTCGGGTTGCCGGAACTGGCGCCCGGCGCCAACGCTGCCAATGCGATAAACTCCCGCCCGTTCAACGGAAGGTTATCAATCGCTTGGTTTGGGATTACGTTCCCTAGGGCCGCAGTCTCAGTGTTCAGTTCGCCTCCTGGGGCGGTTACTGTGACCGTCTCCTGTGTGCTTCCGACTACCATCTTCAGGTCCGCTCGTAGGAGTTGGCCGACCGTAAGGGTAAGACCGGTGAGGGCAGTGTCTGCAAACCCCTGCATTTTGGCTCGAACTTCGTATGGACCGGGCTGCAAAAAGTCCAAGCGGTAGGAACCTTCGTGGTTCGTCACGGTGTTCCGCGTAACGCGGGTATCGAGATTAGTCGCTGCAATACGGACTCCGGCGATAACCCTCATTGGTTGTTTGCGCAAAGCAAAGTGGAGCGAGAACCAGCGCCAGAAGTATTGAGCAAAGTGTTTTCATGCGCACGCCTCCAGACGGAGCCGGGGAACAGCCGACCGTCGACTGTCGGCAGGTAGCTATACTCTCATGCGACTGAGTTGTCAAGCAAGTTTTTCTGGGGCAGTTTCTCCGGGGAAGTCTATGGTGAAACCCAGGTTTCAGTCAGCATTTGCAGCGCTAAACCGCGTGTTGTTTAATTTTAAGGTGGCCCGAACTTTTCGTCAGCAAGTCCGCTGTATATTGTCGACACCGTGAGCGCGGAGGCTCGTCATCGAGTGGAGATTAACAACCCTGCATGACACGCCGAGAACATTGGGAACATGTTTGCACTAGGTGAAACAGTGAAACAAATTCACCACGAGGTGAGAACCCGGTTCATAGCGCCATCACAACTCAAGGCTCCAGCTGAGTACCGTTGCCTAACTGCTGAGAATTGAGGGCGCGCTGGGCTGCCTACTCCGCGAGGTGGCGCCATCCCCCGAAATCCTGTCGCATTTGGATGCGGCCCGTCCTTGGACAGCTCGGTATGCAGCATGCCGTATTGTCCCGCCATGTGACTGGAATAAGCATCGCGCGACGTGCAACGATCACGCTTGCCAACTTTGCGAGACATCAGCGTCGACGGATTCAACAAGTGATCCTGCCATATCCGTCTTCTCCGCCGTCGAGACTAGTCTGAGGTAGCACACGCCGGCTGTTGCTTCTCTCGTCAGACGCAGGGTTTCGATTGGGCGACCATCCTCCATTACGCGGCATTGTCCCGCGATGCAATCCCAGTCGAACTCTAGATTGTGCCAGCGAGCTGGCTCCAGCTTTTCTCCGCCGACGAGTTTCCCCTTTGAACCGATTTCAAGGTTGTAAAGATTGTAGACTTGGTCTTCGGGGTCGAAGGGAACCGAAAAATGATCGGTGAGTCCCAAGCGCATGCCTTCAAAACCAGGATTCAGCAAAATCCTGAGCAGCAAACGCCCTCTCCTCCCCATGGGGAAATTCCAAACCGCTGCCGCTGGCCACTCCAACTCGGGCTTGCGGATTTGAAGTGCTTGAACCCCTCGCGTCTCCGGGTTCGGCACCGCTTCGACGCCCTTAGTCCCAAAATAGGACCAGTCTCTTAGGCCAGAGGAAAAATCAGCTCGTCGCTCGGTTTCATACAGCCACTCCGGGTCTAAATGTAGCAAGGCTGGCTTGCCATCCGATTGTGTCGTGAAGATGATTTTCTGATCCTTCGTTACCTCTGGTTGTGTGTAAGCCACACCATAATCCCCATCTGTGGGATGGGGTTCGTTCACGCGAGGGTCGCGGTCCACTTCTCGATAGCCACGCCAGCTTCGCGCCTCATCCTCGGAAATGGCAGCATGAAGCACGTGCCTTCCACCCTGGGCATAGGGATACCTGAGGCAGTTGTTCCACAAGATAAGGATCCGTCCATCTTTCAGGCGTACCAGAGCAGCCGGCGAATCGGAAGAGAGAATACGGGTAGGTTGGGAATGGGACCATTCTGCACCGTCTTCGGAGAAGGAATCATAAAAGCGGCCATTCGGTGTGCGGATGACCATCCAGACCCGACCATCTCTCAACTCAATGACTACAGGCTCAATCATTCCATCGGCGCCGATATAAGGCATTGAGCTCTTGAGCTCCACCGGAGAGAGATGCCAAGTTTCTCCTCCGTCGTCCGAATACACCACCTTCGAACTGAACCGGCCCATGAAAGTAAAAGCGTCTAAACCTGTCCCAGGATTGCTCCATGCGCGGCGCGTCAAGACGGAGAGGGGAAGTACGATTCGGCCGCTCCGAAGTTGAATTACTGATAGCATCGACCCCGAATAACCTTGCCAGACAGGATTCGGAGACTTCCAATGTTTCTTCCCATCGGTGGATCGAACGTGCCAGACGTCATAACGCATATCATATATAGAGTTGGGCCGCACATTTCCGGTAATATCTAGCACCTCTTTACTTTCGGCAACCGTGTAGTAGAGCTGGTAAAAGATATGCATCTCGCCTTCGTGGTCCAAAAGGACATTGGAGAGGCTCCACTGCCCTTTTTTCTTGGGAAGCTTAAAGAGTGTTTCGGCTTCACTCCAGGAATTCCCCTCATCCGTTGAATAACGAGCAGCGGTTTCGCCATCTGCTCGCACATCAAAAATCTGCATCAACCTTCCATCGGGGAGTTGAGCATATGCCGCGTAGTCAGGATACTTCGGTAAAGCGGTTGTCCAAGGGGCTCTTGCAAACTTACTCCTGCTTATCTGGGATGGCTTCGCAGCGAAATACACATTGGCAAGTTGTGATGGCTTCGCGAGCGGCAAAATGGCGGCAATCCCCGCGTGCTTAAAAAAGGTTCGCCTGCTAGTATCGGGCGGAGCGCCTGGGTCTTGGGCAGAGTTCATTTTTGAAGGCCTCCAATTCTCATGTAACTCTGGGGCTAAGAAAATTCATCTTTCTCCTCTGGCTCTGTTCCGTCGTTCGGCATGATGTTTGTCTGTTGCATTAGCCAAGCGGCGGAGAAGACGGGTAGGGTAGGCGCGCTTGTTGATTCCGTCTTCACTGACGTCTCGCCAAGTTGGCGAACGTGACCGCCCTGTAGCGTGTCAGACGCTCTCCGGCGTACAGGCGAGAGCGCCCTCCGGGATAAGGGGTTGAACGGCGCACAATGACAGGCGAACGGATTTTGCCTTTGATTTCGGCAGAATAATCCAGGCCCGTGCGGAAAGACTGTCGCGTACGCGTCGACGACTGTCGACAGAACACTGATTGGGCTCACCTCTGGAAGGTCCCTTCCCGCAGTGACAATAATAGCATATGTTTTCGGGGAAAAGTCTTGAAAAAAAGTCCTTGACGAACGCACCTCAATTGAAGTAAAGAAGCAGACCGCCGACAGTCGACCGGCCTGCGTGGTGTCAATCTCGGAGGGCCGTCGTGAAAACCTCTTTCTCGATACTTCTGGCGCTGGTCTCATTCCACTCTGTGTTGCGCAAACAACCAATCAGGGCCCCATTCTTGACACAGTCCGTGATCCATCGGGCGCCGTAATCGAGGGAGTGCATGTCGCAGTGACGCGTGTCGATAGACACATTGCGAGGAACGCCGTGAGCAATCACGAAGGTTTCTACCGCCTGGACTTTTTACAACCCGGAGCGCGAACAGTTTAGGAATTCTTGGAATGACTGCATCGCCAGCCCGTCGTTTATCAAAAACGCTATGCATGTGCAGCGCCACAGTTATTCTCTTGGCGCTGTCGCTGAGCGTGATGCACGCCTCGACTGCGGAAGCGGTTCCAATTGGCAAAGGCAAGCAACTATTTGTGGATGATTTCATCATCGATTCTCAGGAGAACCTGAGCCGGATCCTCCATCATCCCCAACGATATTCAGGAAATCCCGTTCTGACCGGTACTGAGGCCTGGGAAAGGTGGTTACTGGAGGTGAACGGCAGGCCTGTTCTTTACGATGAGGAGACAAGACAATTCAGGATGTACTATGGCGCAAATTTGGACGATCCCACCGCCCCGTCCGGAACGCGTTACAAAGTCTGTTACGCAGTTTCGAAAGATGGGGTTCACTGGACTCGGGTCCCCTTGGGTCAAGTAGAGTGGCAAGGGTCGCGGGCCAACAACATACTGAAGTGGGGCGAAAATTGGATGCGGCGCCCGAACGTCATTATGGACGCTGCGGATCCTGACATGCGCCGTCGGTTCAAGATGACATACGTAGATGTAGTGAACGGGAACGCAGTCATTTGCAAAGCGTACTCTCAAGACGGAATCCACTGGCGCCTGAACGGTGACGGAGAGCCGGTGCGCGGAGGGGCAAATTCCAATCTCCTGGGATGGGATCCTCATATTGGCCGCTACGTCCTTTATCCGCGGGTGGCTGGACCACCCACCAGGGCCGGCCGCTCGCGAAGTGACGCGATCGGCCGCTCGATCAGCGCGGACTTCGTTACTTGGTCAGAGCCGGAACCGGTACTGGTGGCAGAGCCTTCTGATCGAAACAGAGACTTTAAGGGTCTTGCAGCCTTTCTTTATTCCGATGCCTATCTGGGGTTGCTATGGATTTTTGAGGGAGAAAAGTCTGCTGAAGCGGAGCTGGCCTTCAGCCGGGACGGGATTCGATGGCAGCGGGTGTCTCCTGGTGAAATGTTTTTCCATCAGGGCGGTCCCGAGAGCTGGGACAGCAACGGGATTCTGCCGGTCGCGCCTGTGATCCATGGGAACCGAATCTACTTCTACTATGCCGGATGGAACGTCCCTTACACAAACGATACGGTTATCAAACAAAGGAACGGGACCTCAACGACGATTGCGCCCCCGAATGCAGCCTTGCGGCGCGTTCGAGAGGGATGGATTGAGAATGGAACGCGAAAGCAGTGGGCGATTGGCCTTGCAACGCTTCGCCTTGATGGATTCGTATCGTTAAGAGCAGGACACGCAGCCGGTGCGCTCACAACCAAGCCGCTCGAAGTTGCGGGAGCGACATTGGCGGCCAATGCGGACGTTCGCGGTGAATTACGGGCTGAGATCCTGGACGAAGATGGTAACCGGCTTCCTGGCTACGGAGCGGGAGACTGTTCCCCGATTCGATCCGATAACATGCGCCATTTGGTTCGCTGGAGAGGCAAAACCAATGTTGCGGACCTTCGAGGAAAACATGTGAAGTTACGGTTCACGTTGCACGATGGGGATTTGTATTCTTTCTGGTTTGAATAGCAATCAGGCTTGCCGACGAATTTCATCAGTACGCGGCGGAACATGTCTCATTCTATGACCGCTTAACCCAGGCTCAGGGAAGATATGTCAAGGTCAAGGATATTCATTTTGGCGCTCCTTGCAGTCACGGAGGCGCTCGCTTTAACGAACAGAGCAACCCTGGCGGAGAAGGGCACTACTCAGTCTGTGCGAGTCAGCGAAAACCCACGAGACGGCCTAAAGTATGCATGGATTCCACCTGGGCAGTTCCAGATGGGTTGCTCCTCGGGAGATAGCGCGTGTCGAAGCAATGAGAAGCCCTCGCATAACGTGACAATCAGTGGGGGTTTCTGGATGGGACAGACCGAGGTTACCGTGGCGGCCTACAAGCGCTTCGCGCGAAGTGTCGGGAAGGCCATGCCGACGGAGCCGGATCTTTTGGGAACGCCGCTCAATCATGCGTGGGCCAACGGGGCGATGCCAATGGTTGACGTAACCTGGTACGATGCGCGCGATTTCTGTTATTGGGCAGGTGGGCGCTTGCCCACCGAAGCAGAGTGGGAGTATGCGGCTCGCGGGGGCAGTCAGCAGGCCCGCTATGGGGCGCTGGATGAGATCGCCTGGTACGGCGATGACAGCGGTCGCCAACGGCTGGACACTACGAGCGTTTTGAAACAAGATGAAAGGAACTTCGCCAAACACTTACTGGAGAATGGCAATGGAATACGAGAAGTAGCACAGAAGCGGCCGAATGCCTTTGCGCTCTTCGACACCCTCGGCAATGTTTGGGAATGGGTGAACGATATATACGCCGATGACTACTTCTCGAGTGGGTCCCAGGTCGATCCTACTGGACCCTCCACTGGTCCGTATCGGACTCTGCGTGGCGCATCCTTCGTTAGCGAGCCAGTAACTGTTCGCGTATCGATCCGCAACCCTAACCATCTGCCGGAATCGAAGGGCAGCAGCGTCGGATTTCGTTGCGTTGCGAAGCTGCACCTTGATTAGCGACTGCCAGACATCTTTGCTCAAGGAGAATGCGTGAAAGCGCTGGTTGTAACTCAAGAGAAAATCACCAGGGCGCTGATGCTTGGATTTCTATGTTCCCTGCTGGTCATTCCCAGCAGCTTCTCCGCACAATCTGGAAGCGCCCTCAAAAACTTGCCCATCGCTGATGTTCCAGATGACCCTGTGCTACCGCGAGTTCTATTGATCGGGGACTCTATTGCGCATGGCTATACAGAGGCCACGCGACGCTTGCTTCAAGGTCGCGCGAATGTCCATCTGATGATTCCTGTAACTGGCGGATACGACACGGAGAGAGGTCTCAGGAGCTTGGATGCATCGCTTGGCAAGGGAAAATGGGACGTCATCCACTTTAACTGGGGACTGCATGATCTGACGGTGCTGTTGGGACAAGGGGGAGTAAAGAACGATGGGACCCATCTCGTACCGCTGGACCGATACCAGTCTAACCTAGAGGAACTGGTAAAAAGCCTTAGACTGACTGGAGCCACGCTGATCTGGGCAACTATCACACCCGTTCCCGAGGGAAACGTTGCTCTACTGTATCGCCGGAACAGGGACGTCATTGCGTACAATGCCGTCGCTCGGAAGATCATCGAGGAGAACCGAATCGCTATCGACGATCTTTATGCGTTTGCCTTACCTCGGCTGAAGAGCATCCAGAAGGCAAATAACGTTCACTTCACCGATACAGGATCCGAGCAGCTAGCAAAACAAGTGGCAGCCAGCATTCTGGCCGCGCTGAAGGTGCACAGGCATGGATAGCCTGGCCCTTCATGAAGATCAGATGAGTTAGTTGGAACTGGAGTAATTGCGGGGTATTACGGGAGTGTGGCGGCAAACGCTGTGTTCCTGTCATTCTGAGTCCCTCTTTTTGGGGCCGAGGAACCTCCAGCGTGCGTAAGACCTAAACTGCGCGGTTATGGTTCTTAAACGATGATCCATCCTCGCCATCTCTTTATGGTAAGCCGCCGGGAGCCGCAGCCGAGCTTTTTAAGTACATCATTATGAGAAGTGCAGAAAATTTCGGGTTTACGATGTGTCTGGTTGCCCTGTTGACGGTCGCTCTACATGCGCAGTCGTATAAGAATCAGTTGCCGACAGTAATCTCGACAGATCGGCAGCTATTTATCGACGATTCCATTGTCGAAGCTCGATCAGGAGTAACCCGGGTGCTACATCAGCCTGTTAAGGCGCCTGCACCCATCATGGTGGGAGATCAGCCATGGGAAAACTGGACTGTCGACCTGTTCGGGATCCACTCTGTACATTATGACCACGCCAACAAGATTTACCGGATGTGGTACACGGCCTACGATGTTCCGGTAGACAACTACTATATCTGTTATGCCACTTCCAAAGATGCGGTGCACTGGACAAAGCCGATCTTGGGCCTGCATGAATTCAAGGGCTCGAAGGAGAACAATATCGTAAATCCTGGCCGCGTGTTCTGGCCAAACAGCACGGTAGTCGTAGACGAGCACGATCCGGATCCGGCCCGCCGTTATAAAACCCTAAGCTGGGACTTTGGCCCGTCCCATACTCCGGAAGCCATACCGGCCGGCTACTACAGGCCAAGCGGCGACGCTGAGTACAAGAAAGGCCGGCCACTCGGAATGTCAGTTGCTTTCTCCCCCGACGGTTTGCATTGGACTCCCTATGCAGGCAATCCCGTCGTAGAAGGGCCCACGCATGTCGGTGATACGAATTTTGCGTTGGGCTGGGATCCGCATTACCAGAAATATATAGCTTATCCCCGGCCAAGCTACGCCGCGTCAGGCGGGATCCGCACGATTGGCTTCTCCACAAGCGACGATTTTATCGATTGGACGCCTGTGGAAATCATTTTGCGGCCGGACTCAGAGGATGCGATCAGCGATGAGTTTTATGGCATGCCGGTAACAAGCTACGAAGGCAAGTACGTTGGCTTTCTGTGGATATACCATAACTCTCCGAATCCGGTCCTCGTAAAATCGCCGAATCTTGAGAACGAGAAGGGCTCGCAACAGACCCTGGATACGCAACTCACATATAGCGGCGATGGCAAAACCTTTATTCGTGTCGGGAATCGGCAGCCATTTCTGCCGGTCGGACCATCGGGATCGTGGGACAGAGGAATGGTGGTCGTTTCGGACATGCTTGTCCGCGACAAGGAACTCTGGATCTACTACAGTGGCTGGGGCTCACGTCATAATGATGATCAGCAGTTTCTGGGCAAGATGGTGAATGGGCAGCGCGTCATGGCAGCCGTCGGTCTCGCGAAATTGCGCCTCGACGGCTTTGTGTCGCTGCACGCGGGTGATGATGAAGGCATGGTGCTCACACGGCAAATTCTGCTACATGACCAGAAACATTTGCGCATCAATGCAGATGCGAGCCATGGGAGCGTTGAGGTAGAACTTCTTGACGAGAAGCTCGACCCAATCGCCGGCTACGCGCGTGGCGACTCGCAAGTGATGCGCGAGGATGCGGTCTCGAAAGAGATTACGTGGCGTACGCAGCCGGATTTATCCTCTCTTCAGGGCCACAGCCTGAGAGTCCGCATGTATTTGCGCAATGCAGACCTCTACTCCATACAACTGAATTAAGGACATGATCACGCGACGAGAATTTTGCGGCTGGATGGGCGCGCTATCGTTATGCCGCGTGCGTTTGGATGTAGCGCAGCCGGGGCCACCGCATCTCTTTGCGTATGTGACCTGCGGCGATAATCAATGGAATCTCGATTCGCTGCCGGTCGACAGTCCTGCTACCGTGCAAGCTATTTTTGAGTTCTTGTCAGATAACTTTGGGTTGAAGCGGATCTATTGGCGCGGAGAGCAGGATCGGATGTTGCTTCGGAACTGCAGATTTCGTCCAGAGAGCCCGGTTTATTACGAGCACTTTGTGAAGTGGCTGGGCCATTTGGACAACGAGCTGAAGCTCAACGACATCGCTGTCGCTTCCGCACATCGGCGCGGGATGGAGATTTACATATTTGACGGCCTCTTGGATCTTGGCGCTACAGCGGATACAAGTGGCGATGGACTGTATCCATACGTACGGGAAGACCGCCTTCGTATTGAGCATCCAGAGTGGGTCCCGCTGGACCGCTGGGGCGAGCGCATTGCTCCGGGGCCAATCGAGTACTGTTATCCGGAAGCCCGCAAGGCGCTTATCTCTCGTTATCTCCATCACGTCACAGAATATGGATATGACGGCATATTCTTCTATACCTATGTCGAGAACTGTGGCGCGCGCTATTTGGATGAGTATGGGTTCAACGAGCTGATTGTGGCGGAGTACGAACGCCGCTATGGCATAGATATCCGGAAACATCTGTTCAATAAAGAAGCCTGGTATCGTTTGCGCGGCGAGTATATGACGCAGTTTATCCGTGAGCTGCATACGGCCCTGGCCGCGAAAGGCAAGAAGCTTTCTATGGCCATCTATGCGCCCACGCCCAACTACCCCGAACCATGGGACGGGGCCAAGGTCGATATCCCGCAGGACGGAAACGTTTACCTTGACTGGGAAGCCTGGGTGGCTGAGGGCCTCGTCGACGAATTGTTTGTGTGGTGGAGAGGCGACCAAAAGGCGCTCCTGAATCGAATGGTGAAATTGTGCCGAGGCAAGCATGTGCAACTCACGGTCGCGGCAGCCCAACCGTTTGATCCTGGATGGAAGCTCTTCATGGAAGATGGTGTGACTCCGGTTGGGGTGTGGGCGCCTGGGTACCAACTCGACCGCGTGAGTCAACAGCCGAGCGCCGCGGAAGCGCTGAAGAGTCCTGACTGGCGGTGGCGCATGCAAGCGCTGGCGGATGTTGCTGCTGGGAAACTCAAGGTTGACGCGAGCTCGGTCGCCGCTCTCGCGAGCGACCCACATGTGCTGGTTCGCCGGCACGCCATGTTCGCGCTTGGGACTCTTCGCGTCGCGGCTTATGTGCCGATTTTGGAAACCGCACTAATGGACGAGGAATCGAGCGTGCGGATCGCCGCCGCTGTTGCCTTGAGTAAAGTAAATGGAGCGGAAAGCGCGCGGCGAATCCTGGCGGCTCTTTTGAGTGACAACGGGTTTCAAATGAGATGGGCTTGTGTAGAAGCGCTCGCAGCTATGAAGGAACTGTCTCTTCCGCTGGTTCTCCAAGGCGTCGCCAGCGCCAGGCCAGCGGTGCGTGAGGTCTGTATCCGAGTTCTTGCCGCCGAAGCGCCAGAATGCGCGCTGAACTTACGGCAGCCCGAGCGAGGGACTTGCGCCTCGTTGACTCTCAAGAGCGACGTACAGGCTGCCCAGGCGGCGCTAATCTCTGTGCTCCAAACCGAAAAAGAAGACTTGCCTTTGTTCTATGCAATCGACGGTCTCGCTGGCTACCGCTCGCCGGAAGTCATTACGTCTCTTCTCGGCTCGCTCGGTCACGGAACCCCAAAAGTTCAAATGTGGGCCACTCAGACGTTGACGAAAATGGCGCCCACAATGTCTCCAGATCAGTTGAAATATATGCTGCCGATGCTCGTCGAGCTCTTCCGCGAATTTGGAGACGGCAGCACCCGCCCGGACGCCGCCTGGGGGTGGCGCGCGGTTGGCAATGCGCTGCTCGCCTGCGGACAGAGCGGCAAGGAGACATTGGAATCGATGCGGGCCGAGCGCCAAAACCGGTGGGTGGCCTGGTTGGCTTATCAGGTCTTATATGTTCCGCAGTCGCCTGAGAAGGCGACTCTCTGCACAGAGGAGGAGGCTGTTGCGATGCACGCGAAATATGCTCCGCCATTTCCGGGCTGGCGAGCTTAGAACGTGAGCATCGGCAAGCCAGCCACACAGTAGCTGAGGAGATCTTCCAGATGGTTGCGCTGCTCAGTCTCAGACGACTCTTGACCTACATCCTTATTGGGATTGTCCTTGGTACAGCGGTGACAAGTTGCCCATTGCAGGCTCAGCAGAAACTCAACTTCGAACATTTGAGGCAGCAGAAATTCCGAATAATGCCCGTGAGCTACGGTGATTGGGTCGAAAACGGCGACTTGTTCTCTTCAAAAGAAGCCATCGAGGCATCATTTAAGGCCATCCACGATTACGGGAGCACGCATATTTATTGGCGACTCTTGTGGGAAGGTCACCCCATCGACAAAATGTTGTTCTACGGGAACAATCTTCAGGAGAGGAATTTTCGACTCAAGCAACCCTTCGAAGGAACTCCGTATGCCTGGAATCCCCATGAAATTCGTTATCCGCTGGAAGTGGCGCACAAGCTGGGAATGAAGTTCTATGTGTGGGTATCCATCTACAACGAAGGCGCGCCCCCTGCAGTCGCCGGCGAGTACTGGTACCAATCAGTGTTTGTCTACGAACATCCCGAGTTTCAGTTGGTGGACCGTACAGGCAAGCGATATTACTACGGGGTATTGGAGTGGGCCTACCCACAGGCGCGTAAATATTGGGTGGATGAGATACAGGAGATCCTCGACAAGTATGATGTCGATGGAGTCTATTTAGACGCCCGTCCAGAGGCGATTTGTCCAGAGACAGCCGACGAGTTCGGCTTTAACGATCCTGTAGTGAAGGAATATGAGCGGCGCTACGGTGTCAATATTCTTCGAGAGGATTTCGACTTAGAAAAGTGGCGCGCCTTGCGTGGCGAATACTTCACGCTCTTGGTCAAGGAGATAAGTGACCGCATTCACGCTAAAGGCAAGCTTTTCTCGCTTGGTATCTCCCGCGGTGATTATATCGGATACCCCGTAGGGAACATGAAACTGGAGTGGCGCAAATGGATTGAAGAAAAGGTGATCGACTATCTTCACCTGGACGAGTATGGTCACTGCTCAACCTCGAGTCTCAGTGCCGGCCTAAATCCCTCTGCCGTCCAGCCCTACGGCTTTGTTACTGATTATCCGACGGAACGAGGGTTGAAGCCGCTCGATGTTGCCGTGCGGGAAGACTATGGGCCCCTTTGTCATAAGCACGGTGTAAAGCTTTACTTCCGCTGCTATCCGTACCAGCCACGCCCTATAGAAAACGAATGCTGTGAGAGTAGAGCGACAATGAACCCTAAGCCAGTTCCGCCTGGCTGGTGTCAGCACCTGCTGGAGATGCCTGAGATCGATGGGGTTGATGAGGTCGCGCCGTTTTTCCTAAGCAAAATGTTTCCTCAATGGGCAGTGCCGCGCCGCGAGCAGCGCAGAACATATCCTCTTTTTAAATGAGGCGACTGAATCCGACTAATCTGGAGACTTAAATGAACTGTGATCATAGTCCGGGAATTTCCTTCCATACTAGCCGGCGAAGCTTTCTGAGGCAGGTGAGCATCGCGGCCGCTATGACGCAATTCGCGGCGCCCGGGCTCACGTTCCCGAGCGCGCAATCCGCTCGAGCCGGATCCCCACCCGATTTATTGCCGATTCCCGATTACATGACGTACGCGACTTCGCCGGATGGCAAGATTATCGCGATCCTGAGCGAAGTACGCAATGGCAATGTGCTGGCTCGCTACAGCTCGGATGATGGCTCAAATTGGGGTGAACCAACCCCATTGTTCCCGTTGGATATTTCTCGCGGGGGATGGTCATTGCAGAACTGCTTCACGGATCGCGATGGCGAATTGCAGATCCTCGGCACTCTCGATAATACGCCGCAGCATCCGCAGTCCATCTATGAGACCCGCTACGACATCTGGCATTTCCGCTCTCGTGATGCGCAGCGCTCGTGGAACGCACCCGTTTTGGTATGGAAGGGATATGCGGGCTCGCTGCTCTCGTTCCTTCAATTGCGCGACGGGCGTGTCGTAGTGCCGTTCTGCTATCTCACTCCCCGAACCTGGGCAAAGCGCGGCGAAGGTTTCGACCAATTTACGTACATGGGGCGTTTCAGCTCCTCTGCCGCGTACTCCGACGATAACGGCCAAACTTGGCACATCTCTTCCAATGAACTGAAAGAGCCCACGCCGGAGATCGGCGACGATGGCGGCATCGAACCGATTGTTCTTGAGCTGAAGACGGGTCGCCTGTGGATGCTGATCCGAACGCAGAACGGCCGTTTTTTCGAATCGTTTTCGCAGGATCGAGGGGCAACCTGGACACATCCGCTTCCGACCGGCATCAGTTCCTCGGATTCTCCCTGCTCCCTCACTCGCCTACACGACGGACGCGTGGTGATGTTATGGAACAACACACTTCGTTATCCTTACGCAAACGGCGGTCGTGCCATACTGCATGGGGCGATTTCAGAAGACGGTGGAAAGACGTGGCGAGGATACCGCGAGGTCGCTGCCAATCCGTACGCGATTGAGCCGCCGCCGCCGAATGGCGATCATGGTGTTACCTATACCGTCCCCGCGCTCACCGCCAGCGGAAAGCTCATTACTTCGCTCAGCACGGGTCACGGTAATGACACGTTACTCCTGCGAGTGGATCCTGAGTGGCTATACGAAACCAAACGAGAAGATGACTTTTCACGTGCATTGAACGGCTGGACCTCTATCGGAACGCGGGGCGTTGCGCTAGAGGCGCATCCTGACAACCCAAACCGGCGAGTCCTTGCGCTACGGAAGCCTGACCCGGAATGGCCCGCTGGCGCAGTTTGGAATTTCCCTGCCGGTAAGCATGGCCAGCTCAGCATGCGTCTGCGGTTAGCGCGGGATTTCGCTGGTGCTTTGGTCGGAATCACCGACCACTTCTCTGTTCCATTTGACGAGCAGGACCGTTTCTGCAACATCTTCAATCTAGACATTGGCCCTGGAGGAGCATTGGCCGAAGGCGGCAAGATCACGCCCGGACAATGGGGAGAACTGGCGTTCAAGTGGGACTGCGAGTCGCAGAGGCAGTGCAGCGTGACCGTGAACGGCCGGCCAGTTGCCAGGCTCTACATGAAACGAGAAACACCCGGTCCCTCCTACTTACGCCTCCGCTCCACCGCTCTTGGACAGGACAGCGGCGGGCTGCGAGTTGAATCGGTCGTAGCTGACGTCAGCGCCAGTTGGACCACATAGCCGGGGACGCCTGGAGCACCGTTTTCGTTGTTGAAACATTCAAGGCCATTCTGAACCGGGCGCAGATCACTCCATACCTACAAGGGCGAATAGAACGGCCTCGGTTATGACTACTTTCACCATTGGCTACGTTTTGCTTGTCGTATCGGTTAGCTCTTTCGCATATGCAAGCCCATCATCCGGGACGCAGACCGCAACCTCGCCTGGAGTTGCATCAGCGAATCGCCAAGCGCCTTCACCGCTTGTTGTCGCCAGCACTGATGAACTTTACAAACCTGCCCTGCTAAAAGACGGCAGGCTAATCGCAGTGGCACTTCCCATGATTAAAGGAGTACAGCAGGCGGTCGCGATGTATTCATCCGACAATGGCCGGACGTGGGGAGAATCCATGACGCTGTTCAGCCTGCCGCGCGATGAAGGCACATTCGGATATTTCAATTT
The DNA here is from genome assembly GCA_003225055.1 of Acidobacteriota bacterium. Lineage (GTDB taxonomy): Bacteria > Acidobacteriota > Terriglobia > Terriglobales > Acidobacteriaceae > Gp1-AA122. The sequence continues at coordinate 27,205 of QIAU01000191.1, forward strand.
CCTAATCGACCACGCAGGCGAAATGCATTTTTTCTTCTTGCTTGATCCGTCTACGGGGACAAGGTGGCACCAAACCCATCATCAGATGCTCGCCAAAGAAGCGGAACTCGATATCTGGCACCTGAAATCGAATGCTGGTGCTACGGCCTGGCAGGCTCCTAAACGCATATGGCAGGGCCGGGCCGGGGATATCCTGTCGGTCATCCAACTACGTAGCGGACGTATTCTTCTCCCGATCTGTTACCGCACCGATCGCAGTTGGGGAAACCGGGGCAGCGGTTTCGATGCGTACACGTATCATGGACAATTTGACAGCTCTGCACTCTATTCCGATGACGATGGGAATAGCTGGCATCAGTCGCCGAGCATCTTGCGAACACCCACGCCCGACATCACTACGATTGAAGGGGCGATCGAGCCGGTTGTACTTGAGTTGAAGGATGGGCGCGTATGGATGCTCATCCGAACACAGATGGGCCGCTTCTACGAGTCTTATTCAAAAGATAATGGCGACACGTTTTCGGCGCCCCGTCCAACATCTCTGCTCGCTTCTGATTCCCCGGCCGGACTCGTCCGCCTCTCAGATGGACGTATCGTGATGATCTTGAACCGTAGCTTGCGATTCCCGTACGCGTACGGCGGACGCCACGTACTCCACGCCGCGATTTCTGACGATGATGGGAGAACATGGCGCGGTTACCGCGAGATTCTCCGCGACCCTCTGCGTCAAGATCCTCCTCCGCCGGGAGATGATTTTGGTCCCGCCTATCCCTATCCCACAATCACCAGGGACGATAAGATCTTGTTTGCGCTCGCATGCGCAACGGGAACGCGAAATGCAGAACCGAGTGCCCGGCCTGGCTTCGTGTCAAGACAAAAGCGGGACCTCACGTTGCTGGATCCCGAATGGCTCTACGAAACGTCGCAACACACTGATTTTTCTGACGGCCTGGACGACTGGTCATCCTTCGGCGTGAAGGGCGTGCAGTTGGAGTCCGACCCGGCGCGCTTCGGTGCTCAGGTGCTCAGCATCCGCAAAACGGACCCTGATTGGCCAGCCGGCGCAGTCTGGAATTTTCCCATCGGCGCCCGCGGTCATGTGCACCTAAAGCTGATGCTAAAACCAGGTTTTGGCGGTGCACTCATCGCTCTAACAGACCATTATTCAGTCCCCTATGACGACGTGGATAGCTTTTATAACATCTACAACTTCGCGATCGGCCCAAATGGCACTCTGACGGATGGTGCAAGACTGGAACCGAATCGCTGGCACGATCTGGATCTGGATTGGGATACTGCTGCGTGCCAGGGACGTGTCGTCGTCGATGGACGCCACCTCGAGGTCTTATCAAGGCGACATGAAAGCGAAGGGATTTCTTATCTGCGTATGCGATCCACCGCGCCCGACACCGATCTCGCCGGGTTTCTTGTGAAATCGATTGATGCGACGATCAATTCCACCAAACTATTCTCGCAAAGCGTGCCGAGTGCGGGTGTCCCACATCCCAACTCTCTTCACGAAGCGCAGGCTTGGATCGACCATTTGTGGTACTTGCAACATGACTGGCCACAACTGGAGCGCTACCGCCAAGCGAATCTTGAGATGGGTCCGCCGAATCCCGGTGAGAACCGCGTCGTCTTCTTAGGTGACTCGATCACTGAACACTGGGACCTCGAGCGCTGGTTTCCAGGCAAGGGATATCTGAACCTTGCGCCGAGGGTCGCGGTGATCCTCGCCGGGACAAATGACATCGCCGGGAACACAGGACCGACGACGCTCGAAGCCATCGAACAGAACTTCGCAGCGATGGCAGACCTGGCAGCAAGGAACGGCATCATCGCTGTTTTCAGCTCCGTGTTGCCGATCCACGATCGCGGTCCCGAGAGGAGTTCGCTTCGGCGTTCACCGGGAAAAATAAACGCACTAAATCTGTGGCTTCAGCAATACTGTGCCGGTCACAACCTTGTATACCTCGATTATTTCAGTCACATGGCGGAACCAGATGGCATGCTGCGGGCTGAACTCTCCGATGATGGACTGCACCCGAATGCGGCCGGATTTCGAGTGATGGTGCCACTTGCAGAGCAGGCGATTCAGCGTGCCCTCAATTCTCGGCCTTAGAGGAGTCGCAGGTGCCTTGCATGATCGTGGTTCTGGAGCAAGATTTTTCGAATACCTGCTAGGTTAATCTGCGCGAATCGTGGACTGCGCTTTACTGTGCAATGTCACAATACCGTGAATATCAAGGTGGAAACAATTATGCGACATTGGCAACAAGTCATCTGCATCTCGGCGGCTTTGTTACTGCAGTCATCGATGGCCGCGAGTGCTCAAGGCAGCTCGCCGAGCAATGTCGTACGGGCATGTCAGCCGGCACATCGCGTACAGGAATGCTCAGAACCTGACGAACTCGGCTCCCGCTTAAAGCGCGACGAACAGATCCTAAGAGACTGGCCCGCGCTCGCTCGCTACCGCGAAGACAACGCCCGATTAGACGACAACACGGCCAGTTCTTTTTTGGGAAGCCGTACATTAACCGGGGCATAAGCGGACAGATCACCGGACAGATGCTGATCCGTTTTCGCCCGGATGTCATTTGGTTGCGGCCGAAGGTGGTTGTGATTCTTGCTGGTACCAATGACATCTGGGACAACAATACTCCAGCTGCGTTGCTGCCGATAGAGGATAACTTGATGTCGATGACAGAACTTGCCAAGGCAAACGGAATCGGTGTTGTACTCGCGTCTGTCCTCCCCGTCTGTGATGCCTTCGACCCACAAACGCCCCATCGCTCCCCGCAACGGATCATTGACCTCAATGCCTGGATGAAAGCGTATGCTGCGACCAACGGATTGGTCTATGTCGACTACTACTCGGCCATGCTCGATGAGCATGGAATGCTCAAGCAGGCATTAACCTATGACTGCGTTCATCCCAATGATCGAGGTTATGCTGTAATGGAGCCTTTGGCCAACGCAGCTATTGAAACTGCGTTCCGCGATATCAGGGCGCGTAGCAGCCGGACTCGACCCTAGTTAAAGGTCCCACCATCGTCTTCACCGACGAAAGCGGATTGAGCGAGCGGCCAAACCGCTGCCGCCCTTGGGTACGAAGGGCAGACGCCGGTGCTGCAGTATTACTTACCTGGAAGACGCCATCGGCGATGGAGGAGGTGACTTGTTGGAATTTTTGTTTCCAGCTGTTCCCAGGAGCGATCCGCAGCCGGAAGATCATCGAGTTTCTCGCCCATCTGCTGCGCCACATTTCCCGGAGGCCGATGAAAATTCACAAAAACCGGGGACAAGGTGTCTACCAGTCGTCTACCAGTCCTCCTTTCGAATTGACCGGATGCCGACATCAATGGCAACGTTCGCTTTACTTTCCCGTTTGGTGCGTCAAAAAGTAGGCTCCGACCCTCAAATGCGTCGAATTGGTGTTTGTTTACTCACCCGACAGAGCCCCGAGGGCTGAAGAATCGAGATCAAGGACCAGCTATGGGAATCTTCTTCACGTCATCGCGATCATTTTTGCCGACCATCAGTGCGGCGCTCGAAAACGCTTTATCGGTGAATCCTGCAACCCTTGCTAATCCTGGGCAGGAGGCTGCACAGAGAACTGTCCAGGTCGCTCAAGTAGTGACACCGACATTCAACGTCGGGCGCTTTGTTGGCGCTTTGGTGATATCGGCGATACTGCTGTGGGCAGCAATCTGGACCGGGCGGCACGACCTGCCCGACATTTCAAAGGCCTTGATGGATTCCTTCTCAGGGTACAGCGGAATCGTTCTAGGCCTGCTGGGCGGAGAAGCTCAGAAATCTCCATCGGGCTGAGGAGGCGGACTTCTCGTCCGCCAGGTCTGGGGTTCGAGTCCCCACGTGCTTATTAATAATGGCTTTCTAACTTGCCCACAGTGGTGCATGAAGTGGTGCATGTTTGTGTCCGAATGGCAGAAACCAGTCCGAACAGCAAGACCTATGCTGAGGCTAAGTGGTTGATTCCGAGCAACAGGAGCAGTGCGGACTGAATTTGCTAAACCGTTATACGGGCTAAAACCTGTATCGAGGGTTCGAATCCCTCCCTCTCCGTGCACTAGCCTTATGAATAGATGTTTTTTTTGTCTTACGCGACCAACATCCGCGCGATCCATAGGAAGTGTCCACGATGACCACGCTCGGCCGCTATTCTCGGAACCGCCCGTGTCGAGATTCGTTCAAATTGCCCTCCCATCGTACTTTGCCTTTCAATCGACGGATGGCGCCCTGAGCGTATGTATCAATCAACAATCGCAAACCTGCTTCCACCGCGGCCTTCTTGGTACGCGCTCCACTGTGCCGCATAGCCTGACGCATCAAGCGATCATCGATTTCAATATTCGTGCGCAAAGAGATACCCACCCTATGTGTGCATATCTCATAGTTGTGTGTATGAGTCAAGGAGGCGGGAGGCACGGACAATAAGGGAGGCGTTCAGGTACGTTCAGGTTTGCGTCATTGTATACTTACCATAGTTATATTATTATGACTATGTAATTCCGAGATGCCGAGGGGATGCTGTGAAACAGATGGCAGCTGGAGAGTTTAAGGCACAATGCCTAGCGATTATGGACCGGGTTTTCGAAAGTGGCGAGCCGGTCTTGATTACCAAACACGGCAAGCCCGTGGCCAAGCTGGTGCCTGCAGAAAAACAGAGGGACGACATCTTCGGCTATATGGCGGGGAAGGCGAAAATCGTCGGTGACATCGTTGGGTCGGTCACTCCACTCGACGATTGGGAGTCTAAATGATCCTGCTCGACACTCACGTCCTGGTCTGGATGGCGAGCGAGCCGAAGCAGTTGTCCAGGCGGGCCCGCGAGGCCATCCGGGAGGCACGGCAGACGACGGGAGTTGCGGTCGCCACCATCACGCTATGGGAACTGGCGTGGCTGGCCGAAAACGGTCGCATCCAGGTTTCGGCCAGCGTGGAATCGTTCGTTCGTGAGACCGTCGCGCGGGTCATTCTGAAACCCATGACCCCGGAGATTGCCGCTCTCGCCGTCCGGTTGCCAGCCGCCTTTCCCAAAGATCCGGCAGACCGGCTGATCGCCTCCACGGCCATGACAGAAGGCGCGCCGCTGGTCACGGCGGATGCACGAATCCGCCGAGCCAAAGTAGTGCAGACTATCTGGTAGGGTGCAACGCTGACGTTGAACTGGCGCGATATCGGGTTGTGCACTCGTTTGTCCAGGAGCATGCCACAGGCCTGGCGATCACGACCCCAAGATCCCCCGTCTTCGTCCCACCCATCATGATTGGAATGTTGTGCTCCAGGCCAATCCTGTCGCAGCAGTAGCCGTCCACTTCCTCCCCTTCCGAAACATCACTCAGTCCTGACTGGCACCTTGAGCTAAAACCCAGAATGCTGCTTGGAAAGAAAAACCTTGGGTACCCGCGAAGAGCGGAAACGATCAAGTGATCATGTTATCTGAATGGAAGATGGGTCAGAATAGATGACTCCGGTCGCATGGAAGCTCACTCGATCGTGTCATCGGGCCGCGGCGCTTCGCCTTGCTTGCGGCGCAGCAGCCGGTCGAACGCGCCAAAATCTGCACGCTCCCGCCGTTCGGCGAAGAAGGCGGCCGTATATCGCCGCCAGCTTTTCCGCGACGGCCGTGGCGACGAATTGATTTATGCTTACGCCATCGGCTTTAGCGCGGCGCTCGACTTCTGCTTTAACCGAGCGTGGCAGCCGAAGCAGATAAGTACTCTGCGAATTCTTGGTCATTTGATCCTCCGTAATCGTGCGGCACGCCGTTGGCCGCGCGTTGGTTGGCTGCGGCTTCGAGCACCCCGGGATACGGACTTCCACCGATTTCCTTTTCTCGAAGTCATCGATCCTCTTCAATCCTAGCTGTGTTTTTCTCAGGATGCAGTATTCAAAGAGAGGCAGAGATCCTGGTGGGCGGGAACGATACTCAAATGACCGCGATGACCTGTCACTGCTATCAAAATTATCTCCCTCTATCAAAATGACGCCCTGCGGCTATTGCCGACCTGCGCTTTGTGCCGCAGAATGCTGACTGTGCTTCGTGTATTCGAATCCGGCTGCGCTGCTGAACGGCTTGATGCCGCTCGGGATTTTCTTTCGGGATTCGCCGCCAGCACGGAAGTCATTGTGGTCGGCAACTCCCGCGATGCGGCTGACGATCTGGTTCGCGATCTGTCCATGGGATCCACAGCCACCTTCGGCTTTCACCGGTTCAGCGTGATGCAACTGGCGGTGCGTTTTGCTGCTGTAGAGATGGCCCGCCGGGGCCTGGCGCCCAGCACCGTATTGGGCACAGAGGCGTTAGCCGCGCGCGTGGCGTTTGAGGTGATCGAGCGCGGCGAGCTGAGGTACTTTGCTCCTGTTGCCGCCCGTCCTGGTTTTGCCCCTGCGCTGGCAGCGTCGATGCGGGAGCTGCGTGCCTGCGGTGTGGCCGAGGATGCCCTGGAACAACTCGGTGATGCAGGGGTTGATCTCGCCCGGCTTTTGCGGGAATTTGAAACCCAATTGTCGTCCATCGGCCTCGCCGACCGTCCGGCACTGTTCGAGATGGCGATGCATGCCGTCGAAAGCCGCACGGATGCCCTAGTCGGCGCGTCCGTTCTGCTGCTGGATGTGGCAATCGATGCGCGTCGAGAACGCGACTTCATCGCGAGCCTGTGTTCGTGTGCGCCGCGTGCTCTGGCTACGGTGCCAGCCGGCGACGAGAGGACGTTATCGGCGCTGGAAAAGATACAGTCAGAACGCAGCACGGCGCCGCACAAGTTCGAAAACTCGCTCGAGCGATTGCAGAACTACGTTTTCGTCGACCTGCCATCTGACTCATATCCCAAAGACGGTCAAGTGCGCCTGTTCTCCGCGCCAGGCGAGGGCCGCGAGTGCGTGGAGATAGCGCGGCGGCTTCTGGAAGAAGCCAAGAACGGTGTCGTTTTCGACCAGATAGCCATACTCGTTCGAACCCCGGGAACCTATGCCCCGTTATTGGAGGCCGCACTCGGCCGCGCCGGCATACCGGCTTACTTTGCCCGGGGTACGAGCCGGCCCGATCCTGCAGGGCGCGCCTTTGTGGTCCTGTTGGCATGCGCAGTTGAGGGTTTTTCGGCCAAGCGATTTGCCGAGTACCTGTCGCTCGGCCAAGTGCCGCTGCTGACGGAGGAGGGTACGCCGCCGAGAGACCGAGCCGTCTGGTCGCCGGCCACCGACGAAGCGATCCCTTCGCCACCGGGCATGGGGATGCCAACAGAATCCGAGGGCGCTTCTGAGCACCGCCGAGACTCTGACGCGGAGCCCGTAGTCGCTGGAACATTGCGTACCCCGCGAAGGTGGGAGGAGTTGCTGGTCGAAGCCGCCGTGGTTGGCGGCAAGGAGCGTTGGGCGCGCAGGCTCGATGGGCTCGCGGCCGAGTTACGCCTGAAAATTACTGGCCTTGAGAAAGTAGAGCCAGAGTCGCCAAGACTGATTGCGCTCGACCGCCAACTCGTCAATTTAGAGCACCTGCGGCGGTTCGCGCTGCCGATCATAGAAGAGTTGGCCGCATTGCCGAGGCATGCCAACTGGGGAGAGTGGCTCGCAGCGCTGGAGCGCCTGGCTCCGATGGCGTTGCGCCACCCGGAACGCGTGCTGAGTGTACTTGCCGAACTGAAGCCGATGGCCACGATCGGCCCGGTTGCGCTCGACGAAGTGCGTCAAGTGCTGGCGAATCGCCTGACGCACCTCGAAGTCGAACCATCGCGCCGCCGTTTCGGGTGTGTGTTCATCGGCACGCCCGAGCAGGCTCGTGGACGCAGCTTCGACACGGTGTTTGTCCCTGGCCTGGCCGAGCGCATCTTCCCGCAGAAGCTCAGGGAAGATCCGATCCTACACGATGACCTGCGGCGCAGCCTCAGCACGGCTGATCCGCCATTGATGACGCGCAGCGATCATGCTGCCGAAGAGCGTTTATGGCTGCGGCTCGCCGCCGGAGCCGCGCGTAGGCAGATGGTTTTCTCGTATCCGCGGGTCGAGGTCGCCTTGGCACGCCCACGAGTGCCATCGTTCTACGCCCTGGACGTTACCCGCACGACTCTCGGTCACCTCCCGAACGTAGACGTATTTGAACGTGAAGCGGCCGAGCAGTCGAATGCCTTGCTTGCTTGGCCGGCGCCCGTCGACCCTCTCGACGCCATCGACGACATGGAGCACGACCTGGCAACCTTGCGGCCATTGCTGCAGGCGAAGCCGGAGGACGTTTCCGGTCGCGCCCGTTACCTGATGGAGCTGAATCCCAACCTTGCTCGGTCGCTGCGCAGCCGCTGGCAACGCTGGCACAGGCCATGGACATCGGCGGACGGACTTTGCCAGGCGACCGCGGCTAGCCAGGCAGCTCTTGCTGATCACCGGCTGAACGCTCGACCATATTCGCCAACGGCCCTGCAGTTATTCGCTGCCTGTCCGTATCGGTTCTTGCTCTCCGCCATCTATCGCCTCGCCCCGCGAGAAGAGCCTGTACCGGTCGAATCGATTGATCCCATGACACGGGGCGCGATCTTCCATCGGGTGCAGGCCCAATTTGTGCGCCAGGCGCTCAAGAGGCACTGGCTGCCGCTGACTCCCGCCCGGCTGCAGGACGCGCAGGCGCTGGTCGATGGCATCGTCGACAAAGTAGCGGCGGAATTCAGCGAACAACTGGTCCCGGCCATCGAGCGTGTCTGGGAAGACGAAATCAGCCAGATGCGCGGCGATTTTCGCGGGTGGCTGCTTCGCCTGACCGAGCAGGGCGACTGGTCCCCTGTGCTGGTTGAGTTCGCTTTCGGTCTTTGGGTGAACGACGGTTATGATCCGGCAAGTACGGCTGACCCGGTCGAGCTCGCTGATGGCTTTCTTCTGCGTGGCATCATCGATCTAGCCGAGCAGAACACCAGCGGCGCGCTCCGAGTCATCGACTACAAGACGGGCAAAGACCGCACCGAAGACAGCGTGGTCGTTGGCCACGGAGAATTGCTGCAGCCCGTGCTCTATTCGCTTGCTATTGAAAGTATTCGTAAACAAAGCGTGGCTGAAGCGCGGCTCTGGTATTGCACGGCCACGGGTGGTTACAGCGAACGAGTCGTTCCGATCAATGAGGCGACGCGTAGCTGCGGTCATGAAGTGCTGCATATCATCAACCACTCAATCGAAGAGGGATTCCTGCCGCCGGCGCCAAAAGAACGCGCATGCCGGTGGTGCGATTTCCGCGCCGTCTGCGGACCCTATGAAGAGCTACGAGCCTCCCGTAAAGATCAAAAGCCACTTGCGGCACTGTTCCGGCTGAGGGAAATGCCATGACCCAACTAGCCGACCAGAAGGCACGCGACCTGATCCGGACTGCGCTTGATACCACCGTCGTGGTGGAAGCGGCTGCGGGCACGGGGAAAACGACGGAACTGGTGAACCGCATCATCAGCATCCTGACCGAAGGTCGCACGACAGTGGAACGCATCGTGGCGGTTACGTTTACCGATAAAGCCGCCGGCGAGCTGAAGCTTCGCCTTCGCACCGGACTAGAAGAAGCGCGCGCCCAGGCAGGCAGTAACTCGCATCGCCGATACAACATAGAGCAAGCTATCGCTCACCTGGAAGAAGCGCGCGCCGGTACGATCCATTCCTTCTGTGCGGACCTTCTGCGTGAACGGCCTTTGGAGGCTCAGGTTGATCCCCAATTCGAGCCGATGGATGAGGCCACTGCCGAGCAATTGTATGGAGAAGTGTTCCGCTTCTGGCTGCAGAGAACGCTGGAAAACGCGCCGGAAGGGATACGGCGCTCGCTGCGTCGGCGAGCCATGGACGGCAGTCCTATCGATCGCTTGCAACGCGCTGCGTGGACCCTGGTGACGTGGCGCGATTTTCCCGCCGCTTGGCGTAGAGCGCCTTTCGATCGCGTTGCCGCGATTGACAAGCTGGTTGACCAGTTGCACCAGTTCGCAGATCTCACTCGCCGGGCCACAAAACACGATCACCCGGTCTACTTGGGATCATGGCGAGCACGGCAGGCGAGCGACCACATCCGCGCCAGTGAGCGCACGCATCCACGAGATTACGACGGGCTGGAAGCAGAATTGATATTCCTCGGCCGGCAGGGTGATTTCTCGAAGTTCGATCGCGTGGGTACGAGCAATTACGGCGACGGCATCCCTCGCGAGGACGTGCTTGCCAACCACGAGGTGCTCGTAGCTGCCGTCAAGCAGTTTGCTGAGCGCTGCGATGCTGATTTGGCCGCATTGTTACACTCCGAGCTGCGCAGCAGCCTCACCGCTTATGAGGATCTGAAGGGTCGCACCGGGCGACTTGACTTCCTCGACCTATTGCTGCGTGCTCGCGACTTGGTGCGTGACAACTTGGCAGTGCGTAAGGATCTACAACAGCGATTCACCCACATCTTTGTCGATGAATTCCAGGATACCGATCCGCTACAGGCAGAAATCCTGACGCTGCTCGCTTCGGCGGATCCTAGTGTCAGCGACTGGTGGCAGGTGACGCCTGTCCCCGGCAAGCTGTTCATCGTGGGCGATCCCAAGCAGGCCATCTACCGCTTCCGCCGTGCCGATGTTGGTTTGTACAATCAAGTCAGAGACCTGCTGGTTGACCACGGCGGCGCTGTTAAGGTCGACTTGAGCACCAGCTTCCGTTCCGTCCCTTCCATTCAAAACCTGGTCAACACTGCATTCGCGACGCGGATGACTGGCGATCTTGCGACTCTGCAGGCGGCGTATGTTCCGCTGAGCCCATACCGAGTCGAAGATCCGGATCAGCCCTCCATCGTCGCACTCAGCGTCCCGCAACCATATGGAAAGAAGAGGCTGTCGGGCGAGGCAGTGTTGAAATCTCAGCCCGATGCTGTCGGAGCCTTCATTGAGTGGCTCCTCAAGCACAGCGGTTGGAAGATCAGCGAACGAGGACGCACCGAGCGCGTGCCGATCGCAGCACGTCATGTTTGCATCATGTTCCGGCGCTTCGAAAAGTATGGCGACGACATGACAAAGGCCTATGTGGATGCGCTGGAAGCGCGCGGCATTTCGCACCTTCTGGTCGGTGGCAAGTCATTCCACGAGCGCGAAGAAGTTGAAACGCTCCGTACCGCGCTAGCGGCGATCGAATGGCCAGATGATGAGCTGTCGGTCTTCGCTGCGCTACATGGATCTCTGTTTGCCCTCGGCGATGACGTCCTGCTGGAATACAGGCGGCAGTTTCACAAGCTGCATCCCTTTCGCATCCCCGGGGAGATGCCAGAATTCCTTCAGCCCGTCACCCGAGCACTGGAGCTATTGCAGTCACTTACTCGAAACCGCAACTATCGCCCAGTGGCAGAAACTATCAACGTTTTGCTGAACGCGACGCGGGCGCATGCCGGCTTTGCCATGCGTCCCTCGGGCGAACAGGTGTTAGCCAACGTCATGCGCGTGGCGGAGCTGGCACGCGAGTACGAGTCGAGTGGCGGCACGTCATTCCGCGGATTCGTGGACGAACTGCTCGGCGATGCTGAGCGCGGCAAGCAAGCCGAGGCCGCCATTTACGAAGAGGGTGCCGACGGCGTACGCCTGATGAGCGTACACAAGGCCAAGGGACTGGAGTTTCCGGCGGTCATTCTGGCCGACGTGACTGCCAAAATCGCGCACTCTGATCCCGACCGATACCTGGCTCCGGAGCAAGGGTTATGCGCGGTCAAGCTTGCCGGCTGGGCGCCTCGCGAGTTGCTGGATCACGCCACAGAGGAGCATATGCGCGATGTCGCTGAAGGTGTCCGCCTGGCTTACGTTGCTGGCACCCGTGCTCGCGACCTGCTGGTCGTACCGGCCATCGGCGACGACCCTACTCCTGGCAGTGGACCACCGATGGCAGCCGAGTGGTGGGTGGCGCCACTGCATCCGGCGATATACCCGTCAGAAGAGCGTCGGCGTAAACCGTCGCTTGCGAAGCAATGTCCGAAGTTTGGTATCGACAGCGTGCTGGCGCGTCCGGACGGCGATCCCGCCGATGACACCAACGTTCGTCCCGGCGTGCACGGCTTCGGGCAGGGGGACAAAGCTTATAGCGTCGTGTGGTGGGATCCACACGTGCTGGAGCTGGGAAAAACACCGTCGTTCAGCCTCCGTCAGGAGCATCTGCTGAAGGAGGTCGATACCAGGGTCGTCGAACGAGACCTACGGACTTACACGGTTTGGCGTGATCAAAACCGCGCGACACTGGAAAAAGGCAGGCAGCCTAGCCTTGATGTGCAGACTGCGAGCGAGCGTGCTAGAGCGGAACTTAAGCTCGAAACAGGCGACGTCACCATAGTCGAAATTGCCGTTGGTGCTCGCCCATTTGGACCGCGATTCGGAAGTCTTGTGCATGCAGTTCTCGCAACTATCCCGCTCGATGGCGACGCTGAACAAATACGTGCTTCAGCCCAGCTGCACGGCCGCATCCTCGGTGCACTGGCGGAAGAGATCGAGGCAGCCGGAACGACTGTTGCCGCTGCGTTCCGGCATCCGCTGATGGAGCGTGCTCGGAAGGCCGCTGCACGTGGCGCCTGCCATCGCGAGGTTCCACTGACCCTCCGTGAAGAAGACGGCACCCTTATCGAGGGCTTGGCCGACCTGGCATTCCAAGAAAGCGGCAAATGGATTGTGGTCGACTTCAAGACCGATCAGGAACTGGCCGCGGCACTGGAACGCTACCGCCGCCAGGTTGCCATTTACGCTACCGCTATCTCCAAGGCTACTAGGAGCAGCAGCGAGGGATTCTTGTTGCGCCTGTAGACTCCCTCGAAAATAGCCGTAAGTGATCACTCCACGTCAGCGCATTTTCGTGATCCGTTGTGAGCCAGCAGGATCATGGGAAAACTTAGTTTAGCAGCTAGAGTGGACCTGTCATGAGCCGTGAGCGTCCGAAGTTAACAGTATTGCTAAGCGTTCACGGGTAAGTTATGTGGACACTTCTGCCCTAACGCGGCTAGTGTTCCAGGGGAGCAGTTCGCTGGTGGAATTCTTCCAAGCGGACTTCGGGGGCTCGTCCGAATGGCCATGCGGTCACGTTGAGCAGCATCGGTGCGGAGACCCTAGTGCATTTGCTCCGGTACTTCATCAATACGGCGGCTCGCAGCAATGATGGGGCAGATTTTTCAGCGCGGGTGCATTTAACCGAGGTCGGACCATTGTATACGGAGCGGCTCCGATATATGTTTACAAAACAGACTAGGGATGTTTCGGAACAGTATGCCTTAGCATGGCGAACCTGGCTCGGCTGCAGGCGTACACTACGCGAGATGCATCTACGTCCCGAATGGGGAAACGATTTACGGGGGAGACCACAACTATGAAAGCTCTCGCTCGCTGCTGTGTGCGCTTTCCAGCCTTGGCTGCACTCCTGATGATCACCGGATTCCTATTGGCCCAGGGACAGCCTCCGCCCATTCCCTCAATTAAGGTCGTGGATCTGATCCCGGCAAGCCTCAGCGGAGAGACGAACCAAGACAGCGAACCTTTTTTGGCCATCCAGACGGCCAACCCTCAGGTCATGGTGGCCTCGGCATTCACCCCCAATCCGTTTTCGAACACAGGCAATGCTCCCGTGTACGTTTCGCAGGACGGAGGTAAAAGCTGGGTGCTGAACGCCATTACCCCCGTTCAGAGGATGACCTGCGACATCACGCACGCCATGGCTGCCGGCGAGAACCATCCGCGCGGCGACCTCCACGCCGGCACGCTGGCCTGTGCGTCGTCCATCACACTCGATGAGTCGGAAACCAACGATGTTTCTTCCAGCACAACCATGAACGTGCAAACCACGCGCGTCGATGTGGATCAGCCATTCGTGCGAGCGCTCGGCATCTCCAGTGGCGACCGCATCTACGTCGGCGTAAACGATTTCAATCAGCCGAACGGGCACACGGCAACCGTAGACGTGTCGGTGGATGGCGGAGCGACGTACAAATCGTTTCCGATCGAGGCGCGGAAGACGACGGGACAGGATGGGCCATCCGTGCGGCCAGCGGTCGCCGGAGACGGCACAGTCTATGCAGCTTTCTTCGGCTGGCGCAAATTTAGCGGGACGGTCGCCACGAGCGACATCGTTGTTGTCCGGGACGATACCGCAGCTACCGGGGCCACTCCTTTCCGGGCGTTGAGAGATCCGACCGACAAGTTGCCGGGCCGCCTAGTGGTTAAGAAAATTTCCATCCCTTGGTCGAATGCGCCTACGCTGGGACAGGAACGAATCGGCTCCACACTCTCGATCGCCGTGGATCCGAACAATAGTTCCACCGTGTACGTGGGCTGGGCCGACCGCGGAAGCAAGGGAGACATCTATACGCTCCACGTGCGACGCTCGGCCGACCGGGGCGTGACGTGGTCCAAGACGGACTTGCCTCACACAACGATCAGGAATGCGACGAACATCGCACTGGCCGTCGCCCAAAATGGCGTCGCCGGTGTTCTTTACCAGCAGCTGAGCAACGGGCGTTGGATCACGCATCTGGTGCAATCGCATGACGCATTCGCAACGATTCAAGACACAATTCTCGCCAGTGTCCCAGCGAATGAGCCGACTGAGCAGTTCTTGCCCTATCTGGGAGACTACGATTACTTGCTTGCTGTGGAGAATGAGTTCCGCGGCGTTTTTTCCGCTAACAACACGCCAGACCTGGGCAATTTCCCGCAGGGCGTAACGTATCAGCGGGCGGCGGACTTCACCTCGAGGACGCTCAACGACGGATCAGGCAACCCGGTAGCCATCTCGATTGATCCATTCTATTTTAGCGTTCCAGTGATCCCATGAGGCGCGCCTACCCAGTCAGAAGGAAGGAGGGACGCATGAAGATCTCGGCATTCTTTGTCGGCTTTATTGGAACGACCCTGTGGGTGGCCCTGTTCGGATCGTCAGGCGCGGCATTGCCGCAACAGCCGGACAAGCAGACCGCCCTGGCGAAACAGTCGAGCATCGTTTTTTCGGGGACCGTCAGCCGGCTTGGGGCGACTTCGTTTGCAGACGTTCCGAAATCGGCGCAAACGATTGTCGTCCGGGTGGACTCCGTCCTGAAAAAGCCTTTCCCTGTCTCGCTGAAGAGAGGCGACAACGTTACGGTTGAAGTCAAGGATCCCTCCGGCTTCCAGGAAGGCACCCAGGCAACATTTTACACAGATGGTTGGATTTTTGGTTCGGGTGTCGCGGTCAAAGAATTGGCGCATGAGATCAGGCCCAACGGCGGTGAAGCCACCAAAGCAGCCAGCGCGGACGAAAAAGCATACGGGCAAACTCAAGAGCAGGGTGATCAAGAGTTGCAAGACCGGCTGAACTCTTCGGACTTCGTGATCATTGGGCGGGTCACAGAAGTTCATCGGTGGAATGCGCCCAAGTCGGCCACCCCGTATCGCGTTACGGAACACGATCCGGACTGGCATGAAGCCGTTCTGGAGATTAAGTCCGTCCTCAAAGGAGGAAAGGTCAAAGGGAACAAGATGGTTGTCCGGTTCCCAGGGCGCAACGATGTGGCTTGGGCTCAGTCTCCTAAGTTCGAGAAAAATCAGCGGGGCATTTTCTGTTTGAATAGGGATCACGTCTCCGGTGTGCCTACGACGAAGCTGGGAGGTAACCAGGTGAATGCGTACACTTGCCTGGGGCATGGTGCTGCGCTCCCGATGGCGGAGGAAGCGCACGTGCGGTCTCTCCTCAAGAGCCAATAGTCGCGGTCCTCCGCCGGGCAGTGTTGGGTTGCCTGAAAACCTCACAGCGCGAACTATTTAAATAACCATTCAGGGGCACCAAAAATTCGTCGGCATCGCCCTGAGTGCTCCGGGAGAGACTCAATCTGAGGGGTCTATTTACAGGAGCGGCAAAAACTCGCATTATTAATAAGATCGTGAGCGCGCCCCTAGGCTAGGAGCATGAGCATCGCGAAATTCGCCGGTGCGAGTGCGGCTCTGACGTTCGTACCGGACTCCCGAGACAGCCACAAGCGTGTGATGTGGAGCGGATTGACGCGAGTGGAGCAGTGCGTAGGACGAGTCTTACCAGCGGCTGAACAGCTGAAGTTTGACGGGCCAATATCAACCCGCGTCGATTTTACGGTCTTCCTGCCTGCAAGAGGTAATCGAGGTGTCAAGGCGGAGCAATGTGGTCGGGCACGCCGGGCACGTCTGTGGTTGTCTAATGCTCGCTCCATCAGCTATTCTGTTACGAAATTTTGGGACCCGCTTCGCGACTAGCTGTTCTTGCTCCCTTCTGGAGTTTGTGGATGACCCTAACCGGCTTTGTCGGGAAGAATGCATTTCGCAACAAGCGGCGCAGCATTCTGACCGTTCTGAGTATAGGTTTCTCCCTACTCTTGCTCACGTTAATGATGACCATCTGGCGGGCTTTCTACTTGGACGCGGGCAGCGCTGAGTCGGCACAACGACTGGTGGTGCGCCACCGCGTGTCGCTGACCTTCAATCTGCCGGGCTATTATCGAGAGAAAATTCGCTCCTTACCAGGCGTGGTTGCCGTGGTCCCGGTCTCCTGGTTTGGCGGGATCTACCGAGACCAAAAGCCCGAGAACTTTTTTGCGCAGTTTGGCACTGATCCAGAAGAATTTTTCAAAGTATTCCGGGATATTGAGTTGCCAGCCGATCAGCTTATCGGCTGGCAGCGCGACCGCCAGGGAGCGATCGTGGACAGCACACTAGCAAATAAGTACGGATGGAAACTGGGTGATCGTATCTTCCTCGGGGGAACCATCTATCCTGTCAACCTCGAATTGAATATCCGAGGGATTTTCCGCTCCAACCCGAATAACAAGTCCGTCTATTTCAACGCAAAGTATGTCGAAGAGGCTGTTTCATGGTTCAAAGGGCGGGCGGGTACTTTCAGTATTCTTGCCTCCTCCGCCGATGATGTCAGCAAGGTCGCTCTTGCGGCCGATGATATGTTCCGCAATTCGCCCCAGCCCACGAAAACAGAAAGCGAAAAGGCGTTCGGCCTGGAATTCGTGGCCATGCTGGGCAACGTCAAGGCATTCATTTTAAGTATTTGCTCCGCGGTAGTCTTTGCCATCTTGCTGGTGTCCGCAAATACCATGGCAATGTCCATCCGGGAGCGCACCCGTGAAGTTGCGGTTCTGAAGACACTGGGTTTCACTCGCCGGGCAGTACTCGGTATGTTTGTGGGCGAAGCGGTCACGCTCGCGGTGCTGGGTGGGCTGGCGGGCACGAGCATCGCTTACTTGCTGGTGTTTGCGGCCACCCATTCACCTCAGTTTTTCAGCTTCTATAACCTGCAAGTGACACCGGCTTTGTGGCTGATGTCTATGTTGGTTGCGGGATTGGTCGGCTTTCTCAGTGCCGCGCTTCCGGCATACCAGGCATCACGCATAAACATCGTGCAAGGCTTGCGCCACATTGGGTGAGCAATGACGAAAATCGGCTTTGTCGTGAAGAACACGTTTCGTAACCAACGCCGCAGCATGTTGACCGTGCTTAGCATCGCCTTTTCTCTGCTCCTGCTGACGCTGATGATGACCATCTGGAGGACCTTCTACATCGATCAAGGAGCACCAGATTCCGCCAAGCGCCTGATGACACGTCACCGAGTTTCACTGACTTTTTTCCTTCCCGGTTATTACCGGGAGAAGATTCGCGGCCTGCCGGGCGTGGTGAATGTTGCGCCGATGACTTGGTTCGGCGGCCGTTATAAGGACGACAAGCCAGAGAACTTCTTTGCCCAGTTTGCCACTGACCCAGAGGAATATCTCAAAGTCGCAGCCGATAAGGATGTGCCGCGAGATCAGGCAGAGGCTTGGATACGCGACCGCTCCGGAGCCATGGTAGATGTGGAGTTGGCCAAGAGATACGGCTGGAAGATCGGCGATCACGTCACCTTACAGGGAACCATCTTTCCTGTGAACCCGGAGCTCACGATCCGCGCTATCTACACCATGACGCCTGCCAACAAGACCTTTTATTTCCACTCGAAATATCTGGAAGAAGCAGTGTCCTGGTACAAGGGGCAGACCGGCTTTTTCTTCACGCGAGTTGCGTCATCTGAGGACATCGCGCCCACCGCACGGGCCATCGACGACATGTTCCGCAATTCACCCCAGCCTACTAAAACCGAGAGCGAAAAGGCTTTTCTACTTTCATTTATTGCCATGCTGGGCAACGTCAAGGCATTTATCCTTAGTATCTGTGCCGCCGTAGTCTTCGCGATTCTGCTGGTAGCGGCCAACACAATGGCGATGTCTATCCGCGAGCGTACCCGTGAAGTCGCAATGCTTAGGACGCTCGGATTTACGCGCGGCAGGATCCTCTCCCTGTTCGTCGGCGAAGCTGTGGCGCTGTCTGTCGCCGGTGGGCTGCTGGGGGTCCTAATCGCTGCGGGGCTCCTCGAGGTCGTTGCCCATTCGCCTTTTGCCACAGGGATCTTGTTTGGTTTGAGAGTGTCTGTGGCCACTATGGGGGCCGCGGTGATAATTGCCGCTTTTGTAGGGTTGATTAGCGCCTACTTCCCGGCCTATAACGCATCACGAGTCAATATCGTGGAGGGGTTGCGCCACATAGGTTGAACTGAGGGGTCGAATATGGCGATACCGATCAGGTACAACATCCGGAACCTGAAGCTGCGCAAGGGGCTGACCATCATGACTGCGCTGGGTATTGCGCTTACGGTGACTACTGCGATCTTTATTATGGCCCTTCTAGCCGGCTTGAAGCGCGCGTTCGTTACCAGCGGCGATCCCCAGAACGTGCTGGTGCTGCGCAAAGGGTCTGAGGCTGAACTCACCGGAGGCTTCGATGCGACTGCCTTTCCTGTGTTGAAGAATCTACCGGGCATCGCCAAGGACAGTCACGGCGAGCCGATGGCATCGGGCGAGTGGGTGGTGGTGATTGTCCTTCCGCGCAAGGACGGCACAGGAGAAGTTAATGTCACTGTGCGCGGTATGATGCCGGACGGTCTCGAACTGCGTCCCCGGGTAAAGCTCGTCGAGGGTCGCTGGTTTACACCCGGACAGCGTGAAGTCGTGGTTAGCCAATCCATCCATAACCGGTTTTCACACGCGAATGTGGGAGATGCCATGGCATTTGGCAAGGGTCCGTGGCAGGTCGTGGGAGTGTTCGATGCGGGCGGCTCGGCTTATGACTCGGAAATCTGGGGTGATGTGAACCAGATGGCGGCCGATTTCGACCGTCAGGGCGGTTTCTCTTCGGCATACTTGCGGGCCGCCGATCCGGTTTCTGCCGATGCGCTCGTGCATCGCGTGAGCGAGGATCAGCGGCTCAAGCTCGAAGGTCTGCTGGAGACCGAGTATTACGCAAAACAAACTGCGTCCGGCACGCCCATTAGGATCATCGGTTGGATTGTGGCCGTCATCATGGCCATCGGCTCGAGTTTTGCAGCCATGAACACAATGTACGCCGCGGTCGCGTACCGGGGGCGGGAGATCGCCACTCTGCGGGTAATAGGCTTCACTAAGCCGAGCATCCTCACTTCCTTCGTGTTGGAGTCCTTGCTCTTATCGCTGTTGGGTGCGCTGGTTGGGATCGTGTTAATGCTGCCATTTAATGGCATGACGACAGGTACATCTAACCAAGTGACCTTCAGCGAGATTGTTTTCAGTCTGCGAATGACCCCGGCGGTGGTGGGAACAGCCATTGGGTTCGCCTTGATCATGGGATTACTAGGGGGGATGGCCCCGGCCTGGCACGCAGCTGGGCGGGACATCATTGCCGCCTTGCGAGACTAGAAAATTGCCGAAGAGGTGGACTGCTGGTCGCCGGGCACGACGGGCTCGACCGAGTTTGGATGGATGAACATATGCCCCTGGACACGAAACACAACGACTTGCAAAGCCTGCGTATAGAACGCGCGGCAAAGAGCATCGGAGGCGAACCTGCGCTGTGGGCCAGACGCTACATCACTATTGGGATTTCGGTCGTCGTGCTGCTGAGCGTCTCGGCGCTGCTCTACCGCCTGCTGGCAGCCGGCGTTTCCGAAGTTGAAGTGGTGCGTGCTGCCGCGGAGAACAGCAGCGTAGAGGGCATTGCGCTCTCGGCCAGCGGCTACATCGTCGCTCATCACAAGATCAATGTGAACTCCAAGGTGACCGGTCGTGTGAAGTGGATCGGCGTAGAGAAGGGCGACAAGGTAAAAGAGGGCCAGGTACTGGTCCGGTTAGAAGATGACGAGTTCCGCGCCCAATATCAGCAGGCGCACGGGGCAGCAGAGAACGCACGAGCTTATTACGCCGAACTGCAGCACGGCTCGCGTCCTGAAGAGACCGCACAAGCCGAGCACAATCTGGCGGAAGCCCGAGCCACGCTGGCGAATGACAAAATTACTTTGGAGCGCACGCGCAACTTAGCGAACCAGGGTGTACTCTCCCAGCAAGCCTTAGATGACGCTACCGCGAAGTTTGAGGCCGACCAGCAGCGCGTGAATTCTCTGGAAAAGGCATTCCAGCTCTCAAAAATTGGCGCACGCACGGAAGAAATTGAACGCGCCAAGGGCGCAATGACTCAGGCGGAAGGACAGGAAGCTTACGCGAAGTCCCAGCTCGACGCCACGTTGATCCGTGCGCCGGTAAGCGGAACCATTCTCGAACGTACCGCCGAGAAGGGCGAGTTGATCACGGCCCAGTTTGCCAGCGCAGCGGAGGGTGGCCCCCGAGGATCGGTGGTCGCTCTGGCCGATCTAAACGATCTTCAGGTCGAGCTGGATATAGCCCAAGACGACTTTTCCAAACTTGGGCCCAAGCAGAAGGGAATCGTCACGGTAGATGCTTTTCCCGATCGCAAGTACGATGGTGTCATTGCGGAGATTTCTCCGGAGGCCAATCGTCAGAAGGCTACGGTACAGGTAAAGGTCCAAATCCTGAACCCGGACGAGTATCTGCGACCGGAAATGAATGCCACCGTCAAGTTCCTGGCGAACGAGATCAGAAAGAGCGGCTCAGAGCCCACTGGCGTTTTGGTACCCACGACTGCGATCCGCAACCGCAATGGCAAGAAGGTCGTGTACATTGCTTTCAACGGCAAAGCGCTCATGCGGGAAGTGCAGGTGATGTCACAGCGCAGCGGGGGTCTTCTGGTACACGGCCTCAACGGGGGCGAGGACGTCATCACCTCCGCTTCCCAGAATCTCGAGGACGGAGACAAAATCAAGGTTAAAGGACAATCATGAGCACTGCTACTTTTCCACGTACCGCTACTCAGACCAAAGTAGTCCAGGCCCGCAACGTAACTAAGGTATTTAAGCGCGACGCTTTCGAGGTTAAGGCGCTCGACAATGTTTCCATTGAAATCGCCGGAAGCGAATTTCTTGCTCTGATGGGCCCTTCCGGTTCTGGCAAAACCACGTTGCTAAACATGATCGCGGCGATTGACCGCCCGACGGCGGGCGAACTGCTGGTGCTGGGCGAGAATGTCTTCCGTTTCAACGACGGGCAGTCGGCACACTGGCGCAACGAACACATCGGCTACGTCTTTCAGACCTTCAACCTGATCCCTGTCCTGACCGCTTTTGAGAATGTCGAGCTGCCTCTCCTGCTCACCAACCTCAACGCACAACAGCGGCGCGATCACGTGATGACCGCTCTCAAGTTGGTTGGCCTTGAGGACCGCGCAGACCATCTTCCCAAGCAGCTTTCCGGCGGGCAGGAGCAGCGCGTGGCCATCGCCCGCGCCATCGTCAGCGATCCCACTCTGCTACTTGCCGACGAACCTACCGGCGACCTCGATAGCCATTCCGCTGCTGAAGTCTTGGAGATTCTCAAGCGCCTAAATGAGGATTTCCACAAGACGATCGTGATGGTAACGCACGATCCTCATGCCGCTTCATATGCTCACGTCACGCGGCATCTGGAAAAGGGAATGTTGTTGCCACCGGCTTAATTGTCGGCGAGGCATACGATGCGAACCCAGGGCACCAGGGCACTCAACATCTCCAGGCCGGAGACTGCGAAGCCGTCGCTGGCCACACTGGCGAGCTTGACATGGGCGGCGGTGTCCAGCAACTTTAGCAAGCGGTTGCGCTCTGCCGATTGGCTTTCCACGAGCTTGCGTCGGTAGCTGGTCAACTCGCGCAGTTCGCGCACCGGTTTGGGTGGAACAAAGCTGGAGCGGAGCAACCCAGGCCACAGTAAATCGGCTACACGTCCCCCCGTCCCCCCGGTTTCCGGGTGCGACAAAAAGTGGTACCTTTGCCGACGCGGGTCAGTCTCTGGTGCGGGATCTATGTCGTCACAGAAGAGTGAAGACGACCGCCAAGCAATCGCCAATCACGAGTGCTTGTACCACCAAGACTGACCCCACTGCCACGTCCCCAGCTGCGGAATCCATTTTCATGCCCAGTGGTGCGCCCGCCGGCGCATTAAGTCTCTTGTCACAAAAAGTATATTTCCCTCCGCATTCGCCATTGCGTGGAATGTCCGAAATGTCGCACCCTGTACCTTTTCGCGTTCAACCCTATGCCAACGGTTCCTACATCCTGCGCCGCGGAAAGGGGCCTTTGGAAGAATTCCATTTGTATTGCTCCTGCGGCACTCCACCCGCCATTAGCCATGGCATGTATTCGGTCACGCGGCCCGCCCATGATCGCGGGTACGGCTCACCTGAGGAAATCGTCTTGACGAAGCCGATACAGGAGGGAAGGAAACTAGCCTGACTCCGGGCGCAATCTGAGGGAAATCGTTCCGTGTAACACGGCGGGGTTTGAGGTGTTGATTGAAAACGCGGTTAGGCCTGAAGAATACAGCCCCGAAAGGCTGCACCGAGCCCCCGGTTTCTTTCGGATAAACCTCGTCCTTGCAGTACGTTACCTGATTGTTCGATAGCATACGTGGTTTACCCGATTGACGGTGAGTAGGTTTCACGAGATTTTCCGGAGCTTGAGCCTGGACGGCAGAAACGGCGAGACGTGGAGGACCTTACCGAAGGCTGACCGGGGAGCAGGACGCGTTCGAGCTAGCGATGATCCTTTCGCCTAAGCTTGTGCGATGCGACGATTCTGCTAGGCTCCTCCGAAGGTGACGCAACAACCCCAATCGGACCGTAATAACAGCTCGAGGGCGCAACGGCCCATGGGGGTCCTTTTGCCGTAGCGTTAACGTCTGGTGTCGATACTGTCAATATCCGAGACAATCCGAATCGGATGATCTAATGCGCCAGAAATTTTGGTTGATCGTCGGGATTCTTGCGATGGCCATGATCGCTTCAATCTCATACCTGTTCCTGCGACCGCCACAGCCACAGGCGATGCGCCACGCACTGACGGGCTACGTCCTTGAAGTCACACCCGAGATCAACCGAATCACTGTCCGCAGTACCGGCATGCCAGGCGTGATGGCTTCGATGGTGATGGATTACCGCGTGAAGGATAGTGCATCGCTCGCCCGAATCAAACCGGGAGACACGATTGAGGCAATGATGGTTACGGACGGCGGCTACTGGCTGGAAGATATTAAGGTTACGGGAACCGTTAAGTGAATTAACAGCCCTTCAACGAGAAGACCGGACAAGAGAGGCCGACAAAAAGACGAGCACGGGTGAAGGCAAACATCCATGCCTGGCTTGGAAGCAAAAGGCGCGGGCACGCGCCCTTTGCTGTCGGTGGGTGCATGAGCAGGTTGTTAAGCGGCTGCCCGACGAATTTCCGTCGCCACTTCTTCCTTGTATAACCAGGCGCCCGCCAGCGTTGCCATCACCGTCTCAACCAGCGCCACCATGCTCGAGATGACCAGCAAGCGCGTGGGGAAAAGGCCGAGGGGATAGTTGCCAAGATTCGCGAGAAACACAGCAATTGCCCAGGCGACAAATCCCGCCCGGATTGCGGTCTTTGGTCCTGCACCATAGCGCGGCCGGATGGCGGCATAGAGCCAGACGGCGGCGATACCCAATAGGAACCCCCAAATATTGAAAATTACGACCGCGCCCGCGGAGAGCTGTGGTTTGCCCAGCGCCTTCATTGCCTGGCCCCACGCTTCCCTCAGGATCACGCCATTGGTGATAAATTCGACGACGTTGATCACCACACCCGCTAACAGACCCCCCAAGATGACTCGGACCCGGTTGGTATGTGCCATAAAATCCTCCCTTGTGACTCCAACTGTAGCGCCAGCCGTCCTTAAATGTCCGGCTCACCTGCCGGTTTCCGCTGTGGACGGCAACACAACGCATTATTGTCCGTTTTTGGTCGGTTGCCAACTGCTGAGGCCGCTTGTCCCCAAGCTCTAATATTGAATCTCGATGTTTGGCTGGAGGAGTGCAACGAAAAACGCGAACACTCTGGCAAGTACTGCTACGGGAAAACACCTTGGCAGACTTTCCTGGATTCCAAACAATTGGTTAGCGCACGCCAAACTGCTCGACTCTCTGACCGTTGCAGTTTCGTCCGACGTCGAAGGACAACGCGCCGAGCCGGAGCCCCGTGAGTGTGCGGACGGGGGGCATCGATCAATGGATCACAATCATAGGCGACGATCGCTGTTGCAGTGCCTACCCAATCGACAATGGGAAATGGTCCGCGCCTTGTCCCCGAAGTGCCGAAAGAGCGAATAGCCAGTTGTTTCAACACCCGGAAGTGTGACCACACAGCGTCTGGCACCGCCGGTCAGTGTGTTATTTTCTCCAGCATGATGCTCATGTCCCGTTCCATCGCGACGTTCGTGATGCTCTTCTGGTGTGTGATCCGTCCGGGTTGGCCGCAGCAGAATGCCGAGTCGGTTGCCATCCGGGTTGCTGCAGATCGAACGGGAGCGACGGGGCCGGCTGTCTGGAACTACTTCGGCTACGACGAGCCAAACTACACCTATGCTCCCAACGGCCGAAAGCTGTTGGGGGAACTGGCGCGGTTGAGCCGGCATCCGGTGTACGTGCGAGTTCACAATCTGTTTACCAGTGGCGATGGTTCTGGGTCGTTGAAATGGGGCTCGACCAACGTGTACACCGAGGACGCCAGAGGGAATCCGGTCTACAGTTGGCGAATCGTCGACCGCATTTTCGACACCTTCCACGATGCCGGAATCAAGCCCTTGGTGGAGCTCGGTTTTATGCCCCAGGCTCTCTCCACGCATCCTGAGCCTTATCGCCATAATTTTCCGCAAGCGCCGGCTGGCAGCATTTACACGGGATGGGCTTATCCGCCGAAGGACTACGGCAAGTGGGGGGAACTTGTGTTCCAGGTTGTCCGCCATCTGCGACAGCGGTATGGCGACGCGGAACTGAAGAGCTGGTTGTGGGAGGTCTGGAACGAGCCGGATATCGGCTACTGGCAAGGCACACCGGAACAATATTTCAAGCTCTATGACCTCTCGATTGACGCCGTCCTACGGGCGTTTCCGGATGCGCGGATTGGCGGGCCCGACAGCACCGGCCCTGCCTCAACCAGCGCCGCGCAATTCCTGCGCATGTTTCTCGACCATTGTGCGCACCAGAAGAACTATGCCACTGGCAAGCTCGGAGCCCGGCTTGATTTCATCAGTTTTCATCCCAAAG
Organism: Acidobacteriota bacterium; assembly: GCA_003225055.1. Classification (GTDB taxonomy): domain Bacteria; phylum Acidobacteriota; class Terriglobia; order Terriglobales; family Acidobacteriaceae; genus Gp1-AA122. The sequence goes on from QIAU01000191.1 coordinate 52,686, forward strand.
GAGCGCCGCAGTGGAAGGGGGATCACGTCCAGATGGGAATAAGTCATCAGCTGGGCGCGATCGAGCAAGGTTTTAAGATCGTGCAGTCTTTTCCTGAATGGCGTAGCACGCCGGTTGTTCTCGGCGAATCGGATCCGGAGGGATGTGCGGCCTGCTCGGCAGGGAGGAGTCCGCAAAACTCTTATCGCAACGGCCCGCTGTACGCATGCTATGAAGCCGAAGTTCTAAAAGATATTCTGGCGCTGGCGATCCAGAACCACGTCAAGCTTCTCGGCGTCGTGACTTGGGCATTTGAATTCGAGGACCAGCCCTATTTCGAAGGGTTTCGCACGCTGGCCACGAACGGAGTGGATAAACCGGTTTTGAACGCATTTCGCATGTTTGGCATGCTGAGTGATGAACGCGTCGAGGTGACGAGTTCAGCTGCCTTGGCAGACGACGAGATTGTTCGGAATGGAGTGCGAGGTAACCCTGATATCGCCGCAATTGCGACTCGGCGAGATCACGAAGTTGCCGTTCTCATCTGGAACTATCATGACGACGATTTGCCTGCGCCGGACGCCGCCATTGAACTTTCGGTCGATGGTCTGGCTGGCAACATCGACCGAGTCATGCTGGAGCACTTTCGTATTGATTCCACTCACAGCAATGCATATACGGCATGGCAGCAAATGGGTTCACCACAATCGCCTTCCGCGACCGAGTACCAACAATTGCAGACTGCCGCACAGCTCGAACTCCTGAGTTCTCCGGCATGGATCCACGGAGAGAATGCGAGTGTGCACCTGAATTTCACCCTGCCTCGCCAGGCTCTTTCGCTCATTCGAGTAAGCTGGTGAAGCGTCCGATGAACCACGCTCGGGACGGTTTCCACCGGCTTCATCCTCCCAGCATGTCACCGGCCAGGGCGAAGAGGAAGAGATTCTGCATGATGTTTGCGAGTTCATGGAAGCCTACCCGCCGAAATCGCGGCAACGGGAGGCTTTCTGCAGGCGGCGCGCACCAATGCCGGCTTTCGGTAATCGTTTACCCTGAGGATCTGCGCTATCATCAGAGCCGGTTTCTGGCGGCGAATGAAACTTAGGTCAGACGGGAAAATACCCATGAAGAAGCTTCGTAGTCAGGCATGGTTTGGACGGCGGGACAAGAACGGCTTCCTCTACCGCAGCTGGATGAAGAACCAGGGATGGCCGCACGACCTTTTCCAGGAAAAACCCGTGATCGGGATCTGTAACACCTGGTCGGAGCTGACACCGTGCAACGCGCATTTTCGCGAACTGGCCGATTTTGTCAAACGCGGCGTGTGGGAGGCGGGAGGCTTTCCCCTGGAATTTCCGGTCATGTCGCTGGGGGAAAGCGTGCTGCGCCCCACGGCCATGTTGTTTCGCAACCTCGCCAGCATGGACGTGGAGGAGTCTGTTCGCTCAAACCCTATTGATGGTGTCGTACTGCTGATGGGATGTGACAAAACCTGCCCCTCCCTGCTGATGGGCGCCGCGTCTTGCGACCTGCCGACCATTGGTCTTTCCGGCGGCCCGATGCTATCGGGTAAGTTTCGCGGATGCGATCTTGGCTCGGGGACCGGCGTTTGGCAGATGTCCGAACAAGTGCGCTCGGGCGAGATGAAATGGGAGGATTTCTTTCAGGCGGAAAGCTGCATGCATCGGTCAAAGGGACACTGCATGACCATGGGCACGGCCTCCACCATGGCCAGCATGGTCGAAGCCCTGGGAATGAGCTTACCGGGGAATGCCGCCATTCCCGCAGTCGACGCCCGCCGCAATACGCTTGCACAGATGACCGGCCGGCGTATTGTCGAGATGGTCAAAGAGGATCTGTGCATGTCGCGCGTCCTCTCGCGCGAAGCATTCGAAAATGCTATCCGCGCCAATGCGGCCATCGGGGGATCGACCAACGCCGTCATCCACCTGATTGCGTTGGCAGCGCGCGTTGGCGTGCCGCTGTGCCTCGACGATTTCGATCGGCTGGGAGAGGGCATGCCCTGCCTGGTGGATATTCAGCCCTCTGGCCAGCACCTCATGGAGGATTTTTTCTATGCCGGCGGGCTGCCTGCCGTGCTTCGAGAATTGGGGGAAGGCGGCGCTCTGCACCGCGACGTCTTGACCGTGAATGGCCGATCGATTTGGGAGAATGTTGCCGAGGCCCCCTGCTGGAATCGGGAGGTAATTCATCCGTTCCAGAAACCCTTCAAACCGAACGCCGGCATCGCGGTACTACGGGGCAATCTCGCGCCGAATGGTGCCGTAATCAAATTGTCCGCTGCCAGTCCCCATCTGCTAGAGCATCGAGGCCGTGCGGTAGTCTTTGAGTCGATCGAGGATCTCCATGCCCGCATAGATGATGAGAGGCTCGATGTCGACGAAAGCTGTGTCCTGGTCCTCAAGAACTGCGGCCCGCGTGGATATCCGGGCATGGCGGAGGTAGGCAATATGCCCCTGCCCCCGAAGCTTCTGCGCAAAGGAGTGAAGGACATGGTGCGCATTTCCGATGCGCGAATGAGTGGAACTGCCTACGGCACGGTGGTTCTGCATGTCTGTCCCGAGGCAGCGGCTGGAGGCCCCCTGGCATTGGTGCATTCGGGCGACATGATTCGGTTGGATGTTCACAAGCGCCTGCTTCAGTTGGAAGTCGAGGATGGAGCACTTAGAGCGCGCCAGGCCATGTGGACGGCTCCGCCGTTGCCGAAGCGCGGCTGGGAGAGGCTGTACGTTCAGCATGTCCTCCAGGCTGACCAGGGCGCCGACCTCGATTTCCTGGTTGGCCATAGCGGCGCGAAAGTAGCTCGCGACTCGCACTGACCACTACTCCCATGAATGACGCTTGGGATCGACGGCAAGTCCTCAAACGGTTGATCGCGTCGGCGGGCGCGTTGATGGTCCCGCTTCGTCGAGGTTTTGACCCATCGCATCCGGCTCCAAATCCGAATCCCGTGGTTCACATCCGTTCCGTCAGCCCTCATACCTTCCGACTGACCGTGTTTCCGAGTAACGATGGCCAACTAAACCCGCCTCCGACGAACGGTTCGCTAGTCGAGCAAGGGTGGGGACCGCCCCTTGCAGTGCTTCAGGGCGACTGGCAGCCACAGACGGTCCAGGCAGGCGGCGTCCACCTACACGTGTCACCCAATCCGCTCACGATCGTGATCGAACAATCACAGGACCAGACAATACAGCATCTCACGATCGATCCGAGCACCGGGGCTGTCCAGTTCGACACCGGGGACTCTCCTATTCTCGGGCTAGGAGAGGGCGGTCCGCAATTCGATCGTCGCGGCTCGGTCGACCGAATGATCAGCGGCCAAGGGGGATATCAACTCAGGACACATGGCGGACGCGTGCCGATCCCCTGGCTGATCGGAACCGCGGGGTGGGCGATGTTCTTTCACCAGCCGCCCGGTTCCTTCGACTTCCGCGGACCGCGCAGCAGGTTTCAACCTGAAAAGCCCGAAGGGGCGCGGCTACTCGACATCCTTTTTGTTACATCGTCTGATCCGGCCATCATCATGGCAGAATACGCGCGACTCACGGGGTATCCGGAGCTTCCGCCGCGGTGGACCTTCGGTTACCAGCAGTCGCATCGGACGTTGGCCAGCCGTGAGGAAGTGCTCCAAGAGGCGGACAGTTTTCGGCAAAAGAACTTGCCCTGCGATGCCCTGATCTACTTAGGCACCGGTTTCTGTCCCTCCGGCTGGAATACGCACAACGGATCTTTCGCGTGGAACTCGCATGTGTTTCCCGATCCAAAAGCAATTCTCGACGCGCTGCATAAAAAGAATTTTCACGTCGTGCTACATACCGTGATTCTCTCCGACGAGCTTCGCGGAACGGTTCGCGACCCCTGTGAATTAGGTGAGTTTGATGAGCAGGAAGCCAGTTGCTATTGGGACGCGCACCGCAAAGATTTTGCGATGGGTGTGGATGGATGGTGGCCGGATGAGGGCGATCCCCTGGATATCGTTTCACGCTTGCTTAGAAACCGGATGTACTGGGAAGGGCCCCAGTTGGATAGACCGAAGGAGCGCCCCTATGCGCTGCACCGCAACGGCTACGCCGGCATGCAACGGTATGCGTCGTTCTTGTGGTCCGGCGATGTGTACTCGACGTGGGAGACTCTCCGCACGCAGGTTGCCGTGGGTCTTAATACGGCACTCAGCGGCATCCCTTACTGGGGAACCGACATTGGCGGTTTCGTCCCGACACCGGAATTTACGGCAGAACTGTACCTACGCTGGTTTCAATTCGGCGCATTTTGCCCTTTGTTCCGCGCTCACGGCCGTACCTGGAAGCTTCGGCTGCCCTGGGGTTGGAATACAGGTGACCCCGGCCCCGCCGAGATTGCGAATTACAGCGGAGCTGCCATTCCGGACCGAAGCCAGCTACACAATCCGGCGGTCGAGTCGATTTGCCGCAAGTATCTCGAACTCCGATATCGTTTGCTGCCGTATTTGTACAGCACGGTTCGCGAGTGCACGACCACCGGCATGCCGGTCATGCGCGCGTTGTGGCTGCACTATCCAGATGATCCGATGGCGGCAGCGTGCCCCGACCAATACCTATGGGGTCCGGATCTACTCGTAGCCCCAGTGGTCGAGAAGGGA
>QIAU01000191.1:57325-68451 GCA_003225055.1 Acidobacteriota bacterium
CAAATCACCCGTGCTGTTGAGCTCGAAACTATCCCTCTGTATGTGCGCGCAGGGTCGATACTACCCTTAGGACCGGTGAAACAACATGCTGCTGAACGGGTCGATGAACCACTGTCTGTGTTGGTTTATCCGGGTACCGATCGGAAGTTTTTGCTTTACGAGGATGATGGGACCTCCTTCGATTATCGCCAGGGCGAGTGGCTGGGCATCGAAATGGAATGGGAAGACCGTCGGCGCTCGCTGGCCCTAAGTGTCGCTGCGGGATCAGGAATGCTGCCACCCACGTCGCGAGCTGTCGATGTCAAGTTGGGAGGGGAATCGCGCAAAATTGTGTTCAACGGTACGCCAGTACGCGTGACGTTCTGAACCGCTGCCTTGTGCTTGTGACGGATTCTCCAACCATGCTGATCGGTACGAGGACAGGTGCACGCGGCTGTTTTGTTGGTTGCAACTCGGAATGGGCGTCGTCGGGATGTGGTCGGCATATTGGGGCTGTGTGCGGATCATGCCGAAACAGCGTGACGAGCATGTCCTGACTAAATCCCGTCCCGCATGCCCTCACAGGCTGGCTCTGCGGACCTGGTCCGCTCCGGGCTGCAGGACTACGAGGATGCCCGAAGCCCTGATGTGCATCACCGGAGCTTGTGACGACCAAGATCAGGATGAAGCCACGCATTGCATCTTTTGGCTCCCCCCTGGCGGGTTAGTCGGTGGGGAATAAGGAATTTCTCCTCTCCAACAACGATTGGAGCTGTCTAACGTACCGTGAGATTGCTCATTGATTTCGCTGGCCTTCCCCGTGCTGCGGACTCCTATGGAATTCTGTATCTTTCGCTTAAACCTTCCGGATTACGGAGACAATCGCTGACACCGTGTTATGTTGCTCTTTCCGAATGAGCAGTTTACGACTGACCCGCTCTGGTCAGCTAATTGCCTCAAAATAAATTGGATCTTAGCCCTGGAGTGTCGGTAGCGGACCGGGGGTTACGTCTCTCAGAGTTGCATCGTGGGCCCAAGTCTACCTGTGACTGCCGAATACGCGGACAGGCAGAGGCCCGCCCAAATAAATTAAGTAAATAAACAAAGCAACGGGAGGGGGAGGGGAGCATGAAACACTTAGCGCTCGTCGTACTGGTCTTCGGGTTGTTTGTCGGGTGCGGGTGCGGGTATCTGTTTGCCCAAGCCACCGCCACCGGCACCATTCAAGGCACGGTCACCGACGTGTCGGGTGCGGTGGTCGTCGGCGCCCAGGTCCAAGCCACCCAGAAGAGCACAGAGACTGTCCGAACAACCATCACCAATGACTCCGGCAATTTCCGTTTTGAGCTGTTGCCGGCGAGTCTTTACGAGATCAAGATCACCAAGACTGGATTTGGCACCGTCGTGCAAAGGGTTGAGCTGTTGCTGGGAACGACCGCTTCGGTGAACCCCAGCCTGAGACCGGGCGCCACGGGGGAGATCGTCGAGGTCACCGCCGGCGCACCGCTAGTGGACACCGAGAAGACCGGCGTCAGCCAATCTGTCACGCCGTCGCAAGTGGAAGACTTGCCGCTCGTCGGCCGCGACGCCGCGAACCTCGCCTACCTTGTACCGGGCGTCAAGGCCGCCGACTCCTATGACCCCACCAAGAACCGTTACGCAGTTCTCGCCATCAACGGTTCGGACGGCCGCAACGTAAACACCACCGTCAACGGCATCGATAACAAAGACAACACCGTGGGCGGCGCCGTCATGCAGCTACCTTTGGAGGGTGTTCAGGAGTTTCAGATTAGCACCCAGCGGTTCTCTGCGGAAAATGGCCGCTCGCAAGGCGCTGCCATCAACATGATAACCAAGTCGGGAACCAACAACTACCATGGTTCGGTGTTCGGATTCTTCCGCGAGGGTGCCTTGGACACGGACCAGAAGGTCCCCGATGGTCATGGCGGTTTCGTCCGCGAGCATCCGGATTACAGCCGCCAGTTTTTTGGCGGTTCGGTGGGTGGTCCCTTCGTAAGGGACAAGCTCTTCGGCTTTTTCGCCATCGAGCGCGAACGCGAAAGCCAGGCGCAGGCGGTGGCCGCCCAGTCCTATGCCGAGCTGGTGCTCGCGCAGCAGGCGGGGCTTGCGGCGCAGCCGTCCAAAACCATCCCGCGCCCTTTCTACGAGACCCGCTACAACGGCCGCATGGATTGGACCATCAACCACCGGAACACTGCCTACCTGAGCTACAGTTCGCAGGCCAACAATAGCCTCAATGATCAATCCGACAGCACGATGGACCTGACCGAAGGCAACTTCACCCTCAACCATCTACAGGTTGCGAATATTACCTTGACATCGCAGCTTTCCAATACCGCCGTCAACCAGTTCACCGCCGGATATCAGTATTGGAATAACCTGATCGATACCAAGGTCACGGCACCGCTGGTAATTTTCACGAACGCCTCGTTCGGCACCAATGGCAACGTTCCGCAGCAGTCCGTCCAGCGCAAGTGGCAGTTCAGGGACGACGTTTCCAAGACAGTCGGCAAGCATACCTTGAAGGGCGGGATTGACTACATCTGGAACCCCGTCGAAGGCGGATTTTTCAAGTTCAACGAGACGCTGGAGGTCGACTTCGCCAAGAATCCCAGCACCATACTCGGAAATCCCAGCCAGTATCCCCAGGGCTTTGGTACGCCGGGCTTGGTCAGCGCCATGTCCTACTCGACCGGCGACCCAACCTTCCTCGTGGCGACCAAGCAGCTTGGCCTATATTTCCAGGATGACTGGAAGGCCACCCCGCGGCTGACCTTGAACCTCGGCTTGCGCTGGGACAAGGACTTCAACACTTTGGGCGTATCAGATATCTCCAAGAGCCGCACCTATCAGGAGCTGGTGGCTATCAATGACCCCATCTCGAATTTCTATATCCGAAAGTTGCCCCACAACAGCAACAAAGATTTCAGCCCGCGGGTTGGCTTTGCCTATGACATCACCGGAGCTGCCAAACATGTGCTCCGGGGTGGTTTCGGCTTGTACTTTGGCAACACCTTCCAGAACATCCCGCTGTTCATGGAGCAGCAGTCAAACCCGACCATCTTCCAGACGGTCCTGAGCCTCTCCGCCGCTAGCGACCCGGTGCCTTGCACCACTAAAACGCTGGGACAATGGCAGTATGGCATCGATCCGATGCCCTGTTTGCCCGGTCCTCTCACCCAGCTCGCAAATGGCAGTGTTGGCCGTATCATCGACCCCGACTACCGCAACCCGGTGGCCGAGGAATTCAATCTCGGTTATAGCTGGGCGCTCAATCCTACCTCGGTTGTCGAGCTGGAATACACGCACGTTCTCAGCCTGCACGAGAACAAGACCATCAACATCGACCAGAAAGTGCCGGCGGGACCAGTTGTGGACGGAAGCGGGAATGTGGTCGATGTGAACCTTGTCCGCCCCCTCACCGCTGCCTTCCAAGCGGCGGGCCAGCCCCGATTGAATAGTGTGCGAAATGAGGCCTCCATCAACCGGTCGCGCTACGATGGCGTGAACTTCAGCTATCGGCAGCGCATGAGCCACCGCTTCAGCCTCAATGCCAACTACACCTTGTCCTGGGCCTATGGTTACGATTCCGGAGGAGGGCCTGACACTTTCTTCCGCAACTACTCACGTGACGGGTATCACCCGTTGGGCCCACAAGAGTGGGGCCCGGCTACGACCGACGAGCGCCACCACGTCACCATTAGCGGAATGGTGGACTTGCCGAAGGGCATCCAGTTCGCGCCTATTCTGCAGTTCGGCTCGGCTCGTCCCTACAGTCCGGACAATTCCTCCAATACACTCAACACCGGCGGTGGAACGGCTCCTGCCGTGGTCGTGCGGAAAAGCGATCCGAGGAACTTCCTTGCCTTTTCCGGGGATGAGGCCGGTGCACGGGTCTGCTACTACCTCACCCAGCAGTGCATGGTTGCCAAGTACGACCCGCTCCGCGGCGATCCGTTCTTCCAACTCGATCTGCGCCTGGCCAAGAACATCAGGATCCGCGAAGGCATGAACCTGCAATTAGTGGCGCAGGCCTTTGACCTGACTAACCGGGCTAACTATGGCAACAACTACTCCCTGAGTATTGCCGATCCCACAACCTTCGCCCATCCTCAGGGGTTCATCAACCCGGCGAGCACGTTTATTCCGCGCTCGCTCTGGAGTGAATTCGGGTTACGCTTCTCCTTCTAAATTCTCTTTCTTTCCGAGGGCTGGCGACCTCCAGCCCTCAACCTCTTCGCCAGAGCACGACTCCGACCGGTCCAGCTTGAAGCATTGCGCTCTTTTTCGAGGCGCCGCCGGCATCCGTTGTATGGGTCAGATTACCCGCGAACCGGGGATATAATCCGGCTCCACGATGACCAGGACAATTCTCGCAGCTCTGACGGCTCTCGTGGTGGCCGCCGTCGCAATCGCTCAGAACCCCCCTGCCAATGTACGGCCCCGCGCCTCGGACTTGGGGCTGAAGGTCGGCATCCTTCCCACCGGGCCGGTCGATGCGATTAGCGATGTTGCGGGCGTTGAGGTCGGGCACATGACCATCATCCGTGGCAGCGACGTGCGCACAGGCGTGACTGCTATCCTGCCGCATGCCGGCAATCTGTTCCGCGAAAAGGTGCCGGGCGCAGTCCTCGTGGGCAACGCTTTCGGCAAGCTGGCAGGCTCGACCCAAGTGAACGAACTGGGCGAGATTGAAACTCCCATTCTGCTCACATCCACCTTGAGCGTGCCGCGTGCAGCCGACGCGCTCATCGACTACATGCTTGCCTTGCCGGGAAACGAGGATGTCGAGTCCGTCAACCCGCTGGTTGGCGAAACGAACGACGGATACCTGAATGACGTCCGGGGTCGCCACATCACACGCGAGGATGTGTTCGCCGCCATCAAGAAGGCCAAGACTGGGTCAGTTGAGGAAGGCTCGGTCGGCGCGGGCACCGGGACTGTGGCCTTCGGCTTCAAGGGCGGCATTGGGACCTCCTCCCGCCGCCTTCCTCCCAAGCTGGGCGGGTACACGGTCGGAGTTTTAGTGCAGACAAACTTTGGGGGCGTGCTCACCATGGCGGGCGCTCCTGTGGGCAGGGAACTGGGCCGCTACTACCTGCGGGAAGAGCTTCAGCAGGAAGGCCGCGCGACAGATCGGGGAGAGGGATCGGTGATGGTCGTGATCGCGACCGACGCCCCCGTGGACGCACGGAATCTGAAACGGCTGGCGGCCCGGGCCATGCTGGGGCTGGGGCGCACGGGCGCGGCGGGCTCGAACGGCAGCGGAGATTACGTGATCGCGTTCTCGACCTCGCTGCAGATGCGGATACGCTCCGAGGACAACGGATCCACGCGAAAGATCGAGGTCCTGGCAAACGAGGGGATGTCGCCGCTTTTTCTGGCCGTGATCGAAGCTACCGAGGAAGCCGTTTACAATTCTCTGCTTCGGGCCACGACCATCACCGGACGCGGGCACACGGTCGAGGCCCTTCCGATTGAAAAAATCACTGCAATACTGAGGAAATACGGAGCTATCAAGTGAAGGAAAACGAACTGAAGGCCCGTCTCTCCCGCTACCACCAGATCAAGCTCAGTGTGACCGGAAGGAAGTCCGGGCGGATGATTTCCATGCCGGTCTGGTTCGTGTTGGAAGGCGAGAAGCTCTATCTGCTCCCAGTCCGCGGCTCAACGACCGAATGGTACAAGAATGTGCTTCAGAACCCTCGGATTCGGGTTTCGGCGCGAGGCCTGGAAGAGGAATTCCGGGCCGTTCCCATTACCGATGCCAAGGCGGTGAAATCTGTCATCGAGAAGTTCCGCGAGAAGTATGGCGCCGGGGATGTGAAAAAGTATTATTCGAAATTGGACGTGGCAGTGGTAGCAGAGGTGGGATGACGGCCACCGGTTTGGTGGCAGCAAACGCTGCCAATGAGTCGTGTCAGGAACCCACCGAGGGCATCGTATGCCCGAGCGTATCGAGCCGGTAGGAATCCCCTCCGTTCACGGAGGGGAGGATGTCAAGATCTCAGATCACATGCTGTTGCTGCTGACTGCTGAGTCTTCCGGCGGTGGTCCAAGCACCATGGAAACGTCGACTGCCTCAGACATAAAGTCGAGCCGACCCCTAAGTTCCTGTCCCTGATTCACGAGGTAGTGGCCGATTTTATGCGTAGCGGGTTTCCTACTGCACACCCACGACTTCAACGTCGCAAATCAACGTCGAGTTCGGCGGGACCAGCTCCGAACCGCGTGGCCCATAGGCGAGACTTGGGGGTATGCGCAACTGCCGCCTGCCGCCCACTTTCATCCCCAGGACGCCTTCATCCCATCCTTTGATCACTTGTCCTGCACCCGGGATAAAGATTACTGGCTGCCGGGCATCGACCGAGCTGTCGAACTTCTTACCAGTCTCCAGCCACCCGGTGTAATGGATCTTTACCGCTTTGCCTTTCGTGACGGCTGCTCCCTCCCCGATTCTGATGTCCCAGTAGGTGAGGCCTGAGGGCGTAGTCGTCCCCTCGCCCGTAACTTTTGTGGGACCGCTCATGGAAGACAGCGCAGGGCCGTAGGGTGCGGTAAGCGGGCGCTTGGAAGGTCTTCGCGCCCCGCCCCGCTGCGCCCAAGCAAGGCTAGCGGCGAAAATTAAGGCTGCAATCAGGAACGTGCTCTTTGACATCGACGTGATCCCCTTCAAGGCGTCTATTTCGAAGTGTTGCAGGCGGCACAGATTCCGACCATGCCGCCGAGGATCGCGAAAATGGCAGGCATTTCCTCAGAGGGGCATTTGCCCGGCCTCCGAAAGCATTGCCTGAAACCAGCTCTAAGCCTGGTTGACGTCAACCAGTTCTACTGTCGAATCTTGGCGAACACGGTGTCATCCAGCTTTGGATTTACCACTGCTTTCTCAATGATCATCTTGTGCGTGCTGGGATATCCATCCACCGCGGTTTCCAGGATAAAGGGAATCATGACGCCCTGAACCGGTCTGAACTCGCGCTGATAAATCGACACATTGTGCATTTTCCCGTCCATCCGGCGCGGTGTCCCCTCGACTTTTACGTCCAGAAAATTTTCCGCATCGATCCAGACATGTTGCACCGTACCGCTCTTCATCGTGAGCTTAAGCTTGTAGGCGTTACGGCCCTCGACCGGCTCGCTGCCTTCCAGTTCCACTTTGGTTCCTTTGGCCGCGTAATCTACGAGTGGACCATCCAGATCTGATTTAGCTGCCTCCGACTTTAATTCCTCCGCCGTAAACGGCTCCACCTCATTGCGATTGAGGAAGGGACGCAGCTTCCACCCGCTGGATCCGTCGTAGACCTGGATCGCGGTTTTGCCCGCGAACTCGATCTCCACGCGCGACTTGCGCGGCCGCTTCATCTCCATTACAAACGGCAGCTGCACTTGCTTGTTAGCCTCGTCCTTCTCGGCATTCTTTTTTCCCATTAACTCCGTCTTGGTGGGATGGTGCCTTTTTCCCATGACAAAGTCCCGGCTGCGAGCAGTGGAGTCACCGCCTCCCGCATCCATCTTGCCCGTCCACGACATGCTCTGGACAGCGCGCCAGGCTTGCAGTCCGCCACGCGCCGCGACATTCTTCTCGACGATTTGGGCGGCGGTGAGCTTGGCAGGTGGCGTCTTGGTATCTGCAGCGACCAAGGCGAGGGGAAAAAACAGGCAGAACAGGACAGTCAAAGGCAACGACCTTCTGTGCGACATGCTTAGAAACTCCTCGATAGCGTATTTTGGGGGGAGCAAAGCGTTAAGGTAGTTTTACCACTAATTGGCCCGGATGGGAACGGGAGGACTTTCGATCCCGCGTCCTTAATCCCGACCTCCGACCCACACTCACCGGAGACCCCTGCGCGGGGCTGACCCTGCGATATTCAGGAGATGGTCCGACTTCACTGATCTTTGCCCTCGCCTTTGCTTTGCGTCGGACTATCTGATTGAGGGGGATGACGCAGTTGATCGTACTTGCTCTGCTGCTCTTTGTCGAGAACACCTTTGATCTGGCTCACCGTGCTCTCTCGGAGCGCTCGCAGCCGGTTGAAGCGGTCAACTGCGGTCAATGATGGGTTGCGCACCAGATGGCCGTACTCTTGGTGTTCGCTCTCGAGAATGGTCTTCACCGCAGCCTGCTGACGAGCACTCAGATCCAGCCTTTGAGTCAACCGGCTGACTTCCATCTCTACGGTATCAGTCTTGTGTCGATAGCCTCCGCCCCTGCCGGATTGTCCAGCCGCGGAAATAGCCGGAGGTGCACACACGCAAATTCCCAAGATCGTGGCAGACGCCAACGCTGTTGAGAGACGCCACTTTAAATAACCGGCGTGTGGGACACCCATCATGACCGCTTCACTCCACCTTGCACGATCCGCCATCTCCCCAACCCTACTGGACCACGAGTCCTTCGGCTTTGAATCGCCCGATCACCACGTTCACGCGGTCTCCGCGTTTCACTGGCCTTCCTTTGTTGGAGAAAGCCATCCAGTACGATTTGCCCGCCTCGGGTGTGCTGCTCTGACGCAATTTCCCCACCTTTTCGAGCGACGGGACTACCAGTTTGACTCCGGCCTGTGGGTCGATCAAGGAAGGCTCGGCCTTCTTGTCGTTGAGGGCCGCAGCTTTGTCTGGGTCTAGTATGCGATAGCTAAATCGAATGACCTCGCCCGACTCCGCCCACTTTACGCTTAGAGAGTCAACTCCCCAGATGAGCCCATAGTACTCGGTTGCTCGTTTTGAGAACCGGCTGGGACGGTAGCGAGTTGGCATCCCGGGCGCCGCAGCCTTCCCGCCCTGGGCAGCAGGTTTCGCTGTGTCCGGCGTCGATTGCGCCTGGGACGTGGAAACAACGATGCTGCTCGCTAGAAACGCAGCAAGCAGCATAGGAGTGCACGGATCCGACTTCTTGAACATGTTGGTAAGTTACCTCGCTGCGCCTTGCTTGGCAAGATTACACTGGCACACGAGAGCGTTACTTGTCGCCCTCCAGAGACGCGGCGCAGGCTTCGGCCGCTTTCTCTTTGGGTTCCTTGCCGAGTTCGGTGCTTACCGCCTCATAGGCATCCTTGTATTGCTGGCTCTGGCGAGCCTCAGCCACTTCTTTTTCGGTGGCGTCCTTCACCAGCGCCTTCTTTTGCGCCTGATACTTGGGGGCCGACTGCGGATCGGCCTTGGTGCAGAAATCGAGAATTCCTTCCACCTTGCCGAAGGTCTCATTGCTGAAGGGAAGCTTGGCCAGCACCAGCTGCGGAATCAGGATAGCGGCACCTGCACAGAGAATTCGAAGCAGTTTCATAGCCGTATCATCTTACCTCAGTTCTCTCTTGTTTACTGGACCTGCCTGCGCAAGTCCCTCAGACAAAAATGCTGCTCGCGAGAGCCTCGCGAGCAGCATTGGGTTAGTCAGTTGAACTTCCCGGCATTACTAATTGGCCGTCCCGCTCAAGAGGGAGCTTTGCGTGCCAGCCGAGTCCAGCACCTGAACCGTCGCCGGCCGGGCACTGTGAATCTGGTCGGTGGTGAGCGGCCGGAACTGCACGGTGACCACGCAGCTTGAGCCCGGATTCAAGCTTGTCTGAGGCAACAGTTGACCGTTGCCAGCCGGACCGCAGGTCGAGAGCAGCCGGACGATAGCGTAGTCACCCAGGCTGGTTCCTGCCAGCGTTGCCTGTGTGATGCCGGTCACTGGCACGGTCCCCGTGTTCCTGAGTATGAAGATCTGGACCGGACCCAGGACGCCTACGCCGCGCACTGCGGCGGGACTCCACAAGGCTGGCGTCAGGCTGGCGGTTGCCGCCGCGCCCCCGCCACCTCCACCTCCGGCGGCCGCGAACTCGACTGCCCCGATATCCCACCCGTTACCGGCCGGGCGGGTGTTGCCGAAGAAGTCGTGGGTCGTGTAGGCACTCGCTGGGGTGCCCGTGTTGATGGTCGCCGTCGAACTTGCCGTCGGCGTGTAATTGCCGAGCACAACGCCGGTGACCGGGTTCGTCAGCGCCAGCGGACCCCAGCTGATGTTGATCCAGTTGTTGCCTTCGTCCACCGTCGCGGCGGGCCTCAGGTTGAACACTGGGTTAGGCACGGTCGCGTCCGAAATCCCCGGAGGCACCTGGAAGCCGCAGGGAACGGTCTGCCCGGTAGGCGACTTGCAGGTTGCCTCCGGCGGCACTCGCGACCCGTTGCAGTACTGGGCGGCCACGGCCGGGTTGCTGCTCCGATTGGTTGATCCGTAGCCAGCTGTGCTCGTCAGCACGGAATACGTCGGGTTGAGCGTAATCCCCGAGCTATGGTTCCCCGGGCCCGTGTCGCCACGTGCGCCGATGTCCCAGTAGTTGGTCCCGGTGGCCGCGCAGGCGCCGGTTGTAGTCTGATTCAGGGTCGGAACCAGCGTGACCACGTGCTGCTGATTCAGGGTCCCCGCACCGAACGAGCCAACCGTGATGTTGAACCTGCGATTCTGCCAGAACACATCGTTCGTCAGAACCGGGTACGAGTACCGCCGGCAAGTTCCATTGTTCGCCGTGGTGCCCGCATAGTGGCCTGCCGGACAGGTGATAGTTGCCGGCAAGTTCGCAACCAGGGTCGGACTGTTCTGGATGGTCACCAGGCCGGCCGGTTTAGGCGTAGACGACGTGACGCAGGGTTGTGGCGGCTGCGTGCCGTACGGGCACGGCCCTTGACTACTAGCCAAAGGAGCTCCGAGAGTGTTGAAGAGCACACCCGAGGAAGCCGTGGTGTCGTTAGACATGATGGTGTTGTTGACGATGTTCGCCGCTAACGCATCCACCAGCGAAATTCCGGCTCCATCCCAACCCGCAACGTTGTTGGCGAGGATGTTGTTGGTGACGTTCACCGCATACCACTGCGAGGGAGTCGTGGGGAAGTTGACCACCTCCGAGCCATTGACGTGCTGCAAGCGGAGGCCGCCGCCGCTGCCGCTTTCCGCAGCGTTGCCCATAATCAGGTTGGCGTCGATCGTCAGACCGGGACCGGCGCCGTCGCTCGGCCCAACCGAGCCCAGCGGAGGTATACAATCCGCGTCGGTCGTAGCCCCGCAGGGAGGATCGACGTCGGGCGCGCCCATGACGACGATGCCGCCGCCGTTAGTCGGGATAGTCGGGTTCGTGCTCTGATTGAAG
>QIAU01000277.1 GCA_003225055.1 Acidobacteriota bacterium
GAAGCAAGAGGTAATCCAACAGAATCTCGGCTATATGAGCGATGTCAAGAAAGCTATCAAGTCCTGAGACAAAGGCGGAAACGGGTCAGAGCAAGTCTCGGCGTATTTTGCTCCTATTTCAGGCGCTTACGGACTGAGGCTTTTACGAGTACTCCTCTTTCAAGGGTTCACTGTTCAGTAGATTGCCGGGCCGCATTGGCGTAACTGTCGATAAACAAGCGATTGGACTCTGCTGCGCCTCCGGTTTTCCATTGCCAAACGTTGAACGTTAAGCTAGCGGCCCGCCCTGGCACGAAGAGTCTTCACAATTCTTTCCGTTGCCACAAACAATCTACTTGGCGCGCTGATCTGTCCTCGCACAAGCTTGCCATCGACAACTTCAAAATAACCTCGGTCGTCGTGGCACCGACCGCAACTGGGGACCGGGCAGACCTCTATGAATGTCTGGCCGAATGGGACCATCTCCAAGTTCGTATGTCTGTCGCAGGGAGGCGATGGCATGGGGGAACCCTCCCAGCGGAAGACTCTATTGGCGATTGGCTGGCTGGGGCAAGCGTATTGGGAATGTAAGGCACCTTCGAAAGCTTCCACGTAGGATAAGTTGAGGACCGTATCCTTGCACACTCCCGTCATACGGACCGTGGCACATGGCTCACGTGGCTTAGAGCTGCAAGCGCGATAGGCAATCATCAACGCAATGTCTGCGGACAAGTCTCTTGCGCTTTATGGCATGGATTGAGGATCGTGCATCGGTCGGCGGATTTGTTACGAAAACCGAAAAAGCGAAAATCGATGAACGCTAATGTTGCCGAAATCTCTGCATTAGCATGCGATAATGCCGCTCATGCAATTGGCTGTAATCCGAGAACGCGTACGTGCTCTACAGCAGGAGATCTCCAGACTTCGGGTTGAAAACGCAAGCTATCTGCGCAAGCACCTTCATTCGGCACTGGAAGCTCGTGAACACCGACTGAGAGAAGCGCGGTTGCAAGAGATCGTCGAAGAACTTGGCAGGCTCACAAAGACGAAAATCCTTTGACGCTGCAGGCTGCCTCACAGATCAGCAAAAAGTCGATGCGGTTTGAAATTCGGAACAAGTGGCATCTGAAATCTCACTAGATCAGAAGCGTCGTAGGACTGCCTTTCCCCACACTCGTCACATCGAACAGTAAAGGATTCCATTTGTGGCGGCGGCGTGAATTCATCTGTTTCGCATAGGGCGATTTTGTGGCCGCTATAGATGTTTTGCTGTTCATGAAATTTGCGATTCTTGCAGATCACGACCCAATAGTACGCTTCCAGCTCTCCGTCTTTCGAGATGACCTGAAAGGCACTGTAATTTCCAGTGATGGATCGTGGTGTCACTACCGCTCCAGCGGCTTCGCTCTTTCCCTTAGTCGAGCTGTTCGGAATGCACGGCCAGACTTTTCCCGGCAGGTGGCGAGGACCGCTCGTTCGACCTACGTGGGTGGAAGACATGGCATCCTTGACTATCAGTTCCATCGGGCCAACGCGAAAATCTGAAGATCGGACATCACGAAATCGGAAATGCAGCCAGCCCTGTCGTGGAACTCCACATTCCAGCGGATCGGCCGTGTATAGCTCGGACAATTTCTCCTGGACTGCCCGAACCTTATCTGTATTCCACTCGTCCTTCACGAGACTACCGAGTCGCCAATTCTCCATATCCGTGCTGACTCGCTCGCCGACCTTGCGGGAACCGTCACGCGCTCCTATTGTCAGCTGAATCGGCTCCACAATCTGCAACGGCAGGTCAGTTTCGTTCAGTAGCCAGCAGTTTAGGAATACCTCGAATTCCAGCCCCAATTCGTCCGTGTTTCCAATCTCCTGGAACTTCCCATTCCGCTGTGGACGAGCATGAACCTCCTTCAGCAGAACCAGCACACGTGCCGTTTCGCGAACTCGCTCGCTTTTCTGCGCAGCATCTTTCTGGGTTGTACCCCTTGCTTCAGAAACAACAAACATAACGAAGCCTACGACCAGGCACACAGCTGCGAATGCAAGCCCCGGAGCACCGCCTGCGACGAAACCCAAGCCTGCACCGACAGCTAAAATCCCCAGTCCCAGACGCCTAGTTTTTGACATGTGCGACGCCCCGACGCACTCGCAAAGGCTTGACCTCAGAACGATCGGCTGAATTTCAAGAAGGGCGCTAGTGTGACTAGAGAAGGATTGTACTGGTCGGGAGCGGAACGATGAGCACACTCTACGCTCCGGGCTGGCCCGAGTTCACTGCCTTCACGTGAAGAGTTTGCCGATCGAGATCTTGAAGGTATTGGCTAGCTTCACGAGAGTCGTCAGACGAAGGTCCTTTTCTCCTCGCTCGATTGCCCCGGTAAACGAACGCGCCAGGCCGCTCTGGTGCGCTAGTTCTTCCTGGGACCACCTCCGCTTCTCCCGAAGCGCCCGCACGCGGTTACCAAGGTTTTTCCGGACGGTGATGGCATCTTGCATCCACCATACGATCGGTCTAGCGTTGAGTATCGTCCACGCCCTATCGTAGGACGCTCTGTCGTAGGCCGATTACAACGCCCCCTCATTTTGATGAGGAGATCCCCGCATGGTATCCCGCAAACAACTGATCCGATTGGTCATGAGATCATCAAGCGTTGGCCTCCTGGTGCTTAGCGTCGTTTCCGCATTTGGACAACAAACTACAACGACAAACACCAATTGCAACCTCTATGGCAACACAGCGTCGTGCACAAGTACGAGCAACAGCACCGACTACGGCGCTCAGCAACAGCGGGCCTACGAGCAGGGCCAACAGATGGGACGAGCCCTTGGCCAAGGCCTCGCGGGTGCCATGCAAGCGCACGCCTTCACGAAGGGCGTCAGGAAATACTGTAATGCGCACCCTGGGCAAGAATGGCGTTACTTCAGCCGCGCGGACGGGCACACGATTTCAACCGGTCACTGCCCGTCAGATGATGACAAGGCTGGTATCGCCGCCGCAGAGTTTATTTCGCACCACAAGGACTACATCAAAGGTCCCAACAATTCCCAGGCAATGGTCAGCTACGTCCAACAGCACGAACTGGACCCGCGAAACGAGAAAAGCTATGAACGCGCCTACAAAGATCTCAAGAAGAATGGGCAGCTAGAGCTGTACAAACGTTGAAAACTAATGCGGTCCCGGTCCGGTCTCTCGGACGGTTGCCTATCAAGTTCCGGCACTTCCTTGTTCAATTTCGATCAACGCTTCGTCTGCGGTGCATTGTGGCGGCTAGCGCTGGATATGAAGTTTCCTTCGATGGGAAAGAGTAGTAAAGTAGGGCCGCATTCCGAGACAGCATGCAATTCGGAGGCGTATGCGATTAGCCGCGCCATCAATTAATTAACCAAAGTGCCAGCCTTATCGCGGGGGGATGCGCTCGTTTCCGCGCTTTGAGGTCTCGCTTTTAGAGCACGTACTTCTGCCTTCAAAAATTCGACGTTTGCCTTCAACGCATTGATTTCATCAAGGAGCCGCATAGGCGCGGCTTTTTCCCATGCATCAAGTTCAGCAGCAAAAGCGACCACTTGACCACAACTTTTTGCACGGTGAACAGGAAGTCCGTTTAGCTCCCAGCGTTGGATAGTCCTAACCCCTTGATGCAAATACCCTGCGATTTCCTTCCACCCGCTGAGAATCATGCTGGCGCTTCTTCTAAGCGCATCAAGATTATCCCTTTTGTCAACCCTTCGTCGCCCGAAAACCCTTCCCGAATCGCCAGAGACTATCGGGACAAGAGCTACTTATTCTCGCCCTCCCAATCCCTCAGCTGGCGCTCTACAATTCCGTAACAATCGCATGCCGTCGCTTCGAGTTTGGATCTGTCAAGAATAGTGACGCTGCCCCTGGTATAGGAAATCATTCCCGCCTTCTGCAAAAAGCTTGCGGCTATGGATACACTGGAGCGTCGTGTCCCCAGCATCTGTCCCAGGAATTCTTGCGTAAGCGGAAGGTGATCGGATTCAATCCGGTCTTGGCTCATCAGAATCCATCGTGCTAGTCGTTCTTCCACTTCATGCAGCCGATTGCACGCCGCAATCTGCGTGGTCTGCATAGCCAGTCTGTGAGCGAAACGATGCAACTGCTGGGTCAACTCCGGACATTGCCGAATAAGCTCTGTGAGGTCCCGAGCGCTGCACCGGTATGCCGTGCCATCACCTTGGGTGACTACTCTGGTCGGGCTGCTGTGGTATCCGACTACCAGTGGGAGACCAACGAAACCTTCCTTGCCAATGAGACCGACTTCCACCGTTTTTCCGTCCGGCTGGACCGCCAAAACCGACATCAATCCTGAATTTACGAAGTAGCCGGATTTGATCGTTTCT
>QIAU01000192.1 GCA_003225055.1 Acidobacteriota bacterium
TATTGTTTCCGGTTTGCAACTGAATGGGAATCACCGTGCTGGCGGGCGACTGAAAGGAGCTTCCATTCAAAGATAGATTGAAGCTTGTCCCGCCCTTGACACTCACAAAGAAGGAGCGCGTTCCACTCGTCAGGTAGTCAACTTCTACTTGATAGGTTCCCTTGGCAGGAACGTTCACCTTAGTGAAGGTTACCGTTCCGTTACTTCCTCCGCCGATATTCCCCGCTTTCGATGCACCGGAACAAAGTCCGCAATAGACGGCACTCGCTGAACCTCCCAGCACAGCATTTTCAGCCTCGTAGGTGATTGAGGTCGGTGGAGGAGCAGACCCATTCCCCCCGATCACGATGCGGTCGAGGTCGGGCGGGTAGCTGGTGGGATTTCCAAATTGAATGCGGTTGGAACCGGCAAGTAATTTGATGGGCACCTTTGTGGTGGCATGCAGGTTGAAGCTGCCGCCGCCGACATTTACCGTGACGAGAGGACCACCGTTAATGCTGAAGAGCAATGCCCGTGGTCCGAGCGTCAGATAGTCAATCTGCATTTCATAGATTCCCGTCCGTGGCGCGCTGACGTTGTTGAATGTAAGAGTGTTGCTGGCCCCGAGGCCCAGGTAGCCCACTTTAGCTCCGCCCGAACATGCCGCGCAGCTGGATATTGTGGCTGTGCCGCCAAGTGAAGCTGCTTCCGCTTCATAGCTCTGCGACGGTTCGGTCGGAACCTGTCCGGCTGCTTTGACTTTCAGCAGTCGCACTCCATGGCCAGGGATGAGAGCCCTGAACCCCTGCCGAACATATCCCAGATCGGCATGGTTCCACAGGTCGCGAACCTCGAGCGCGGTAGCGAAACCGAGGGTCTTCCACGCAAGGATGACGGGCGAAGCGAACGCGTTCATGTTGAAGAGGGCTACGTAATGGATTCCGTTCCCAACCTTGGCTGCCCAGACTGGCGTGTCGCCGCCTAGGACCTGCGTGGCGGGGCGCCCTGACTGGTCTACCGCTATTACCTCATCGTTCGAAAGAAGCCGCTTTCCAACTGGGTCCAGACGGGTCAAATCACTGCCGAGATAAAGGGGAGCATTGGCCATAGCCCACAATGTCATGGCTGACTCTTGTTCCTGTTCACTCAGGCCGCCCAAAGGTCCAGAGCCAACCTCTAGCGTATCCAAATCGTTCCAGCCCATCCTGGGGCCAGCCGCGTGTTCCCAACCCACCAAATCGTAAAAACGCAGCGCGACTCTCGGCCAGTCGGTAACAGTGCCGCATCCGCCCTCGCACTCGATATCGCCGTCGGTCCGGCGCGCATTCGCGAACTCCTGCCATGTGTTGAGATAGTCTTCATCGAGAGCCCAGGAAATAGTGAGCCAAATAGGCCGCCCGCTCTGCGCAATGGCTTGAGACCAGGCCTGAACGTCCGAGAGATTGTTGATGTTCAGGTTGTCATTGAAAGATCCAGGCGTGACGCCGTCAAGCTTGATAAAGTCGATTCCCCAGGAAGCAAACAGGTCGACCACGGAACTGACGTATTCTTGGGCTCCCGGCTTAGTGAAATCGATCTTGTTGTGATATGGGGGATTTTGCCCCGAACTGAAGGCGTTACCGGGCGCGTACGGTACGACGAGAATGTCCTGTATGTGATAAGGGGTGCCCAGTATTGGATAATTTGCCGTTACCGCCGGCAATTCCACGCCGGGAATCCAGTAAATTCCGGCCTTTTGCCCCTGGGCGTGGATATGGGCCACAAGTGCTTGAATGTCAGGGAAGGTTGTGGAATTGGGAATTGGGCGTCCGTAGCCGTCGAAACTGCCTTGCCAACCCGAATCTATGTTGATGTAGTTGAATCCGTGAGACTGGAGCCCTGAGGCAAGCAGCGCATCCGATTGAGCTGTGATGTTCGCTTGCGTAAGAAAATTGCTGGCAATGGTTTGTTGACTGAAGCTGCTCCAGCCCAGGTATGGCTTCTGACCCACACCGTTGACCTGCGCAAAGGGGCACAGGGTTGTTCCCAAGAGCTCACACAGCAAGAAAACCCCAAGAGCTGGGGACAAGTGTTTCCGGGTCCGAAATAAATTATATGCAAGCCGCTGGTTGACGTTTTCGTACTTCCCAGGATGAAGCGTTGCTGTTCGCATGCGATTACCTCACGCGCGCCGACGCTTGTGATTCATGAATCGCAAAGGTATTTATACGTCTTTGCGCTTAGTTGTCAACCGCCCTTGAAATTAGCTGTCGTCTTTGAAATTTGCGGTTGTCGCAGGTCGAACTCCCGTTGGGGAGTTCACGCATTCAGGGCGTGAGCTGTTGTCAGGCCGAGCAGGTTTCGCTTCTGCAATGCCCCACTCGCGCTCACCGTCATGAGCTTTGTGACAGAAGCAAACGAGTATATGCGCTGTTGGTTTGCTGCCAGGTGTCGTTCCGACTTTCCCCGCCGAAGAGTTTGCAGCCGTCCGGTTCAGCTGCTCTGGGTCCTGATATCAGCTCAGCTCACGACCCGAACAGCGCACCGGGAAGCGTTTGCTGTGCCTAGCTCAGCGGGGTGGAACTACGGGCAAAATAAGTGCCGAGGGATGCTCCGCGTCGTGATACACGGCGTTTGTTGCCGAGATAAATCTTTGCGCTGACGCTAGATCCTCTCCGGTATTAAGATTTCGGTCGAAACGAGGGAAGTTGCTACTGGAGACCTCCAGTCGCAAGGCATGTCCTTTGCGGAACACGGTGCTGGTAGACCACAAGTCGATCGTAAACTTGTAAACCTGCCCAGGATTCATCAATGTCGCTTTCTCCCGGGACCCCCGATAGCGGGCGCGAACAATTCCTTCCGTTAGGTTCTGCGCAAATCCATCCGGCGCGACATCGACGAGCTTAGCTGCAAAGTCAGTGTCCACGGCAGAAGACTTGGCAAACAGTTCGAAGATTACCGGCCCGGTAATTTCCGTATCCTGCACGAACGCTGGAGTGGAATAGACCAATACATCGTCGCGGGTCTCCACTTTCCGCTGATCTCTCGGGCCTGGAGGGAGGTGCGCGCTGTCGCAGCACAAGGGGCCGCCAACCGTTGGCACGGGATTTGAGGGGTCATAAACATAATGATCGAAAGGTTCCGATTGTGGTGGGACAGGGGAAAGAGTGCCACTGCCTCCTAATGAGTTTGCAGTGCCCTTCGAATGCAGAAAATATTTCGTGCTTCGGGCGCGTGCTAATGGCCAGTCATCCTCTTCGCGCCATTGGTTGGCTCCCATGACGAAGATCTTTACCGCCTTGCTGGCAAAATTATTTTGAACTCCCTTGAAAAGATAGTCATACCAGCGCAAGGTTACGTCGTCTTCGTCATACTCGGCGGCTGCCGTGCCGAAGTCGACATCGCCAATCTTCTGGCCGCTGCCCGCGTGTCCGCCGATGACCACCAATAGATGTTGTCCATGGCGGGCAGCCTCACTGCCGCCATGTGCTTTAATTCCTGTGTAGTTCCGTAGCGACCCTCCCTGAAAGATGTCATACCAAGCCGCGACAGTGAGTGCCGGGACTGTTATTTCGCCGTAGCGCTCTTCAATGGAAATGCTCTTCCAGTACTCATCATAAGATGGGTGCGCTAACCAATCCAGATAGTAGGCGGCCAGCGAATCGGTTGTTGACGGGATACCCGAACTGTCAGGGGAATTGAACAGAGGATAGCTGCTAAGCGGAAGCTTCCACTCGCTTAGGAGCGCATTCGTCTTCTTCATGACCGCACGGTTGAGGGTGTCCTGTGCCAGACCCGAAGTCCACGATTGATTGAACCATTGCTCGAAGGCGCCGCCTTGGTACGTCCAATTCTCGTGGTAGTTGCTCGCGGTCACGACCGGGCAGATTCCAGCAAGGTGTGGCGGATGGGCAATGGCGGTCAGCATCTGGGTTGCACCGACATAAGATCCACCCCACATCCCCACCTTGCCATTTGAATAGGGTAGTGCTGCAGCCCACTCGACCGTGTCGTAGCCGTCATTAGATTCGTTCTTGAATGTGTACCATTCGCCTTCCGAAGTGAAACGGCCGCGCACATCCTGGACAACGACAATGTACCCTTGCGATGCGGCTTTCAGCCCAAATGCCGTTCCCCCATTCTTGTTGTACGGGGTGCGTTGTAGCAGCACAGGAAATCTCCCCGCCGCTTGGGGACGGTAAATGTCGGCGCGCAGAATAACTCCATCACGCATCTTGACCGGCACGCCTCGTTGCAGCGCAACGGGGTAGGTTTCGGCGGCGCGGAGCAATGCCGCGGCCAAAATGAGGCTAATCATGACTGCGCACAACAAGAATTTCTTGATTTCCACTATGCAGGTCCTCTCTATAATGCTTGCGAAAACATAAAACTCTTAACGTAATGCATAACCGGTTTCTTTCTCCGAAGAAGCGCAACGGTGGGCGCCTACTTCGCGGTCAAAATCCACCAGCCGTCGCATTTTAATCGATAAAGTAGAGGTTGACGCACACACCCCGCCGGCGATCAAGATAGGCGGAATCGTTGGCAACCGCTACCAATTGCTTCAATAACGGTTTGGGCTGGGTGAGTCTGTCATTGTCTGGTCCGCATTCGCTGGTGGAGGAGAAATGCTTGGGAAGATAGTTGAGCCCTTACTCCCGGCGGGTCCGATCACCGGCGCACGCTGGTGCAACCATTGGGCTGATCTCGCCAAATTCCAAGTGTCCAGCGCATCAGTAACCATAAAAAAGCTGAGCAATTCCCGGCTGAGAGGGCCGCAAAAAGAATTCCAACTCGTGCCAGCGAACGGAAATTGTTTTGGTCCTGCTGCCGTGCGGGTGGTGTTATCGTGCCCCGCACCGGCGCTGATGGCGAGCCATGCCCATCCATTTTCGGGGTAGCCATGCTTCACAACGGGAGGGGCGCAAAGTTGATTACCAACAAGGGGCAATCATGAAACAATTGATCGTAGTTTTTCTCTTGCTCGGCAGTCTCAGTGCTCAAAAGTACGAGCCGACTTGGGATTCTCTCGACCAGCGGCCCACGCCTGAATGGTTCAGGGATGCCAAATTTGGCATCTTCATTCATTGGGGGACGTACTCGGTGCCGGCTTATGCTCCGGTGCTGCCGGGAAAGCTGGCCTACGCTGAGTGGTACTGGAATGCGATGACGCACGGGAAGGACGATCCCCAGGCGGATGATCTTCAAAAGGGCACGTGGGCTTTTCATCAGAAGGTTTATGGAGCCGAATTTCCCTATCAGAATTTTGCGCCACAGTTCCGAGCCGAGCTCTTCGATCCCGACCACTGGGCGGATGTATTCGCCCGGTCGGGCGCCAAGTATGTGGTGTTGACGTCAAAACACCACGAGGGCTTTGCGCTTTGGCCCAGCAAGGAAGCCTCGGCGACGTGGGGCCGACCTTGGAATGCCGTCGAAATCGGACCGAAACGCGACTTGCTCGGCGATCTGACTGATTCCGTGCGCCGCAAGGGCGTGCGCATGGGCTTCTATTATTCACTTTATGAGTGGTACAACCCGCTCTGGCTATACGACAAGCTGCGCTATGTCCGCGACCAGATGTCTCCCCAGTTCAAGGACCTGGTCTCGCACTACAAACCGTCGATCATCTTCGCTGACGGCGAGTGGGAATTGGCTTCGGCCGAATGGCACAGCCCGGAGCTTCTCGCCTGGCTGTTCAATGAATCCCCGGTGAAAGATGAGGTGGTGATCAATGACCGTTGGGGTTCCGATACACGCCACAAGCACGGCGGATATTGGACTACGGAATACACCGCAGGCATGAGCGGCATCGACCATCCCTGGGAAGAAAACCGGGGCATGGGTGTTAGTTACGGCTACAACCGTGCAGAAGGGCTGAATGTTTACCACACCGCGCGCGAACTAGTCCTCATTTTGGTGGATACGGTAAGCCGGGGAGGCAACCTCCTGCTCGATATTGGCCCTAAAGCGGATGGCACCATACCGGTGATTATGGAGGAGCGGCTTACGGAAATTGGAGACTGGCTGAAGATCAACGGGGAAGCCATCTATGGCACCAAGCCATGGAAGGCTACGCGGCAGTGGAGCGCTGGAGAAGTTCCAAAAGTCGAATACAACAAGGAATTCTCGTCAGCGTATGACGTCACCAGGCTGATTGACAAGTCTCAGTTGGGGAAGGCGCATATAGAAGCGTTTTTTACGGCAAAGGAAAACAATGTGTACGCGATTTTGCCGCAGTGGTCGGGCCACACCTTCCTGCTCAAAGACCTGAATCAAGTCAAATCAGTTCACCTACTTGGGTCGGACGCGCCGCTGAAATTCAAGGTCTCAAAAGCCGGCGTCTTGGTTGACCTGCCTGAGCTTCCCGAGGCTCTGCGGCAACAGCCGGCGTGGGTGCTGAGAGTCAGTCAATAAGTATGAGACGAGCATATGGCCCTAGGTCGGCGACCGATCCAAGTGGACGTAACGGAAAGGTGGACAGCAAGAAAACTGCGCCCGTAGAGCAAACGCAGTGAAGAGCACAATTTCCCCGGAGGAAATCTCAAGATCACAGGTAGAGAATTTGTCGGCGCAATTCCCGCACTGGCAGTCGCTGCGTCTATCGGAGCAATGTCACCAACAGTCTCTCCGCAGAGCAACTCATGGGGGCTCTGGTACCGCCAGCCCGCGGAGCGTTGGCTGGACTCATCGCCGATAGGGAACGGGCGCCTGGGTGCAATGGTGTTTGGCGGAATCGAACATGAGCTTCTCATGCTCAATGAGAGTACCGTCTGGTCGGGGTCGCGCAACACAACCAACGTGAATCCATCGGCCCGTGAATACTTGGGCCAAATGAGGCAGTTGTTCTTCGAAGGTAAATATGCTGAAGGAAATGCCGTGTGCGCCAAGCATCTGTGCGGCAGAGAGGATTCCTTTGGGACGCATCTGCCGCTGGCGAAGCTACGCATCGATCAGAGTTACCCGGGTGAAGGTCATGCAGCCGGTTACCAACGCTGGCTGGACCTGCCGACCGGAGTGGCGGGCGTCGAGTTTTCCTCCGCTGGCGTGCAATTTTCGAGAGAAGTATTCGCTTCGAATCCGGACCAAGTGATTGCCATCCGTCTTTCGCCATCGACGGCAACACTGCCGGAACCAGCGGGATTGCGGAGATGTTGCTGCAATCGCACGAGGAGGTGCACCTGCTTCCTGCGCTGCCGCGGGCATGGCCGAACGGTTGGGTCAGAGGACTGCGCGCTCGCGGCGGATTTGCCGTGGACTTGAATTGGAGAAACGGGGTCCTTGCCTCCGCGACAATTCGGTCCGAGCGAGGCGGAAGTTGCCAGGTGCGCTATGGGGCCAGAGCAATGGCGCTGAGTTTAAAGGCAGGCGAGACAGCTCGTTTCAATCAAAACTTGTTAAGGCTGCGTACAACCGGTTCTGGTCTACCAAACTTGTGACCGAGTTTTGCAGAGTCTGACGTCGATACAGCAGCGGCTCCCTACAGCAAAACCTGGGTCGCCGCAGTGTCGTCACTCGTAGTGGAGGAACTGATGTGGACAAATCGCTTTCGGTTCATTAATGGCTGCCCTCGATTTCGCCTGGCTTGCTCTTGGGTTGCAGTTGCCCTTTTCAGTTTTTCCCCTGCGTTGGCCGAAAGTTCTTTGCCTGCCGTCCTGGCCCCGACTCCTCCGATGGGATGGAACAGCTGGGACTCTTACGGTCCGACGGTGCGTGAAGAGGAGGTCAAGGCGAACGCTGACTTCATGGCAAAGAATCTCGCCAAGTACGGCTGGCAGTACGTCATTGTTGATATCGAGTGGTATCAGCCAAATGCGAAAGCCCACGGCTACATTCCCCGCGGTGCTGTCACAATGGACGAAAACGGACGGTTCGTTCCATCGCCGAACCGTTTTCCCTCCGCGAGCGACGGAGCTGGTTTCAAGACGCTTGCCAATTACGTTCACAGCAAAGGACTGAAGTTCGGGTTCCATATCATGCGGGGCATACCGCGCGAGGCGGTCGACAAGAATCTCCCTATCAAAGGAAGCTCCGTCCGTGCTGCGGACGTGGCCGACAAAGTCAACGTGTGCCAGTGGCCTGGAATGGAAGACACCTATGGCGTAGACATGTCAAAGCCAGGCGCTCAGGCCTATTACGATTCCATTGCGGAACTGTATGCGTCGTGGGGCGCCGACTACATCAAAGCCGACGATTTCAGCACGCCCGCGCGCGTCTCCGAAATCCTCGCCCTGCATGAAGCTCTCAAGAAGACAGGCCGGCTAATTGTGCTGAGCCTTTCTCCCGGCCCATTCACGCAGCTCTACGCAGATTTTCTGCAAATGAACGCACAGATGTGGCGCATCTCCGGGGATTTTTGGGACCAGTGGGACGCGCTGAAGCGGCAGTTTGAGATCGCGCACTCCTGGGAAACGTATGTCGGCCGCAGCAGTTGGCCGGATGCCGACATGTTGCCGCTGGGACACATTGGCATTCGCGCCGAGCGCGGTGATGACCGTCCCAGCACCTTCACGCATGACGAGCAGCACACTCTGATGACGTTGTGGTCAATGTTCCGCTCGCCGCTGATGTTCGGCGGCGACTTGCCAACCAGTGACGCATTCACCATCTCATTAATTACCAACCCGGAAGTTCTGCAGGTGAACCAGCACAGCAGCGGAGGCCACCAGTCGTACCGCCAAGGTGACATTGTCGCATGGACCGCAGATGCTCCCGGCGCAAGGAGACGGTACATTGCGGTATTCAATGTCTCGAATACCGCGCGCGACATCAATCTTGCTTGGCGCGACGTGGGCGTTCAAGCGCAACGGGTTGCCGTGCGCGACCTTTGGGCGCGCAAAGACATGGGTGTGCAGCCGAACGTAAAAGTTTCCCTCGCGCCACATGCATGTGTCCTTTATAGGGTGGTACCGCAGTGAGCCTGGAGGGGGGAAGGGGAGATTCATGACGAGGAGAAAGTGCACCCCTGTATCTGCTCTTCGCATTTTGTGTCTTGGGCTCCTGTTGGTTAAGCACCTCAAGGGCGTTTCCTCATGCCCGACCACGTACACGTGCTGGTAGAAGGGCTGAAAGCGCTGGTCGATGGCTGGTGAAAGTGAATGCCCGCGGCACATCGCAACAATGCCCGTGTGGTCGAGCTGTGCCCAAGCAGTTGTGGGACAGGAAGCACCATTGTTCGGCTTGCGGTTTCAAGACCATCCGCGACCACGCCTCGGCATTGGAGATTTTAAGGCGCGGACTGCGCCTAAGGACCGAAACGCCTGCGCTAGCTGGCGTGGCCCTTGAAGCCCCTAGCTTTAGCTATGGGGCGTAAGTCACAGGTTGCACATCCGCCGCCTTTTCTCTAGTCTAAGTCTAGGCTGGCTGTCTCGAATGTCTCGCCTTGGCTCCGATAAACGCATACGCCGCAATGAATACATAGGCGGTGAGCGGCACGATGTAGGCCGGAGCGATGCTATGGGACGTCTCGGCAATGAGGCCCATCAATGGAGTCAGCACTGCTCCTCCCACGATCGCCATCACAATCAGCGATCCGCCCAGTTTTGTATTCGGTCCGAGTCCCTTCAAGCCGAGGGCAAAAATAGTCGGAAACATCAGAGACATGAAGAAGCTAGTGAGAAAGACCGCCCACAGTCCTGGCCAACCGGTGTGCAACACACCGAATGCGAGCAGCACGACATTGACAACAGCGTATGCTCCCAACAATCTGTTCGGTGCGATGAAGCGCATTAAGTAGGCAGAGGTGAATCGGCCGACTCCAAATGCGGCGAGTGTTCCGGTCAGGAAATATCCGGCGACCTTTTCCGGCTGGTGCGTGGATTCTTGGACGTACTGAATGAAATAGCTCCACGTGCCAACCTGAGCGCCAACGTACAGGAACTGCGCTACCACCGCCGCCAAGAAGTGAGGATACCGAAGCAGTTCTAGAAAATGGCCGTGGTCTCCTCCATCTTCGTGTTCGCTTTGAATGTGAGGAAACTTCGTTCGCCAAATTAGAAAGGCCCAGAAGACCGCAACCGCCCCTAGCCCCAGATACGGCTTCACCACTCGCAGAGTCTCGGTCCGCATGTATGCGTCGTATAAGTGCTGGACTGTCATAGACTCGATCTGCTGAGGACTCAGTTCCACGCCGGAAAAAATGAACACGGTGCCCAAGAGAACCCCAGTGATGGAACCAAGCGGATTGAAGGCTTGCGAAAAGTTCAGCCGTCGCTCCGAACTCTCCGGATGACCCATCTGGGCGATGAAAGGGTTGGAACCGGTCTCAAGGAACGACAACCCACTGGCAATCACAAACAGAGCCAAAAGAAAAAATCCATATTTTCCGACCATCGCGGCCGGCCAGAACAAAAATGCACCCAAGGCAAATAGCAACAAACCAACCAGAAACCCAGCCTTATATCCCAGCTTGCGCATGAGCAGGGCAGCCGGCATGGCCAACAGAAAGTAGCCCATGTAGAAGGCCGATTGCACCAGACCTGCTTCAAAGCGCGAAATGGCAAAAGACTTCATGAACTGCCGGATCAGCACATCGTTCAAGTTGTTGGGCACGCCCCAGAGGAAAAATAATGCGGTGACTAGAAAGAACGGCACCAGAGAGCCGCTCGGAAACAGCGGGACCGGTTTCCGTTCGCCTTGAGTTCCGGCTGGTTCGACTGCATTCGACACATGCATCATGGAAAGCCTCTTTGGACGTCGTCCGCGGGTTGTGTTCTACATCAAGCCAAATGCACCATAATCTTTTTGATCTTCGATGGATTGTCGCTCCAGGAGCGCAGCGCTTCCGGAGCTTGATCAAGCGCGACGATCGAACTAATAGCCTCGTCGACAGGGAAGCGACGTTCTTCGAGCATTCGAATCACGGCGTGAAAATCC
The DNA here is from genome assembly GCA_003225055.1 of Acidobacteriota bacterium. GTDB lineage: Bacteria > Acidobacteriota > Terriglobia > Terriglobales > Acidobacteriaceae > Gp1-AA122. Next base: position 10,831 of record QIAU01000192.1, read on the forward strand.
TCTGGTAAAGCGTTTCGCGACCCCATGATGTCGAGTTCCTTCTGTACAAACATGCGCGTGTCATAACTCACGTGCTCTTTGGCATAGCCGATGTACACAACCCGGCCTGTAAAGGCGACTTCTTCGACAGCGGCTCGAAACGTGTTCGGTAATCCAACTGCCTCGATCACAACATCCGGACCGCGCCCATCGGTGAGTTCAAGCATTCGTTTGTGTAGCGCTTCGCGCGCGCTGTTCACCGTGTGGGCACCGCCAACCAATCGTGCGAGCTGTAACTTGTCATCGTCAACGTCCACACATATGGTGTTTGCGCCACGGAAGCTAGATGCAGCCACCGCGCCAAGCCCTACTCCACCGCAGCCAAAGATCGCCACGGCATCTTCTGCCGTCACTCTCCCGCGCGCGACCGCATGGAATCCGACAGTCAACGGCTCGACGAGGCACAACTCCCTTATCACGAGTTTTGCCGGATGCAGCGTCTCCGGCCGGGCGACCATGTATTCGGTGAGGGCCCCGTCTCTTTGTACTCCGAGAGTTTCGTTGAATTCGCAGGCGTTCGGGCGACCGCGGCGGCAGGAGGGACACCTGCCACAATTCGTGTAAGGCGACACTGTCACGTCCACGCCTGGAGCAAGTCCCCGGTCCTGTCTGTCTCCCTCGACAATCGTAGCCGCAACCTCATGCCCAGGAATTCGCGGAAAAGAGACAAGCGGGTTTTTTCCACGAAACGAGTTCAAATCACTTCCGCAAAATCCAACCATACGGACCTTCAACAGTAGAGTTCCCGGAATTGCGAGTGGTTCCGGAACCGATTCAATACTGGCCTGCCCCGGCTTTTTGATTACGAGCGCTCTCACGTTCCTGCTCTGACACCCTCTCGATGCTCGAATGTAGCCTCACTTGGTGGAGGCTGTCTTATCTTCACCTGCGACCTTGGATCTTATAGCGGCACGAAGCCTGACCTCGGACGCAGCATTCCAATTAGGCACAATCAAGCTGGAGAAACACGGAGGTGCACGGAATGGTCATATCGGTTTTAATCACGATGCCGCGAAAAGATCTGACGGCTCGGTCAAGCTTCGAGATGATCTCCTCGTAGGGGAGGAACTGTCCGAGAACCACAGCCAAACGGTTAGCGACTTCGGAAAGGAGCTGCTCGGAATCTCACTCTCCCTAGAACCGCACGAACAACTGAAGAAAAGAGTACCATCCTTCGCCATAGGCCTGATTCGGACAAGATCATACCACCCAGTATGCAAATACTATGGTCGCGTCTGCATGACGGTGCCCAAACATCAATTACATCAAGGTAGTCGGGTTGAAGGAGGGCGAAAGCGAGTGAGAATCGAAAAATTCACATCTTCAGTCGTATTTTGTGCACTGATTGTCTGGTGCTGGTCCAGTTTATTGGCGGGGAGCGACGCTGATGCGCCCACTGCCAATGATGCACCCGAAGCCATCGACCAGCTATGGCAGCAGGCAAGCAGCAAGTATGAGTCTCAACGTGCAGCCATCCTGAAGCAGATCGATAGCACGATTCAGCAGGGGCCGTTTCGTGCCGACTGGCAGTCGCTCCAGAAGTACGAAGTACCCGATTGGTATCGCGACGCCAAGTTCGGGATCTTCATTCACTGGGGCGTTTACTCCGTGCCTGCGTTTGGCAGCGAATGGTATCCCCGCAACATGTATCGACCGGACTCGGAGGAGTACAAGCACCATTTGGCGACCTACGGCCCTCCTGACAAGTTCGGGTACAAAGACTTCATTCCCCTGTTCAAGGCGGAGCATTTCGACCCGGTCGCATGGGCGCGCTTGTTTAAGATAGCCGGAGCGAAGTACGTGGTGCCGGTATTTGAGCATCACGACGGCTTCGCGATGTATGGCAGTGGCCTGTCGTATTGGACTGCTGAAAAGATGGGTCCACGCCGGGATTTAGTTGGGGATCTCGCGAAAGCAGTCCGCGCAGAAGGTCTGCATCTGGGCGCCTCCTCTCACCGCGTGGAACACAATTTCTTTTTTGATGGTGGCAGAAGGATTAGGTCCGATGTCAACGACCCCCAGTATGCGGCTTTCTATGGTCCGGCTCACACTTGGTTGGTCAATAAAGGAGGAACGCCGTTAGCAAATGACTTCAGCTACGTTTCCCGGGCATGGACCGACGACTGGCTCGCCCGCTCCGCTGAAATTGTCCAAAAGTATCATCCGGAAATCGTGTATTTCGATTGGTGGATCGGGCAACCGTCAGTTCGCGAGGATCTGACCCGCTTTACAGCGTTCTATTACAACGCATCCCCAAAGTACGCTGATCAGGTAGGCGTGATCAATTACAAAGACCATGCCATCGAGGAGCATTCAGCAGTCCTGGATCTGGAGCGCGGACAACTCTCGGGAATTCGCTCCCTAACCTGGCAGACGGATACGTCGGTAAGTAACAAATCTTGGGGCTACATTCAGAACGACACTTTCAAATCGCCTGAATTCATCATTCATCAACTAGTTGATATCGTCAGCAAGAATGGGAATCTCCTGCTCAATATCGGTCCGCGTTCTGACGGTACGATCCCAGAAGAAGTCCAGAGCATCCTGCGCGAGGTGGGAGCATGGCTGAAAGTGAGCGGAGAAGCGATCTACGGCACCCGGCCATGGAAAACATACGGGGAAGGGCCGACTCAGGTGGCTGCCGGGTCCTTTCACGATACCGAGACCCAGCCCTACACGGCCGAAGACTTCAGGTTTACGCAGAAGGGCAACACTCTTTACGCCATCGAAATGGCTCCGCCACGCAATCACCACGCGGTGATTCATGCGCTCACCGCTGCGGCGATGGACGGGCGCCAGATTGAATCAATCCGGGTGCTAGGTTCGCCGGACAATTTGCGATTCGAGGAATCGGCGGACGGCCTGCAGATACACCTGCCAGAGCAACTCAATGGAAAATACGCGTATGCCATTCGCATTAACTTGCGGAGTTCTCGATAGGAGGAATCAGTAGCCTCAGGCGCTCGGGCAGCCATTGCAACCAGGCCTACGCCCAGATTTGCGCCGAAACTCGTCGGCATGCTGGCATCACGTCTCCGGAGCCTAACCTAGCCGGCAGCCCTTCCCGCCACGTCGTGCTGTCGCGCTAAACTGCTGGCGTAACTCCCTTCAGTTCGGTCGAGCACCCCGGAACTTGCGGCGTCAGGTACACTCCGCTTTCAACTTGGGCTGGTGCTACAAAGTATTGCTGCAGATGAGGGATGCACTCAAGAAACAGGGGTGGGTGGCCCATCGCGATATGGTTGAAGAGCACCAAGTGCTGATGGATTTGTCCCATATCACCGACATGCGGGACGACCGGTAGTCCGAACTTACGCGCCAGGAGGCTCACGGTAAGGAACTCGGAAATGCCCGCGACGCGCGTACAATCTGCCTGCACAAAGTGCACCGCACCGGCCTGGATAAAATTCTTAAACATCACTCGGTTTGGTACGTGCTCACCGAGCGCGATCCGCGTGGGAGCGATCGCCTCCGCAAGCTGTCGGTGCGCCTGAACGTCGTCTGGATGGGTCGGCTCCTCGATGAAATAAGGGGATATGGCGCCGAGAGCACGGCAGACTCTTAGCGCGCTTGGAAGGTTCCATTGCTGGTTGGCATCGACCATAATCAGAGCGTCGGGACCGGCCAGTTCTCGCAACATACCCGCGCGCCGCAAATCGCGCTGCTCGTCTTCGGAACCTACCTTCAATTTGAACGCCCGGAACCCGCGCGCCAGAGCATCCTGGGCCAGACGCTTAACCTTGTCGTCCTCGTACTGGAACCATCCTATCGACGTGTCGTATCCGGGATAGCCGCGCCCCAGAATTTGTTCCCGCTCGCGACGTCCGAATTCTTGATTCCGAAGCAGGGCTAATGCGTCCTCACGCTTGAGGACGTCTTCGAGGTAACTGAGATCGAGAAGGTTCACCACCTTTTCGGGACTCAGGTCCAGCAACAGGCGCCACAACGGCACCTCTCGTGTTTTGGCCCAAAGATCGAAACATGCATTGGTCAACGAAGCAAGCGCGAGATGAACCACCCCTTTGTGCGGTCCCAGCCAGCGCAGTTGAGGATCTTGCGCCAGCCGTTGCGCAACCGCACCGAAGTTTGCCATCAATTCTTCGATTTCACGGCCGACTAGGGTCTTGCCGAGCAGTTCAATGGCCTGGCACACCAGTTGATTGCCCTGACCGAGGGTCAATACTATACCTGTGCCGAATGCTCCCCCGTCGGTGGCCAGCAGGGTTGTAGCGAACGCGTATTCTGCAGTCGAGTGCACCGCATCGCTGCCGGCACCCTGGGGCAAAGGGAAGCGCAAATCCCGAGTCCCGATAGAAACAATTCTCTGTCCGGTCATCTCTGTCTTTGAGTCGAGTCTTCTAAACTTCTGATCGATCGCAAGTTGAGTTTCGATATGCGCAGCCGCCTGAATCCTCCATCACTCGCTGGCTTGTGGTGCTTGTATTAAACCAGGGAAATCGTCCGGAGAAAGGATTGCCGAATGAAACGGTACGGTACAGTGATCGGCGTGAGGCCAGAGAGCATTGACGAATACAAGAAATATCACGCGGCGGTGTGGCCCGAAGTGCTGGACATGATCCGCAAATGCAACGTCCGCAACTACTCGATCTTTCTGAAGGACGACCTGCTGTTCGGATACTTCGAATACCATGGCACAGATTTCCAGGCTGACATGGCCAAGATGGCGGCGGATCCGAAAACCCAGGAATGGTGGAGCATCATGGGGCCGATGCAGCGTCCTCTGGAAACTCGCAGTGAGGGTGAATGGTGGGCCAGCATGGAAGAGGTGTTCCATGTTGACTAGCGCTTGATCCCCCCAGCGACCGAACCGCGCCTTCTCCTTATTGGTTAGTGCTGCAAGAGCAACGCCCGCCGCTGTTCCCGGCGGCGGGCGTAAGTTGGAATCAATTTGGCCTCAGAATACTAGCCTCAGGCCGAACTGCATGACGCGGGCGGAATTGGCCGCGCTGGTGACAAGGCCAAAATTACTTGGACTGTTGATGTCGCTGTGGGGAGTTCCGAAGATGACCGTGTTGAACAGGTTGAAGGCCTCGGCGCGGAACTCGAGATGCCGGCTTTCGTTCCACAGGGGGAATTGCCGGAAAATCGAGAAGTCGATATTCCAATACCTTTGCGCCTGGAAGGCATCGGGACGAAGGTTGCCGTATGTGCCGAACTTCGGCTTGGCAAATGCGCTGATATTAAACCAGCAACCCCGGGAATGTGCAGGCAACCCGGGCAACCCATTCTGACTCGGACAAGACCCCGAATTGGGGTCGCCCACCAGATTGGCCTGCTCGTAGCCCGCCCAGCCCGTGTTCCCCGTATTCGCTTGGTCCTCGCCGTCGGTAACGCTGTAGCGCTGGCCCGAACGGACCGTTAGAATCCCGTTCACCTGCCAGTGCCCGAGCACATAGTCAACCGCGTGGCTTTTGGTGGAGAAGCGTTCTCCTTGTCCAATCGGAAGCTGGTAGACAGTGTTGACGGTGAGAATGTGAGGCAGGTCGTAGCCAGCGGGGCTCAAGCTGGCCCTCGGGTAGTAAGGATCCACAACGTTCTTGCCTTCGGCGCCGAACCAGCCATCGTTCTCATCCAAAGCCTTCGAAAACGTGTAGGCGACCTGGTACGCTAAGCCGCTGGAGAAGCGCTTATTTAATGTCATCTGGAAAGCATGGTAGTCGGCGAAGCCGACGCTGCGGTCATAGAAGCTCGCGATCATGTAAGGGAACAAGGCTCGCGATTGCGGATTAGGAGCCGGGCTAGGGGTTAAAGCGGTGTTGTACATACCGCCGATGTTGGCCCGATGGGTCAACGACCCCACGTAGCTGCCCGTCACTGTGGTGGTGGAGTTCAACTGGCGCTGGATGCCGAAGTTGAACTGGTACGCATACGCATTCTTGATGTTCGGGTCATAGAACCAGTTCACACCACCCGAATTGAACGGCGTCGGCGCGGGAATGCCGGCGCTGCCGCTGCCCGCGAACGGATTCTGCGCGGTCACGGTCGGCGGCCCATTCGGGGCAGTACCGGTACCGGGCTTATTGAGCGAGGTGGCGATCAGCTGTCCAATGCCCGGCCAGTCGCCCTCAATATTTTGTGACATCTGGCTGACAGCAGCCCAGTTGTCATAGACCACTCCGGCACCTCCACGGAGCACCATGCTCTCACCCAGACGATAGGCGAAGCCGAGGTGCGGCCCGAAATTTGTGTAGGTGTTGTGCGAGATCCGGCCACGCGGGTCGACTACCACGTGAGGCGGCAGGGTCCCCGGAGGCAAGCAGGGTTGGGTAGCTGGGTTGCATGCTACTGCGTTGCCGGAAGCATCCAGCATGATGCTGGGGATGCATGGGGCAACGCCACGCACGCTGCAGGGCGGCGGCGGATACTGCAGGACATACGTGCCGGTGGTGTAGTTAGGATCGCCGGTCTCGATGCCCCCCTGCTGGCCTATGGTGTCTATCGTGCCGTAGGGCGGAATCAAGGTCAGGTCGTAGCGAAGTCCGTAGTTGACGGTGAGGCTGGAGGTCGCCTTCCAGGAGTCCTGGAAGAAGCCGCTGACGAGACCGCCGAGACGGGTTTTCTCGTTTACGTTCCGGCGGTTGGCGTTGTCGATAACTCCTAACAGGAGCGAGGCTAAGCTGTGTCCGCCGTTGCCATTGGTGTCATTCGTCTGAGTGCTGGAGAAACCCAGGCTTTCATACGAAATCGGACTGGAGAACACGCTGGTGATGTAGCTCCCGCCCATCGTGAAAGTATGGCTTCCTTTGAGCTTGGTCAGTGTGAGAGAGAATTGATGATTGTCAGTAGCCTGCGGCGTCTTCTGGATGATTTCGCCGCCGCTCACTAAGTTGTTTCCCAGACCGAGGGACGGGAGAAGCCAACCCGAGGTTCCGGAGAAGTTGCTGGCGAAATCTGGCGAGAAGCCGGCTGCCTGATCGACGGCTGTAGCATCCACGCCTTTCATCTTGGTAACGCCGTTATCTGAAACCTTGGTGCGCGAGTATAGCGCCTGCAATTGCAGGCTCGGACTGAAGGTGTGAACCCAGTTGCCTCCCCAATTGCGACCGGGAATGGCGTCGTTCTTTAGCAGTCCGGGCAAGTTTCCATTATTTGGCGAAACGACGGTGCTCTCGATGCGGCTGTAGCGGAACCAAACCGAGTCTTTCTGCCCAAAGGTGTGGTCGATTCTGACGTTGTACTCATTCTGACTCTGGGTATTCGGATCGGTATCGACGGCGTTGCTGTTGGTCGCAGCGTTGTACGCACCAGCCGGCGGGTAGACTTTTTGGATAAAGCCCACCAACCGGGAATCGATCAGGTTCGAGGTAATGATGTTGTTGGCGAAGGGCTGCCGGGTGAACCCGGATGAGCTCGAACTTGAGCGGGCGGTTGTAAAGGGATTGTAGATCTGTTGAGCTGGGTTATTGCAAACGCCATTGGTAAAGCCTGCAGTGCAGAGCGCGCTGAAATCGCCAGCCAACTGGGTAGCGGTTGGCACCAGGATGTTTGCGCTGATCGGTTGCGAGTAGCGGAAGCCCTGATAGGCAAAATAGAAAAAGGTATTGTTTCTCAGGGTTGGCAGGTCGAGGGGACCGCCGATGGAAGCGCCAAACTGGTTCTGGCGGAACGCGGGCTTCTTATTGCCCGGCAAAAGGAAGGCGTCGCGGGAGTCGAAGGCGTCGTTGCGGAGGTACTCCCACGCGGAGCCGTGGAACTGGTTGCTGCCGGACTTGGTTACCACGTTCACCACGCCGCCGAGAACAGAGCCGAATTCGGCGGAATCTGCATGGGAAACGACTTTGAACTCCTGAATGGCGTCGATGATTGGCGGCACCGCGTAGGTGCTAAGAAAAGCCGCAAAGTTGTTCATTCCGTCGGTCAGGAAGTAATTGCTGCGGTTGGTTGCGCCATTGATCGAGGGGAACGAGAACGACGAGCCCTCTGCAATAGGGGCTGCAAAACCTCCGCTGCGTCCGCCCATGTTATTCTGCGAGACGCTGATCGGCGAGACGCCGGGCGTTAAGGAAAGCAACTGCGTGAAATTGCGCCCGTTGAGCGGAAGGTCGTTCACCTGTTTGGTGGCGATGACCGTACCCAACTCCGCGGTGGAAGCCTGCAGTTGCTCGCTAGTGGCTTCCACACTTACGACTTCCGCCTGCGCACCGGGCGCCAGGGACACGTCAATGGTGGCGGTCTGGTTCACGGCAAGGACGAACTCAGAGACTTGTTTCGTGGTGAAGCTGGGCGCGGTTACCTTCAAGGTGTAGCGGCCGGGAGGGATATCTGTGAATACATAGTTGCCAACTCCGTTGCTGACTGTGTTTCGCTCCACACCGGTGTCAGCGTTGCGCAGAACCACAGACGCATTTGGCAGGACGGCTCCGGTCGAGTCGCGAACTACGCCATTCAGGGACGCGCTCGAAAGCTGCCCGAACGCAGAGGTCGCTGACAGAACCAGCATGTAGCCTAAGAGAACAAGCAGATTTTGAAGTCTCAACCCAGGGCCTTGCGATGCTCGCATGGGAGTCCTCCGGCATCTTGTCATGCAAGAAATTGTTTCGGTTAGAAGCTTATTGACCCCGCGCTGGTCTTGCCCGGACACCCCACATCCAGGGAGGTGCCATTCTAGTTCCCCTCAGTGCCTGACCGAAAGCCATGCCGTTCGAGGCGCAAACTATGAATGCGGCGATTCACAACACGCGAGTCTTGCACGCCAGCGCGCCAATTCTAAGGTCGATTTGTCATCGGAGGCCCCAGAGCAGCTGGGCCACTGTTTCAAAATCCGAGCTGACGAAATCAACCCACCTGGACTAGGAAAATGCCCCAGAAATCGAATACGGCACTCACCCACCGAAAAACATGCCGGCTCTTATATGCCACTTGCAGTTTCCTGTCAAGAAATTTCATCTATTTGACTACTATTTCATCTATCGGTACTGGGTCGCAACGTAAATTTGCCTGCGAATTTGGGGGAATCGAGATTAATCTTCGCCTCAGTCCTGCAACAGCTTAATTCGGTTGTTGTTTGCACTTAAGCACGCAAGACTGCTAGAGTTGTGGATCTAGAATGTTTGTTTCATTCATTGAAATACGTTCAGCGCTGGAGGCCATGTAGCCTCGGACGAATCCTTCTTTTTTTACTTGGACCCGGCTTTCGGAAAGCGGGTTGCGGAATGACGGTCGAAGGGCAAAAGGAATTTCAGTGATGCGAAAGGCGCCTGGCTCAAACCATACGGCGGTAGGCGTAATCACAAAAGTATTGAGGATTCTGGAAGCGATCCAGGGGTCCCCTTCCGGCTTGACCCTGAAAAACATCTGCGAAACCACTGCGATCAACAAAAGCACGGCTCATCGCTTTCTCATGCATCTGGCGCATGAGGAATATCTCATCCGCACAGAATCGGGAGCCTACATGATTGGACCGAAGCTCTCGCAAATGACTACCCGACCGAACCAGTGGGACACCCTTCTGGCGGTGGCGCGGCCCATCCTTTGGGACCTGTGGAAGTCGACCGCAGAGACCGTAAATCTCGCCGCTCTCGACCAGGGGACGGTGCTCTACATTGAAGTATTTGAAAGTCCGCACGAATTTCGGTTGTCCTCGAAAGTGGGAGCGCGTCGTCCTCTGCACGTAACTGCATTAGGAAAGGCGCTCACGGCATTCTTGCCGGCCAAAGAGCAAGAGAGGATTTTGGGCGAGTTGAAGTTTGAGCCAGCGACGCCGAACAGCATCATGAACCTTGCAGAGTTTCGGCACGAACTTGAACAAGTGTGCCAGCAGGGTTATGCGATTGACGATGAGGAAGTCGTCCTGGGAGCACGCTGTCTCGGGGCACCAGTTTTTGGTTCCGAGCGTGTTCCGATCGCTGCGGTTAGCATCTCAGGGCCGGTGACCAGAATCAGCCTGGAGTCAGTTCCTGTGCTGGCTGGAACCCTGGTCACGGCCGCTCGCTCTATCTCAGCTGCGTTGGGCTTTTCATCCCTTGAGTCCGCTCCACTTGATGAGAATGTGCGGGCAAAACGAACCTCCGTTCTGGCTTAAATTGACCTCCTACCGAGAGGGCGTTTCATCGCTCGAAGGTGCATCGCACAGTTGTTTCCTACTGGCGCCACTCCGCCGCCCGTCGCCCTCGATGTTCCCACACCGTTTGGCTGTTGGTGCAGCAATTTGATCACTCCGGTGTTCCTCCTTTGCCGGCCGTGCTGCCCCTGACAAGAGTGATCTTGTAGAACGCACCCGCAAAGTTGCAGCCACAAAATTATTGCTTACGAGCGACTACTTTGCGACCGAAAAGTAGCCTACCTAGTTTGCTTGCTGCGCGCGGCGATCCGGAGGAAAATTATCCACCGTATGGCGACGCACGAGGCGGAAACGGGAGGACGAACGAGCAATCGCGGCGGCAGAACCTATCTGCTACGATCCTCCGCCGTTCGCTGCTGCCTGATGTCGTTTCTCGCGCTGGCCCCGATTTTTGCCGCCAGCTCAGGTTTGTGCGCAGAAGTGGCGCGCCACTTGGGGCTGACGGATGAGTCCAAATCGCGTGATGCTGAGTATGTGGGTTCGGCGGCGTGCGCCGGATGTCACAAGGACGTTTACAAAAAGTATCTGCAAACCGGGATGGGACGGTCCATGTCAGGGATCACGCCGGAGTGGCTGAAAAAGCATGAGACCTTCGGCACCGTCGAAGACAAAAACAATAATTTACAGTTGGATGTTTATGCGCGAGACGGAAACCTTTATCAGTCGGTGCGCGAAGCGGTCCCTGACGGGCCGGAGGGTTTCCGTGACACTCGCAAGCTGGAATGGATTATCGGGGCCGGCGAGAACGGTTTTGGCGGGCTCGTCCGGGAAGGCGACTACGTGTTCCAAGCGCCTCTCTCGTTCTACTCCAAGGCCCAGCGCTGGGAGTTGTCGCCGGGGTACGAATCTGGGAATTTGGGCTTCAATCGCCCCATCTTGTCCGGCTGTATCTCATGCCATAGCGGCCGACCCAACGCCATACCTGAGGGCAACGGGCGCTTCCTAGATCCGCCGTTTTCTGAACTCGCCATCGGTTGTGAGAACTGCCATGGTCCTGGGCTATCGCATGTGCTCACTGCCCAGATGGGGTCGGACAGTTACCCAGGGCACGATTCTTCGATCGTCAACCCCGCATTACTCGCGCCGGCGCTGGCGGACAACATCTGCATGTCTTGCCACCAAACAGGTGATGTGCGGGTACTGCAACCCGGCAAGGATTACCGAGACTTCCGGCCGGGGACTCCGCTCGATGACACCATGGCAATCTTGATGGTTCCTCCCAAACGCGAATCGCCGCCGCAGTCGGACTTGCTTGAGCACTTCTACTCGATGACTCTGAGCAAATGCTATCGAGCTAGCGGGGAACGGCTGAGTTGCATCAGCTGCCATGACCCCCACGTGGAACCCAGCCGGGAAGAGGCGTCAGAATATTTCAAAAAGAAATGCTTGACCTGCCATACGGAAACAAGCTGCACGCTGGCTCCAAAGGTCCGGGAGCACCAGCATCCACCGGATGATTGCGCGGGCTGCCACATGAAGAAACGGGACGTACGGGAGATTTCGCACTCCAGCATTACCAATCACCGCATTCTGGTCCGCCCCGATGAGCCGTTCCCCGAGATCGCATTTCAGCAGACGACAGTCGCGTTACCAGATTTGATTCATCTAAATCCGGCACCGGGTAGAAAACGGGTGCCTCCGCCTGCGCTGGCGCTCTTGCAGGCGTACGGCGAATTAATCGAAAGACATCCGGAGTACATGAATCGTTACTTTGCCGTTCTCCATGATTTGGAGCGCACCGCTCCTGAGAATCCTCTCGTGCAGGCTGCGATTGGAAACCGGGAACTGCATGCGGGGAGATACCAGGAAGCAGTTGCACATCTCGAACGAGCGCTGGACACCGGCAGGCCGAAGACCATCCTGTACACTGACCTGGCCGATGCTCTGATCAAACTCGACCACAACAGAGAGGCGGTCACGGTTCTAAGAAGAGCAACTGAGGTTGATCCTTTTAATGCAGCACTGCGAAAGACGCTGATCGTTCAGCTGATCCAGCTGAAAGACTACACGAACGCAAAGATGGAAATGGAATACTACGTGAAGCGCTTTCCTGAGGATTCGTTCATGCGGCAGATGTTGGCCCGGGCCCAGCGAGCGGGGCGGTCACAATGAAAGGTTCCCGGGCGGGATATTCCCAGGCATGAGGTTGGTTGTGGCGGTCACGCTGGCACTGGCATTAGCGGTCAGTTCCTTCCCGATACAGGCAGCAGAGCCCTCGCACATTCAATTCGAGAACCGCCAGAAACGGTCGGGGGTCTGGTTCGTTCTGGACAACGGCACGCTCCCTGATAAGCCGATGATCGACGGCATCCCGGGTGGAGTTGCCCTGCTCGACTACGATGACGACGGCTATCTCGATATCTTCTTCACCAATGGAGCCCGCCTCCCCGAACTCGTGAAAGATGGGCCGAATTTTTACAATCGCTTATACCATAACAACCACGACGGCACATTTACCGACGTTACCGACCCTGCCGGGGTTCGTGGCGAGGGCTACAGCATTGGCGCTGCCGCGGCCGACTATGACAATGACGGGCGAACCGACATTTATGTTACCGGGTTCAACCGCAACATCCTTTATCACAACAACGGCGACGGCACCTTTACCGATGTCACCGCCAAAGCCGGAGTTGCCGGGCTTTCCCCGACGGGGCAAAAGCTCTGGGGCGTGTCGGCGGCGTGGGTGGACTATGATAATGACGGCAAACTTGACCTCTTCGTGAGCAACTATCTGGACTGGTCGTTTGCAACTTCGCGAGTCTGCGGAGCTCCCGGCAAGCGCCTCTCCTGTTCGCCGACCTTTTACAAAGGCGAACCCAATATCCTGTATCACAACAACGGCGATGGCACCTTCACCGACGTCTCGGAAGTGATGGGAATTTCCGCGCACATTGGAAAGGGTATGGGAGTGGCCATCGCAGATTACAACGGTGACGGATGGATGGACGTATTCGTCGCCAACGACAACGACCGGAATTTCTTGTTCAAAAATCGCGCGGGCCACGGATTCGACGAGGTTGGCGTCGAAGCCTTCGTCGCCTACACGGAAAATGGCGTGCCGGTGTCCAGCATGGGCGTGGACTTTCGGGACTGGATGAATGACGGCTGGCCGAGTTTGTTCGTGACCGCCCTCGGAGGAGAGACCTTTCCGCTGTTTCGCAGCGAGGGCAACGGCTTCTTCAGCGCTGACACCTATGCCGCGGGCATCGGTTTTCGCAGCTTCAAGATGAGCGGCTGGGGCGCCGGTATTCAGGACTTTGACAACGATGGGTACAAGGATCTGTTCAGCGCCAATTCCCATGTCAGTGAAAACGCCGATGTCGATCCCCAACAACATTACCGACAGGCGAACGCCGTTTTTCGAAATCTGCGCCAGGGGACTTTCCGCGATGTAACTGACGAGGCAGGCGCCGGCATCGAGATTCGCGCGGCACATCGAGGTTGCGCGTTCGGGGATCTCAATAATGACGGCAAGATTGACGTGGTCGTGTCCGCCATTGGCAGCCCAGCGGAACTGCTCTACAACACGTCCCCGGACAACAATCATTGGATTCTCATCCAGACCGTGGGTGTTGAAAGCAATCGCGACGGAATCGGTACGCGTATCAAGCTGACGGGAGCGTCCGGTTTCGTGCAGTACAACCACGTCACTACCGCGGGAAGCTATGCCAGTTCGTCCGACCCACGTGTCCATTTCGGTCTCGGTACAGACACGACCATCAAAGAAATCGAATTAAAATGGCCGAGCGGGACGGTGCAGGTGTTGCGAAACGTCAAAGCCGACCAGATCCTCAAGATCATTGAGGAGCCAAAGCCATGAGGGAGGTCGTTGTCTCTGTCCTATTTGCCCTGGCCAGTGCGTGGCCGGCCTTTCCCGAGCCGTGTTCTGGCGCTCAACCGCAGCTGGCGCGCATTTCCGCCGATCTCACGCTCGGCAATGTCAGCGCCGCCGAAGCCAGGCTTCAGCCCATAGCCGCTTCTCATCCCGATTGTCCGGAAGTTCTGCTGGCCCGAGCCCGCATCGAGGAGGCTAAAGGAAATGTGGAAGCAGCCGCCAATTTGTATGTGCAATACACCGATCTGAAGCCGCAAGACTCGAGAGGATTTGCCTACTTTGGCCGCCTTTTCCTTGATCAGCACGATTATGCCCGGGCCGACGCTCTGTCGGCAGCTGCCATGGAGAAGAATGCCGACGACCCCGCGGCGTTGGGATTACGCGGCCAGCTTCTTGCCATGAAAGGCCAGCGGCAGGAGGGGCAGAGGTTGCTGGAGAAAGCGTGCGGGCTCGATCCCAACGATCCGGAAGCGCAATATCAGCTGGGAGTGATTTTCGACCGGGACAAGAATCCGACGATGGCGGTGGAGCACTTCCGGCGCGCTACCGCGCTGACTCCGAACGATGCTCGTGGGTGGGATTATCTTGCCCTCAATCTTGAACCGCTGGGGGAGCTAGATGCAGCCGAGCAAGCCTATCGCAAAGGACTTAGCGTTAACCAGCACGGGAGCCTTTTCGACGGCTTTTTGGACTATAACTACGGGCGGTTTCTAGCCAAGCGCAATCAGCTTGTGGCCGCTAAGCAACATCTCGATCGCGCCACTGAGATGGCGCCTCAAGTGAGAGCCGTATGGTATGAACGCGCCAAGCTGAATTTGCGCTTGAAGAACTATCAGCAGGCACGGGCCGACGCGGAGAAGGCGGCCAGCACTCTAGACTCGGCCCACGTCATCCTCGATCTGCAGATTTATGCCTTGCTGGGGCAAGTGTATGCCCGATTGGGAGACACGGAACGGGCCAGGAAATACGCCGAATTGACTCGCCAGACTCCACCGCCGGTTCGCGGGGAACAGCGATAGATGCATCTTCGAAAATGGACCGCCGATCTTTCCTGCTGAGGCTGCTAGCGACCATTCCCGCCGTCAAGCGGTTGGCTGGAACGTTGCCGACGCAGGCGACCCCGCCACTGTTCGAAGACGTCACGGCAAGATCCGGCATTCGTTTCAAACATGCGGCCAGCCGGACCAGTCAAAAATATCTTCCTGAGTCGATGGGCGCCGGCGTTGCCATGTTCGACTACGACAATGACGGGTGGCTCGATCTGTTTTTCGTCAATGGGGCGCGAATCCCGGACCCGATGCCGCGCGGTGCTTCGCCCGACAAGTCCGACCCTCGCTTCTGGAACCGTCTTTATCGTAACAATCACGATGGTACGTTCCGCGACGTGACTGAGGCTGCCGGCCTCGAAGGGCGCCTCTACGGGATGGGAGTGGCAACCGGCGACTATGACAACGATGGCAACGTTGATCTGTTAGTGACCAACCTGGGTGGAAACATTCTCTATCACAATAACGGCGACGGCACCTTTACCGACGTTACTGCAAAGGCCGGCGTGGGCGGCAGCGGTTGGTGCACGGGCGCGTGTTTTGTCGACTATGATCGCGACGGCCGCCTCGATCTGATCGTTACCCGTTACCTGGAATGGGACTTCAGCTCCAACGTTTTTTGCGGCGAGCACAAGCCCGGCTATCGCGCTTACTGCCATCCCGACCAATTCAACGCTATTTCTTACCTTGTTTTTCATAACAACGGCGATGGCACCTTCACGGACGTATCGAAGAAGTGCGGGCTTGCGGGCTCGCCGGGCAAGGCTCTGGGTGTCGCCATCCATGATTTTGACGCCGACGGCTGGCCCGATGTTTTCGTCGCCAACGACTCGGTAGCGGAGCAACTCTTCCACAACAATCACGACGGCACGTTCTCAGAAGTCGCTCTGCTGGCAGGCCTGGCATACGACCAAAATGGGCGTGCGTTTGCAGGCATGGGTGCGGACTTCGGCGATTACCAGAACAACGGCTGGCCTGCCGTGTTCGTGAATGCGCTGGCCAATCAACAATACAAATTATTTCGCAATGACAAGGGAAAATTTGAAGATGTGACCGACGCTATCGGCCTCGGCGCTTTGACGATCTCACACTCGGGCTGGGGCGCGAAGTGGATTGATTTTGACAACGACGGCTGGCTCGACCTGTTCGTAGCGCAGGGCCACGTCATGGATAACATCGAATTGACCGAACCGAGGCTGCATTATCGCGAGCCAGCTCTGCTGCTCAAGAACGAGCAGAACGGATTCCGGAATGTTTCCGCCCAGGGCGGCCCGGCACTGATGGTTCCCATGGCTGCCCGTGGCGCCGCATTCGGCGACCTCGATAATGACGGCTTCGTCGACGTTGCCATCAACTCGAACGACAGCTCGGCACTGATTCTGCGCAATTCCGGCAAGAGTGGAAACCACTGGCTCACTCTCCAGCTCATCGGCTCGGCCAGCAATCGCGATGCAATCGGCTCCAAGATCCGACTGATCGCCGATCGCGCTCTACAGCAGACAGCCTTCGTGAGCACTGCCGGAAGCTATATTTCGGCCAGCGACAAGCGCGCACATTTCGGCCTGGGATCGTCGAACAAGGTGCAGTTGATCGAGATCACGTGGCCGAGCGGAATCATGCAGCGGCTCGAGTCGGTGGCAGCCGACCAGATCCTCACGGTTCGTGAGCCGTCGGGATAGCTGCCGCCTGAACGATCTCAACCCACTTGGCCTCTGCTCAGTTCAGCTTACGCCCACTTTAAAGCGGGGGCGGTTCTTTCGAACGTAAGCTCGATCCATGACCGGCTCGCCGTCACACTCTAGAACGATGACCGTAGCCGGGGAGTCGGGCGCGGCGGACGGAAGTCCGGTGATGCGTAGCGAGAGATCATCTTGGGCAAATTTTAGCGGTTTTCCGCTTACCAGCATTCTGGCGGATTTCACCTTCGTGCGGAATCCGCCAAGCGAAATCACGGTCGGAGGCTGATAGAACGATAGCCATGCTTCTGCGGGCGTGTCGCCTGGCCAGTTGTAGATATGCGCATACACGATGTTTCCACGTTGTGTGAAGTTGGCGTAGACATGCCAGTCGAAATTATTCCGCTCGGTTCCGTAAATCGCCTCGCCGTTTTGACCAGTCCACTTTCCCACCTCCTGCAGAATTTCGACTGACTCCTGGGGGATGGAACCGTCCGGCTTGGGACCGATGTTCAGGAGATAGTTGCCGCCCCCGTGTGCGCAAGTGATCAAATTATTGACGATCGTCTTCGGACGTTTCCAGTTGTCATCAGCCTTGTGATATCCCCAGCTGTCATTGAGGGTCATACACGCTTCCCACGCCCGCC
Source organism: Acidobacteriota bacterium (assembly GCA_003225055.1). Lineage (GTDB taxonomy): Bacteria > Acidobacteriota > Terriglobia > Terriglobales > Acidobacteriaceae > Gp1-AA122. The sequence continues at coordinate 28,155 of QIAU01000192.1, forward strand.
CCTCGGCCGCGGCCTGTATTTGCTGCTCCGGCGTGGCAAAGTCACCGGGTAGGCCGTTGCGATTATTGACGATGATATCGGGTTGAAGCTCGAACACCATCTGGTTCATCTTTTCTGATTCCCACTGTTCGGGGGTGAGAGGCCAGTCCACGTCGTACCAGAGGATATCGATCTTTCCGTAATTGCTCATCAGTTCGCGAATTAAACCGTGGGTGTAGGCGACAAATCGTTGACGCGCGGCTTCGTCGCTGGCGCACCGGGCCCCGTCAGGATGATGCCAATCCATCAGCGAGTAATAGAAACCGACCCGCAATCCTTCCCCCCGCGCAGCGTCCACAAACTCACGCACCAGATCCCGGCCCGCCGCCTGCTTGGGAGCGCAGTAGTCGGTCAGTTTAGTATCGAAATTGCAGAAGCCCTCATGGTGCTTGGTGGTCATCACCATGTACTTCTGTCCTGCTTCCCGCGCCAGCTTCGCCCAGTCACGCGCAGCGTTTGGCTTGGGATTGAAATGCTTGGCCAGCAGCTCGTATTGCGGGATAGGAATGCCTTCGATTTCCATCGCCCATTCATGACGGCCTATCACGCTGTACAGGCCCCAATGAATAAACATTCCGAACTTGGCTTGCTGCCACCATTGGATCCGGCGCTCGTGCCCGGGCGGTGGCCCGGGCTGCTGGGCTGCGGGCTTCGCGGCGCCGGTTTCCTGCGCCCATGGGAAAGGTGCAGCCGTGGCCAGTCCTGCGCTGGCCGCCATCAGTTTCAAGTAATTTCGTCTGGAGGTTCCTTTGCTCACCATTACACCACCTGTTCCTTGGAAGCTTCCTTGTCCGGCTAGCCCGGCTAGCCCGGAAAGCGGATTCTACTCCTCGAGTCAAATATGCTTGCAAAACTCCACTGCATCACAGCGAGCTCCTTAGAGCGATACCTCGCCGTTCCCCGGAGAGGGATCTGGCAACTTCAGCTTACTTTCGAGGGGCTGATCCATGTTACAAATTGCTTTAGTGAGTCGAGGGTTGTACTTCATCATCATCATCGGAAAACCACTATGACAACTGGATTATGGGTCGGGCTCGGAGCTGTAGTTCTCGCAGGCATGCTGCAGGGTCTTTTTGCCGTTCCCATGAAATATGCGTCAGGTTGGAGGTATGAGAACATCTGGCTCGTCTTCAGTCTCTTCGGAATGGTTGTGCTCCCGTGGTTGTTGACGATGGCTACCGTTCCTCAAACCGCCACAGTGTACTCGATGACTTCTGCGGGAACGCTTTTTCGCATCGCAGGCTTTGGCCTGTGCTGGGGAATCGGTGCAACGCTGACCGGCGTCGGCTTAACTTTGCTCGGTATCGGCTTAGGCATGGCGATCATCCTGGGACTCAGTGCGTCTCTGGGCTCACTCATTCCGCTGGTGGTTCTTAATCCCCAACAACTGAACACCCGGCCGGGGCACACGTATCTCCTCGGAACAGGAATCATGCTGGTCGGAATCGCCGTTTGCGCGCGAGCTGGAATGTTGCGGGAAGCGGCGCACACCCAAGCGGCGAACCTTGCTCGCGGCTCGTTTCTGGCTGGGGTCACCGTCTGCTGCCTCTCCGGATTGTTTTCTTCAGCGCTGAACTTCTCTTACGCTTTCGGTGGAGAAGCGATCGAACACGCACTCGCACTCCGAGCCACGACGACGTGGAGTACCGGTGTGGTCACCGCGCTCGCGGTTACAGGAGGGTTTCTCGCCAACTTCGCGTATTGCGCATATCTGCTGACTAAGAATGGCACCATCGCTAGGTTCACCGGGCCCGGCGCCGGGGTAGCGTGGTTCTGTGGTGGCTTGATGGGTTTGTTCTGGTTTGGCGGCCAGTCGCTCTACGGCCTGGGAATCTCCCACATGGGCGGCTTAGGCGTGGTCATCGGCTGGCCTCTGTTGATGGGCATGATTATCGTCACCAGCAACGCTGCCGGTATCTTCACCGGCGAGTGGAGTGGCGTTTCAGTCGCAGCCAAGCGTTTTCTCGCAGGGGGAATCGCGATCATTCTCGGGGCCCTTGCCATACTTGCTCTGGCGCAACGGTCTGCGTGATGCATGGGTTGGGCAGCTATCGCCGGTAGCCCAGTTCGGCGCCACCCGGCAGGATGCAGCCAGTGATGAAACGTGCCTTCGGAGACAGCAGAAACACCGCCGCATCCGCGATCACGTCCCCATGAGGGCAGTATCCCAGCAAATGAATATCGTCAAGATATTTTCGTAGGGTAGTCCAATCCAATACACGGATTTGACACTGTTGCGCTGGAGTCTGTCCCATTCCTCTTCACTTGTTTCGTGCAACGGCTTGGCGGGGCTGGAAATACCGGCATTGTTGTGCACGGCATCGATGCGCCCGTAACGGTTCATCACGGCTGCCATGGCGGAGCTCACGGCGGCACCATCGGAGACGTCCACACGCGATGCCATCCCCGGAGTGCTTAGGTCGGCAGCCCTTCGATCTGCCGCACTCAGGTTGTAGTCCATGATGACGACCGTAGCCTGTTGGCGCGCATAGGCCAGTGCGCACTCGCGGCCGATGCCATCTCCGCCGCCTGTGACTACGATCACTTTCCTTCGAGCTCACCTGCCATATCAATTTCATTTCTGCGGCAAAGAGCTCAAACCTGCGCTGGGTCCCAAAAATGAGGAGTGATACTATAGCTGCGCCAAGGCGCGGTCAATGACTGTTTGAGCGCCCGTGCGGGACGGAAGCTTGCCGAGCAACATTCATTTTCATGTCATTTTGCCCGTGTTGGCGCGGTGACTCGCACGAAGCGAGGGGATCCGGTGACACCAGCCGATCATTCAGGGAATCATCACTGCGAAAGTTGCAGGGTGCGGTCGAGCCGCCGGGACTTCCTAAAGCTGGCAATAGCTGCCGGCGTCTGGCCTCGGCTAGGCGGTTTAGACCTCGGTTCCGTGTTCACGGACGAGCGCACGGCGTGGTACCGGGCAGCCAAGTTCGGCATGTTCATCCATTGGGGCCCTTATTCCCTGGCCAGCATTGAAGCTTCCTGGCCGATCATGGTGCCCAAGCCGGGCGGCCTTAGCGAAGCGGAGTATCGGGACCTTCCGAAAAAGTTCAATCCCACGAAGTTCGATCCACACGCCTTGGTAGACCTGGCCCGTTCCGCCGGCCAGAAATACATGGTGTTCACTACTAAGCACCACGACGGCTTTTGCATGTTCGACACCTCCTATACCGATTACAAAATCACAAACACTCCCTATGGAAAAGATATCGTGGGGCAGCTCTCCGCAGTCTGCCAACAAAAAGGGATGCCGTTGGGCTTTTATTATTCGCCCCCGGATATGCACCACCCCGCATTTCGCGATACATCGCAGCCGGCGGCCCGGAACTGGCACGGAGAACCAATGCGTCCCGAATGGCCGTTGTACCTCGACTACATGCAACTGCAGTTAACAGAGCTACTGACCAAATACGGCCCGGTCGTGTTGATCTGGTTTGACGGATTGAATGATCAGCAGAAATACGATGGCAGGAGGTTTTTCGAACTCATACGGCACTTGCAACCGATGACACTGGTAAACGATCGGATCGGAGTGTCGGGAGATTACGAAACTCCCGAGCAGTTCATCCCCAAGGCAATTCCTACCAAAGAGGTCCGCTTCAACGCAGTTGATACCAGCATCCAGCAAAAACTGAAGCCAGGGGTTCCCAAGCCGGAAGACTTTCAGCTATGGGAGACGTGCATGACCATCAACAATACTTGGGCGTATAACATGCACGATCGGGAATTCAAGTCGGCGCAATTTCTGATTCGAGGCCTGGTCGAAGTGGCGAGCCGCGGGGGAAATTTTCTGCTGAACGTGGGCCCGCAACCTGATGGCGGGATTCAGCCGGAGTTTCAGGAGCGGCTCCACGCGATTGGTGAGTGGCTCTCGGTGAACGGCGAATCGATTTACGGCACGACCTATGGCCCGGTGCAAGGAGTGTCTTCGATTCGCACCACTCGGAAAGACAACCAGGTGTTCGTTCATGTTTTCGACTGGCCATCTGGACCGCTCGATGTCATCGGCCTCGAACCGAAAGTTACTTCAGCGCGCATCCTGGCCACCGGACAGGTGTTGCGATTCAGTCAAACCGAAGCAAGACTCGAGATCAATGTTCCGCCGCAAGCGCCCGATCCAAACGTGAGCACGATTGCTCTAAATACGTTGTAACCTTACCGACTCTGCGGTTGGTTGCGTTGCGGAGGAGAAGCCTTGCGGACTGCGCAGCTCGATCTTCAGGGGACAGCATGCGCAAACCAGCGAGGTCCTCGAATGGAATCGCCGGCAAGATTGGGCTCTCCTCAAGGTGCCAGTCACAGGTGTCCCCAAGCTAGCTCTGGCCAAGGCCAATTCATGGTCTGCAGGCGATCGCTGCCAGTACCTGGATGTCTCAGCGGATTGTAGCCATAATATCGTGGACGGGAATATCACGTTATCCTTCGCTCCTTAGCAAAAGGAGCGGATGGCCCGACTCAACACCGGCTGGCCCCATCTCGGGTTGGGAAAGTCCTTCGGCGTTCCCGTCGAGATGCATTTTGAATTTTGACAAGCTACCAGAGCTACCAGGCTTCCGCTTGACAAGCCAGACTCCCGAGCATAAATTCCGACGTCAGGGCCGTCCAGCCGCCACTTCGCCACGAATTCCGCCCATTTGGGGGCTTAGTCCTGACCAGCTAGGGAGTGCGCCTGCTGGAGGCCAATTAGCTGAAGTGATCCAGTGGAGATGGCGGGCGGTATAGCCCCTCCGTCCATAGTTCGGAAGAAAGGAGCACATACGTGAAGCTGCGAAAATATATCGCGATGACAGCGATTCTTGCCCTTTGCGGGGTAGTCGTACCGCGGACCGCGGCGCAAGATGAACTCGGAAGAAGTTTGCGCGCGACCCTCAAGGGACTTAACGAAACCCCCGCCAACTCGACGCCAGCAACCGGCGCATTCATGGCCAGGATCAGTGACGATGACAGCTCAATCACCTTCGAACTGACCTACTCTGGCCTGGCCGCTGATTCCCTGTTTGCGCACATTCACCTTGGCCAGACGAATGTCCCTGGGGGAGTGATGATGTTCTTCTGCGACAACTCAGCCACGCCACACTCGCCACGCAACTGTCCGGCGCGGGCTGGAACCGTTACCGGCACGGTAACCGCTGTCGATGTCATTGGGCCGAACGCCCAAGGCATCGCTCCCGGCGAATTCGCTAAGGTCCTTCAGGCCATACGGTCAGGGGTGACTTACGTAAACGTGCATTCGGCTAAATTTCCAGCCGGCGAGATTCGAGGGCAGGTCAAGGTGAATTGATGTAACAGGAAGTGGAGCCACCATTATGAGCGCAATTTTCGGACCAAATTACATTACACGGCTCCTCCTCCATGCACCTGAACCCTCGGGCTGGATCCGACTCAAACCGTAGACTTCGGCTTCATCATTTTCGACTTACCGCGACCGATCTCCACGCCGAGAGTTGTTGCTGCACCCAATCCGCGTCCTTGCTCTGGTGACAGAGTAGGCAGGCGTTGGGACTCTCGTCTTGGCCGAATCGCCTGGTCATGTCAGCGTTGGGGATGTCGTCCATCTGGTGGTAACGGGCGCGAAACAGCAGAGCGTCCATGATGCGCGGCATGTGACAGGAGACGCAACGGCTTCCCTCAGAGGAGGCGGAGTGATGGGAGTGCTCGGCAGCGCGGGCGCTATCCTGGAATTGAGTATGACACCCCGTGCACATCTGGTCGGGGTTATCGCGAAACTTTAGTGAAGTTGGATTGGAAGCAGAGTCATGGGCGTGGGGATTGTGGCATGTTCCGCAGCTTACCGCCCCTTTCTTAAAGCACTGCGAGCGCTCGAGCGCCTCAACTATGAAAGTTGTCTGACGGAACCGGCCATCTTTGTAAAAACCTTTGCGGGAGAACTCGACGAAAGGCTCGCGCATGCCGGTAGTGAAGAAATCGCCCGCGCTGGAATAGTTCAATTCACCGGCTGGGCCGGGCTTCCGTATGGCGGATTGCATGTGGCATTGGGCACAGATGGCGACGAACTTGCGGTGGTCGATCGCGTGGAAGTTTACCGGCGGAGTTAAGGGTGGCTTCGGGTGGTATTCGTTTGCAGTGGCTTCTAGTACGTGATCTGCGGAAGGACCGTGGCACATCTCGCAATCGATGCCGGGTTCATTGAACTCCAGGTTTTTGGCGTCGAAGCCCGCCCCCTTTACGTTTCTTAACTGGCTGGTGTGGCAGACGGCGCAAAGGGCCTGATAACTCGTAGAGCTATCGAGTTTCTCCCAACTGCGCGGGTCGGCGCGCTCGCTTCCCGGCCCGTCAATAGTCTTCCAGAAGTTGACCCATTGTTTTTCCAGCAGGTTGTACTGAATGGGAAATACGTGGATCTCTCCATTCGGCAGTTTGGTCGCATAGGCCTGTTGGAACTTTGACCCGATGGTGTAGTCCACCGGGTAGGTGTGCCATTGATGGTCAGATTGCAAGATGTCGAAATAGTGGTGGTCGCTACGAATTACCATCCGTGCAAACAGAGCTGGCTGCGGGCTGCGAGTGATGGTGAGCTTGTCGCTTCGGTATTCCACTTCGTCAGCCAAGTAAAAGTCATTATTGTTCTTGAAATCGCCCAGCACATTTTCCGCTGCATAAGGGCGGAACATCTTCGACATGCCGCTCTGTGACCACTGCTTGTAAATATCGGCATGGCAGGCGCGGCAAGACGCCGAACCGAAGTAGGCGGATTGTTTGTACGTTGTCCGACTGGGCTGTGCCGGATCGCCAGAGGAGGTTTGTGCCCGGCTTGTCCAGCGAGCCTGAGCCTGCTGCACAAACGTCTCGAAGGGGAGGTCGGAACGGGGATAGAGCAGTTTGTAGATGGCTCGCAAACTTTCCCGCGCCTTGGGTGCGATCTCGCCACCCCTGCGGTAAACCATGGCGAAATCACTGGCCGCCCGGGATGGTTCTCCCGACATCAGCCGAGCCAAGCCCAGCAGATAGCTGGTTTCACTATCGGCAGAGTTCAGCTGTTGGGCGCGATCCAGCGAAGCTTCTGACGTCTTCAGCAATTGGTCGCGCTTCTCGCCTGCCGACAATCCCAGCGCTTGTTGCAGCCAAGCACGACCCTTGGAGAAATGGGCAGACGCCTTGAGCCTTCGCTTCACATCCGGCCAGTCGTGCTCTTTTACCGATGACGGGGCAGCGAATCGGTCCAGGTCATCGAGCGCTTCCTCGGCGTGCTCAACTGCGGTCTGGTTCAGACCCTCTCTGGCTTCCACATCGGCTACGGCTACCAGAAGCAGCGGGTTTTCCGGGAGCAAAGCTAGCGATTTTCGCGCATCATCCAACCCGGACTCGTATTTCTCGAGATCGAAGTTCGCTCGAGCGGCCACTTCGTAAGCTTGCGCGAGAAATGCAGACTGCGGAAAGCGGATCAGGAACCCTTTTGCCCGGCCTAGCATGTCGGCCGGAGGAGCCTGCCGAAACAGATCGAGAAAAGCAGCGCGCTCCGATGCATCACTGATTTGGTCGGCAATGGTCGAAACGCTCCGGCCCTTCAACGAGGGACTGGAATCGATATCCTGGGCAGCGAGCGGAGTCAGCGAGCAAAGCAGGACACCGAGCAGCCGGAGCCATTTCCGCATGGTCCTAAACTCTACAAAAGAATAGGGCTGCAATCACGAAGATTTTTTCGCGGCAGAGTAATTTAATGTTGCGCAGTCTGGGCGATATGAATCGCCTTGTCAATATCAGGGTCTCGCGGGGTCAGTTTTTTGGCTTCAAGCAGTTCTACGAGCCCGTTCTTCAAGTCACCGGAATGGCAGTAAATGAGACCGAGGTCTTTATGCAGTTGCGCACGAGCGCTGCAGTTGCCGCAAAGCTGCAACGCCTCTTTAAGCTGGGCGATCGCCTCGGGCCAGTCATGCGCGGCGGCGGACGACAGGGCGAAGTTGCCTAGAGTTTGGGCACGGTCCATGATGCGATTTTGAGCTTGCAGGCCCTCAAACCTGCCTTGAAGGCGCTTGGCTTCAGCGGGATCAGATTGGGCCAACTGACGATAGAGATTGTACAGGGCTTTGCCGTAATTGGGATCGATCTCGAGCACCTTTCGCCATTGTGCGATTGCTCCTGCCCGATCTCCAGTATGTAAAAGCTGCTGGCCCAGCACGAAGAGCATGTCCGGATTCTTCGGAGTGATGGCGGCTGCTTTCTGAAGCATCTCGACCGATAGGGCCGCGTTGCCTGCACTTTTTTCGATGAGGCCCAGCAGATACCAGGCTTCCGCGTACTGGGGGTTTAGGCGAGTTGCAGCTTCCAGTTCAGGCTTGGCATCCCCATCACGCCGCAGGTCGAGCAGCACTCTGCCCTTGTTGTAATGCGCCGGGGCGGAGTTGGGATCCAGACGCACGGCTTCGGAAAATTCCGCCAGCGCACCTTCGAGATTGAACTGGTCGGCGAGGGCAATTCCCAAGTTCAAATGCGCGCCCGAAGATTTCGCGTCAAGGTCAATGACCTTTCGAAAATACCCAATGCCCTCTTCCATCCGGTTCATGCGGGTGAGTACCATGGCCAGTACAGTCAGGGCTTGAGGATTATCAGCTCGAATCTTCACTGCACTGCGCAGGGCCTGCTCTGCCTCGGCAAAACGCGATTCACCTGCCAGAATCAGACCAAGATTTATATAGGCTTGTGCATACTGCGGATCGTTTTCCGTGGCCTGACGAAAGAGTTGCTCTGCTTGCTTATCCTTTCCCTGTTGCCCGTAAAGCACGCCCAAGTTGCCCTGTGCCTCGGCATAGCCAGGATCCAGAGCTATAGCGGTTTTCAGTTCCTTCTCCGCCTCAGCATCCTGGCCGGCCTGCAAGCTCAAGAATCCCAGTTGTTCGTGGGCGCGAGCCAACCCCCAATCCTGATTAACTGCCTTCTCGAGTGCCTCGTGCTCCTCCGGAATTTTGCCCAAATGATCCAGTGCCAAGGCCAAGTCGTAATAGGTGCGCGCATTGTTTGGGTCTTCTGCGATTGCCTCGCGGTAGACATCGACGGCGCGCTGATATTCTCCTGATTGTTGGTACGCGTTCGCCTCATTCACTTTGGTCCCGGCTATGTTCTCTTTTATGCTCGCCTGCTTCTTTTGCTGAAAGGCCCGCAATTCTTCACGGGCCTTCTGCTCCTGGCCCAAGCTGCGCAGCACTGCCGCAAGTTGAAACCGTGCCTCGCTCGAGTCAGGGTTCAACTCCACGGCCTTTTGCAGCTGTACATAGGCTTCCCGCGGTTTTCCGAGCTTAGCCAGGACGAACCCGAAGTTGTAACGGGCGTCGTAATGGTTCGGATTCAACGCGACCGCCTGGCGCAACACCGTCTCTGCCGCCTGGTATTTTCCCAAACCGCGGTCGACTACGCCCAAAAGGTATAGAGCGTCAAAATCGTGTGGTTTGCGCTGGTAATAGCCCTGGATCTCGGGAAGTGCGGTGTCGAACTCGGCAAGGATTATCAGCGCTTTCACGTATGAGATCCTCACCACGTCGTTTGCTGGGTCCAGCCGCAGTGCCTCGCGGAACTCGTCGACTGCCTGGCGGAACTGCTGCTGCTGCGTGTGAGCAATCGCCAAATTGGCGTGTTCGTCCGGCGAGGACGGATTCTGCTTAACCAGTTCCGTGAGCAGCTGGACCGCCTGCGCGATATCGCCATTTTGCGAATACGCCACAGCTAAATCGTCCTGCAGCTGGGTGTCTGCCGGCGCGTCTCTCAGAGCGGCGATCGCTGCCGAGTAGCGCTTCTGCGCAATCAAAGCTTTGGCCAGTCCGTGCAGCGCCGGCACGGATTTCGGGTCGGTTTTGAGCGCAAGCCGGAATTCCTCGATGGCTGCATCGTTCTGGTTCAACTCACTCAGGGCTACGCCCCACGCTGTGTGGCCTAACGGATCCTCGGGTTTCGCGCGCACCGCTATCCGCAGCTCACGAACTGCACGCTGAGGCTGATGGTCCTGGATAAGCGTCAGGGAGAGATTGAAGCGGGCCTCCCACGAGCCCGGGTCCAAGCCAATCGCAGACTCAAAGGCGGAAATTGCGCACGACAACTTCTGATGCTGACCGAAGTACGCGCCCAGAGCGTTATAGGCCGCTGCCGAGGGGTGGGAATGGATAACGCTCTCCAGGTCAGCCGGACCCGTGCAGGCCGGAGCAGGTTGCCCCATTTGGCTCAAACTGAAAATACAGACGATGCCGATGAAAAAAGCGGGCAGCAACGACATCCGAAGGTGATTCCACACTACCATTCCGGTTCCCACGGGTGGTTTATTCAGTCGGTAATGATAGCAGGGAATTTTGTACGTTCGGCATTCATGAAGCCCGTCTGTAGCGTTGGTTCCTAAATGCTATGATCGGCAATAATAATAATGACCAGGGAAGTCCGGAAGTCGGCCAAGACAGTCTGTCACACAATTTTCCTGATTCATATTCTTGCCCTGGTCGTAGTAGGCGGCTACGAGCAGGCTAGCGCGCAAGGTTCAGCAACTGGGGGCAGGGCGGTCCCGGCGCGGCCTCTTCCTCCAGGCATGAAGGCTCCGGTTGTCGATTACGAAGATATTGCGGCCGACGCCGGTCTGACCGGTGTAAATGTTTCCGGATCAGAGAACTCCAAGCAGTACATTGTTGAAACCACCGGCAACGGTGTGGCAATTTTCGACTATGACAATGACGGTCTGCCCGACATCTTTATCGTCAACGGTGGCCGCCTGGGAAAAGATGCCCCTCAGCCAAGCCACTTTCTCTACCACAACATAGGTGGCCTGAAGTTCGAAGATGTCACGGAAAAGGCGGGTATCACCCACACCGGGTGGGGTCAGGGAGTGTGCGTGGGCGATGTCGATAACCACGGATATCCCGATCTGTTTGTTACCGAGTGGGGGCAGAACGTTCTTTACCGCAACCAGGGGAATGGAACCTTCCACGACGAGACTAAGGAGCGCGGCCTCGTTTCACCCAAACCGCGGTGGAGCACGGGCTGCGCCTTCATTGACTTCAACCGTGACGGATACCTGGATCTAGTGGTTGTGCATTATGTAGATTTCGACATGGAGCACACGCCTCACCCCGGGGAACAGACCCAATGTCAGTGGAAGGGACGTCCAGTGATGTGCGGTCCGCGAGGGTTGCCGCCGGAAACTCTGTCTTTCTACGAAAACGACGGGCACGGACATTTCACCGACGTTTCGGACCGTGTCCACATCGCAGGACCGAAGAACTACTATGGATTCACTGCGCTGACCGGAGACTTCGACAACGACGGGTGGCCAGACATCTTTGTGGCCTGCGATTCTACAGCCAGCTTGTATTACCACAACTTGGGCGGAAAGAAGTTTGAGGAGATCGGCGTACAGGCCGGCCTCGCCTATAACGAAGAGGGGCGGGAACAGGCCGGCATGGGCACCGCCGCCGGCGATTTCAATGCCGATGGCTTGCTAGACATCTTTAAAACAAATTTTGCCGACGACACACATACCTTCTATAAGAATCTGGGCGGTAATAATTTTGAAGACGACACCATAGGGGCGGGTCTCGCCGTTAACACCAAGTACTTAGGGTGGGGCACCGCGTTTATAGACATCGACAATGACGGGTGGAAAGACCTGATCGTCGTCAACGGGCACGTCTATCCCGAAGTTGACGCGGGGCACACGGCGGAGAAGTACAAACAGCCCCGGCTGCTCTATTGGAACCGCGGTGACGGCCAATTCTTTGATCTCTCTTCTCAGGCCGGCCCGGGCATCCTCGCCCTGCACTCCTCACGAGGTCTGGCGGTTGGAGACCTCGATAACGACGGCAACGAAGAAATTGTGATCGTAAACATGGGTGAAGCGCCCAGTCTACTCAAAAATTCCGGTCCGCCTGTCGGAGATTCTCTGCTGGTTCGCGCGATTACAGCGGCGCGCGACGCAATTGGGGCGCGCGTCACCGTCACAGTTAAGGACCGCAAGCAGGTCGATGAAGTGCGCAGTGGCGGGTCTTTCATTTCGCAAAACGATTTCCGGTTGCACTTTGGCCTGGGTAGAGCTACAGCCGCCGAGGTCTCTGTTCGCTGGGTGGATGGAAAGCTCGAAACCTTTCGCGGAGTCTCAGCCGGTCAAATTGTGACCATCGAGGAAGGCAAAGGCATTACTCGCAAGCAACCGTACACCCAAAAAAAACAGTTAGTGAGCAGCCGCTTACGCGGATTCACGTTCGGAATAATTCGGGGTTTGCGGGCTACGGTGAAACTGGGTTCCCGGCCGACGTCACCGGTCGGGCAAATCGGGCATCGTCCACTGGCACGTTGTATTTTGCCTTATCAATTCGGATCACGAAACGCGTGTCGGGCCGGGCAATTGTCTGTTGGAAAGGCGTTTTCACCCCCTCCTCGTCGCGGTACTCGGCATAGTCGATCTGCGTTGGATTCTGGCCGAGGGGCGAATTGACGTAGCGCAACATGCGCAGCAGCAATCCTGATTGCTGATCGAAATAAAACTTGGCGGCAAGTTCCCCAGCATTGAGACCGGAAATGACGTACACCTCACGGTCCCCAATCTTATCCGGCTTCTCGGACTTTATTTCGTTGAATAACTGCTTAAGGTGGATGGGCAATTGCAGATCAGTCTCTACGTGGGCCGAGGCCACTTCGACGTCGGGAATGTCACGCACTAGCCCCTGGGGGACTGAAGTCCAGCCAGAGGTCTCGTTGTAGGCAGTGATGTTGTCACCATTAGGCAGATGAATGATGGAAACCTGCTTTCCAGGTGTCTTGTTTAGAATTTCCATAGGAAGGTGCCGGCCAGCAACGCTAATCGTGCCTTTCTCCTCGCGGGTGATCAGCTTTCTAACCGCCGACGCTCCTCCGACGGCATTCACGTACTTAGCAAGAATCTGCTCGACTGGCGGCACATTGGGCGCGGCAGATGCTTCCTCGTCGAGCATCATGTCGGGCACCGACGAAGCTCCCGTTTCGACAATGACCGGAATAGCTACCGGGCGCACAGAGCCGCGGTGACAGGAGTAACAGGTGACTTCCCGCCTGGAATCAAAGTTTGCCCGGTTGATGGCAGCCATCATCTGCATCATCTTGCGGGCGGTCTGCTTAGCCTTCTTGTCGTCCTTGTCGAGCGCTCCCTCCACGTGGCAAAAGCTGCATTTCACGCCCAGTGAATAACTGATGAATTGCATCGCCGGAATTACTTGATCCCCCGGAATACCTTTGAGAATCTGAATATTCTTGTAGACGTTTTCGCTTAGTTGTGGCTTAAAAGCAGCCGGTTGAGTCTGGCCGACAACGATACCGGCCAGCGAACACGCGATCAAAGCGAGACCTACCTTGGATGCGAAATTATGATTCATAAGACCTGCTCCCCTGTGTCGTACACGTACAGTCCCAAGCGTTGGAGTGTAGCAAACGAAAGCAAGCGTTCGACGCATGGGCCGAAGGGTTATTCTCAGCCCAGGACGATTTCCGGAGGGAGGTTCACGTGAAAGTCGGCGGGCCGAGGCTGAGACCATGTCCTTCGTCGAGCTTTCGCGTTTTGGGAGCCAGAAGTGCGCACCACGCCGGCAGGAGGTGAGGGGCACCAAGTGGGCGAGCTTGGAATTGTAGTTTCATGCAGCGGCTCGAGCCAGAAAGGGCGGAGAACGAGTTGGAGCTGAGCCGCCGTAAGTCTCTCGATGACGACCATGCGGCCGCTACATTTGGGACAGAGCCAAAGTGGGCTGGGCTCCTGCGCAGGGGAGGGTTCGGGTTCCGTCGGCGATGGCTGTAGTGCGCCGAGTAGTTGAAAGCAAAGTGGCAGGAGAGTGGCGCGCCGCCGGTTGGCGAGGAAGCCAAAGTGGCGAATGCGGACGAAGCCTTTAGGCAGTAGGTGCAACAGGAAAACGGCGCAGGAACTCATACACGCCGGTCTCGTAGCCCAGCCCCTCCGGTCCGCGCTTCAGCCCTTTCTCGATGCGCCGCAGATCCTCGGGACGCAAACGCGGCGGGCGACCGGCGCGTCCGGCCTTTCGCAGCGCCCGCCTTCCACCCCGCTTGAGTTCCGCCGCCCAACGGCCCACCGACTGCCGATGCACTCCAACCCGGCGGGCCACTTCCGCCTGGTGGACGCGCCCTGGCGTAACAGATCGGCCGCCTCCAGGCGACGCTGTTCTAACTTCTCGAAATCTCGCCGCACTCCTGCTGGATTTCCCATGCCCAGACCATAGCATAGAAATTCAGCAATGTCACTATATTATTCAATTAGCAATAGTTAGCGCAGTTGTTATAGAATCTGTGCTCTGCCAAGCTCTTCGTCTAAGGCCTTTCGTCCGGAAATTTGTGGCTATGTCGCCGCTCTTCGAAACACTGACTTCGCAGCGAAGCTGGGTGATTGCTGCCCTTTTGCTCGGAACTCTGGTCTCCTTCTCCTCTGTGTCATACGTCTGGCCGCGCCACGCGCACATGAATGACGATCCTCGCGGAATCAACAACCGGTCGAGGGTTGGTGAAAGCTCTGATGATCCGCAGTTGTTACTGTCGGAAGCCGACCACTTTTATTGGCTGAACAACGGACACAAGGCTGCGCCGCTCTATGCACGGGCCGAAGGGCTGTTCTCGGCACATGGCGATCTCCGGAAAGAGGTTCACGCGAAAGTCGGCCGACTTAGGTCCGAAGCTGAGACCATGTCGTTCGTCGAGCTTTCGCGTTTTCTCGAAGCACAACTACATGACCCCGTCGTGGAGCGAGGTAAGGCCTTGCGGCTCTGGTGCCTCATTGTAAAGGGCTAACGGACATTGAGATTGACTACAGAGCAACGACACTCGCGCGAACGGTGAACTCGGACTCTTTGATTTCGTAAAAGGGAATCCTGGACACGCAGCGCTGTGCTCGGTGGAGCGCTCCTTTCG
>QIAU01000193.1:0-62640 GCA_003225055.1 Acidobacteriota bacterium
AAGTCATTCGGCAGAACCCTGCATTCCGGCGCCTGCCGATCGTTGCGCTTACCGCCAAGGCGATGAAAGGAGATCGTGAAAAATGCCTGGAGGCTGGCGCCTCCGAGTACCTGGCCAAGCCGGTTAACACCGAGCAGTTGCTCTCGACACTGCGCATGTGGCTCCACCGATAACAGAGTCTTGTGTGGCCAAGTGTTGTGAAACTGGGTACGCAGTCCGGCCGTAGCAGGTGCGCAGTATAGAATACGAACCCCAATGACTCCTCATGAACCGGTCAACATCCTGATGGTGGACGACCAGATTGGCAAGCTGCTCACCTATGAGACCATCCTCGCTCCGCTGGGGGAAAACCTCCTGCGGGCGAATTCCGGTCGCGAGGCTCTGGAGAGCCTGCTCAAGACCGATGTAGCAGTGGTCCTGATGGATGTCAGCATGCCGGACATTGACGGCTTCCAATTAGCCGACATGATCCGCGAGCACCCCCGGTTCGACACCACGGCGATCATCTTTATCTCGGCTGTTCACCTGACGGACGTGGACCGTCTGAAGGGTTATGCCCGTGGCGCAGTTGACTACATTTCCGTTCCCATTATTCCGGAATTGTTGCGCGCCAAGGTTAGCGTCTTTGCCGAGCTGTACCGCAAAAACAAGCAGCTCGAGCGGCTCAACCTTGAGTTGGAGCATAGAGTCGCCGAACGAACACGGGAACTTCAGGACAGCGAGATCCAATTTCGCTCGCTGGCAAACTCCATACCGCAATTGGTCTGGATGGCTCATGCTGACGGTTCGGTGTTCTGGTATAACCAGCGCTGGTACGACTACACCGGCACCACCGTCGACCAGATGAAAGGCCTGGGGTGGAGCAGCCTTGTCGATCAGGACCACGTCGCGCGGGTTGCTGAGGGTATCCAGCGCTCTTGGTCAACGGGTGAGCCGTGGGAAGACACCTTCCCTTTGCGTGGCAAAGATGGAACGTATCGCTGGTTTCTTTCCCGTGCCTTGCCCATTCGCGATGCGTCCGGTCACGTCGCGCGCTGGTTTGGCACAAACACGGATATTACCGAGCGCAAACAGGCGGAAGACGCTCTGGTGAAGTCGGAAAGGCTGGCCGCCATGGGGCGCCTCGCTGGGATCATTGCTCACGAGATCAACAACCCGCTGGAGGCCATCTCCAATGCCGTTTACCTGCTTCAGGACCACTCGTCTCTGGATGAAGAAGCTCGGTTCTATACCCAGCTTGCCAACAAGGAAATAGCGCGTCTGGCACACATTACCAAGCAGACGCTCAGCTTTTACCGTGAATCCCATCGGCCTGTCACTTTGTCGCTACTCCAGTTGAACAGCATCACTGTGGACAAGCGATACCGGACATCAGGCACGATTCAGGGCTTCCCCGGCGAACTCAAGCAGGTATTCCTGAACATTATTGGAAATGCCGTGCAGGCCATGCCGGAAGGCGGACGCTTGCGAATTCAATTGTTTCCCTCGAAGGAACGGCGGACGGGACGCCAGGGGGTTCGTGTCTCAATCCACGACACCGGTATGGGTATTCCTGTGGAGCACGCCAGACAGATCTTTGAGCCATTCTTCACCACCAAAGAAACCAAGGGTACGGGCATTGGGCTTTGGATCAGTAAAGGCATCATCCAGAAATACGATGGCACCATTCGCTTTCGGAGCATGCGTCTCAAGCAAGGCTATGGCACATGCTTCTCAGTATTCATACCGGCTGTTATGGCTACACAAAGCAACGAGTCCGCCGCCGAGATGATCGCGGGCGGCCGCACCCTCTAGCAAAATGATCTTAGATCGAACAGCTGTCATCCTATGCGTCGACGATGAGGAGAATGCGCTCACGCTCAGGAAGCGTGTACTCCAAAAGGCCGGCTACGAAGTACTGACAGCATTATCAGGAACAGAAGCATTAGAAATTTTGAGATCACGCAGAGTCGATCTTGTCCTAACCGACCATTTGATGCCTGGGATTACGGGAATAGAACTGGCTCGTCAGGTTAAATCCCAACATTCCGAAATTCCCGTGGTTCTGTTGTCCGGCGTTAATGAAATTCCCATCGGCGCCGATGTTGCGGATGCCTTCTTGAGTAAAGTCGAAGGGCCAGACAGCCTCTGCGAGAAGGTCGCCGTCGTGTTGAACCGGTCCTAAGCAGGGTTTTGGTTTGGGAACTAACCGCATCCACGGGAACTGTTGCCGCTTGATGGAATTTAGCTGGCGGCCGAGAGCGGCTTGGCTCGGTTTTTCGCAGGCTTGGCACTGCCGCTTCCACTCGGCCAACACCCTGTTATAAGCCAAGCGGGGGCTCCCACCGCCTGGCGCACGGGGGAAACCATCCCTTCCTGCAGGTCACGCACAATGCACCGTCAACTACCACCACGCGACCGCCCTCAGCCGCCGGCGCAGCCTCGACATACTCAAACCCGAAGCGCATCCGCCTGGCGCGGTGCTCGACCACGATGACCTGCACTTTCCGATTCTGGAAGATTCGGCAAACGGCCTTGCGGCGGTCCTTCCAGCCGGACCCCGTTGCCTGCACGGCTTCCACCTGAAAACCGCCCTTGGCTGAGAACCCCGCCAAACGCGACAGTTACCCATCCCAGTCAGCCCGGGAGCAAACTCTGGCGTACACGGCCACACCGGGCGGCTCGTTCGCGCGGCATAGATAATCACCATGCCCTTGGCAAGCTGCTCGGCCGGCAGGCAGCTGGTCCGCCTTCAGGCGCCACGCCGTCTTGTAGGAAAGTCCCTGCTGCCTGGCCGGGTGCTCAATTTCATGTACCCCTATACGAGTTATATATATGGCCATATTTGTAGAGTAGCTGCCAGCCCTACAACTCATTCCCGGACCAAGCGGTGAAAACCCGAATAGCCTGGAAGTGCTGTGCGAAGTGGCACACACAGGCCATTCACCACCCGTCCAAACGAGTCTAGGCTGACTTCGAGTAGTTCGAAGGATGCCGTCCGAATGGCGTCCCGCCGCCAGCCCTCCCGCGTGGGGAGACGCATTTCATGCTGGGCCGGGCCTGGGTCAGCGTCCTATTAGTTGCCATCCTGACCGGCTGCGCGCCCGGTCCCCGATCTAGCCATTTTCGGCCGGTCGTTAACATTTCATTACAGTGCGCCACCGAAATTCATCTGGTCGACTGTGGCCTGACTTTTAACCCGCCGCGCTGCCGTGCCGCTACCGTTACCTATCGCCTGGGCTGCGAACAACTCGTGGTGGCCAAATGAGGTTCCTGGCGGGATTCCTCGCGGGGTTGGTATGGTCAAACTGGACCGAGTACGCATATCACCGCTGGGCGATGCACTGGCCTAGCCTGTACCAGACTGCCGCGATACGTCACGCTTTGCATCATTCTGCGCCCTCCAACCGTCAACACATCACCATGAAATTCGGCTTCTGGATTGCCATCTTCATCACCAATATTCTGTTCTTTGCTGTTTTCGACCGGTTGCTTCACCTCCGGATATTGACCGGGGTTTCTGCCGCCTTCCTGACCTATATCGTGGCGGGGATAGAGATCCACCTGCGCATACACGACGGAAGGTGGGTTCCGGCTGCATTTAGAGCCCATCACTTGTGCCACCATGTCAGGCCGCAAAAGAACTTCAACATTTTTCTGCCTATCTTCGACGGCCTGCTGGGATCGAGGAACATGAGTTTTCCCTCTGGCGCTGCCATAGCGCCGCGCAGAAACCGCAATACGGCAACTGGCGAAGCAAGCGCCCTGGTGGCGCCTGCAAGTACCGAAAAAGGCTCCTGACACATCCTGGCGCGTACTGGCTTACATTCACTTTACGAACAAATTACATCGTCGTTGCGCTTCCACAACCCAATCGATTCAAAACCAAGTAGATTGTTTCTCCGCCTGACAGGCGTGATTGCGCCGAAATCACCGCTCTCGGGCACAGCAAACGGTGCCCTCCCCCGACTTGCACCCCCTAATCTCTAACTCTATCTCGGAGGAACAAAATGAAAAGCCTACTTGACGCACAAGAATCTTCTCTCAGCACGCGGAGTAGAATCGCCCTTGCGCTTGCCCTTTTGACACTCTTCGGCCTCGCCCTTTGGGTGGGCCTTGAAATGGCCCTGCGTCTCACGTCGGGCCACTCCTAGAGTTGACTGGTCAGGGACCACGGAAAAAGGTTAGGTTAGGATGGAAAAGTCTTGGTTTCAGGCAAATCAGTTTCGCTGCTCGTCTGAATCCGCGGTTCGTAGCTTAGCTTCCAGACGTGCCCAACAAGGGCGCTGTAATGCGTCTGAGTTCCCGCGAAATCTTCCAGGCTTTGGCAAATTTAGCATCACTCGCATCCCGCCTTCCCTTGGCTGGTACTTTGGCGGCTTCCTGGGAAGGATTCCAATCCATTTCACTGGCCGCCTCTCCACTCACAACTGGCTGCAAGAAAAAGCTGCCGTTGCTGTCTCCCGCTTCGGTCAGCAAGGGGGCCACGAGGCGCAACGCTTCCACCTCTCGGCGAAGTTGTTCAACTGCACTGTTTTTCTCTCTTAGAACCTCATCGATATTTCGCATTCTGCTCTCCCGAAAATTGGTAATTAATAAGCGGCCGCCTCCGGGCCTAGGAGGACGGCGACTAATGGATCAGCTGGTATTGCTTGCTGCTTGTCTGACCCTCTCTGCGTTTCGTCCAGACGCGCCAAGACTCAAAAGTCAACATAGGTTTCTTCGACATGGTGGTTAGGGAATATTCGAACTCGGCGCCACAGTCACAACAAACCTGATAAGTTCTGTGCTGAATTGTAAATACCCGGCTGAGTGCGTGGTGGTGGCAGCCGAAGAGGTAAGCCGTGACAGCCTGAATCAAGGGAACCATCCTGCCCCCTGGGTGATTACTACAGCGTAAGCATGCTGACTCTCTGGGTAAATGGCACCGGCGTGTTACACAAACACCGACGCGCTAAGGTGAATCCCCTAGCGGAAAGGCGGTTCGCCTGGAGTGGTGCTTGTAGCTCGAATGCCAGAGTCACCGCTCGCCTTATTCCCAAAATGGAACCAAATGCCTCTCCTGTAACGCCCGTCACAGCACTATCCTCGACGATTCCTTAGCCGGACACGTAGGGTGCCAAGGCGTCTCCCGGTGGCCTGCTCGTCCGCGCGGAGCTGCTGCCCGGCCGGCAGCCGCGACCGTTTCCTACCGAGGGCGTGGCGCTTCGCTCGGCGGATGCGGCGGTCCCGCTTTATGGTTATTAAGGTTGGTTTGGATATCGGAGGCCTAACTAAGTTTCAAGCTCGCCGCCATTGGGGCGTCCGCAGGCCAGCCACTGGTCGACGCACTGACCCAGAAGAACTCGAACTTCTTCCCCCCACAGCCGCTGTCTTCCAGTCCGCTCGCCGGATATCTCGTGGGGTCGATGGAATCGCAGACATCAGCCTGTTCACCTCAGGAACGGTATCGTGAGCGAAGCCAGCTATCCCCGCCTGAGCAGGGACCACGGCGATGTCCCGATCCGCAATTTCTACTTCGATGGCCCTCAGTCCGACCTGTGGACCGCGATGTTGGCATCTGTCTTATCTGGAACTGACTCGCTCTCAGCGAAAATCCCCTGCGGGGCGCTACCCAAAGCGCTTTCGACCGGGCGCCGCGTAAGCTCAGCAGCGTGTCGCAGTCGCAGGAACGGGGGAGAGATCCCATGCAGGTTCTGAAAACCGGTGCCATCTATTTCGCCCTGGTATTCGCCACGGGATTCGTGCTGGGAACCATTCGTGTTCGGTTGATCGTGCCGTATTTCGGGACCAGAACATCTGAGTTGATGGAGACGCCCCATCATGCTCGTGGCCACGATTGGGGGCCGCGCGCTGGGCCGTTCGTGGCATGGCTATGCCGTCAGTCCCTTCTTCGCGGTTGGCGATGGGTGGCATCGGACTCGCTCTTTTGCTGGTAGCAGAATTCTCTTTCGTGCTTTGGGTGCGGGGCGTTTCCCTCCGCGAGTACTTCGCCACCCGAGATCCCGTCTTGGGAACGGTGTACTACATCATGCTCTTGGTGTTTGCCGTGATGCCGGTTTTCGTGGGGTGAGATGGTAGATTGCAGACTTGATTGTGTCGTCTTTCAAAAAATAGGCACGGAGAAGGCCCCGTGCCCGTCATCTCTGGCTTCTTGCCCCGCAATTATCTTTCGCGGTCGTGATCTTCCCAACGGCCGTTCCAGCCTTCGTTGCCCCACTCGCCGGTCCCCCAGCCGCGGAACTGGGAACCGTCGACGGTGCTGCCCTCGCGATATTCAAACATGCGCTCACGGCCGTTCGGGCCGCGGGCAAAGATGCGGAGGGTCTTGATGTGCCCTGGATCTGGGTCCACACCGAACGTGCTGTTGCCCATGCGGAAAGGGCGATCCTCGCGCGCAAGTTCCTTCAGACGACCGGTGACGTCCACGTGCCGCCGCCCCGTGCCGTATTGAGCGCTGAGAATAAAGTACTCGCCAGAATCTCGGTCGTAGCCGCGTCCGCCACCCTCCCAGTCGCCACTCCAGGCATCGTGGCCCCAATCGCCTCGGCCCCAGCTGCGGAACTGGGAGCCGTCGACGGTGCTGCCTTCGCGAAATTCAAACATGCGCTCCCCACCGTTTGGACCGCGGGCATAGATGCGCAAGGCCTTAATGTGCCCCGGGTCGGGGTCCACGCCAAATGTGCTGTTCCCCATACGAAAGAGGCGATCCTGGCGGGCCAGTTCCCTCAGGCGGTCCGTGACGTCCACGTGCCGCCGCCCCGTGCCGTATTGAGCGCTCAGGATCACGTACTGACCCGAGTCGCGCTGCCAAGATTGGGCCGCCAACGTTCTTGGCAGAAGTGCGAGGGTTAATAGCAAAGGTAAGACGAGCCGAATCCGACGCATGAGGACCTCCTGGTCTGCATAAACCTAGTGTGCTGGGAAGGCGCAAATACCGCCCGCTGACGACAAATAGCCCGAATCAGTAGGACTTCAGGAACCTGCGCTTTCCGATATGTCCATGATAACCAGGATGGCGGAGAGATCAACTACTAGGTAGCCCTTCAGTAACCTTAAGTAACTGTTGTTCCAGCTACAGCCGCGCGTCCCTGGAATGTCGCGTCGGCGAGGAGCACAAACGCTCCCAGCCCGGGGACAAAGACCGAGACCAACCCAACCTGCCTTTACGTCGAGCCGCTTTCGCTCCTTCTTTTCACAGCGCGGTGCGGGTTTTCTTGGGAAGCCGTGCGATTGTTGTTTTCTTTCTTGCGCTGGCCGCAGCTTTGCTCACATTACGTCGCGCTGCCCTGCCCCAGTTTGCCTTGCGGTTGCCATGATTTCTTCTTCCCTTCTTGCGCCAGCGTCGGCGATTACGCTGCGCGTCGCGAACGATCATCGGGGTCCGATTCCTGCCATTGGGTTCGGGCCACTTCGACGTTCTCGCTGCCGCTCTCATCGAGCAATATGCGTACGGACCCGACTTGCCCCGGTTCATCAAGAGTCACCAGCACCACCGAGCGGCCCTGCTTGAGCAGGTGACGGTAGAAGAAGACGTCGTCTTTAGGAATGCCTTCGTCCATGGCGTCTTCCGTGGCGTGGCCCATAGTGGCGCCTGCCGTGGCTCCGCCGACGCCAAGCACCGCAGCAGCTCCAATACCCGCGGCCATGATCGGACCTACGCCGGGAACGAACAGGCTGGCCACCGCGCTCCCCAGCGACAGGCCAGCGCTCGCTCCCACCACACCGCCCAGGTACGCGCCCATCGCCTTGCCCATGCCTTCGGCTTCCCCATCCGTAGTCCGCATCGACGCAATCCTGGTCTCCGACTGGCCGGCGGCTAAGAAGATGATGGCTCGCTCCGCCACTCCACTCTCCAGAACCTTCCCGACAGCTCGTTCGGCCGCTGCTCGCGAAGCAACGATCTCCACTGCGGTATGCATTCCTGGCCCCCTCCGCGCCTGATATGGGATGCCGCCACGCCCCCCGAGGTGCCCTGACCGAGCCCTGTCTGTCTCCTAGCATCTTGGGCGTTGAACAAGGCGGAGCAAGGCCAGCTCAGCCGCAAAGCAGCGCAAGAGTGGAGCCCACGACTTAATTAAGTCGTAGGTAGCCCAAGCGAAACGGATTAGCCCGCGAAGGGGCGAAAGAACACCCACTCCACAGACTCCAAAAGTCCCGCCGCAAGTGAAGCTGGGCTGCGCTTTTTCGCTTGCGGTCATTTATATTCGCTTATGTTCGCTTATATTCGCTCTATGGCAGAGATCATGTATGGCCAGCCGGTGGCGGAGGAAATCGAGCGCAAAGTTCAAATCGCGGTCCATTCCCTCAAAACGTCGCACCAGGTGGTGCCCCGGCTGGATGTCATCCTGGTGGGGAAGAGTCCGGCGTCAGAGCGTTATGTGAAAAGGAAGCTGGATACCTGCCAGGGTCTCGGTATGAGAGCCGAGCTCCATACTTTCAACCACGATGTGACCGCCCGCGAGCTCAGAGATCACGTCTTGAGTCTTAGCGCTGACCCCAGCGTTCACGGCATACTGGTGCAGTTGCCGTTGCCGCGGCCCATTGAGGAACCCGCTGATGACACCACTCTGGATAAGTTCGACATCTTCGATGCTATTGCCGCCGAGAAAGACGTGGATGGAGTCTCGCGCTATTCGATCGCCGAGCTGTACCGCGCCCAGCAGAACCGGTTGCGGTTTTTGCCCGCAACCGCGGTCGCCATTCGCCGGATGTTGGCCTACTATCACATCGAAACCGAAGGACGGAAGGCAGTAGTTGTCGGCAGGAATGACATCACCGCCAAGCCCGTGCATCACATGCTGGGGGGCCGGATGTGCAACGCCACCGCCATCTGGTGTCACCGCCACACGCGCCAACAAGACCACGACGCCTTCATGCGCGAGGCCGACATCATTGTGACCTCCGTCGGCAGTGAGCGCTACAAATTGACGGGAAACATTGTCAAACCCGGCGCGGTCGTCATTGATGTGGGAACGAGGGTGGGAGCAGACGGGCGGCTACACGGTGACGTGGACTTCGAGAGTGTCGCTCCCGTGGCTTCCCAGATTACGCCGGTTCCGAAAGGTGTAGGCCCGGTGACGGTGGCCGCCCTGACAGAAAACGTGGTCAGAGCCGCCCAATTCGCGGTGGGTATTCGCAAGTCCGGGTACATTTTTTAGATCTGGTTTATTCCTGAGGGAGGCGCGTCTCCGACCGAGCGCACCGGTCAGTGAGCCGCGCCCACAAGCCTGTCACGCAATTCCCATCTTCTTCTGCATAGCTTCCAACGTCACCCCCTTGGTTTCCGGATAAACCAACAGAACCACGAAGAACTGCACCCCCATCATCAACGCAAAAAAGATAAACGGGTAAGCGCCGGAAGAGGCGGCCATCAAGGGAAACGTTCCCGAGATGAGAGCGTTCATAAACCAGTGCGAGAAACTCCCCAGGCTTTGTCCTTTGGCTCGCACGCTGTTGGGAAATACTTCTGCCAGATAAACCCAGATCACCGCCCCTTGGGAGAAAGCGAAGAACGCGATGTACCCGATCAGCAGCCAGAGCAGAAGGTTCTCATGCCGGCCGGTGAAGAAGATTCTCGAAACTCCCGCCAGACACGCCGCAGTCCCGACCGAGCCCACCAGGAGCAGCGTTTTGCGGCCGATCCGGTCGATGACCAACATTGCAATCATCGTGAATAAGAGGTTCGTGGCGCCTACCGCCACCGCCTGGATGTTGCCGGAGACTTTGCTGAAGCCGGCGTGCGCAAAAATGTCGTTCAGATAATACAGAATTGCATTGATCCCCGAGAGCTGGTTGAACATGCCGATACTGACGGCCAGGAAGATCGGCAGCCCATGTTTCTTAGAAAAGAGTCTTTCCGCGGTCTGCCGCCGCTCCAGCTCGATCGATTCAACAATTTCCTGCAACTGCTGCGGAGGGTTCATTTCTCCAGTCCGCTCCAGCACGGAGCGCGCTTCGTGCAGGCGTCCTTTCTTGACCAGCCAGCGCGGGCTTCTTGGAATAGAAAACAACATCACAAAGAACAGCACCGCAGGAATGGCCGCAACCCCGAGTTCCGACCGCCATTCCCAAGTTCCCAGATGGGCCAGCGTGATCGAGTAGTTCGAAAAGTAAGCGAGCAGGATGCCAAAGACGACGTTGAATTGGAAAAAACCAACCAGGCGTCCCCGCACTTTGGCAGGCGCGATCTCGGCGATGTACATCGGCCCCAGCACGGATGATCCGCCAATCCCCAGTCCGCCGACAAAGCGAAACAGGACCAGAGAGTACCAGTTCCAGGCAAGGGCGCAGCCCACCGACGAGATTACGTACAACACCGCCATGACCCGTAAGCTGTCGCGCCGACCGTATCGCTCACCGGGAAACCCGGCCAGTATCGCACCCAAAATCGTGCCCCACAGGGCGCTGGCCACTGTCACGCCCAGCAGAGCGGGCGAGAGTTGGTAAGTCTCAGTTAGCGCGGCCGTCGTTCCGGAAATCACGGCCGTATCGAATCCAAACAAAAGACCGCCCAAGGCCGCGATAACAGTGCTTTTGACCAACGTGGCATTCAGGCTCATTTCTGCTCCCGGACCTGGATCTGACGCTGCAAACACCGCACCTCCTCCAGGGACCACTTCGGAATCGCGCCCGGACGGCTGGCCACGATTGCCCCCACCCGGTTCGCGAAATCCGCAATTTCAGAGGCAGGCCATCCCGCAGCGAAACCATGCACAAAAGCGGCAGCAAATGCGTCGCCTGCCCCCACCGTGTCCACTACTTCCACCGGATAGCCTTTTGCGGTGACGTACTCATCACCAATCAGCAGCTCGCAACCGTCCGCACCACAGGTCACGCAGACCGCCTCCCATCCGAACCGCTGCGAATAAGATCGGCAGAATTCCTCCAGCGAGCTTGCCTCCCCACCCAGTAGCCGCGCAATTTCAGCCACCTCGTGCTCGTTCAGCTTGACTACGCTGGCTTGCGACATTAGATCTCGCACCAGCGAGGCTTGGTAGCAATTGACCCGAAGATTTACATCGTAAAACCGCCGCGCCTGGGGGGCGACATCCAGTATTTTGCTCGTCAACTGGCGTGCCTGAGGACTCATCTGCAGCAGTGTCCCAAAATAAACCCATTCCGGTGAGCAGGAAACGAGCTCTTTCCATTCGGGGTCGGTCAGCTCGGGGAAATCATAGGCCGCCGGGCGATGAATCACGAATTGAGGCTGGCCTTGCCCGTCCAGGGTGACAGTCGCAACCCCGGTCGGATACCGCTTCAGGTGGCGAACGTAACGGCTGGAAAGGCTCATTTCCGACATGCGCTCTAGCACCTGTTGCCCACGCTCGTCCGCCCCCACGGCGCTGATAAATAAGACGTTATGGCCCAGCGCCGCCACGTGCGCCGCAAAATTGAAGGGCGCCCCACCCAGGTGCTCGGCGCCCCCTACCACGTCCCAAAGCACTTCCCCGATGCTGATTATTTTCACTGGAACTCCCTGGGCTCGGCGAACCACCGCCCCAGTGTTGCAAAACTGTACGACTTTTTGTTCTGAAAATGGAACAAAAGACCGAATTCTGTGCGGATTCATACAAACGATGATAGGAAAAAATGCGGGCTTCCCCAGGGAGAGATCTTGGATATCCAGAGGATTCTGGCCGAGCTGAGGAAAGAGCAAAGAAACCTGAACCGAGCCATTGCGGCTCTTGAAAAGCTTCCACGGCGACAGAAAGCGGAAAAACTTGAGCCAGTGCGCTTGTCGAAAAAACGAAGCCAGGCGATTAGGCCAGCCGACAAACGTCGCACGCAGGCAGAGATCATCGCATTTCCCCAGCGGGCTCGTCGCGCATCCTCGAGAATGCCGCTCATCGTGGATTCTCGTCGTTAGCGATATTCTCGGGCCCCGCTAGGCGGAACTAGGCCGCGCGCTTGTTCCGCTTCGCTCTCCACTTCGCCCAGCGTGCTTTTTGCGCTTGCGCAATTCGCCTGCGTGCCGCAGCCGAAAGTCTCCGGCGGGTGCGAGTGGCGCTACGTCCGCGGCCACCGTGCAAGCTCCCAATCGCCGCGATCGCTCCCTCCAGTTGCTTCAGCTGGTTCCGAATCCGATTTCGCTCCCTGCGCAAATCGCTGAGTGCCTTCCCTAAACTTGCCATTGGTGTCCGTTCTCTCTCTCTCTCTCCCTCCCTGGATATCCTGGGATGCCGCGTGCGCATTATAAGCGCCTGCCAAGTGATCATGTTCTAATTTTCTTGCAGAGCGTTCCAGTAACTCGGACGATCATCCTGAAGTGGATGTCGTTTCCGGCACCGAGGTTCTGCAAAGCCGCGCGAATTGCCGCCAGCACTTCCTCATTGTCCACCGGCTTCTGAAAGAAAGCCCTGGCGCCCGCTCGCAACGCTCTGTCCCGGTTGGCCGAACCAGGCCATGGCAACACGCCCGCCAGCAGAACCACACCAACGACTCCCGATTTCGCCCGAGATCTCTTCATGCTGCCCTTACCCGACAGACCCGCCGGACGCGGCCGCCTTTCCGCAACCGGAACTACGATCGGGGTGGAACAGCTGAGAAGGGAGTTGGAGGATTCGCCGTTTATGGCACCTTACTGAAGGGAGCGCTTCCCTCGCTTCCACGAGAAACGTCGCCCCAGAATTCCTTTGATGATGAGGTGATCGGTCGGGCCTGTCATCCCGATGCCCACGCCAAAGTTGATTTCCCACACCGGCGAGACATCCAAATCAATGGTCGGAAAAATCTGGTGTTGCTGATCGTGCAGAGGACGGAACCCGGTAATGGGTCCGGTTGACCCGTAATACTCCAACCCTCCGGCGACGTGCCTGGTGAAGTCGTAGCTGACCTTGGCGGCGGGAGCAAACTCCACACCTTCGTTCACCCCCGGTCCATGCCACGAGCGTTCCAGGGCGGGATTGAATGCCAGATACCACGGTCCCACCTTCTTATCGACAATCGGCCGAATCTCCCAGGTCCAGGTATCGGCCGAAAATTTCGGGCGCACGTAGCCCAACTCCGTCGACAGGCTGACTCCCACCGGCCAGCGCCACGACTCGGGAACGCGCACCCGCGGCCTAATATGGTCACCTACCCACTCCCAGCCGCCCTTCGGCTGGATGCTGGTGAATAGGTAGAAACCGGTCTCAAACCAGTCGGTGAACCCTTGCGTGATCTCGAGCGTCTCGTGCACGGCGTGATTGCTCGGTGCGACTCGGTCGACGACCGTTTTCTTTCCTTGGGCCGTGAAATTGCTGTGCAGTTCGACCATGGTAGAGCCCGGCGCGACGGTTTCATAGGGGTAGACCTGGATTTCGTAGTTATCTTGAGCAAGGATCGGCAAGGCCCCAAGGGTCACGATCAGGGCGACGAAAAATGAACGTAAGCCCGCGGGGGCTCGAGGGCATCGCAGAAATTTCAGGGGCACACACATTTAGACCAAGTTATCACGTGTACTTCTTTATCGACTCGTCGAGTCGGCCGAACAAAACCGAATTGTCCTAGCGCGGACAACGTTCGAAGTATTCCCGGTACAGATCGAGATTAAACAGAAAGGATTCGATTCTTTCTTTGGTCAACTTGTCCCAGTAAGTGCCGTAGCCCATCTTGCCCACATAATAAGCGTTTATCACCTGCTCGAATTGATGCCGCACCGGGATAGCAAGATACGGTTTGCCAAGGTAAAGCTAAAGCGCCTCAGAGATCAGTGAGAACCCGGAGTTCGCAATCACCGCCTGACACCCGGCCAGATCCTCCAGGAAGGCAGTCAGGCTGGGTTTTTTGAACACCAGATTCGCGTCCTGCCCTGGCGGCCGAATCCGTAGCACACGAAAGACTGCCGGATGCGCTTCATTAAGCCCACCAGCTCTTCTGAAGGAGAAGTAACATACACGAGCGCATAACCGCCTTCTCGGTCTCCTGCCGTTAGAACTTCCTTCCGCAAGATCGGCGACACAACAGAGGCATGCTTTCGTCTCAACTGAGCGGGAAAGAATGCTGTGATGAGGTACTCGCTGGCGTGGAGAATCATCAACCGGGTGACCAGCTTTGCCGTTAACGCTTCGCCCCGGTGCTGCTTGGGATAGTGAAGCCGGGCGCGCGTCAGCGCATGCTGGTTATCGATGGATATGACCGGCAGGCCCCGGTGATGCCCCACGTGGTAGGACAACGACTCGAAGTCCGTACAAACCAGTTCGATCTTCCATTGCTCGCCGAGCCGCAAAGCTTCTTGAAACTGCGGGCCGCCCTCGGAACCGTAACCAGATTCTTGATCACGGTCTTGCGATATCGAACCTGATTTCTCACATACGCGAAGCGCAGCCCGTAAATCTCGGTGACTTCGAAATCCGTGCTCAGGTTCCGCAGGCCGCGGTCGAATGACGCCACGTGCACCCTGTGTCCCTGCTGCTGTAAGTGCTGGATGACTTCTTTTGACCGAGTGGAGTGTCCGGAACCTTCGCCATCAACTGGGTGAAGGATATTCGCCATGCGCTGGATTGAAAGCTACCGCCCGACTCTTACCCCTCGCCGCTGGCGGAATTCTTCAGTGACCAAATAGAGCACCGGAATAAAGAACAGATTGAGGATGGTGGACATGATCATGCCACCGAAAACCGTTGTCCCCACCGAATGCCGCCCTGCTTCGCCGGCGCCACTGGCCACAACCAGCGGCACTACGCCGAGAATGAATGCGAAAGAGGTCATCAGGATCGGCCGGAGCCGGATGCGTGCCGCTCGAACCGCCGCATCCCCTATTGACATTCCGCGCTCGCGCAATTGCTCGGCGAATTCTACGATCAGGATGGCGTTCTTGCTCGACAACCCTACCAGCATCACCAGTCCGATCTGGCAATAAACGTCGTTCTGCAGCCCGCGCAGCCATTGCGCCGCCAGCGCTCCTAACATCGCCATGGGTACCGCCAGCAGCACGATGAAGGGCAAAACGAAGCTCTCGTACTGTGCCGAAAGGGTCAGATACACCACCAACGTTCCCAACCCGAATAGGATGAGCGAGGTACTGCCGGAAGCCAATTCTTCCAGCGACAAGCCTGTCCACTCGTAACTGAATCCCTGCGGCAGAACTCTTTTGCTCAAGTCCTCCATCGTTGTGATCGCCTGCCCGGAACTGAAGCCAGGCGCCGCTGCTCCATCAATCTCCGCCGACCGGAACAGGTTGTAGTGACTGATCACCTGGGGCGTAATGGTTTGCGTGATCTTGACCAGGTTATCCAGCGGGATCATGGCTCCCGTGTCGGAGCGCACGTAGAACTGCGCGATGTCCTGAGCCCGGGAGCGGAACTGCTTGTCGGCCTGGATGTAGACGCGATAGGAACGATTGTTGAAATCGAAATCATTCACGTAGGCCGAGCCCATGTACACGCTCAGCGTGTCGGTAATCTGCTGCAAAGGCACGTGGAGGCTCTTCGCCTTCTCACGATCAATCGTCACCAGGAACTGAGGATCATTTGCCGTGTAGCCGGTGAACATTCCCTGCAAACCCTTTCGCCCGTTGCCCTGCCGCACGACGTCGCCAGTGACATTGGCCAGTTCCTGCAAAGTGTGTCCACCCTGATCCTGCACTTCAAACTGGAAGCCGCCGAATTCCCCCAAGCCTTGGACCGCGGGCGGGAGGAACGGAATCACGAATGCTCCATTCACCCCGAACAGCGGGCCGCGCAGCCGGTTCACCACCGCTTCCGCAGCGTGTTGCTCGCCTCGCCGCTCCGAATACGGCTTCAAAGATGCAAACACGATCCCGCGATTGGGCGCGTTCCCGCTGAAGCTGAAGCCCGTCACCGCAAACACGCTTTCCACCTCAGGGGTCTTCTCGAGGATGGCGGTAACCTGCTCGCCGATCTTCTTCGTGTACTCGATGGAGGCCCCGGAAGGAGATTGCACCGCGATGATGAACCACCCCTGGTCTTCGTTGGGGACAAACCCTTTGGGAACCCGGACAAACACGAAATAGGTGAGCCCCAGCCCAGTCAAGAAAAGCAAGATGGCCAGAGCCGGATATTCCAGGAATCTGCGCAGCGACGCCTGGTAGCCCTGCGTCACGCCCGTTACCGCCCGGTCCACGCCGCGGAAGAACACGTTCTTGCTGCCGAAACCGCGCCCCAGCAGCAGGGCGGACAGCGCCGGGGACAGCGTCAAGGCGTTGAACGCAGAAATAGAGATGGAGAATGCAATTGTGAGGGCGAATTGCCGGAACAGGATTCCGGTTGTCCCCGGGAAGAACGCGACGGGAACAAACACGGCCACCAGAACCAGCGACGTAGCAATCACCGCGCCCGTCACTTCTTTCATGGCTGCCGACGCGGCTCTGCTCGGGTCCCCTTCCCCTTCGCTGAGATGCCGCTCGATGTTCTCGATGACCACGATGGCATCGTCCACGACCAATCCCGTGGCCAGCGTGATACCGAACAGTGTCAACGTATTGATCGAGAATCCCAGCAGCTTTACGAAAGCGAAGGTCCCAATCAGCGAAACCGGAATGGTTACCGACGGAATGATCGTGCTCCGCCAATCTTCCAGGAAAATGAAGATCACGAGGATCACCAGGGCAATGGCCTCGATTAGGGTGGTGAGCACGTCTCTGATGGATTCGCCCACGGCATCGGTCGTGTCAAACGCGAGCTCATATTTCATCCCGGGTGGGAAGCGCTTGCTCAGCCGCTCCAGCTCCGCGATGGCGCGGCTGTCCACCTCCAAAGCATTTGCGGTCGAAAGTTGGGTGATGCCAATCCCGACCGACTCGTGGCCGTTGTACTCAAGATCGGAACCGTAATCTTCCGCTCCCAGTTCGGCGTGCCCAACATCCTTCAGCCGGACGATCGTGCCGTCTTTATTGGTCTTGAGAATGATGTCATCGAATTGCGCCGGCTCGGTAAGCCGCCCCACCGCCCGCACGCTGATTTGAAATTGCTGTCCCGCCTGGATCGGCGGCTGCCCGACCGACCCGGCGGCCACTTCAACGTTCTGCTCTTCGAGCGCATTAACCGCATCATCCGCCGTGAGTCCGCGGCCGGCCATGCGCACCGGATCGAGCCACAGGCGCATGGAGTACCGGCGCTCGCCAAAAATAAAAACTTCGGCCACGCCGGGCACGCGCTTCAGGCTGTCCCGTACGTAAACGTCGAGATAGTTGCTCATGAATAGAGGATCGTAGCGGCCGTCCGGCGAATACACCGCCGCACCAAACACGAAGTTGTTCGATGACTTGGTCACGATGACGCCGGTCGCCTTGACTGCGTTGGGCAACCGCCCCTGCGCCGTGTTGACGCGATTTTGAATGTCCACCGCGGCCAGATCGGGATCTCGGTTCAGATCAAACGTCGCCGTGATCTGGCTGAACCCGTCATTGCTGCTGCTCGAGGTGATGTACTTCATCCCCTCCGCGCCATTGATTTGCTGTTCGAGAGGTTGGGTGACGGCGGTCTCGACGGTCTGAGCGCTAGCCCCGATGTAGGCGCTGGTCACTGACACTTGCGGAGGCGCCAGATTGGGGAATTGAGAGACGGGAAGCGTGGGAATGACGACCGCGCCGGCCAGAATGATCATCAGCGCGCAGACCGTAGAAAAAACAGGACGCCGTATGAAAAAGTCGACGAACATGAATGTTTCAGGCTCTGCGCGTTAGGCTCTCGGCTTCAGGCTCTCGGCTCTTGGTCGCTCGCGGGCGACGCAGTCGACCATGAGCCGGAGAGCCCAGAACGAATCTTGGAACGGAGAGCCGATAAGGCAATAACCTAAAGATAACCGAAATCGGAGAGCCGAATTCCAAGAACCTAAAACCCAGAGCCTGGAGCCTAACTTTGCGGCGTTACCGGCATCCCGTCCACCAGGAACTGCGTGCCGGAAACAATAATTCGCTCTCCCGGCTTAATCCCCTCCAGCACGGGGTAGTCGTTGCCCACCATCGGTCCCACCCGCAGTGGCCGTTGTCGAGCTCTATAAGACCCGTCCTTGCCCGGCTCGGCCACAAACGCGAAGTACTGATCGCCAATCCGCGACACGGCCAGCACCGGCACCACTGGGGTTTGGCGCCGTCCCCAGATAATGCGCGCACGAATGAACTGCGCCGTCCGCAGCCGCTCGTTATTATTTCCAATCAGCGATTTCACCAGCACGGTCTGCGTGGTGTTATCCACCTGGGGAGAAATGAAGCTGATCCGGCTGCCGGTGATCACTTTGCCGTCGCTGTCCACAATCTGCACCGGCAATTTCACCTTCAACTGCCCCGAGCGCTCTACCGGCACATAGACGTAAGCCTCAAGTGTGCCTGGCTTGTCGACGGTAGTCAGCATGGTAGTGGTGGTCACGCGATCGCCAACCCGCACCGGGATGTCGCCGACAATCCCGCCCCGCGGCGCATCGACTTTGTAATACTTCAACTGGACTTGCTGCTCGTGTACCTGCGCCTCGAGCGACTCCACCTGAGCGTGGGCAGCTTCCAGAGCCGTTTTCGCCTGATCGAGTTCCTGCTTGCTGACAACCCCCGCCGCATACAACCCGCTGACCCGATCGTATTGCTGCTGCGCATACTTGAGGTTGGCTTCCTGCGCCGCCCGCGCATCCTGCTGGCTCTTAACGGTAGCTTGTTGCTTGGAAGGATCGATCTGCATCAACGGAGTACCGGTCGCCACCTGCTCGCCGGAATGAACGTAGATGTCCGTGATCACGCCTTCCACCTGGGGCATGATTACGGCCGAGTCGCGCGATTTCAGCGTGGCTACGTATTCGGTCGTGTCATCCACCGGGACATCCTCGGCGACTGCAACCTTCACCGCAATCGCCATGGGTCCCTGGGCGTGCGGATCGGACCCTTTGTTACAACCTGGCGCGATTGAAATCAGGAGCAGGAAGAGAGGCCCTACCAGACGCGATTCACCCCAGATGCTTCGATGAATGACGTTTTGGCCAGCTTTCCGCATTCTCGGTAAGCTATCACGCACCACCGGTCAGGTGCGAGAGAAAGGATGTGGACGGAACTGGGCAAGTACAAGTAAAGGAGAGTAAAGGAAGAGTAAAGGAAGAGTAAAGGACGAGTGTGGGGAAGGTCTCTGACCCGTCTGTGCGGGTCGAAGACCCGCCTCTCACCGAAGAATAAGCCGGTTAACGCTTGCGGGGCTTGGTTGCGGCTGCGAGCCGGCGTTCTTCCCGCGCCACCCAGAGGTACAGGAAAACTGCGGCCAGAATCACTCCACCGATTACGAGCGCCATACTAACTCCGATGGAGCCTACTTTAGGATCGTTGCCTGACCATCTCAAGTAACCTAGGTACCGCCCCGTAATGCACTTTAGTGGTCCCGCGTGACCATCCGTGCCGATGGCCGACCTCTTCGGTGACCGTAGCTGACCAAACTGTTACATTGTCACGCTATGAAGCCCGCACGCAGCTTTGCCAGCGACAACAATGCCGGAGTTCACCCTGCCGTCCTGCAAGCCATAGCGGCTGCCAACCAGGGCCACGTGGTCGGCTATGGCGACGATCCTTACACCGCCTCGGCGGTCGCTAAATTTCAGGAACATTTCGGTCCTGATACGGAGGTCTTCTTCGTCTTCAACGGCACCGCTGCCAACGTGCTCAGCCTCAGGGCGCTGACCGAGTCCTATCACGCAGTGATCTGCACCGAAGCCGCCCACATCTACAGCGATGAGTGTGGCGCTCCGGAGAAATTCACTGGCTGCAAGCTCATCCCCATCGCCGCCCCGGATGGCAAGTTAACAATCGATGCCGTGGAGTCGGCGTATCACGGAATTGGAGATCAGCATCACGTCCAACCCAGAGTGATAGCCATCACCCAGGCGACCGAGATGGGCACCCTTTATAAATCGGAAGAAATCAAGGCCCTGACACGCTTTGCCCACGATCATGACATGTTCGTGCACATGGACGGCGCACGCATCGCCAATGCTGCGGCCAGCCTCGGCCAGACGCTCAAGCAGGCCACCGGCGACCTCGGCATTGATGTGTTGTCCTTCGGAGGAACCAAGAACGGCCTGATGGCAGGCGAGGCCGTGATCTTCTTTAATAAGAGCCTGGCTGAGGATTTCCTCTATATCCGCAAACAGGGCATGCAACTGGCCTCCAAAATGCGCTTCATCGCCACTCAACTCGAGACCTTGCTCGCCGGCGATCTCTGGCTGAAGAACGCGCGCCACGCCAATCAGATGGCAAAGCTCCTGGAAAAAGAAATCAGCCAGATTCCAGCAATTGAGATCGTCTATCCGGTCGAGGCAAACGGAGTTTTCGCCCGCATCCCGCAAGCGGCCATCGCCAAAATCCAGAAGTGCTATTTCTTTTACGTGTGGAACGAGGAACAATCCGTTGTGCGCTGGATGTGCTCGTTCGATACGACGGAAGAGGACGTGAGTCAGTTTGCAGCCTTTGTTGCTAAGAGCGTAACTTGAGTGCGGCGAAGACCGTCGGTCCGGCAGGGCACAACTCCCCGCCTCGAACCAACTCTGACCGCGCCATTGCGTTTTGTGTTTTGTTCTGCTACTTTCTCGGCATTCGCACCACCATCACCAGGTCTGCTCGGTTTGATGCGCGAGGTTGCGTGTCCGGGAGAAGCTGATGAAGCGTAAGTGGCTCAAGCTCGCCTTAGTGTCTGCAATAGGGCTCTGCCTTATACGCCTTGCTGGTTGTGCGCGCGACCAGCAGTTGGTATCGATTACCGTAATCCCCAACACTGAAACTTTTGGTGCCGCAAACATCCCGGTGGCGGCGGATGCGGGCCTGAGCGTCCAACTCAGGGCACTGGGTAACTACATTCATCCGCCAGTCACCAAGGACATCACGAACGCGGTTACGTGGGCATCCAACGATGCCCAGATGGTCACCGTCACGCCGGGGGGCCTTCTCGCCGCTGCGGGGAATGCTTGCGGATCAAGTATCGTTTCAGCGACCGTCACAACCAGTACGTCAGGCGCCATCGTGACCGGCTCCATGACAGCCAACGTCGTGTGTTTCACTGGGACAGGCGGAGGTGGCGGAGGTCCGATACTCACAGTAGTTTTTCAGGGCGTTGGGTCAGGAACCGTAATCAGCACACCTCCAGGGATTAACTGCACGTCGACCTGCAGCGCAACTTTTACCAGTGGCACCGCTGTCAACGTTACGGCGGCGCCCAACACAGGGTCGACCTTTGGAAGCTGGACAGGCTGCGACTCCTTCAGTGGGCAGACCTGTATGATCAACAGCTTGACCGCTGATCATACGGTGACGGTCGCGTTTAACTAGGGGTGTAGCTCTCCGAGAGCGGGCGGAGTGCGCCCGGCGTGTTGTCCGCCCTAGCCTTCTTCTAACAGCTTCCCCAGAGTGGGCTTGTGCTTTTCCCGCCTAGCTTTCTTTTTCCTGTTCGGAACCGCGCGAGTCGGGGGAGGACTTCCCACCTGCTCCCGCGCCGCTGCCTTCACGGCCTTCACCGCCCGAAACGCGTTTGACTTCTTTCGCTTTGGCAAGGGTTTGTACTCACTGTTCGGGACAAACCAAACAGCAACGCCGGACTGAGCTCGTCAATTATGCAATAATCGGCTCTGTACAGCTTGAAGGCTAAGAGCTAAAGGCCAGTAGCTAAAAGCTGCCTTATGGAAGAGCGCGATTTCTTCGACGAGCGCCAGGAAAAGAAGACAGCCACCCTGAGCTGTCCTCACTGCCAGCAATCTGCCGAATACGAGCTGCTTTGGCTGGTGCGTACCAAGAAAAAGCAGCTGCTCGGCCGCGCCGACGAGCGTGACCGCGCCCGTTTCGCCAAAGCCCGTTCCTACATGCTCCGCAAAGACGACATGATGATGTGCAAGAACCTGCGTTGCCGCAAGCGCTTCGAAGTCTCCGGCGTGCAGTCGGTAGCCTTTCTCGACTAGCGAGGGTTCCCTCTAATCCGGTTACTCATTTATACTGATTTGTTTATCCCACAACTGCCGAACCAATCCGTAGGTCTGGGCCAAGGAGTGTCCCGGTGAAAATCCTAGTCTGCATGAAGCAAGTCCCGCAGAAGGACGCGCCCCTCGAGCTCAATGAAACCGGCACCTGGATTCGGGAAGACGTCTCCTACGAGGTCAATGAGCCCGACGCCTACGCCCTTGAGGAGGCCCTGCGGCAGAAAGAAAAACACGGCGGAGAAGTGGTTGTGATCACCGCTGGCCCGGCCCGGGCCGCCCAAGTTTTGCGTGAGGCCCTCGCCAAGGGCGCCGATCGCGCGATCCACCTGGAAGACCATGCTTTCGTCGGGTTGGACCCATTCAACACCGCGCAAGCCTTCTTTGCGGCCATTAAAGATGAGAAGTTTGACCTGATTTTCACCGGCCTGCAGTCGGACGACTACGGGTACGCCCAGACCGGCGTGATTCTGGCCGAACTGCTGGGCTGGCCGCATGCGACCATCATCATGCAGATCGAGAAGAGCGACTCCGGCATTCGCGTCAAGCGCGAGCTGGAAGCCGGCTACTTCCAGTTTGTAGATATTCCGCTCCCGGCCGTTTTAACTATCCAGTCCGGCATCAACAAGCTGCGCTACGCAACCCTGATCGGCATCAAGCAAGCCAAGAACAAGCCACTGCGCAAAGTGATCATGCCGGAAGTGCAGTCCGCGATAGGGGGGAACCTGCAAAAAATCGAGCGCCTCTACGTTCCGCAAAAAGCCAAGAACACGGAAATCATTGAAGGTCCACCCGGAGAAGTAGCTAAGAAATTGGTCGACAAGCTGCGCAATGAGGTCAGAGTTCTGTAGCTCGGGCTCATGAGTCGGATTCGTATCCGGGCGTGACTTTAGTCGCGCCGTCATTTCGCTTAATTATGAACGGCTTCAGGCGCTGAGTTCGTTAGCCAAGACGGTGTACCCGGACTGTCTGCCAGGCATCTCAAGAAGGCTATGCCAGACATTCCGCAGCCACGAATTCAGCAGGAAACCGCGCTCCTGGAGCGGCAGCGCCAGGCCGGGGTCATAATCACAGTCGGCAAGGTGCTGCTCTGGATGGACCTGATTCTGGCCTGTTTCGTTTATGTGGGGCTGAAGTCCGGCTCTCACTTTTTCTTGTGGTGGGTGATAGCCGAGGGCGTTCTGGGGTTTGCTCTGTTAGGAGCCGGCTCGCAGAAAAGGTCGGAGGCCAACCGCAGATTGGCAGAACTCTCGCCCACGGTTGGGGACCAGGACCTGCCCGACGAAGCCGAGCAGCAGCGCCGGGCCAGCTGATGGTTATTCGTCACTGAAACAGGCGGTTCCGCCATTCATACGGTATGCCAAAGGGGCTGTGCGCGCCCCGGGAGGCAGGTATGGCGGAGATGGAAAAGTCCGAGACCAGCTTCAGCCGGCTTTTTATCGGGCCGGCGGTGCTGGTGGCAGATTTGCCGGTGGTCTTTTTTTGCCATCGGCGTTTAAAGTCGGGCGGCACGGGCTGTTTATTTCCATCATCGGCGAGCTCGCGCTGCTCGGGCTGGTATTGATGATCACCGGCTTCAGCATGCGCCGGAACCGGACCGAAGAATGATTTTTTAGGTTGAGCGTCACGTCTTCAGAGAACCGAGAACTTATCCTGAGACCTGAGACCGGACACCTGAGACCCAAATCATGGCAGACACAATCCTGGTAGTCGTCGAGCAACGCGAGGGCAAATTCAACCGCGTCTCCTGGGAGACGCTTACCGCCGGCCAAGCGCTGGCGGCCGACACCGGCTGGGCTCTCGAAGCCGCAGTTGTCGGCGGCAGAGTGGAAAGTTTTGCCGGCGAAGTCGCGGGCAAGAAGGTTTCCAAGGTGTACGCGATCGAGTCAGCCAACCTCGAACCTTACACGCCTGACGCCTTCGTCGCCGCGCTCAAGCAGTTCCTCTCATCCCGTCTACCGAAGCTGGTGCTGATGCCCCACACTTACCAGGTGCGCGATTTCGTTCCCAAGCTGGCCACGGCCATGGGACGCACGGCCATCAGCGACTGCATCGGATATAAAAAGGACGGGGGAAAGCTCGTATTCACCCGCCAGATGTTCCAGGGCAAGCTGGCCGCCGACGTGAGCTTTACCTGCGACGCCCCCTGGTTCGTCACCGTCCAGAACGGCGCGTTTCGCGGCGACAAGGTTGAAGCCGGTGCCAGTGCCGCTCCCGTGGAGATGGTCAAGTCCGAAATTCCCGACGGGATCATCCGCAACAAGCCACAGGAAGTCTTCAAAGAAGCCAAGCAAGCGGTTGACCTGACACAAGCCGAAATTATCGTCGCCGTGGGCCGCGGCATTAAAGAGCAGAAGAACATTGATCTCGCCAAGCAGCTTGCCGATGCCATCGGCGGAGAAATTGCCGCGTCGCGTCCGATCTGCGATTCAGGCTGGTTGCCTATGGACCGCCAGATTGGGTCCTCAGGCCAAACAGTGGCTCCCAAGCTGTATCTGGCGCTGGGAATCAGCGGTGCCATTCAACATATCGTCGGCATGAAGGGCTCGCGCACCATCGTGGCGGTCAACAAAGACTCTGCAGCACCCATCTTCGAAATAGCCGATTACGCGGTCGTGGGCAATTTGTTCGACATCGTGCCGCCACTCATTGAGGAAGTGAAGAAGGCGAAAGCGGGCGCGTAACTTCCCGAGCGCTTTTACGAGTGTCCTGATGCTCGCAAAACAGCCCAGCCGACGGAGGGCGGAACGCCGTACAATGAGTGCTGCAGGAGCCGAGCCGCCAAGAAAGTTTTGAATAAGAATGCAAAAAAACGACGCGGCGCTCCAGAAT
This sequence comes from Acidobacteriota bacterium, assembly GCA_003225055.1. Taxonomy (GTDB): domain Bacteria; phylum Acidobacteriota; class Terriglobia; order Terriglobales; family Acidobacteriaceae; genus Gp1-AA122. The sequence continues at coordinate 24,682 of QIAU01000193.1, forward strand.
CGGGTACTCTTGCCGGCCTTCGCTCTCGGGTGAAGCGAATCCGCAGGTAAGCGGCGGGAGCGGATCCACAAGAGGGTTGGCGTATTGCCGGCCGAGCGCCGACCTCATTCGTGAAGACAGAGAACGCTGACCTTGCCCCATGTCATCGACGCCAGTGTCATAGTGAAGTGGTTTCTACCTGAACCCGATAGCGATCGTGGTGACGGGCTGCCATTTCGTGACAGCCGATCAAGTCCTGGTAACCAAGCTGAGCATTGCAATGCCCTTTATCAGGCATGTCTCGAGCATTGACCTGTGACCCTTGTTTTCCGTAAACCCCTCGAAGGGATCGACCGTCCGCAAATGGAAGCGGACGTTGTCATTGTGGGTGGCGGTCCCGCAGGCATGGCCTGCGCCCTGCGCTTGTCGCAGCTCATCGACGCGCACAACGCCAAACATCCCGACGCACAGCTAAGCAAAGAAAACATCTACGTATTGGAAAAGGCGCGTGAAATAGGCCAGCACTGTCTTTCTGGTGCACTGCTCGACCCGCGCTCCATGCGCGAACTGCTGCCCGGTTTTGAAAAGGAAGCTCCCATCGATGCCGCAGTTAGCAAAGAAGGCGTTTATTTCCTCACCGAAAAAAGCAAGTTCAAGTTGCCTGTCACCCCGCCTACCCTGCGCGATCACGGTAACTATGTCATCTCGCTCAATAGATTCGTGAAATGGCTCGGTGGCAAGGTCGAAGAGACCGGCATCACGGTCTTTACCGGATTCGCAGGCTCAGAATTGCTCTTCGACGGCAATCGCGTCGCCGGCGTTCGCACCGACGACAAAGGCGTAGATAAGCGGAATCAGCAGAAATCGAATTTCGAGCCCGGCTACGACCTGAAAGCCAAGATCACAATCCTTGCCGAAGGCCCCTGCGGCTCGCTGACCAAACAACTCGTCGCCCGTTTCAATCTGGATATGGATCGCAATCCCCAGACTTACGGCGTAGGCGTCAAGGAGCTATGGGAAGTTCCGTCGGGCCGGATTGCCCAAGGCGAAGTGATCTACACCATGGGCTGGCCGCTGACCTCGAAAGAGTACGGCGGCGCCTGGATTTACGGCGGTAAGGACAACATTGCTTCTCTCGGTTTCGTGACCGGGCTCGACTATTCCGACCCTCGGGTCGACCCGCAGCGCGTCTTGCAGGTATTCAAGAAGCATCCTTTTGTGGCGCATTTGCTCGAGGGTGGCAAGATGATCCGCTACGGCGCAAAGTCGTTGCCGTATGGGGGCTGGTGGGCGATTCCCCCGGTATCAGGCGACGGCTGGATGATTCTCGGCGACTCGGCCGGTTTCCTGAACTCCGCCCGCCTGAAGGGAATCCACCTGGCAATCAAGAGCGGCATGCTCGCTGCGGAAACCGCCTGCGAAGCTTTCAAGAAGGGCGACGTGTCAGCAGGGACTCTCAGTGATTTCCAGCGTCGCGTCGAGGCGAGCTGGATCAAGGAAGAGCTGTGGAAGGTTCGCAACTTCCATCAGGGCTTCGAGCGCGGCCTCTGGGCAGGCATGTTCCACGTCGGCTTGCAGCAGATCACGGGCGGACGCGGCCTATACAACCGCTATCCGGCCAAGCCCGGCTACCAGCACATGCATAACCTGAGCGACTTGCCCAGAACCGGCGACGGCGAGGCTCATCTGCTCGGTCCCTACAAAGGCGATGGCAAGCTGACATTCGACAAGCTCACCGACCTCTACCATTCCGGCACCAAGCACGAAGAAGATCAGCCCGCCCATCTGGTCATTCACGACACCAACATCTGCGAGCAACGCTGCATCAAGGAATTTGGCAGCCCCTGCCAGAACTTCTGCCCCGCCAACGTCTACGAGATGGTGGACGACAGCTCCGCCCCGAATGGCAAGCGCATCAGCCTGAACCCCTCCAACTGCGTGCACTGTAAGACTTGCGACATTCAGGATCCCTATCAGATCATTACCTGGGTTCCGCCCGAAGGTGGCGGCGGGCCGAATTACGACGGCATGTAGGCCTGGGACAGGCGAGGGCGGCTGAGCGGCTGTCCCACGTATTCCTCTGCTTGCCCTCAAGCGTATAATTCAGGTTCGGTTTCCGACCGCCGGAGCCTGTGGGCATACCCTGGTCACGGCGGCGAGGGTGAGCAACTGACAGATCAAGCTGCCGCCCGAGGGTACAGGTGGAAACGCCTGCGCCTCCCGTGCTTGGCGAGGAGCACTTGGAAAGGAGACATCCGCACGCCCTGCCGTGTCGCCTTCCCCTTCTCGCGAATTAGCACTTAGGAATTGATACGGGGCATTTAGCCGCCAGAGTTCGTGATGACCTGGCATCGCTTTTCAGGGGCTAACTGCTAACTGCCAATGGCTGCCCTCATTGACAAACACGGCCGCCCGATCACCGATCTCCGGATCGCCATTACCGACCATTGCAATTACAAGTGTGTCTACTGCCGCACGGGCAATGACGGGGCCATGTACGCCGACCTGCCCTTTTCCGACTACCTGCGCATGGCGCGCCTGTTCGCAGGCCTGGGAATCAAGAAAATTCGCATTACAGGAGGAGAACCGCTTCTCCGCCGCGGTGTCGTTGAGTTTGTCCGCGAGCTATCGAAGTTGCACACTGTGGACGGCGAGCCTCTGGACCTGGCCATAACGACCAACGGCCATCTTTTGGCCGAAATGGCGCAGCCACTGAAAGATGCCGGCTTACGCCGCATCACCGTCAGCATGGATGCCGTCGATCCTGATCGCTTTCGACGCATCACGCGCGTACCTAACGGATTCGCCTGTGTGCTGGCGGGGATTCGCGCCGCCAAGCGCGCCGCCCTGGCTCCAGTGAAGGTCAACTGCGTCCTGATGCGCGGCTTCAACGAAGATCAGATCATCCCCTTCGGCAGGTTTGCCCGGGAAGAAGGCGTAGTGCTGCGCTTCATCGAATTCATGCCCTTGGAAGAAGACCGGGTCTGGTCCCCCAACATAGTGGTCACGCTCGATGAAATTCTGCGCCGCATGGCCGAGTACCGGCCGCTGGTGGAAATTCCGCATGATCGTAGCGAAACCGCGCGCCGCTACAGGTTTGACGACGGCATCGGCGAGATTGGCATCATCGCCCCAGTATCCCACCCCTTCTGCAGCCACTGCAGCCGCCTTCGCATCACTTCCGACGGCAAGATCCGTACCTGCCTGTTTTCTGTTTGGGACCACGATCTGCACGAACTGATGCGCCGCGGAGCCTCGGACGAGGAACTCGTTGCCTTCATATACAGCGTAGTAGATCGCAAAGAAGCTCGCCACCACATCGGAGAGCCCGATTTCGTACCACCTTCCCGCACCATGGTCCACATTGGTGGATAGGGCCGTGTGAGGACGGCGAGAGCCTGAAGTTCCTAACGCCTAACGCCGGGAGCCCTTCACTGCCGCAACTGTGCGTATGTGGAGACGGGTCTCGGACCCGCCTCCACGCTTGCACCGGCGTCCAGCCGCGTGCACAATATACGGGTGCTCCAGTCACAAGCGGCTTGCGATGGTACGGACAAGAAATTCCGGCCAGCGGGCATCCTGGTGCATCTAAGGTAAGGAAAGAAACAGCTGTCAGCTTCAACATCCCCGTAGGTTGGGCGCACAAAGCGCGGTGAACCTACTGGAGCCGGCAGGGCTTTCAACAACCCCGTTCCGGGCGGCCGAGAAAATGGGCCATACCGCCGCGGAACTGAAAGCGAGATACAGCTTGGCTACTCGACCAACCATCTGCTCTCTGGACAATTATCTTGTCCTGCCTGATCACTCGCTGGACGACCGCATCCTTGCTGCCAGAGAAGCCCTGGGCCGCGATGCCGTAATCCTCGGTCATCACTATCAACGCGATGAAGTGATTCGTTTCGCCGATTTTCGTGGCGATTCTTACCGGCTTTCGCAAGAGGCTGCCCGCGCCGCAGGCAAGTACATCATCTTCTGCGGCGTGTATTTCATGGCGGAAAGCGCCGACATCCTCAGCCGTCCCGGCCAGGTGACCATTCTCCCCGACCTGAACGCCGGCTGCTCAATGGCCGACATGGCCGAAATCACCCAGGTAGAAGACTGCTGGGAGCAACTGATCGCCGCCGGCTTAACCAGCGACAAAGGCGAGGGCATTACTCCGATCACCTACATGAATTCCAGCGCCGCCATTAAAGCATTTTGTGGCGAGCGCGGCGGCCTGGTCTGTACCTCCTCCAATTGCGCAGGCGCATTTAAGTGGGCATTTGCCAAGGCTCCCAAAGTCCTTTTCCTGCCCGACCAGCACCTCGGCCGCAACACTGCCTGCAACATGGGAATTCCGCTGAACGAGATGGCCGTATGGGATCCGTACATGCGCCACGGGGGTGTCACGCCGGAGCGACTGCGTGCCGCGCGCGTCGTCCTCTGGAAAGGCCACTGCTCGGTGCACCAGCGATTTTTGCCCGAACATGTGGATGCGGTCCGCGGGAAGTATCCTGGAGTCCGCGTGATCGTTCATCCGGAATGCCGCTGGGAAGTCTGCCGGAAGGCCGACGGCATCGGCTCGACCGACAAGCTGATCCAGATGATTCGCGAGGCTCCGTCAGGCACGAGCTTTGCCGTGGGAACTGAAATTCACCTGGTGAACCGCATGGGCAAGGAGTTCGCAGCGGACGGCAAGAAAGTCATTACCCTGGATGACTCCGGCTGCCTCTGCACCACCATGTTCCGCATTTCCCCCCAGCACTTGTGCTGGGCGCTGGAAAACCTGGTGGAGGGCAATATCGTCAATCAGATCAAGGTCAGAGACGACGTGAAGTTTTGGGCTCGCGCGGCGTTGGATCGGATGCTGGAAATTCAGCGCTGAATTCCCAATTGATTGCCAATTTCCGATCTGAGTCTCCGAAATCGACACTCGGCAATTGAAAATTGGCGATTTTAGAAAGTGAGGTAACCGGCCCCCTGGTTCCTTTCGGCACCTCACGGTTAGTCGGGAATGATTTAGAATGCTTCTATATCCAATATGTCCACTCGAACTTTTACCCTGGAAGAAGCTCAGGCCCTTCTGCCTGTACTGGAATCCCTGTTACGCACCGCCATTAAAGGCAAGAAACTGATCGAGCAGGTCGACGCCGAGATGCAGGAGACCGCCCACAAGGTATTTCTCAAGGGCGGAATGTTGCTCGATGTGGTGCATCTGGCCCGACGCAAAGCGGAACGAGAAAAGGCCCTGCAGCGCGTCAAAGACGCTCTCGCCGAGATTGATGCCACCGGAGTCCAGGTGAAAGACCTCGACATGGGCCTGCTGGATTTCCCCTGCCGCGTCGAGGGCGAGATAGTCCTGCTCTGCTGGAGGCTGGGAGAAAAGGGCATCGGCCATTGGCACGGTACCGAAGAAGGTTACGCCGGCCGTAAGCCGATTGATGAGCGAATTGTGAAAGCCGGGAAGAAGAAGAATTAGTTGTCAAGTTCCCGGTTTTCACTTCCTATTACAGTTCTCGCTTCTCGCTTTCCAGTTTCCCGTTCCGAGTCTCAGCAGCTTTCTCGACATCTACCCTTTAGTCCGGAGTTCTGGAACTTCGCTTTAGTCAAGCTGCAACGAGAACTAACCTAGGGCTGTCCCCCCCGATTCCAATGCGGAGCAAACGCCGAATTCACCAGCCACAAAACCGGCTTCAGCATGGAGTGGATAGCCTCATTCATGTGCTTGAAGTCAATGTGCGCCAGGTCATCGCTGGGCTGGTGGTAATCGCCGTGCAGTCCGTAGCTTGACACCGTTTGCGCCACCACGCCCTTCTTTGCGAACACGTAGTTATCAGATCGCCGGAAAAAGCCCTGGTCCGGGTGCGGATCAGCTACCAGGTGAGCCCCATGCCGTGCAAGCTCCGGCCCCAGGTTGGAGCGCTCCCATCCGGTTAGCCACAACGTATCTTCCGCTACCGCAGGGTCGGCCCGCCCAATCATCTCGAACTCCAGGCAGGCCGAAATATCGTGCAATGGCACCGGCAGATGTTCCCGGAAATAAGTAGACCCCAGCCCTCCGGTTTCCTCACTGCCAAAAAGCGCGAAGATCACCGTACGCCGCGGTTTCGGTTGCGACGCCAGCACCCGTGCCAATTCCAGTACAGCGGTCGCACCGGAGGCATCATCATCGGCGCCGTTGTAGATGTCATCGCCATTCACCGGCGCTCCGACCCCGAGGTGATCGAGATGCGCTGTCAGCAACACCACAGCATGCTGCTGCGAGGAATCCGTCCCGCTGATCTCACCCACTGCATTCCACGTATGGCTCTTCTCCACCGGGCCTGCTGTGGCTTTCATCTCAATGGTCGTCCCATCCGGCAAGTCACTCAGCACAGCCCCCGCCTCGCGGCTTACCGCGAAAGCGCTAAATTGCGGGCCCATGTCGGATCTGTCGGCGCCCTCAATTTGGACGGGCAACTCGGGCAACCTACTTCCCATCGGCTCCCAACGCAGGCGCAGCCGGGAGGATTCCGGGACAAGGACGGCCAAGGCTCCCTGGGAACCAATGCGGAGCTGCTCCCGGCGTATCTTGTCTTCGTGGGGCGCGGTGAGGAACACCACGCCCCCGGACTGGACGCGTTGATTTTCTCCCTTCGCCAGGTCGATCTTCTGTAGCGGACCGGAAAAGCTGGGATTTGCCAAGTAGAGCGCGAGGATCTCTTTGCCGTGAGTCCACGCGACTTCTCGCTCAGCAGGTCCAGAAGTGTGAAACTTCAATTGCGGAGCGCTCGTCAATTTCTGACGAAGCAAGGTCGCGCGTTGGAGGTAAGTACCATCATCCCCCGCCGGAGCCACTCCATACTGCTCCAATTCCGAAGCGATATAGGTGGCCGCCACCAATTCGTCCGGAGTCCCGCTGCCGCGCCCGCGCAGAGCGTCCGATGCCAGAAAGTCCATGTGCGCGTGGACACAGGGTGCGCACATCTGCAGGCCCGTCAACGTGCTCTGCGCCCGCGTAGTCTTTGCGGCCTGCCCATCTGCGATTACGACCAAGGCGCAGACCAGGGCGCCTAGCCGAATGTAATTAGCGACCGATGCCCGAATCATGAAATATACGATGCGGGAATTATAGGTGCCCGAGAGACACGTGGTTGCCGCATTCCCAAAGAAACGCGCAAGTTCGCCCCGGGTCAGCGTTCGAGTAAGGAGGACCTGGAAAGGACTCTGGACCGCAAAGAGCCACTCACCTTCTGCTACAATCGGCACTATGCCGGTAGTGGATCGCCTTGTGCAAGTGTGGGTTCCCTGAGGCCTCCTAAAATCATGTTGACTGCCAAGCGGAAGTTGTTGCTGCTGACTAGTTTCACGCTCCTCATGAGTCTGGGGTGGGCGGGCTGCCACGGTTTCTTTGTGAAACCGACGCTCACCGGCATTACCGTGACCACTCTGCAGGCCACTAACCTGCCGACCCAGGGCAGCACCATCCAACTCATGGCGACCGGGGCCTATGATGACGGCAGCCACAAAAACCTCTCAGGCGTCGCCACCTGGAGTAAGACCGATCCGCAAAATCTAGTGACGCTGAGCACCTCGTCACCGGGACTGGTGACCGCCAACGCTGCTCCCAACCCCGGTGTGCAGGTCACGATTCAAGCCGCGGCCCAGTCGTCAAACGGCAGCGTAGTATCCGGAACCATCACGCTTACAGTTGGGCAGTCTTCAACTCTTACGATTAGTTCCAGCCGGGGATCGACAATCAGCTTGTCCGGAGCCGGAGGAGCTGGGGCAACAGTGACTTTCAGCGCTACTCTGAACGGCACCGATGTCACGAATTCGACGACGTTTACTTCCAGCAGCCCTTCGGTCATCGCGATTACCACCGGCAGTACCGGCACTCTACAAGCGACGGGTACGACGACCATTACCGGCTCGGATTCTAGCAACGGGGCCAGCGGGACACTGCAGATCACCGTCAATCCTTAAGGCTCGCTCTTCTTCGATGAGGGCATCTTCCAAGACAGGAAGGTGCCTGTCTCCACTTAGGAGACTGTCCAGTTCGTTCCAGGTCGTTTTCGCTTCCTCTAATCCAAACGGTATCATCTGAGGTTGACCTCTTCGTTCGTGATCCGGTGAACTGGCAATGACTGAGATTCGCTGCATTGGCATCTGCCCCCGCGGGGGCGACGCTTCTGGCCTCAACGCCGTCATTCGGGCTGCGGTCAAATCCGCCATTCTCAAATATCACTGGAAAGCCATCGGCATCCCCGACGGCTTCGACGGACTGATCTGGCCCGAGCGTTCCCACGAACTTACTCTCAAGGATGTCAGCGCATTTGGCCCCGGGGCGGAACCATCATGGGCACGACGAATCCCGGCAATCCCTTCAAGTACAAGACCGTCGAGAACGGCCGCGAATTCGTAAAACGTTTCCGATCAGATGATCGCCAACACGCGCAATCTCGGCATTGACGCCATCATCACCATTGGCGGTGACGGCTCGCAAAAAATCGCCCTCGAGCTCCCGCGCGGAAAGGCATGAAGCTGGTGGGAGTTCCTAAGACCATCGCCAACGATCTGTCCGCCACCGACGTGACCTTTGGCTTCGATACCGCCGTGCACACCGCCAGCGACGCGATCGACAAAATCCACACCAGCCGCCGAATCGCACCGCCGCGTGATGGCTATCGAGGTATGGGACGAGACGCCGGCTGGTCGCTCTTGAGGCCGGTATTGCTGGCGGCGCGCACGTCATCCTGATCCCCAAGATTCCCTTCACCATTCAAAAGGTTTGCGACTACGCGGCCGCCCGCGAACAATATGGCAAGCGCTTCACCATCGTAGTGGTAGCGGAAGGACCCAAACTGCCGCCCGAGCGCACGCCGCATCCAGCGCGCCGGCTCACCGTCGCCCTATGACCGTGTTCTCGCCACCCGCTTTGGCGTGAAGGCTCTCGGTCTGATTGCCCAAAACGCATTCGGCGAAATGATATGCCTCCGCGGAGAAACTGTTTGCACGGTGGACATCGCCGGCGCTGTCGGCCGCCTGAAAACCGGCGACCCTAACGGCGAGCTGGTGCGCACAGCGCGAACGGTTGGCATCTGCTTCGGAGACTGAAGTGGTCAGTGGCCCGTGGTCAGCGGTCAGTGGGAGAAACAAGTCCTCCGGAGACGGATCTTATTTCTGATTTGACCTCTGATCTCACATTGTTCGGTTCCTAAAGGCAGAACCCGGCATCCTCACTGCTGACCACTGACTTTGTCCCTGCGTTATATTGTTCTATTGATCCTCCCCCCCAACCCAAAGCGATGCCTGTTCTTGCTGGTGCTGGCAGGCGGTTTGCTGCTATCCGCGTGCGGCCGCGGACGCCGCGTGCTCGAGGTGGTCTACATCACGGCGCCGCAAGTTGTCCTGCGGGATCGCGTCGCTCCTGTGTACAACAAAGTTGGCCTGGCTAGGAACGGGGAACGAGTCGAAGTCCTGGACCGCGAACGTCGTTTCGTGAAAGTGCGCACTTCAAGCGGAGCGGAAGGCTGGATCGAGCAGCGTTACACAATTACCCAGCAAGTCTTCGACCAGCTCCAGAAACTCGCGGGGGACAATCGCAATGATCCGGTACAGGCCCCAGGAATCACCCGCAACGAAACCAACCTCCACCTCGAACCTGTGCGCGATTCCGAGCACCTTTATCAACTAAATCAAGGCGCCAAGCTTTTTATACTGAAGCGTGCGACTACCGAGAAAGAGCCCGCGGCGCCGCCCGGTACGCAATCGAATAAAGAAGCCCCTCAACCCGTGATGGAAGACTGGTGGCTCGTTCGCGACGCCGAGGGCCACACCGGCTGGGTTCTGGCCCGCATGATGGACTTGGATGTTCCGCTTGATGTCGCCCAGTACGCCGAAGGGCGGCGCATCCAGGCATTCTTCGTACTCGACGAAGTTCGGGACGGCGACCAGAAAATTCCCGAATACCTGGTTCTGCTCAGCGAACCTAAGGACGGCATGCCCTTCGATTACAACCAAGTTCGGGTGTTCACCTGGAACCTGAGGCGGCATCGTTACGAAACCGCCTACCGCGAGCGCAAGCTGAAAGGATCTTTTCCGGTTACGGTTAGCCACGAGAGCTTCGACAAGGAAGGAACCCTGCCAATCTTCGTCCTGAAAGTTCGCGACGCCAGCGGCAACCTGGTTGACAGAAAGTACAAACTGAACACTCCGATAGTTCGCCGAGTCCTGATGCCAGGGGAAGAACCGCCAAAGCCAGTCGCGCCTCGGCGTGCCAGGCGGCGCCGGCGCCGGCGTTAGTAGTTGTGAACTCTACATCGTGGCGTCATACTGGGCCGACGAAGTCGGCGAACCATCTCGCGTGCAGAACCGAAGCATTACGGCCGGCTATTAATAGAAATCCGCAATGCTCTCCGCCACCCAGCCCTGCTCGTCCTCAGTCAACTCAGGAAACATCGGCAGCGCCAGCACTTCCCTTGCCGCCAGCTCCGCCTCGGGCAAATCCCGTTCCCGGTACCCCAGATAAGCGAAACAGTCCTGCAAGTGCAACGGCACCGGGTAATAAATTTCCGTCCCAATCTTCCGCTCAGTAAGAAATGCACGGAGCTCATCGCGTCGCGTCGCGCGGATCACGTATTGATGAAAGACGTGGCGCGCATGCGGAGAAACGTGCAGCAGCCGAATCGGAGACGAGCCCTTCGCGTCAACAAGTCCCGATTCCCTGAAAAGCCGCTCGTAGATGGCCGCCCGCGCTTGCCTCTGTGAATTCCATTCGTCGAGATGTGGCAACTTCACCCGCAGAATCGCCGCCTGAATAGCATCCAGCCGGCTGTTTGCCCCGAATTCATCGTGGTAATAACGCTTCGCGCTGCCGTGATTTCGCAGATGCCGCATGTGCTCGGCATACTCGACATTGCTGGTTGTGACCAGCCCGGCATCGCCGTAAGCGCTCAGGTTCTTGGTAGGATAAAAACTGAAAGCTGCAGCGAGGCCCAACGATCCGGCCCGCCGCCCGCGCCAAGCCGCTCCAATCGCCTGTGCCGCATCCTCAATGATGGGAACCTTGAACTCCTCAGCAAGCTTCTGAAGTGCATCCATGTCGGCACATTGCCCGTACAAGTGAACCGGCAGTAAGGCCCGAATGTCGGGCCTGCTGGTCTCCAGCTTTGCCCTGGCACGGCCGGCATCGAGATTCAGGGTGTCCGGATCCACGTCAGCAAACACGGGTCGCGCGCCCGCCCGGGCAATGGCGCTTGCTGAAGCAAAGAAGCTGAAAGCGCTCGTCAGAACCGCATCTCCGGGCTGAATGCCAACTGCTATCAAAGCCAGCCACAGCGCATCGGTCCCGGAAGCACACGCGACTGCGGAAGTAGCTCCAGTGACTGAGGCAACCTCTTGCTCGAAGGCAGCTACCTCTTCCCCGAGAATGAAGTGTTGCGACGCACAAACCCGCTCGATTGCCACCAGCACGTCCTGACGGATTGCAAGGTACTGGCGGGACAGATCCAGCAGGGGGACGGCTTCGGGCCGCTTAGCACGAAAGCCAGCAGCACTTTGCTTTTGCCTGGAGGGATGCTTCACGAGAGCAAGTGATTCTAACACTCTGTTCTTTCGAGTCGCGGCAACGGGGGCGGCGGAACCCCATGTTCCAAGGCCGTTTGCCACCCGAAGACGGCTCGACGCAGGATGTCCAAGCGAATCTCGGCGAAGTCGGCCGGATACCCGGAAAGGTTCCGTGCGGCGCGTGCGAGCAACGATTGGGCACCGACTACGTTGCCGGTCGAATAATGGTGCAACCCAACCGCCAGCTGAATTAGCCCCTGCAGGAATTTCCTCTCGGCGGCGGGAGCAACTCGCCAGACGTCCTCCAATACCTCATGCGCCTCAAAGAATTGCGAGCCATTGAACAGTTTGATGCCCTTGTACAAAGCTTCCCGATCCATTCTCGTATTGTTACAGATGCTGCCAGCTGCACTGCCCCCTACCAAAAACCATAGAACCTCGGCCAAACTATCCATATTCTCGTATCTGTTGTGACCTAGCAATCGGAATCAACTGTAAACAATGAGGTTTAGTGTCTATCGCTTTGGAACCTAACTTGCCGCTACCCGCACATCGTTCCCATGGGTGTGGGCGTGCTTCGGTCGGACCGCGGAGTAACCGCGTCGGTTCACGTTCACTTCTTGGAATCAGGAACTTTTCGACAGAGGAGATTTCGATGGAATACAGCTTTCGTCTAAAGGTTGGTCTGTCTATGGCCTTCCTAGCAGTGCTGTTCTGTGGCACATTTGCGGCTGCCCAGGGAATTGTGACGGGATCGATATCCGGCACGGTTGAGGACCCTTCCGGCGCCGTGGTTTCGGGAGCCAAGGTTAGCGCCAGACATTTGGCTACAAACAGGGAATACACAACTGAAACCACTGCGAGCGGCCTGGTCTCGCTACGGACGCTGCCGCCCGGCGAATACAGCCTGAGAATCGAAGCCAAGAACTTCCGGTCCTTCGAATCGAAAGGGCTAGTCGTGCAGGTCGGTGCCGACACTGCGTTGGGCAGTGTCAGACTCGAACTAGGGGCACCTACGGAAACGGTCACGGTCGAGAGTGGCGCTCCCTTGGTGGAAGCTACCACCAGCCAGATTTCAGACAGCTTCGACACACAGAAGACAGCCAGCCTGCCCATCGGCAACAACTTTGACACGCTTACGCTTTTCCTTCCTGGATTTGCCCCCACCGGCGATTCTGGTTTTAGCAACACCAATGGCGAGGGCTTTTCAGCCAACGGGCAGCGCGGACGGGCGAACAACTTTCAAATAGACGGTCAGGCCAACAATGATAATTCCATCGCCGGTCCCTCGATCTTCTTCGGCAATCAGGACGCCCTTCAAGAGATACAGGTCGTCACGAATTACAGCGCCGAGTACGGCCACAACTCTGGTTCAGTCGTAAACTACATAACGAAGGCGGGCACCAATCAGTTCCACGGCACAGGTTATGAGTTCTGGCAGGGAAACACCTTCGGTTCCATGACCAATGAGGAGAAGTCGCCTCTGTTCGGCTTCTGCCCGAGCGGGATTGCCCCCACTGCTAGCAACGGCTGTACCAAGGCCGTGATTCCACAATACGTGAACAATCGCTTCGGCGGTACGGTCGGTGGCCCGATCATGAAGGATAAGATGTGGTTCTTTGGTTCGACCAATTTCGAGCGGCTGCGCACCGGGGGATCGCCGAGTACCTCGGGCGGCATTACACCCACCTCCAATGGCGTACAGGAGTTGCTCGCAGCTTTCCCCAACAGTCCCGCGGGTCCTCTGTTGGCCAAGATTGGTCCGGCCGCGATCACCACTCAGGGCAATCCAAAATTCACCAACATTCAAAATGTCACAGTCTCTGATGGAGTGACATCGGCTCCCATCGAGTTTGGCAACATCACCCGTTTTGTGCCCAGTCCATTCAACGACTACGAAGGGACAGGCCGCATAGATCTGAAAGTAACTTCCAAGGATAACTTCTTCGGACGTTACGTATTTCAGCAGAGCCTCAGCGAAGGAGTCAACTTCGGCAATGGGGTTGACGTCGGTGACTGGCAGACAGTGCCGGCGCGCGATCAGCAGATCGGCCTAGATTGGGTCCGCAATATGAGGAACAGCTTGGTCAATCAGGTACGCTTCAGCTACTCTCGCGCCCGGTTCTTCTTTGAGGAGGGTTCTGTTGCGAGTTGTAACGACAAAACTCCTCTGGGTTGTCCGGCGGACATCGTCATGCGGGGGAGCAATCCCGAGGACAGTGGAAGCTTCGGGGTGGCGTCCGGTTTCCCTCAGGGGCGAATCATCAACGTTTACCAAGTCCAGGACAATCTCTCGCTGCAAAAAGCACGGCACACGCTGAAATTCGGCGGCGAATATGACAAGCAACGCTCCCCAAACGTTTTTCTGCCCAACAATAACTCCATCTACTTCTTCCGCTCGTTTGATGCCCTTGTAGCCAACAACCCGGTGCAAACGCGAATCACAGTCGGAGATCCCAGGCTGCCCTTCAGCGAAAAAGACGTGGCGGCCTATTTCCAGGACGATTGGCGAATTAAGGATAATCTGACTCTGAATCTCGGCTTGCGCTGGGAGTGGAATCAGCAAGCTGTCAATCTGCTGCACGACCGCACAGTCGCGGTTCAGGCCGGTGCCAATCCTCTCTGGGATAACACCTTCCCGGCCAGCGAGACTACCGTTCCCAGCGTTCCGCAAGACTTCAACAACTTCAGTCCCGTAGTTGGGTTCGCGTGGACGCCACGTATGGGGAAAGGATTGTTCGGAGAGGACAAAACGGTGCTGCGCGGCGGTTTTCGTATCAGCTATGACCCCACGTTTTATAACATGTTCTTGAATGTTGCGACCAGTTCACCGTCTGTGAACGCAGTGACCACCGTCGCTCCCCTGCCGAGCAGTGGAAACTTCACGGGCGCCGACATATTACCGTTTCTGCAATCTGGCGGATTCGTCGGTACGGCCGGAATCAATCCCGGAATCCGCAACCACACCACCGTAGCACCCAACTTCCGCAATCCGTACTCGGAGCAGTGGAACTTCGGAGTGCAACGCGAATTCAGCAGCAAGATAGTCGGTGAAGTGCGCTATGTTGGTAATCACGGCGTTGGGAACTTTCAGACCGTCAATGGAAACCCGGCGCTGAATAGTCTAATTGCCAATGGGTTCGGGAACCTCATTCCTCCCGGTCTTACGCCCTGCACAACTGCCGGGACCCCGGGGTTCAGTTCGGGTTATGCTAATTGCAATTTCAGAAGAGTCGGGGAGCGCCGTAATACTGCCTGGTCTAAGTACAACGGACTGCAGTCGGAGTTGCGGATCGGCAACTGGCACGGCGTTTCTGCTACTGCTTCCTATACCTACAGCCACACCATGGACAATGCCAGCGAGGTGTATAGCAGCGTTTCGGGCGGCAACACCTTGTCCTTTGCTCAGGATCCCTTCAACACAGACCGCGGTGAAAGGGCGAATTCCGGAATTGATTTCCCGCACCTGTTCGGCCTGACCATGGTGTACGAACTCCCCTTCCACAGGTCGCAGACGGGGTTCCTCGGCCATCTGATGGGTGGCTGGCAGTTGAACACCGCCTACAGGTATGCCTCGGGGCAGCCCTACACGACCATACAATTCCGCCACAGTACCTTGTGCGACCCGACAGCCACGATGAGCGGCACCTATGACGCTTGTCGGCCGATCGTAGCGAATGCTGCCGCCCCGTTGGGCACTGCAGGGTTGTGCACGGACTCGACGTTGCCCGACTGCGGAATCACCGACTTTGTCACCGGAAATCCGACCACGATGAGTGCGGTTCATTGGATCGTGAACGACAACACGGCAGCGGCCTTCTTCGGTTCTCCGTTCAAAGGTGCTGGAAGCAACGCGTTGCGCGGGCAACCGATTAACACCGCTAACCTCAGCATCTACAAGAACACGAAAATCGGGGAGAAGCTAACCCTGCAGTTCCAGGCAACCGCTTTCAACATCACGAACACGCAGTTCCGAGGCGTTCCCGATCCCGTGCTGGACGACTCGGGCGCCGCTACTCCCTCTCCGTTCCAGAGCACGGCATATAACTTCAACGGTGGCGGAAACAACTTCCAGGGAGGGGGAACCTTTTCCTCCAACCTAACCTACGACGGTATTGGTCGGCGCCGCCTTTTGTTCGGCCTAAAGCTGATCTTCTAGCTGCGGAGGAATCGTTAAGGGGACTCTAGGCCGACCCCAATGGGTCGGCCTTATTTTTGCGTTTTTTGGGCGGGAGGCGTAAGAGGACTAAGTGTTCTGAGGCTATCTCCCCAGCATCGGGTAGTGGCTTGCTGCCCCCATAAAGAACAGCATGAAAATCGAGAGCCAGGCATTCGCGCGCGAGGCCAGGAAGCCCATGCGTCCCATCGCTGCAGCCTGAGGCGGGATCGGCGTGCCGTTATTCGCGAAGTCTTTATTCCAGGCGATGATCTTTTTGTTCATCCTCCAGATGATGCCCCACACGTTAAGCATCATGACCCAACCCATGCCGCCGCCCACGCCGATCGACAGCAGCCGATTACTCTCCCATCCGTGATTATTGAAATCGAGAAACAGGTAAGCTCCCGCGGCTACGACGATGGCCACAATTACTCCCAGGACGGGCCCTTTGTTGATCTTCACCACCATGATCGCCGCATACATCACCGCGAACACGATCGTCCAGATCAAGAAGAACGTGCCCATCACGTGTCCGGCAGAGGCGCCAGCGTATCCCGCGCCTCGGCCATTGCTCGCGTCAATCCCGACTATCCCATTGCCCCAATACGCCAGCCCTACCAGCACGGTAACCACGGCTCCCCAGCGAAACCACCACAGCGCCCGCGACATCATGCTGGGGATAATCTTGGCCTTACTCGCCGAATCCATTTCCTTCATGAACGGAACGTTGACCAGGTTGAAAAAATAAAGCAGCCCGATCCAGGTGATGCCCGCCAGAAAATGAATCCAGCGAAGAATCATGAGGTTGGTGGCGTCTCCGCCCGGGAATGTAATGCTGGGCCCGGAAAACATGGCAAGAAAGTTGGGAACTACCATGCAATTCCTCCACGAAGCGGTGTTATGAGCGCTGGCGATAATGGCCCAAAAACCGAAAGAAACCTGAGCGAGCGGATTGTACACTAAGGTCCAAACGACTCCTTATTGGGTTGAAAAGTGTTCGTACTACGCTTATCGTACAGAGATTGTCAGGGCCCGCTCCCCCCGCAGTTCCTGACTGCGCAGGCGAACGCGCCCAGTTGTCCCTCCCGGTTCTCGAGCTGCTTCCATGCGGCGCGGGAACTGCTGGTATAGCGGCTCGAAAAGGAGATCGGCATGGATGCAAAGCCGGCACAGAACATTCAGGATTCTTTCCTCAACACTGCTCGTAAGGAGAAGAACCCCATCACCATTTACCTGCTCAGCGGGGTAAAGCTGACGGGCCGGATCCGCTCCTTCGACAAATACTCGGTCGTTCTGGACTCCAACAACCAGGAGCAGTTGATCTTCAAGCATGCCATCTCTACTGTGGTGATGGGCAGGTCGGCGCACCCGCTTTCTCACGAGGGGAAACCAACAGCCACTTCGTCCCCGGCGCATCAGCCGGAAATCGTTCCTGCCGTGACCCCTTCGGGCACGGAAGGCTAAGGCAGTTCCCGTTTGCGAAGTTCTCGCTCCACAGAATTGGGGAAGCGTCTGCGGGGTTCGTCCATCGAGTCAAGAACTGGTGCTCTGCCCCGCGAGCGCGCCTTTCTGGTCGGGCTCGAGTACCGAACGCGGCGGGCGCCTGCTGGAACAACGAAGACCCCGAAAGCCGCACCCACGGCCGCTTCGCAGGCTGCGCGCGACGCTGCAACCAGCCTTTCTGCGGGCGCAAGAGCTCCGCGGGCTCCGGAATTCAGCGCCCAAGAATCGCTCGAGGAATTACGTGCGCTGGCCGGCAGCGCAGGAGCTGAAATCGCCGGCGAATTCCTGCAGCACCGCGACAAACCCGATCCTGCCACTCTGATCGGCAAAGGAAAACTGCAGGAAATCAAAGGCGCTGCCGCCTCGGTTTCCGCCGATCTCATCCTCTTCGATCACGATCTGTCTCCGTCCCAACAGCGCAATATCGAACGGGAAGTGGACAGACGCGTAATCGACCGGACTCAGCTTATTCTCGACATTTTTGCCCGCCACGCCCGAACCCGTGAAGGTCAACTCCAGGTCGAGCTCGCGCAACTAGAGTACCTGCTGCCCCGGCTGACCGGACGTGGTATTGAGATGTCGCAGCTCGCCGGCGGAATCGGCACTCGGGGCCCGGGTGAAACCCAGCTTGAGACCGATCGCCGCAAAATCTATCGCCGCATCCGCCACGTAAAATCGCAACTGGAAAACGTGCGCCGCATCCGCGCTCAACAGCGCCAGCGCCGGGAATCGGTGCCAGTAGCTACCCTCGCACTAGTCGGATACACCAATGCCGGTAAGTCGACCTTGTTTAATGCTCTGACCCGGGCCGAAGTTCTGGCCTCGTCCAAAATGTTCGCCACCCTCGATCCCACGATCCGCTCGGTCAAGCTGCCGTCCAAGCGCAAGGTGCTGCTCTCCGATACCGTCGGCTTCATCCGAAACCTGCCCCACACACTGGTATCCGCGTTCCGCGCCACCTTGGAAGAAGTCGAGCGGGCCGCACTGATTCTCGAAATCTCAGATGCCAGCAGCCCGCTTTCAGCCGAGCAGGATGCGCAAGTCGAACTGGTGCTGAAAGAACTGGAAGCCGACCAGAAGCCACGCCTGCACGTGATGAATAAAGTTGATCTCCTGTCTGCGGCCCGGCGCGACGCTTTGCGCGACGATTACCGAACCGTCCACGTCTCGGCTCTCAAGTCTATCGGCCTGAGCACGCTGCTGGACCGCATCGACCAGGCACTCGGAGAAGACCCGCTCTCCCGCATCCATTTGCGGGTGCCCCAAAAGGAGGGCAAGACTCTGGCGCTGCTGGAAGCGCGTTCCCGCATCTATGCCCGGCACTACAAAGACGGTTTAGTGGAACTCGAAGCCGAAGCTCCGCAGTCGCTCGTCCGCCAAGTAAGAGAGTTTGTCGTCGAGTAGTAGGCGCCGTCTTTCCTAGAGCCGAGAACCTAGGGCCAAAATTAAAATGGGCCGACAACCAAGAAGCGGTGACATTCCTTGGCTATCGGCCCATTCGATCCTGAATTGGATCGGAGGTGATACCTCTATGCTAGACCCCTTCAGCCGAAAGTCAAGGTTTTTCCGGAGCATTGTCGGAGCATTGTACTAGCGGTCCAAAGGGCCCAATATAGAACGCTGGGAACCTCCGCGCGTTGACACTATGCCCGTAGAATGTTAATTTTATTGGTTTTATAGCCTTCTTTTCTCTCGAGAGTTCTAATCAACTCTGGACATGGACGAGACGCTCAGACAATTAGGCGGATTACTGCTCGGGTCCATCCCCACCGTCATCGTCATGGTGCTGGTGTATGGCACCTATACCTTTCTCGTCCATAGGCCCTTGGTTCGAGTTCTCGGCCAGCGCCGCAGCAAAACCGAAGGCGCCATGGAGAAAGCCCGTGCCGACATTGCTGCCGCCGAGGCCCGCACTGCCGAATACGAACAGCACGTACGCGAAGCCCGGCTCGCCATTTTCAAGGCCCAGGAAAGCCGGCGTCAGCAGGCTTTGCAGGCGCGTTCTGCCGCGGTTGCCGAAGCTCGCTCCCGCGCCCACCAGCAGGTCGAAGCAGCTCGTGCCGCGATAGGAAAAGACAAACAGCTTGCACAAGCAGGCCTGCAGCAGGAAGCCGGGGCTCTCGCGATTGAGATTATTCGGGCCGTGCTGGAGCCCGCAATCGCCGGATCGCGCGCAGGTGGCCGATGATCAGGCTTTCTGGTGTTCGCCCGGCGTTTCTCGCGCTGACGTTGACATTGTTGTTCCCGGTTGCTTTTGTGGGGATGGGCGCCCTACCCGTCCGGGCGGAGCGACGCTTCGCAGCCGACCAGCAACCCCATTCTGCCCCGCAGGAACCGAGCCCTGGCCAGGCCAGCGGCCGCGGGTCAGAATCGGCGAGACGATCTCCTGAGGCTGCGGGCAAAGAGAAGAATCAAACCGAGCAATTCAAGAGATCTTCCTCGGTGATGTTGCTGGCCCGTCTTACCGGTCTCAGCCCGGAGCATGCCTACTGGCTGGCCGTACTGATTAATTTCGGGGTCATCGCCGCCGCCGTCATCTGGCTCTCCCGTTCTCGCTTGCCGGGCGTATTCCGCAACCGCACCATTTCCATCCAGAAGGCAATGGCGGAGGCGCAAAAGGCCAGCCAGGAAGCCAAGCAGCGGTTGGCCGAGATTGAGGCTCGACTGTCCAAGCTGGACGTGGAAATCGGAGAGATGCGAGCCGCTGCCGAGAAAGACGCCGCCGCGGAAGAAGCCCGCATTAAAGTTGCTTCCGAAGAAGATGCGCGCAAGATCATCGAATCGGCGGAACAGGAGATCGCCACTGCCGCCAAAGTGGCACGTCGCGAGCTGAAAGCTTACGCCGCCGACCTGGCGGTTGCGCTGGCGCAAAGGCAGATCCGCGTAGACCCGGACACCGATCAGGCGCTGGTACGAACCTTCGCTGGCCAACTGAGCAGCACGAGTTCCAATGGCGGGCCGCGAAAGGACAGGGGGGAATAAATGTCAGCCCTCACCAGTCGCTACGCCCGGGCGTTCGTGGATGTTGTACTGGGCGAGCGCTTGGACGTCAACAAAACGGTCGAGGAGCTTCACGCGATGGCCGCAACCGCTCAGAGCAGCCTGGAACTGCGTCGTGTCTGGGAGAGCCCCGCCATTTCAGCCGAGCAGAAACGCGCCTTGCTGGACGCAATCGTCAAGCGAGAAGGAACCTCTCGCCCAGTCCGGAATTTCATTGCCGTCCTGATCGACCATCGCCGCATCAACTTGCTGGATCAAGTCATCAAAGATTTCGAGCAGGAACTGAATCAGCGCCTGGGTTTCACCGAGGCGGACATTACCAGCGCCCGCGATTTAAGTGATTCGGAACGCCGGGCGATCGAGAGTCAGATAAAAAGTTTGACCGGAAAGAAAGTGCGCGCCCGCTATGCGCGTGACACTTCGATTCTAGGTGGTGCAATCGTAAAGCTCGGCAGCACGATTTACGACGGTTCGATCAAAGGACAACTCGAGAGAATTCGAGCGCAGTTGAGCAGCACTTAGCAATTAGCACTTGGCATTTAGCTATTCGAGGTCCCGACTGAATTCGGGATTGCTGTCGAGGGGCGAAATGTAATTGCCAAGGGCTGATTGCGGTTCTTGAAACTAGAAACTGGAAACACTGGTTTTTATGGCGCAAATCAAAGCAGACGAAATTACCAAGCTTATCCGCGAGCAGATCGAGAACTATGAATCCAAGATCGCGGTAGACGAGGTCGGTACAGTTATCACACTGGGCGACGGTATCGCCCGCGTGCACGGCCTCGACAAGGTCATGGCCGGAGAATTGCTCTCCTTCCCGCACGGTGTGGCCGGAATCGCCATGAACCTGGAAGAAGACCAGGTCGGCGTGGTGCTGCTTGGCGACTACACCGAGATTAAGGAAGGCGACGAGGTCAAGCGCACCAGCCGCATCATCAGCGTGCCGGTGGGCGACGCTCTAATCGGCCGCGTGGTGAATTCTCTCGGTCAGCCTATCGATGATAAAGGGCCGATCACGACCGACAAACACATTCCGCTTGAACGCCTAGCCCCCGGGGTGATCGATCGCCAGCCCGTGCGTGAGCCCATGGCCACCGGCTTGAAGGCCATTGACAGCATGATCCCCATCGGCCGTGGCCAGCGGGAGTTGATCATTGGCGATCGCCAGACCGGGAAAACCGCGGTCGCGCTCGACACGATCATGAACAACAAGGGCAGCGACCTGATTTGTATCTACTGCGCGATCGGCCAGAAGCGATCTTCGATTGCCCAGGTAGTCAAGATTTTTGAAGATTACGGTGCGATGGAGTACACGATCGTAGTGGCGGCTTCTGCCTCCGAGCCGGCTCCCATGCAGTACATCGCTCCCTATTCGGCCTGCGCCATGGGCGAGTACTTCCGCGATTCCAAGCGTCACGCGCTCTGCATCTACGACGACCTCTCAAAACACGCTGCCTCCTATCGCGAAATCTCTTTGCTGCTCCGCCGGCCGCCCGGCCGCGAAGCCTATCCCGGAGACGTTTTCTATCTCCACTCGCGTCTTTTGGAGCGCGCTGCGAAGCTCAGCGACAAGAACGGCGGTGGCTCGCTGACCGCGCTTCCCATCATCGAAACCCAGGCCGGCGACGTTTCCGCCTATATTCCCACCAACGTGATTTCGATCACCGATGGCCAGATATATCTCGAGACCGATCTTTTCAATCAAGGCGTCCGCCCCGCGGTGAACGTGGGGCTCTCCGTGAGCCGTGTTGGCGGCAGCGCCCAGATCAAAGCTATGCGCCAGGTAGCCGGAACCCTGAAGCTGGAACTGGCTCAGTTCCGGGAACTCGCAGCATTCGCCCAATTCGGCAGCGATCTCGACAAGGCCACTCAGGCCCAGTTAGCCCGAGGACAGCGACTGGTCGAGATCCTCAAGCAGGACCAGTTTTCGCCGTTGCCCTTCTCCCGGCAGATTCTGGTCATCTTCGCCGGAACCGGCGGCTTCCTCGACGACATGCCAGTCGAGCAGGTGCGCGAATTTGAAAAGGACCTCTACCAGTACGTAGAAACCACGAATCCCGGCTTGCTGCGCACCATCATGGAAAAGAAGATCCTCGAAGACAGCATCAAGCAGGAAATGACCAAGCTGATCAAGGATTGCAAGCAGCAGTTTCTGCAGACCCGCCAGGAAAAGCTGGCGGTTGGGACGTAGGAGGAATACGGGAAGGGAATCGAACTGGTTTCACAATCGATAGGGCTGAGGGCACGGCTTGAAGCCCGCTGAAGAGTCTGGTTTGGGGTGTTGCTTTGGCTCTGCAATAAGCACTTTGTTTTCTGCTCCCGATCGGCAAACGACTTCTAAATCATGGCCAACATTCTCGACATTCGGCGCCGTATCCGCAGCGTGACCAACACGCGGCAGATTACCAAGGCCATGAAGGTGGTTTCGGCGGCCAAGTTGCGGCGCGCCCAGGATCGGGCTCTGGCTGCGCGCCCCTACGCCGAGATGCTGACCAACGTGCTCAAGTCGCTGGTCTCGCGCGCCGAGATTCTTGACCCGGAAACCGGTGAGCCGCGCCACCCCTTGGTGGCTCAACGGGAGGAACGACGGGTCCTGCTGATCATTGTTACCGGCGACAAGGGGCTGGCGGGCGCCTTCAATACCAACATCCTGAAGGCCGCTATGCACTTTCTGGAATCAAAGGCCGGCCAAAACGTCGAGATTGAGGCCATCGGCCGCAAGGGCCGGGATTTTATGCGGCGCCGTTTTCCGAAAGCCCAGGCCAGAGTACGCACCGGAGAGCGGGAAGCCAGTTCGGCTTCCTCTGTGACGATCGTCGGCGAGCAAGTTGGAGTTTTGAACAAGCTGGATTATTCCGTGGCCGCAGAAATTGCCGAACGCGTCATCGAGCGTTA
Source organism: Acidobacteriota bacterium (assembly GCA_003225055.1). Classification (GTDB taxonomy): domain Bacteria; phylum Acidobacteriota; class Terriglobia; order Terriglobales; family Acidobacteriaceae; genus Gp1-AA122. Next base: position 47,744 of record QIAU01000193.1, read on the forward strand.
TAGAAATGGCGACATCGATTCCGTATATCTCCTGTTCAACGAGTTCAAGTCGGTAATGGTGCAGCGGCTGGTGGTTGAGCAGATATTGCCGGTCGAGCACATCGGCTGGACCGTGGTCAGCCAAGCCGCGGAAATGACCAAAGAGGAGAAGGCCAAAGCGCGGAAGGCCGCGGTAGCGGCCGGAGTCGGCCTGCGTGCGGCAGACACCAGCCAGATTGATGCGGAAGCCGCCAAGTTTGCCACTGCCAAGGTGGACTACATCTATGAGCAGTCCCCGACGGAACTCTTCAACAGCCTGCTGCCCAAGTATGTAGGCGTACAGATTTTTCGCGCGCTGCTGGAGTCGATTGCCGCCGAACACGCGGCCCGCATGACCGCCATGGACGCAGCCACCAACAACGCCAGCGAGATGATCGACTCGCTGACCCTGGCCATGAACCGCGCCCGGCAGGCCAAGATCACGAAGGAGATCATAGAAATCGTCGGCGGCGCAGCCGCCGCCGTGTAGAGCTCTTAGCCGTTAGCTAAAGGCTAAAAGCTAAGAGCCAAAAGCCAATTGACAAGGGAGAACTAACAACTGGGAACTGATTTCTTATGCCTGAAAACATTGGACGAGTCATTCAAGTCGCCGGTCCCGCCGTGGACGTGCAATTTTCCGAAGGACGCATGCCGCCGATTTACCAGGCGCTGCGCGTGGTGAGCGACGGCTTCCAGGTCCCCTCGCCGATCCATGTCGTCCTCGAAGTGCAGCAGCACCTGGGCGAAGGACGTGTCCGTTGCGTCGCCATGGAGCCGACTGACGGCATGGTGCGCGGCATGAAAGCCTCAGATCTGGGCGGGCCGATCTCTGTTCCGGTCGGTCGCGGCACTCTGGGCCGCGTGATGAACGTCATTGGGCAGCCGGTCGATCAGCTAGGCCCCATCCAGCATACGCAGACCATGCCGATTCATCGTCCCGCACCCGCTTTTGATGAGCAGGCCACGACCGCCGAGATGTTCGAAACCGGCGTCAAGGTCATTGACCTCATCCAGCCCTTCTTGAAAGGCGGCAAAATCGGCCTGTTCGGCGGGGCGGGCGTCGGCAAGACCGTCGTGATCATGGAACTGATCAACAATGTCGCTAAGCAGCACGGCGGCTTCTCCGTATTTGCGGGCGTCGGCGAGCGCACCCGTGAAGGCAACGACCTCTGGCTGGAAATGAGCGAGTCCGGCGTCATCAAGCCGGGCGATCCTTCGAAATCGAAGGCCGCCTTGATTTACGGCCAGATGACCGAACCTCCCGGCGCGCGCTTGCGTGTGGCGCTCACCGCCCTCACGGTTGCCGAATACTTCCGCGACATCGAGGGCGCCGATACCCTGCTTTTCATCGACAACATTTTCCGTTTCACCCAGGCCGGCTCGGAAGTATCCGCCCTGCTGGGCCGTATGCCCAGCGCCGTCGGCTACCAGCCCAATCTGGCCACCGAGATGGGCGAGTTGCAGGAGCGCATTACATCCACCAAGAAGGGATCGGTAACTTCCGTGCAGGCAATTTACGTACCCGCCGACGATCTGACCGATCCAGCCCCGGCGACGACCTTCGCCCACCTGGACGCGACCACGGTGTTGTCGCGCTCCCTGACGGAGATCGGAATTTATCCCGCGGTCGATCCCTTAGCTTCCACGTCGCGCATTCTCGATCCACGCATCGTCGGCCAGGATCACTACGACGTCGCGCAATCCGTGAAGAAGACGCTCCAGACCTACAAGGATCTGCAAGACATCATCGCAATCCTCGGTATCGATGAGCTAAGTGAGGACCAGAAGCTCACCGTTGCTCGGGCTCGCAAGATCCAGAAATTCCTGTCGCAACCCTTCCACGTAGCCGAGCAGTTTACCGGCACGCCGGGCCGCTACGCGAAGATTGCCGACACCGTGAAAGGCTTCCGCGGAATTGTCGAAGGCAGATACGACGAGATCCCCGAACAGGCCTTTTACATGAAAGGGACGATTGATGAAGTCCTCGAAGCCGCCGAAAAGCTAAAAACAGCATCGGCCACAGCATAAGAAAGGCTCACGGCTTTAGGCTCTGGGCGTTAGGCAAAACCCGAGAACCTGGAGCCTTCTATGGCGGACACGTTCCAAGTCGAAATCGTCACTCCCGAGAAACTCGTAGTCCGCGACGTCGCCGAGGAGATCGAAATCCCCGCCAAGAACGGCTACATCGGAGTACTCCCCGGTCACGCGCCGCTGATCACCGAACTGGCCGTAGGTGAAATCACCTATCGCAACCACGGCTATGCGCACCATATTGCGCTTGCGTGGGGTTTCGCCGAAGTTCTGCCCGACAAAGTGACGATCTTGGCCGAAAACGCCGAGCGTGCCGGCGAGATCGACGTGAAGCGCGCTCAGGAAGCCAAAGAACGCGCCGAGCAGCGCCTGAAGAGCGGCAACACGGAGACCGACTACGAACGCGCCCAGAACGCCCTCGAACGCGCCGAAACCCGCCTGCGAGTCGCCAGCAAGGGATCGTAAAGAAGTATCAGGGTACGCCTTCCGTATGCGGGTGAGAACCAACTTCCGCGCTGGACGGTGGCACAGGAATGCCCAGAAACAAGCCCGCAGGGGTGCCGGAAAAATAGTCCCGCGCTTGGGCGCTGGGAAAATGGGTAAGTTCAGTTGGAGCGGTGTGTTGGAACAGTCCCGTACGAAGCCGCCGGATTCGCGGCGGCTTGGTTGTGCCGGCCCGAGTGAGCTGACTAGTAACCCGAGTACCCTCGGTTGTATTTCGCCTCGTATCCTGCGCGATAACCATTCGTGTACTGCGCCTTGTACGCGTTCTTGTCCCCGTAATCGCTGCGATACCCGTGGTCCTTATCGTCATAAGGTCCGCGCGGGTTCGGATTGAACCGCTTTCCGCGCTCCCTATCCTGGCGAGCGACCGTCGAGCCGTCCTGGTAGCCGGTGTTATAAGCTGGACTGCCGTAACCGCCGCCATACCATCCGTAGTTGCCGCCCCGATAGCGGTCATCACCGTCGCCATCGCCGTCACCACGACGCCGGTTCATGCTCTGGTAGCCGCTTTCGAACCCGCTGCGATACCCTTCCTGATATCCTTGCCGGAACCAGTTTCGAGGTCCCATCCATGACTGGTAGCCGCGCGTAGCCTGCCGCCAGTCGGGAGTGCGATCGTCGAAAGGATCATTTTCGCGCCCTTCCTCGCGCCCTTTGCGTACGCCATCCCGGTAGCCGCTCTGATATCCATACTGCCGAGCCTGCGCCCCGCCACCGCGCGAATAGCCATCATCATCGTCGTAATCGCGCTGCGCCAATGCCAGCCCGCCGAACAGGAGCATCACCGCCGTTGCCAGCGCTGCCATCCTCGTTGCTCGCGCCATAAATGTCCTCCTACCGGGCGCCTCCGATCCAACTTCGGAAGGCGGCCCGGTTGGCCTTTCGGGGCCGCCCTCCTGTTGTTACCCGGTTATGCTAGGTCTGATGCGCGGGCAACGCGAGTTTGCTGCTCGCTGTTCACGAAAATCGAGAGTTCGTTTCACACAACGATCGTTAACCAATTGCGAAACTTTTTTCCCGGCGGTGGGTTGCGCGAGTCCTAGGATCACCGCAGTCTCTTTATGCTTTCTGCTAGACTTCTCCGTTTTCCTACGGTGAGGAGAGGCAATCATGGATATTCGTCAAGTAGGCGTGCTGGGCGCGGGAACCATGGGCCATGGCATCGCCCACGTGTTTGCCCGCTCCGGCTACCAGGTAGTGCTTTGCGATATCGAACAGCGCTTTCTCGAACGCGCTCTTGAAGCCATCACGAAGAATCTTGATCGCGAGCTGGCCAAAAACAAAATCACTACCGACGACAAATCTGCCGCGCTGAGGCGAATCACTGCCGTGCTGGATCGCGGCAAGCTCGCAAATTGTGATTTCGCAATTGAAGCCGCGACCGAGAAGTTCGAAATCAAGGCCGAACTCTTCCGCGATCTTGACCGAATCTGCCGCCCGGAAATCATCCTGGCTTCCAACACATCTTCCCTCTCGATCACTAAGCTGGCTGCGTTGACCAAGCGCGCGGAAAAAGTGATTGGCATGCACTTCTTCAATCCGGTGCCGGTGATGAAACTGGTGGAAGTGATCCGCGGCCTCGCCACCTCGAAGGAGACCTTGCAGACCGTGTGCGATCTCGCGGCGAGGCTCGACAAGACCCCGGTTGAGGTGAACGACGCCCCCGGCTTCGTTTCCAATCGGGTTCTGATGCCCTTGCTGAACGAAGCCATGTACGCGGTCATGGAAGGCGTGGCCGCGCCCGAAGCGGTAGACGAAGTCTTCAAACTAGGGATGGCGCATCCGATGGGCCCATTGACCCTGGCTGATTTCATTGGCCTCGACGTCTGCCTCGACATCATGCGCGTGCTGCACCAAGGCCTGGGCGATCCTAAGTACCGCCCTTGCCCACTGCTCATCAAGATGGTGGATGCCGGCTGGCTGGGCCGCAAGAGCGGCCGAGGATTTTATAAATATTGAACTTTCGTCCCTCTGGAAGGTCGAGGGACAGGTCGGCCGCGGGGAAAACCGGGTGGGACAGCGTCCTAGATCATTGTCTCAGAATGGACACGACCCTAGCCCTGACTCATCCCTGACGCTCAAGAGCGACGACTCGAGGATGCCTCAGTGCTCGTTTATTCTCAAGATCATGTCAGTCCCTCTGCTCAGGCGAAGTCGGGTGTACTTTGCGTTCAAAACGGGTGTATTCGTTTTGCCAGACACCTCAGCAGACAGATACAGCTCCGGCAGTGCAACCACTCCCTCGTTTCCCGAAGTCAAGAATTTGGCTGCTCCCATTCTCTGCCCAGGATCTCCGCTCGCATCCATTAGGCTCATTCCATCTCGAAGCATGCCGCCGCCCATGGAAGCTGGGCTGGCCAAGGCTCGCATGGCCTCCGCCGTGCGGGCTTGCTGATCGATGGGCGATTCATTGGATTTAGTCGGCTGCGAACGGCCGATAAGCTGGAGCGCATGCGCCAGTGAACTCTTACTCCCATCGGTCAGCAAGACATGATCGACGGCGATTTCGATATTAGCTTCCTGTCCATCTGGGGAACGCAGCGTTACCTGCCTGATGAGACCGACAATCGTCGCTCCGGCAGGGACGACTACTCGTCCGTCCTCCGACTTGAGTTCCTGAGAAGTCTTCGCGATCAGTTCGGCGCTGGGCTGATTCTTACGCGCGTCAACCGGCTCCACTAGTGAGACGTGTACCGGGGTTCGCGCCTTCAGCACATCAGCCAGGATCGCCCGTGTTCGAGCTTGCTGGTCCGAGATATCCTGGGGCTGAGATGAGGTAGGTGGTGGAGCAGATCCACGCGTATCTAAGAGATTGGCGACACCGGGCTTGGTCTGAGATTCGTTTCCCCGCGCCTGGACCGAGTCCTGGGCCAGCGCAATGCCAGTCATCGGAATTCCGATGAGGACGCAGACAAGAATTCCCTTGAATCGAGACAGCTCCGTCATGAAACCTGACAGCACAACATTCATTTTGATGCTAAGCCGCCCAACTGCGTTTGCCATTGTTAGTTTTTTACTTTCACCCCGCGCAAAGGGTAATGGGCCAAAAGTGCCATGCGTTTACTCTTTGGGAGCGGCCATGTTTCAATTTCTTACGCCATGCCTTCTCGCTAGAAAGGGCACCTAAAGAGGCGCAAAAATGTAGGGGGAACAAAATAAATTACAGGTTTTGAACGAGAATTGGCTTATGCGCTGGCCGTACCGGCCACTGAATACAGGGTTATACGCAGTTTCCTACAGGAATAACCTGACGTAGGAGGGACAGACAGGCGCAGCTAGCTTAAGCTCTCCTGAAACGGATCTAGACTAGGTCGCTGCCTAGACCTAGACGTTTCCATATGCGTTGTGCCCGAAGGGCATGAAAAACCAAGCTAGTTCCGCCCGAGTCGCTGACCAGCATCGCGTTCCAGGCGCGAGATGGGCAGGAAATGTGTACGGGGAGGATGTGGGCGAGCATCGATCCTTGCTTGGCCGTACACGGGGCGCGGCACGAGGAGGGGCCCCATGCCTCACCCCGGAAAGGTCTAAGGTCGCAGGCGTAAGGTCGCGGGTCCAGAACCTGACACACGGGTAGCGGAGACCTCCTACTATACTACCGTTGCCTTGGGAACCAGGTGCACTCTAGGGGAGCATCCAGAAACAGGGGTTTCGGCGAATTCTCGGGCCATAAGTCGTTTGTTTCCGTCGCACGAATTTCACAGATGGGCCTTTCTGGATGGGCCTTTAGGTGGACACAGCTGTCCGCTTGCGACGTTCCTTCACTGTAACAGGATCGAGGAAGCTCATCATGCCGCGCAGGCGGGCGCCCACCTGCTCGATCGGGTGTTCCTGCTCGCGCTCGCGGGTCGCTTCAAACCACTCGCGTCCCGATTCGTTCTCTTTGATCCAGTTGCGGGCGTAGGTTCCGTTCTGAATCTCCTTCAGCATCTGGCGCATGGTCTGACGCGTCTCGTCGGTGACGATGCGCGGACCACCAGTGTAATCCCCGTGCTCGGCCGTGTCGCTGACCGAGTAGCGCATGTAGTTGAGGCCACCGCGATACATCAGATCCACAATCAGCTTTAACTCGTGCAGGCACTCGAAGTAGGCGATTTCCGGTTGGTAGCCGGCCTCGACCAAGGTTTCGAACCCTGCTTTCACAAGCGCGCTTACCCCACCACACAGAACCGTCTGTTCCCCGAACAAGTCGGTCTCGGTCTCCTCGGCAAAGGTGGTTTCAATAACGCCGGCTCGGGTCGTGCCGAGAGCCTTGGCGTAGGACAGGGCCAACTGCCTGGCGGTTCCGCTGGCATCCTGGTGAATCGCGAGCAGCGCGGGAGTTCCGCCGCCTTCGAGAAATACCTCGCGCACGCGGTGGCCTGGAGCTTTGGGCGCAATCATCGAGACGTCAAGGTTCGAGGGAGGGGTGATGGTTTTGAAACGGATGTTAAACCCGTGGGCGAACATCAGCGTCTTGGCCGGCAAAAGGTGCGGCGCGATGTCGTACTTATAGACCGAAGGCTGCGCCGTGTCGGGCACCAGGATCATGATCAGGTCGGCCCAGGCGGCCGCATCGGAAATGGACAACACGGTCAAACCGGCTGCCTGCGCCTTCGCGCGCGATTCGCTGGCCGAGGGCAGGCCGACGCGCACATCGACTCCACTATCTTTCAGGTTAAGCGCGTGGGCGTGGCCCTGAGAACCGTAGCCGATGATGCCCACCTTCTTCGCGCGAATCAACGCCAGATCAGCAGAGTTATCGTGATACATCTTTGCCATAGCTGTACCTTCCTCAGGAAATCTGTTTTCGTTAAACCGAACAGGAAACATCTTCGTCGCCTGCCGCCGCGGCTTGCGCGAGGCCATTGACCGGCGCTAAGGGAACCGAGGACTTGCTGCCGCGGCGCATAGCCACAATGCCGGTGCGCACCATTTCCAATACGCCATAGGGACGAAGCACGTCGAGCAGGCCGTCAATCTTGTCTTCGGCGCCGGTGATTTCGATGGTCAGCGATTCCGGAGAGACATCGACCACGCGCGCGCGGAAAACGCTGGCCAGTTCGAGCACGTGTGAGCGTGCTTCGTGCGTAGCCGCCACCTTGATCATGGCCAGGTCGCGCACGATCGCGGCTTCCTGGGTGATGTTCTCCACCAGCAGCACGTTGACGAGCTTGTAAAGGTTAGCCTCGATGCGGCGGGCCTGGTCGTAGTCGGCGTCCACCGTAATCGTCATGCGTGAGACTTCAGGCTTCTCCGTGCGTCCCACCGTCAGCGAATCAATATTGAAGGCGCGGCGGCGAAATAGAGAGGCCACACGGGTCAGCACGCCCGGCTTGTTTTCGACGTATACAACGAATGTGTTCAGCATTATGTTTTACTCGTCAGCAGCAGTTTCTACGATTGAGCTGGGCCGTCGGATCATTTCGTGCAAAGACGCTCCGGCTGCAACCATCGGATAAACCGTGTCTTCCTGCTCGACCTGGAAATTAATCAAAACCGGGCCCTCGTGCCGGCGCGCCGATTGGACCGCGGGCACGACCTCGGAACGTTGCTTCACGTTCATGCTCCGGATGCCGTAAGCCTCCGCCAGTTTGGCGAAATCCGGATTCAGCAGCGGTGTCGCCTGGTAATTGCGCTCGTAGAAGAATTCCTGCCACTGGCGCACCATACCCAGGTAACCGTTGTTGATGATGGCGATGTGGACTTTCAGGTTTTCCTGAACGATGGTGGCCATCTCCGACATCGTCATCTGAAAACCGCCGTCGCCGACTATGGCCCACACTTCGGCTGCGGGACGCGCGACCTTGGCTCCGATTGCCGCCGGCAAGGCAAATCCCATCGTGCCCAAGCCTCCGGAGGTGATCAGGGAGCGCGGCTGCTCATGTTTGTAGTACTGCGCTTCCCACATCTGGTGCTGGCCGACATCGGTGACGACCACAGTGTTGCCATCGCGGGTCTCGCGCCACAGGTCATTAATGACGTGAGCGGCGTAGAGGTGCCCGCTGTCGGGCAGGTTCTGGATGTCGCGCACCGCGGAATCGCCTTTTAGGCGGTCGATGTAGTCCAGCCATTCGCCGCGGTCGACGGTTTCAACCTTGGGCAGGAGTTCATGCAAGACTTCGCGCAGATCGCCCACCAGCGCCACATCCACCTTGACGTTCTTATTGATCTCGGCAGGATCGATTTCGACGTGGATCTTCTTGGCGTTGGAGGCGTAGGTTTTGAGGTTGCCGGTCACGCGATCGTCGAAGCGCATGCCAAGCGCGATTAACAGGTCAGCGTCCTGGATGGTGTGATTCACCCAGGCTTCGCCGTGCATGCCCATCATGCCCAGATTCAATGGATGAGAGGCGGGAAACGCTCCCAGACCCAGCAGAGTGAGCGCAACTGGAATCCCGGCGCGCTCCGCCAGATCGCGGACTTCCCGCTCCGCGCCGGAGACGAGAATGCCGTGACCAGCAAGGATTACGGGCCGTTTGGAGTTGCGAATGAGTTCCCATGCCTGGGCGTACTCCTCGGGCGCGGGCGAGAGGTCAGGGCGATAGCCGGGCAACTGCGGCTTGGCCGCGTCCCAATCAAATTCACAGCAAGACTGCTGAGCATCCTTGGTGATGTCTATTAGGACCGGACCTGGTCGGCCCGAACGGGCCACGTAAAAGGCTTCGCGCACCGTGCGAGCCACTTCGTCGGCATGCGTTACCAGGTAGTTGTGCTTGGTGATGGGTAGAGTGACACCCGTGATGTCAGTTTCCTGGAAAGCGTCGGAGCCGATCAGCTTGCTGCCCACCTGGCCGGTGATGCAGACGATCGGCGAGGAATCCATCATGGCTGTGGCAATGCCGGTCACCATGTTTGTGGCGCCGGGACCTGAAGTGGCTACCGCTATTCCTACACCGCCAGTCGCGCGGGCGTAGCCGTCAGCCATGTGCGTGGCGCCCTGCTCATGGCGCACCAATACGTGATGAATGCTGCTGTGCTTCAGTGCATCGTAGGCGGGCAGAATTGCGCCGCCGGGATAGCCGAAGACGTGCTTTACGCCCTCGCGCTCCAGGCATTCCCAGAGAATTTGTGCTCCGGTCTTCTTCATGTTTCTTGCTTCCTAATTTTAGTGCCAGGTTGAATTCAGACGCCCCACAGATAGTCATCCTGCTCCTGCTCAGCCGGGAATAACCTGGGTTGCTCATTTTTCATTTCATTTGCCAACTGCGCAACGGGTGCGCGATCGAAAACCCGGCCGTCCACGATGCTCGCGCTCGGCGCACCCTCTGATTGGGCTGCAGCTGCCGACTTATAGAAGGATTGCTTGCGCCGCTTGCGAATCAACCCCAGTACATGATGGTCCTCGACCGTTTTGATCGTGTCGGCCAGCACGATGAAGTCGCGGTAAATCTCGTCCAGTTCGCGAAGGCTGAACTGGAAACCCAGCTGCTCGCAGCGCAAACCGAGCGCATGCCGCCCGGAGTGCTTACCCAAGACCAGGCGCGCGCTGGGAACCCCCACCGACTGCGGTGTCATGATCTCATAAGTCAGGGGGTTCTTGATCATCCCATCCTGGTGAATGCCCGCTTCATGGGCAAAAGCGTTGCGGCCAATGATGGCTTTGTTCGGCTGTACAGCCACGCCGGTAATTTCGCTTAACAATTGGCTGGACGGAAACAGTTGCTCAGACCTGATAGCGGTTTGGTATGGATACCGGTCAGGACGGACACGGGTCGCCATTACGACTTCTTCTAACGAGGCGTTCCCGGCGCGTTCGCCAATGCCGTTGATCGTGCATTCCACCTGCCGGGCGCCCGCTGCCACCGCGGCTAGCGAGTTGGCCACCGCCAATCCCAGATCGTTGTGGCAATGGACGGAGATGATTACGCGCTCGATGCCGCGTACTCGCTGGCGTATGGTCCGGATCAGTTCGGCATATTCGGACGGTACGGTGTAGCCCACCGTGTCGGGAAGGTTGACCGTGGTGGCCCCCGCTTCGACAACAGTTTCAAGCACCTGGCAGAGGAAATCAGCATCGGAGCGAGTCGCATCCTCTGGGGAGAATTCCACATCTTGGCAGAGCGACTTCGCTTGCTGGACCGCATCGCCGGCCTGTTCCAGACATTGCTGCCGAGAAATTCTTAGCTTGTGATGAAGGTGAATGTCAGATGTGGCGAGGAAACTATGAATGCGAGGGTGGGCGGCTCCTTGCAGGGCCTGCCAGGCGCGCTCTATGTCTTGGCGACAACAACGCGCCAGGGCGGCGATTGTAGGTCGGCGAATCTCGCGGGCTACCGCCTGCACGGCCAGAAAGTCGCCTTCAGAGGCGATGGGAAAGCCCGCCTCGATCACGTCCACGCCCAACTGATCGAGCTGGCGCGCCATGCGCAGCTTCTCGTCCTTATTCATGCTGTAACCGGGGGCTTGTTCCCCGTCGCGCAGCGTGGTGTCGAATATCTGGATCCGCTCTCGTTTCGACAAGTCTGTCCTCCCGGCCCAATCAGGGCCAATTTTCGATCTAATAACAAAAGGGCCATCATCGTTTGGTGGATGATGGCCCTTTCAGAAACTTGATTTTGGCTACCTCATCCGCCGGATCCTCTGGGTGCAAGCACCAGGCCAAGAATGGCCACGCTAAGGAGGAGCTCCAGCGCAGGTAAGCCTAGCCCGCCGATAATTCGATTCGAATTAGTCAGAATGGCCATCGCCTACCTGTCACAGACCTCATTTACTAGCCTATGTACTCTAGACAAGCGGACAGGGGCGCGTCAATCGTCAGAGCGCCGGGTTAGAAGCAAATAACGGTATTGGAGTATCAGTTTTTTCGATAGAGCTTGGAAGCGGGCAGACGCTTCAATAAGGCCTCCCCGGCAGGCTGGCGCAGCGCCTTGGGCCCTGCATAACTCATCTCTTACGAAGGAACCAGCCAAAGGAACCAGCCTTAGCCGCTGAGATGCCAGCGACATTTGGACCCTGTATTCCCAGGGGCTAAAGCCTGTTCCAACTGATGGTTTTCCGAATTCAGAGCGGAGGGTCCTGCGCCATCCTTCTCGAGCGGAGGGGTGCGCTCACCTGAACACTGGCTTGAGCATTGGAGCCTCACGTTCCGGCTGGCGCGATAGACTGGAACGGCTAGGCGGGATTCGAGGTGACGGGGCGTTGAGCAAAGGCGACCACAGGAGGATCAATTGGCTGGATGTGGTCTGGCTTCTCTTTCTGGGTGGCCTGGCCGTCCTGCCGCCGCTTTGGAACATTCGCAAAGAACTGACGCTGCTTGCCATCGGCATCGTGCAAGTGGTTGAGGGCAGATTGGTTGAGCGGTTCCCGCGATGGGGACGCTCCTACGCCGTTCTGCTCAAGCTGATTTTCTCCACACTGCTGATTGCCAGCACCGGCGGGCCCGGCATCAACAGCAGCTACTATCCTATTTATTACCTGCCGGTAGTCACGGCAGCCGTCTATTTCGGCCTGCGCATGACCCTCTTGTGGACGCTTCTGGCTTCCGGGCTGTACTGTTCCTTCCTTTATCCTGCACTTCAGGAATATGAACTGACCGCCGATGCCATCACCGAACTCGTCCTACGCGTTCTGTTCTTTTTTGTAGCCGCGCTCGTCGTGAACCGATTTGCGGTCGAGAATCGGCGCCAGACCAAGCGTTATCAGCAACTGGCAGAACAGCTCGCGGAAACCAATCGCCAGTTACAAACCGCTCAGGCCGAGGCGCGACGATCGGAACGGCTGGCTGCGCTGGGGCAACTGTCGGCAGGATTGGCTCACGAGATTCGCAATCCCCTGGGCGTGATCCGGGGTTCGGCGGAAATGCTGAATCGGAAGCTGGAAGCGTCCAATCCGCTCGCCAGCGAACTGGCCGGCTACATTTCCGGCGAGGTCGACCGGGTCAGCGTGATGGTTGGCCGCTTCCTTGATTTTGCCCGGCCGTTGCACCCCGAAACCAGCCCCCGGCCAGTAACCGAACTGCTCGACCGCGCGCTGAAGTCGGTGGCGGAGCAGTGGCACGGCGGGAAAATTGAAGTGGCGCGTGAGTACCAGAATGACTTGCCGCTCGCGCCGCTCGATGAAAATCTCTGTGAACAGGCGTTTGTGAACCTGATCCAGAATGCCTATGAAGCCATGGGGAACGAAGGTGGGATGCTTCGCGTGCAGGTTTCCAAGGTCATCCGGAATGATCGCCCGGGAATAGAGATCCGGCTGGAGGATACCGGGCCTGGCGTATCGGCCGACCTTCGCGAACAGATCTTCAATCCGTTTGTCACCACCAAGAAAACCGGGACCGGACTCGGGCTCTCGATTGTCTCGAAAATTCTGGACGAGCACCACGGCTCGATCCGCGTTGAGAGCGCGCCGAATCAAGGCGCGTGTTTCGTGGTCTTTTTTCCCGCGGAAGAGCAGGCGGTACGGAAGGAAGGGGCGCTGGCCTCGGGATGACAGCCAAAGGCAACATTTTGATTGTCGAGGATGAGGCCAAGATGCGGCGCATCCTGGAGCTCAGCCTCGGCGAAGATGGTTTCACAATGCTCTCCGCCGAAGACGCTGAGTCAGGTTTGAAGTTGTTGCAGAACGGGTCCGTGGACCTGGTGGTCACCGACTTGAAGCTTCCCGGCATGAACGGGCTGGAATTTCTACAGGCTGTTAAGCGATTCAATGCCGCGCTGCCTGTGGTGGTGATGACTGCGTTTGGCACCGTCGAAACCGCCGTCGAAGCAATGAAGGCGGGCGCCAGCGACTACGTACTGAAACCCTTCTCGCTCGACGAAATGCGGATGGTCATCCACAAGGAGCTGGATGTTCGCCGTCTGCGCGAAGAGAATCGATCGCTTCGGGAAGCGCTGCAGCAGCGCTATCAGCACCCAAACCTCGTGGCGCGCAGCCCGAAGATGCAGAAAGTGCTGGCCACCGTGGAACGAGTGGCGGCCACGAATTCCACCGTGCTGCTCGGCGGAGAAAGCGGCGTCGGAAAGGACCTGATCGCCCGCGCCATTCACGAAACCTCGCGGCGCGCATCCGGACCGTTCATCAAGATCAACAGCACGGCCATTCCAGAGAACCTGCTGGAGAGCGAACTGTTCGGCTACGAGAAAGGAGCGTTCACGGGCGCCACGACCAGTAAGCCCGGAAAATTCGAGCTCGCTGACAAGGGAACTTTGTTTCTTGACGAGATCGGCGACGTGCCTCCCGCCACCCAGGTAAAACTTCTCCGCGTCTTGCAGGAACGCGAGTTTGAGCGCTTGGGCGGCACGCGAACCTTGAAAGTGGATGTGCGCCTGATCGCGGCAACCAACCGCGATTTGCGCGAGGCACTCGAGCAGGGCACTTTTCGCGAAGACCTCTACTACCGGCTGAATGTCGTGCCTGTCGATATCCCGCCCCTCCGTGAACACAAAGAAGATATTCCGGAACTGGTGAACCTCTTCCTGGCTCGCTCCTCGGGCGAATCCGCCAAGGAAATCACCACTGTGAGTCCGGAGGCGATGAGAATGCTGATGGACTATTACTGGCCGGGGAATGTCCGCGAGCTTCAGAACATTGTTGAGCGCGCCTTCGCCTTGGCCAAGGGGCCTGTGCTAGGGGCGTCCGACATTCACTTTGATCCTCCTCGCGCGCGGCCTCAGAATGCCGGCACCTCTCTTCTGCCCGAAGGCATGACGCTCGAGCAGTGGGAAGACGAGATGATCCGCGAGGCTGTGCGCAGAGCCAATGGCAACAAAAGCCAGGCCGCGCGGATGCTGGGTCTGTCGCGGAACGCGTTGCGTTATCGGCTCTCGAAAATGGGAATTGCCGACGAAGGAGAGGGGACATAATACGTTGTGGGTGCGGTCGGCGACCCGCGCCGGGCGGGTGAAAGGACCCGTCTCCACCGGATTCACGCGGGTGGCCGAAATCCACCACCTTGGCCGAAGGCGGCCACCAATTCGCCAGAATTCCTGAATCCGCCCCGATCGCCATCCCCGTAAGCCACTGAACAGCAATAGGTTACGACCGGCAGCCAGCGCCATCGTCTGGCACAGCACCTGCATCTCGAACAGCGCGCGACACCCGTTTGCGAGCGGTGTTCACGCCGTGAGGTGGGCCATGAAAACGAGACTGCTGGCTGCATTCTCGATTCTGTTGATGACACTGTTCAGCGCGTCATATTCCAGTGCGCAGGTCGACCTCTCGCCAGGTATCGGACGCGTCAGCCTGATTCACGGCGACGTTTCGACGCAGCGCGGCGACTCCGGAGAATGGGCAGCCGCGGCGCTGAATCAGCCCCTGGTCAGCGGCGACAAGGTTTCTACGGGAGAACGCTCCCGCGCCGAGGTGCAACTCGACTACGGCAACATTCTCCGCCTGAGTGACCATTCGCAGGCAACCATCGCAACCCTTGA
>QIAU01000193.1:62676-72334 GCA_003225055.1 Acidobacteriota bacterium
TTAATACTCCGAATGTAGCCATCCGTCCGGCGCTGAACGAAGGCGTTTATCGCATCGAAGTGAACTCCAACGGTGAGACCCAGTTGATCGTTCGCAAGGGTGAGGCGGAGATTTCTACGCCTCAGGGCAGCACTCGAGTCGAAAAAGGTGAAGCGGTCACCGTGCGCGGCACGGGAGATGACACGCAGTACAAGGTCGCCGGCGCGCCTTCCCAGGACAGTTGGGACTCCTGGAACAGCGATCGCAACGGATTAATCCGCAACGCGCAAGCCTGGAGCCACACCAACCGTTACTACGTGGGCTCGGAGGATCTGGATGCCTATGGACATTGGATTAACGTACCCGACTATGGTCCGGTGTGGGCTCCGGTGGTCGGAATCGATTGGGCGCCCTATCGCGTAGGCCGTTGGGTATGGGAACCATACTGGGGTTGGACTTGGGTATCTTCCGAACCCTGGGGCTGGGCTCCTTACCACTATGGCCGCTGGTTTATGTATGGCGCATCGTGGGTGTGGTGGCCGGGGCCGGTTTTCGGCTATCCGCACTATCGGCCGCTGTGGGCGCCAGCGTACGTATCTTTCTTCGGATTCGGCGGCGGTGGCTGGGGAGCTTCCTTTGGCTTTGGCTCAGTGGGATGGCTGCCGATTGGGCCGTGTGATCGGTTCTTCCCCTGGTACGGCCGTTACAGATCACGTTTTAACGTCGTCAACGTCACCAACATTACTAACATTTATAACTATAGGGGCGGCCATCGCTTCGATGGCATCGGGCCGCTTCACGGTGGGAACCGCTATTCCAACCTGCGCCTGGCTGCAACCAACGAACGTTTCCAGCACGCGATCTCGACTGTTCCCTCGGAGCATTTTGGAACTGGACGTTTCACGCCCCTGCCGATGAAGGGTGGAGTGTTCCGCCAAGGCCGCATGATGACCGGCAACCTGCCTATCGTTCCCACGCGAGAGACGCTGTCGGCTTCGAACCGCGGTGCGAATCCTTCAACGCTACATGGCGGACAGGAGCGCTTCTTCATGAAGTCTCGTCCGAACGCACCGCAGTCTTTCGACCGCCAGGCGGCGCAAGTCGAGCAGTCGATCCAGCGCTCAGGCCGCTTTCGAGCGATGCGGTCAGGATCAGGGTCCGCGCAAGCAAACGTGGCAAGGCCGATGCAGGGTAGGATGGATCAAGGCGGGGCAATCAGGAATCCCGGGAATTCTGGTAAAGCGATGAATTCGGGTTCCTCAGAAGGCTGGCGCCGTTTTGGCACAGATATCGCACAGAACCGGAGACCGGATGCTCAGGAGCAAGGCTCGTCCCGGGCGAGACCGTCTCCTTCTTCGCGTTCGCAAAACGGGAACCCACAGCGCGCAAGACCGGGCGCCTCCGATCAATCCGGTTGGCGCCGTTTCTCCGACTCAAACAGCGGGCGCATGGTACATCGTCCCCCTGTCTCAGAGCAGCCGCGTGAAGAGCGGGCGCCTCGTCCACCGAGCGCAAACGGGTCCTCGTCGGGTTACGACAATTCGATGAATCGTAGTTCTCGAGCCGCAGAACCTTCCCGGAACGATGGCTGGCGCCGGTTTCCGGCGGCGGGCGCTTCAGAATCTCCGAATCGAGGCGGGCCAGGCAATGACTCCTGGAATCGCTTCCCTTCGCGACGCGAAGCACCCAGCAACGAAGGCCGGCCATCTGTGTATCGCGATTCCAATCGGGGTTACCGGCCTCCGCTGGACCTGAGGCGGCCCATTGTGACACCGCGTCAATCTCCTCGATCAGCAGGTCCCTATTCAGGTTCCAGCGGTAGGGGCGGCGGGTACCAGCCTGGACCGAGAGGCGGAGGGCGTGGCAGTTCGGGCGGTGGCGGCGGACAGTCTCATCAATCCTCAGGCAATAGGCACAGGTGACATTCTGCCGAGATGCGGTCTAACGCAGACCTAAACCAGCACGCTGAGCGGGGCAAGCCCCGTCTCTAACCCTAACCTTAGTTCGTGTGAGTAGGAACGCGGCTCGCCGCGGCTCCAAAGCTGACTCTGGCCGAGCCTGGGTCGAACCGGAGCGGAAAGAACTGTCGGTCCATCTTTCGTCCCCGGCGAATCGCCGTCACGGCTTGGAGCAGCGGCTTGTCTGAATTCGACTTCACGCCCTCCCGCAAAACCTTGACGACTGTGGCGCGACGTGGCCTGGTGCCATGCCACCAGTCCACCATGCGTGCGGGCTTCGCGAAGAACTGGTTGTGCCAGAAGCGAACCGGGCCGCCGAGCAACTGAGACGCCGGCACCAGGAATGCAGGATTCCACCGCAAGGCGGGCAGGACACGCCACGCACCCAGCGCATGGAAGCCAATCCGGTCTGGGTCCGTGGATTCGTTCGAGTGATACTGCTGGAACAGGTGGCACCCAGGATGTCCCGGATCCATCAACTGGTCCAGTTCTCCGCGCAGGATTTCTACCTGTTCAGCGGAGAGGATTTGGAATCTCCTTCAAGTAGCCCTTCTCGCGATAGAACCCTATCGGCTCGTCAGTTAACGATGACCGTCCCAGCCAGTCGTAGTTGGCTGGGCAAAGAGGCTGCTGAGCGGGTAGTGGTAACCCGAGGAGTCTTCAGCCATGCCCGGCTCGCGAACGGCACCCCTATGCGGCAATCCTGAGAAATGAAAAATCGAAGGAGAGGGAATGGCTTCTCGGCCAAATCCCTTGGTGAAAGCATGACCCAGGACCTCACGATTGTTTTACAGAGCGTTTACAACGCGCTTACAGAAAGTTTACAGAGGGCTAGGCAATAACAAACCAATCTTGTCTGTCAGGGCAATCTTGTTCCGAATTCGTAACAAGAAAGAAATTTTTGAGCGAGAACCTTGGTGACTGGGAAACAATAATAAGTTGGGGTGTTTTCAATAATTTGGGGTCCTTTCGGGGTCAGGTGAAATCGGCGCGCTATGCCCGCGCTCCGACTACCGTGTAAAAACGGACAGATCACAGGTCTACCTTGAATGTGACAAGGAAGATTTTACCGCCCCTTCCGTGCCCTGATTGAGTCGGCGCCAGTCGCAATGAAGATCGCCAACGAAAATCGCGGAATTCTTGTCGTCGACTCTCATACGGAGAACCTGTTCGGATACGCCCCTGAGGTGATCCTCCGGGCAGTCGCGGGTCCGAATGGACCCAGATCCAAGCGAGACTAGTTGGCTCACAGCGCGGCCGGGTACCCGAAGTTTTCATGAACGAACCGAGCGCGAACCAGAAGGGGAGAGTACGGATTCTGCTGCTTGAAGCCAATCGAGCCGACGCAGAGCTGTGTATTCACAAACTGACGAGCGCGGGACTCGCGACCGAAGTGGATGTCGTTAACAGTTCAGAGCAGTTCATCGAAAAGGCGCTCGCCAATCCCTACGACATCGTCCTGAGCGATTACCGGCTACCGAGTTGGAGTGGAATGGAAGCGTTACGTTGGTTGCGGTCCTCGGGTCGCGACATCCCACTGGTTCTGGTTAGCGGCACACTGGGTGACGAACTTGCGATTGAATGCATCAAGGAGGGCGCCAATGATTACGTCCTCAAAGACAGCCTGGATCGCCTCCCGGTCGCCGTTCGCAGAGCTTTGGAAGAGGGAAGGTTGCGCCAGGAGCGCGACCGGGCCGAGCAGGAGCTTCGCAAATCTGAAGAGCAATATCGGCTGCTTTTCTACTCCAACCCCCACCCGATGTGGGTTTTCGATTCAGAAACGCTACGCTTTCTCGCAGTCAACCACGCCGCCATTCGACATTACGGCTATTCTCTGCGGGAATTCCTTTCCATGACCGTCAAGGACATACGTCCGGCGGAAGAATTGGAACGCTTTGTGAAGAGCGTAGATCGGCGGGTGGACCCGGGTGAGACTTACAACGCCTTGTGGAAACACCGTAAGAGGGATAGCACGGTTATTGATGTAGAAATCAGTTCTCAGCCGATTGTGTTTGGCAGCGTGAATGCGCAGCTCGTACTGGCCCGCGATGTCACCGCACAGCGGCGGGCCGACGCGGAACTTCGGGACAGTAAAGAACAACTGCAGTTGCTTCTCGACTCCACCCCAGAGGGTATTTTCGGAATTGACCTGCAGGGCAAGTACAGTTTTTCAAACGCCGCGTCCCTTCGGATCCTGGGGTACGACTCCGCAGACGCGTTACAAGGGAAGAATGTGCACGCTCTGGTGCACCACACCAAGGCAGATGGAAGTCCTTACCCGGAAGAAGAATGCCCCGTTTTAAGAAGTATGCGCCAAGGTGTGCCCTTTCAGCTCGCCGATGAGGTTTTCTGGCGGCCGGATGGTACCTGTTTTCCCGTGGAGTATTGGTCCTACCCGCTGCTGCATGAAGGACAAGTAGTCGGTGGCGTGGTTACATTTTTTGACATCAGCCGGCGAAAGCAGACGGAGGAATTGCGGCGACGGTCGGAAGAGCAATATCGCTCCATCATCGACGGGGCGCCCTACGGCATCTTCCGCGTTGACAAGGAGGGACGAGTCATCATGGCGAATCCCGCTTTCGTCGCCATGCTCGGTTACGAGAACCGGGAACGCGTGGTGGGACGGAATGCGGTAACGGACATTTTTCTGGACTCCGCAGAATACAACCACGCCATTTCGGGATTTGAACTGGCCGG
The DNA here is from genome assembly GCA_003225055.1 of Acidobacteriota bacterium. Classification (GTDB taxonomy): domain Bacteria; phylum Acidobacteriota; class Terriglobia; order Terriglobales; family Acidobacteriaceae; genus Gp1-AA122. The sequence continues at coordinate 67,311 of QIAU01000193.1, forward strand.
CACGAGCACCCGCTATGAAACGAAGTGGAAGCGCAACGATGAAACTGCGATTACAGTGCGACTAGCAGGACGGCAATTCATGGACGAGCGCGGACAGCCTGCCGGATTTGAGGTCTTCGTCGAAGACACTACCGAAGGGTGGCTGCTGCAGAAGCAATTTGAGCATGCTCAACGCATGGAGGCGGTCGGACGACTCGCCGGTGGGATAGCTCACGATTTCAACAATCTTCTAATGATTATCAGCAGCTATGCGCAGCTGCTAGAAGAGAGCCCCCATGATCCTGCGCGGGTGATGCAATATGCCGGGCAAGTACGAGACTCGGCCTCCAGGGCCGGCAGCGTGGTACGCCAACTGCTTGCTTTCAGCCGCGACCAGGTGATGGAACCAACCACGCTTGACTTGAATTACGTCGCGGCTGACCTGGGGAAAATGCTGCCACGCCTTCTGGGCGAGGATATCGAGCTGGTGACCACGCTGGGGACGAACCTGGGAAAAGTGCGGGCAGACCGCGGACAAATTGAGCAGGTAATCATGAACCTGGCCGTCAATGCCCGCGACGCCATGCCCAAGGGCGGCCATTTAACCGTTGAAACCAAGAATGTCGAGTTGGACACCCGGTCCTCTCCCGGACACCTCGGCGATGTCCCTCCCGGAAACTACGTGATGCTGGCAGTGAGCGACACGGGAATTGGCATGGATGCCGAGACCCAGGCGAATATCTTCGAGCCGTTCTTCACCACCAAGGAGTCTGGCAAGGGCACCGGCCTGGGCTTGGCAACCGTCTACCGCATTGTGAAGCAAAGCCGCGGATTTATCTGGGTCGACAGCGAGTTGAATAAGGGGAGCACCTTCAAAATCTACTTGCCTCGGATTGATGTCCCCAAGGCTGCCGAACCGGTTTCCCGGAGTGCCCAAATCGCCCCTGGCGGCACCGAGACCATTCTTTTGGTGGAAGACGAGCTAGCCCTTCGCGTTGTGAGCCGCGTATACCTGGAATCGAAAGGATACGCCATCCTGGAGGCCGGCAACGCAACCGAGGCGCTGAAGGTCTGCAAGAACTACCAGCGTGAGATTGATGTGCTAATCACCGACATGGTGATGCCTGGGATGGGAGGAATCGAGCTGGCCAAGGCGGCACTGGAAGTGCGGCCGCAGCTCTCCATCATTCTTGTCTCGGGATACGCCGATCGCACGCCGACGGATGATGCGACCGCCATTGGAGCAAGCTTTCTGCAGAAACCTTTTAGTCTTGACGCGCTCGCCCGTCTGGTTCGAACCCGAATTGAGGAGCCTCGGTATCGAGGTGTGTAGATTGTTGTTGATGACAAAAACTTGACAGAGTATTCGGCCGCGACAGCTACCGAGCGAGGAAGCAGTGGCTAGAAACAAGATTCTGGTTGTCGACGATGATGCAGAATTTCGTTCCCTAATCTGCAATTATCTCGGCGGTAAAGGCTACGAGGTCGAGACCGCAGGGACCTGTGCCGAAGGGGAACGGGCGTGGCGGACCGCAGAGCCCGATGCGGTCGTGCTCGATTACGAGCTGCCTGACGGCAATGCCATGGAACTGCTGCCACGCCTCAAGAGCATCGATCCCACCGTCCCTATCATCATTCTTACCGGCCACGGCTCCATTGACCTGGCGGTGGACGCGGTCAAACTAGGCGCCGAACACTTTCTTACCAAGCCGGCAAATCTCTCCGCCCTTGTCCTGCTCATCCAGAGAAGCATGGAGAACCAGCGCAACCAACAGAAACAGGCGGCGGAGAAGGTGCGTTACTCGCGCGGGACTATGAATCCCTTCCTCGGCAACAGCGCCACGATCCTCAAACTGGCTGAACTGGCGGCCCGGATCGCTGCCGCTGACAGTCCCGTGCTCATTCAAGGTGAAACCGGCACTGGCAAGGGAGTATTGGCGCGGTGGATGCACGACAACGGACGGCGTTCGGCCGAGCCTTTTTTGGACTTGAATTGTGGCGGGCTCTCCCGCGACCTCCTGGAAACCGAGTTGTTCGGGCACGAGAGGGGAGCTTTTACGGGAGCCGTCCAGAGCAAGAGCGGACTCCTGGAAATCGCGCACAAGGGCACGGTTTTCCTGGATGAAATTGGAGACGTGGACCTGAACGTCCAGCCCAAGCTGCTCAAGGTGCTTGAGGACAAAGTGTTTCGAAGGTTGGGTGATGTTCGCGACCGGAGGGTGGATATTCGTCTGATCGCGGCGACTCACCAGGATTTGGCAAGACTCGTGAAGCAGAAATCCTTTCGTGCTGACTTATATTTTCGGATCAGCACCATTCCTTTGACCACCCCGCCGCTGCGCGAACGGGTGGAAGATATTCCAGTTCTCACCGAGGACACTCTCGATCGCTTGGCGGTCGATTTGGGTACCGGGCGAGTTGAAATAACCACCGATGCAATACGCAGCTTGCAGTCGTACCAATGGCCAGGAAACATACGGGAGCTGCGCAACGTTCTTGAGCGCGCTGTTCTTCTCAGCGGAAGCCGTGTTCTAAACGAAAAGGACCTGCACTTCGAGGTGCCGGAAATGGAGCGGTTTGGCGCAAGCGAAGGGGTGAGAACCTTAGAGGAAATGGAGAAGCACTACATCGAAGAGGTGCTTCTGCTGGAGGGGGGCCGGGTGGAAGCTGCCGCCAAGAGGCTTGGTATTCCCCGGAGTTCGCTTTATCACAAGATCAAGCAGTACGGAATCGCCCGGCCAGGACTGAATACGTTTTAGCACTCAGCCGGCAACGCCTCAACTCACCACGCGGTGTTTTCCTGCGCGCCGGCAGTCTGAAGTTCAGAGAAATTCCAAGCCATAGACGCCGGCACATCCCAGAAATCCATTGCGCCCCCTTCGCGAGGCAAGCAAACCAAAATAACGTCGCTTCTTTCGGGATTTCATTTGGAAGACAAATTGCTCGCTAGGTGTCTATCCAAAAACCAGAGCACACTCATGAAGCTTGTGGATATTTTGTCACCATGAGTGACAATGTCCCGATTTCGTGCGATGTCTTGAGGAATGCTTCTTTTTCCACAAGGGAGTGCTCTCACACGAGGCTCCCCGGTTTTCCTGTTTCGGGAAGGCACGCTGATTACCTCTTCATCACAACATCGTGAGACAATGCTTTTTCACCTCTCAGGAGAAAGCCGGTGAAAGCCTTCGTCTTCGGGTTGCTCCTCGGATTAATCGCTGTACCGCTTGCGGTATACGTGTATTTCGATTCGGGTAGCGCGCCCGTCGCTACGTCGGCGCAAGCCATGCCTTTTGAGAATATGCTCACCCACAAGGTGCTCCATGCGCGTGCAGAAAAGGAAATGCCGAAGGACGTACCTCTGCCCTGGAATGAGTCCAACCTGGTTGCGGGAGCCCAGATCTATCGCGACAACTGCGCTGTTTGTCACGGCCTTCCCGCGCAGCCCCAGACCGCTATCGCCAAGGGCATGTATCCGAAACCTCCCGAGCTCTTTCGCGGCCAGGGCGTGACCGATGATCCACCCGGTGAAACCTTCTGGAAAGTTTCGGGAGGAATTCGCATGACCGGCATGCCCGGCTTTCAGCAGGCGCTCTCCAACACGCAGCTATGGCAGGTCAGCCTGCTGTTAGCGAATGCGGATAAGCTTCCTCAGGCAGCCCAGGATGCTCTCTCCAATCCCCAAAGCCCGCAACTGCGACCGAGTATCACGCCCGCTAAATAGCAGGGCGGCAACTCCCGGCCGCAGCAACCCGGACCAAAGAGCAGGTTCGGCGAAGGCCCGCGTGTGCTGCGGCATTTCTCTCCTGCTGCTGTAAACCTCGGCGAGTTGATGTCATCCGAATATCAATTGCAGCAATTACCACGAGCCACTTGGATTCCGCTGCTAGTTCTGGAACACCCCTGGCGAACAAGTTCCCTGATCCAGTGCCGCCCCGCCCATCACGGGAGTAATCGGCCGAGAAACGGCAAGCTGCATCCCGAGCACAACCGTGACAACGGAGTCCTCTGCAAGGTGGCCAGGAAACTGCATGAGAACGATGCCCTGCTTTCCCTGGCTGTCCGTGCTTTTCGAAACGCTGCAGAACCTAGGTATCAGCGTGAGCCCGAATCATTACTACTGGCCCGTGCCGGATCGTGCAGCGTTGGAGGATCGTGAGTGGCCAGTTCGTTCCCTCCCGGCGGGGTTGGACCTGCGCCTGAAACAGCAAATTGAATTACTGGGCGACTCTGTATCCGAATACGGTACGGAATGGACCTTCTCAGAAGAGGAAAAAGAAAACGGCAGCCATTATCGCTACAACAATGGATTCTTTGAGGGGGTCGATGCCGAGATAGCTTACTCTTTCGTCCGCAAACACAGACCGGCGCGCATTATCGAAGTTGGCAGCGGGTTCAGCACTCGCGTGATGGCCGCAGCGCTCCACGCCAACTTGGCCGAGCGAGACACTCCGAGTGAACTCATCACGATCGATCCCTTCCCCGATCGCATCGGCTGCCGGACAGCGACCTTGACGGACGAATGAAAGTCGTTCCCAAACCGGTGCAGCAAGTCCGACTCCAGCCATGTGGTCAGTATTGGCAGCGACGTGGTTTACGAATACCTGGACATCCTACCTCGGCTGCAAAACGGAGTTCTGGTGCAGGTGCATGACGTGTTCCTGCCTTCCGACTATCCGCGCGAGGTCGTGCTTAAGAATCGATGCTTCTGGTTCGAGCAGTATCTGTTGCAGGCATTCTTGGCGTTCAGCCCGGAATGTGAAGTATTGTGGAGCAGCAGCGCCATGCAAATCTTCTTCCTGGAAATTCTGGAGAAAGCCTTCCCCCGCTGGCCCCAGAGCTATCTCCGGATGTCGCGAGACAAGCGCAGATTCGTGCCACCATGGATGGCCGGCGCACATGGCCCTCAGGCTTCTGGACGAGACGGGTTTGCAAACGAGGGGTCGGTGGTCAGCGGTCAGTGAGCAGCAAGCAAAGGCATTGAACATTGAACACTGGCCAATGACCACCTTACTTGCGAATCCAGACCTTCGGTTCAACCGACATGC
>QIAU01000278.1 GCA_003225055.1 Acidobacteriota bacterium
TTGATCACGATGGCTATCTGGACCTGTACATTGCGAACGGCTATATTTCAGGGCCCGAGACTGCGGCCCTGGATAAGGGCGACCTTTCCAGTTTCTTCTGGCGACAGCTGGTAGCGAAATCGCCCCCGAACCCCACCCCGTCGTTGAATTACGAGCAGGGGTGGAACGCCATCAATGAACTGATTCGATCGGACAGCTCCTGGAGCGGTCGTGAGCGGAATGTTTTCTACGCGAATAATCACGACGGCACGTTCTCGGAAGTCTCGGGCACGGTTGGATTGGACTTGCTGGAGGACAGCCGCTCGTTTGCACTCGCCGACCTGGACCAGGACGGACGATTGGAAGTCGTGCTGAAAAACCGGAACGCGCCGCAACTTCGGATTATGCGCAACGCCATGAAGGAACTCGGCCACTCCATCGCATTCCGTTTGCGCGGGCAAAAGAGCAACCGCGATGCGATCGGGGCGGCCGTAACAGTCGAAGCCGAAGCGCATCGCCAGACGAAATACCTACAGGCTGGTTCCGGATTTCTATCGCAGCACAGCAAGGAGCTTTTCTTTGGCGTTGGAAAAGTCCAACGAACCATCCACGCCTTGATCCGTTGGCCCAGTGGCTTGACTCAGGTCTTCGAGCGTCTACCGGTAGACCATCGAATTGAAATTCAGGAAGGCTCCAAAGATTTTCTGGCTAGGCCCTTTAGAGATTCACCCCCTTCTTATCGGCAAGCGGGAGAACCTCAGAAGCCGGAACTTTTGCCTTCGTCGGCTGAGACTTGGCTCATCGAGCCGCTGAGCGCGCCGGAGTTTTCCTTGCCCGACTTCGCCGGCAACATGAGGGATCTGCGGTCGTTCCGAGGCGGCACGCTACTTCTCCACTTTTGGGCAACCGCTTCGCCGCCCTGCCGGGAACAGTTGCGACTGCTCCAGCATTACCAAGCGACGCTCACCACAAACGGCCTGCACATCCTGGGCATTAACGTCGATGACCCTGGCGATCGACAAGCGGCGCGATCACTCGCCGCCAAAGAAGGGCTGGGCTTTCCCAACTTGCTCGCCACGCCGGAGGCGGCCGGCATCTACAACATCATCTATCGCTACCTGTTCGATCGTCGCAGGGATCTGCCGATTCCGGTTTCTCTGCTCCTCGATAAGGACGGCATGATCGTTAAGGTTTACCAGGGGGCGGTGCATCCCGAACGGTTGGTGGAAGATCTGCGATTGGTCCCGAGCACTCCAGCCGTTCGGAGAGCGCTTCCTCTGGGCGGAGTGCTCTATCAGGGTGCCTTTCAACGCAACGATTTCACTTATGGCGTGGCGATGTTCCAGCGCGGTTATCTGGAGCAGGCGGCGGTGTCCTTCAAGCAGGTTATCGCCGCCAAGCCGCAAGAACCCGAAGCCTATTACAATTTGGGAACGCTGTATCTCCGAAGAAACGCTTTCCCTGACGCGCGCCAATACCTCGAGCAGACCCTGAAGCTCCGTCCGAACTATCCGGAAGCGTGGAACAATCTAGGAATGCTGGCTGCCGAGGAAGGTCGGACCGACGAGGCCATCCGCAACTTCAAACAGTCTTTGCTCCTCAAGCCGGGCTATGCCATCGCGCTTGTAAACCTCGGCAACATCTATCGGCGGCAGGGAGCCTTTGCGGAAGCAGAAGAACTCCTACGCCGCGCGCTCGAAATTTCACCGGATGACCCGGAAGTCAACTACAGCCTCGGAATGCTCTACGCCCGGCAAGACCAGCTCGAACAGGCCGCGCGCTATCTGGAAAAAGCGGTGACCTTGCGTCCGGATTATCCCGATGCGCTGAACAACTTGGCGGTGCTCTTTGTTCGTGAACGGCGAAACTCCGACGCAGAAGAGAGATTCAAGACCTGCATCCGCGTGGCCCCCGAGTTTGACCAGGCCTATCTCAATCTTGCTCGCCTTTACGTGATCTTGGAAGAAAAGCAAAAGGCCAAAGAGGTGTTGCTCGAGCTGCTGCAGCAACAACCGCAGCACAAGGTGGCTCAGAAAGAATTGGAGATGCTACAGTGACTTTCTGACGCCTCTAATCACAGCGCACGTGGAGCATACTCAGGGATGAAAATCGGCGCTTCAATGTTGCATGCCCTTGCCGTGATTCTTCTATTTCCGACAGTGGCTCCCGCCCAGCAATCTGTTCCCGCGAAGAAAAATGCTCAGCCATCCTCGAAGATCCAGCCGCAATACCGGGAAGTGGAGGAACTGCTTCGCCAAGGTTTGATCGAACAAGCCAAAGAGAAAGTCCAGGAAGAGCTCTCACGGAATCCCTCGAGCGTGGAGGGTTACAATCTATTGGGTATTATTTACAGCGATCAAAAAGATTACGCGAATGCCTTCGAGGCGTTCCAGCGTGCGTTGCAGCTCGACCCCAACTCCACCAGGACCAGGAACAACCTCGGGAACGTTTACGTCGCCCAGGAAAAGCTGGGGCGCGCGGAGAAAGAGTTCCGGGAAGTTTTGCGCCTGGACCCCGGGAATCGCGATGGGAACTACAACTTGGGCCTGGTGCTGATGGCCAAAGGCGCGCCTTCCGAGTCCATTACCCACTTTCTGCGTGTGCGCCCTTTGAACATTGCCACTCGCTTCAATCTGACCCGCGCGTACCTTCGAGCCGGCCGGACCTCCGATGGATTGAAAGGGGCAAGAGAGCTTTCCGCCGAAAATGAGAGAGATGTCCAGCTGCATTTCACGCTTGGTGTGCTTCTGGCCTCCGAAAAACAATACCGCGCTGCGCAACTCGAGCTGGAAAAGGCCAACGCCTTGCAGCCCGAGACCTTGGAGATTTTGTATAACCTCGGACAGGCTTATCTTCGCAGCGGCGCATACGCGAAGGCCGAGCTGGTGTTGAACCGAGCGCTGAAACTGAAACCCGATTCGCCCGAAACCCTCTACTTGATGGCACAAGTCTATTCCGATCAGACCCGCGCCGTCGATGCCCTTGATTTGTTAATGCGCGCCCATAAGCTGGCTCCCGAGAATACCGACGTCATTTT
>QIAU01000279.1:0-1072 GCA_003225055.1 Acidobacteriota bacterium
GCAAAATCGCGGTGCACAATGAGCGCCAGCGCGTCCACCGGCTCGCCGCCCACCAGCACGTCGAGCTTCACCAGGTCGGATTCCTGGTAACCGGCGAGGTGGTAATCGAGCGATGCGTAGCCGCGGGAAACCGATTTCAAGCGGTCGTAGAAGTCGAGCACGATTTCGTTGAACGGCAACTCGTACGTGAGCATCACGCGCGTCGGCGAGAGGTATTCGAAATTCTTTTGCGTGCCGCGCTTTTCCTGGCAAAGCCGCAGCAGACCGCCGACGGACTCGTCGTTGGTGATGATCATCGCCTTGATGATCGGCTCTTCGATTTTTTGGATGTCGCTCGGATTCGGGAATTTTGCAGGGCTGTCGACTTCGATGACTTCGCCGGTCACTCGCGTAATGCGGTAGCGCACGCTCGGCGCCGTCGTAATCAGGTTGAGCCCGAACTCGCGCTCCAGCCGCTCCTGCACGATTTCCATGTGCAGCAAGCCGAGGAAGCCGCACCGGAAGCCGAAGCCGAGAGCGACGGAATTTTCCGGCTCGTAGAAAAATGCGGCGTCGTTCAGCTGCAATTTTCCGAGCGCATCGCGCAGCGGCTCGTAATCGTCGGCAAGCACGGGAAAAAGCCCCGCGAAGACCATCGGCTTGATGGCCTCGAATCCCGGTAGCGCCGGAGCAGGGCGATCGACTTCGATCACCGTGTCGCCCATGTGGGCATCCGCCACGCGCTTGATGTTCGCGACGATGAAGCCGACGTCGCCCGCTTCGAGTTCTTCGAGCGCGACCGGCTTTGGCGTGAGTGTGCCGAGCTGTTCGACTTCGTAAGTTTGGTCGCCGGCGACGAGTTTGATTTTCACCTGATTCGTCACGCGGCCTTCTTTCACGCGAACCAGAATCACCGCGCCGCGATAAATGTCGAACCACGAATCGAAAATCAGCGCCTGCAGCGGATTCTCGGCGCTGCCTTTTGGTGGCGGAACGCGCGCGACAATGGCTTCGAGCACGTTCTCGACGCCGAGGCCGCTTTTGGCGCTGATCATCAGCGCATCATCGGCAGGAATCGCCAGCACGCTTTCGA
>QIAU01000279.1:1112-3334 GCA_003225055.1 Acidobacteriota bacterium
TGATTACCGGAATGATGGTGAGGTTGTTTCCTGCGGCAAGAAAAGTATTCGCGACGGTTTGCGCTTCCACGCCTTGCGACGCGTCAACCACCAGCAATGCGCCTTCGCACGCGGAAAGCGCGCGCGAAACTTCGTAGGAAAAATCCACATGGCCGGGCGTGTCGATCAAGTTCAAACGGTAGGTGTTTCCATCTTTCGCTTTGTAGTGCAGGCGAATGCTTTTCGCTTTGATGGTGATGCCGCGCTCGCGCTCCAGGTCCATCGAGTCGAGAACCTGTTCGTGCATTTCGCGCTCGGAAAGCGCGCCGGTCATTTCGAGCAGGCGGTCGGCCAGCGTGGATTTGCCGTGGTCGATGTGCGCAATGATGCAGAAATTCCGTATGAATTTTGGATCCATGTAACCCGATTATCGCCCAGTGCCGTTCCAACTTGTTGGACTAAATCATTGGTGGTTTTTTCGCGCCAACCATTTCGGCTGTTTAAATCTGTCACGGAACCGAAGCTAGTTTACAGCTGACAGTGAACAAAGCGGAAGCGTGGTTGGTTTTGGATTTGGGTCACTAAAAAGCTTCTTTCTTTCGTTTCTTCCTCTGTTTCTAGGGAATCGCACTCGTCACTCTTCGCGGAGGATGCGAACGGGCTCGATCCGAGTGGCGCGATACGCCGGAACGATGGTAGCGATGATCCCGACAAGCAAGAGAAGAAGAGCGACGGCGGCAAATGTGAGCGGGTCTGTGGCGCGCACGCCAAAGATGAGCGAAGAAACGACGCGACTTAACGCCAGCCCGGCAGCGAGACCCAGGGCAAGGCCAAGAAGGATCGGTTTTAGTCCGTCAGTGAGAACCATCCGGACGACATCGCTGTCGGAGGCGCCAAGGGCCATGCGAATGCCGATTTCGCGGACGCGGCGGCGAACCGTGTAGGAGAGCACGCTGTAGATGCCAACGGCGGCAAGAATCAAAGCGAGCCCCGCAAAGCTTGCGAGCAGAAGCATATTAAACCGTTGAGGGGAGACCGATTGCGCAATCACTTCTTTCATGCTCATGACATCGACGACGGGAAGATCCGGAGCGACTTGTTGGATGGTGCCGGTCACTGCTGATACGGAATTCATCGGATCGGAGTTTGTACGCACGGTGAAGCTCATTGGGAAGGAGCGCCAGGGTTCTCTGGGTGGAGCAGTGAGCTGCGCCAAGGGGTGGTAAATCACCGCGACAGGGCGGGTCTGGTCGAGAGACTCCAGTTTCGTGTCCCCGACAATGCCAACGACCTCGCGAGAGATGCTCGGTAAAAAAGTCAGCGTCAGGTGTTTACCAATGGGGTCCTCGTTGTGCCAGAAGCGGCGAGCCAAAGAGTCGCTGATGAGAACTGCGCCGGGTTTGCCGGCGATGTCGGAGTCGGTGAGGTCACGGCCGCGAAGAATAGGAATGTGCATCGCACGGAGGTAGCCGGGACTAATCACGCGAACGTCCACCTCAGGCTGCTCGGACATGGGCGGCGCAGGGCGGCCCTCAATGGTAAACGGCTGATTCGACCCGCCCTCGCCGTTTAGCGGCAGGGTATCGATCACGCCCGCGGAATCAATTCCGGGAAGGGCGCGGATGCGGTTCAGGGCATCCTCAAAAAAATGAATCTCGCCGGCGGGAGAAGGGAACCGGTTTGCAGGGAGCGGAACTGTCATGGTGAGCAAATTGTGCGGATCGAAACCGGGCTGGACTTTGCGAAGCTCCCAAAGGCTGCGAATCATGAGGCCGGCGCCGATCAAAAGTACGAGCGAAAGCGCGACTTCAGAAACGACAAGAAGACGGCGCGTTCCGCCACCGCGGGCGTCGGAAGCGCCGCGGCTTTGCCCTTGTTTGAGCGCTTCGTTGACGTCCGCCTTCGTAAAGCGAACTGAAGGAATGAGACCTGTCAGGACACCGGCGACAACAGAGAGCGAAAGCGCGAAGGCGAGCACCGGGACATCCAGCGTGATTTGCATGAACGGGGGAATGCGGTCGCCAAGAACTTTCACGATCAGGGTGATACCAAAGCGAGCAAGAAATAGGCCGAGCACTCCGCCTACAACGGAGAGAAGAACGGTTTCAGCGAGAATTTGACGCAGGACGATGAGGCGACTGGCGCCCAGCGCCGTCCGAATGGCAATTTCCTTGCGCCGCATGAGCGTCTTGGCAAGGACGAGATTTGCGACGTTGGCGCAGGCGATGAGCAGAACAAAGGCG
>QIAU01000021.1:0-9007 GCA_003225055.1 Acidobacteriota bacterium
GGCGTGACGGTGCTGTCGGGATCGAGAACGCGAAGACGGAGTCGGACCGCGTGCCGCACTTCGCCGGAGAGCGGAATGCTTGCGCGCCGCTCGCCGATAAGGTCAAGCATCGCGTTGAACGGACCCAACTTATTCGCCTGCAGGGTCGGCGCAAGCGCCGTTGTCTGACCAGGAGCAAGTTGGATGCTCTGCTCGGCCACGCTCGCAGCGTCACCGCCGACACGCAAGGTCACCTCCTGTCGATGGTCAGTCTGGTTTGCAACAACCACCAACACAGTTGCAAATGGTTGGCCTTGCATGAGCACCAGCGGTGCACGCGTTGGCTGGCCTGTCCATCCATCTGCACGCAACGCGACGCGCACTACGCGATCCCCTTCGAGGTCGGCGTAAAGCGCAGCCAGCTTCTGGTTGAAAGCCGCATCGACTTTCACAGCCGACGACAATTCGGTCGATTTCCAGTAGAGATCCACGGCGCGTCGACCGTCGACTTCCGTGTCACGGGTCGAAAGAAAGACTGCATCCTGAAACGCGCACACGGCGCTTTCCGCAGAGTTCGGGAGATCGTCCGCAGCCGCACCGCGGAGAAACCACAGCGGGGCGAGGCACGCCGTCAGGATCACCAGGGCTTGCAAATGTCCGTGAGTGGATGCCGCGGAGTTCATTTCCGCATCTGCGGTTTCGCGGCACCCGTGCTGCGTCGGAGTCGCTTCTTCGCGTTGCCCGGGCCCTCCCGTGCGGCGATAGCATCGATCTCGACGCGTAGGGTTCCAAGTCCGGCCTGCACGGTGGTGCGCGCGGGCAGTGTGTCGCCGAAAAACGCTGCGTAGGCGCGGTTCATTGCCGCGAAGTCGTTGAGGTCGCAAAGCCAGTGTGACCTGCTCTTCAATCGTCTTGGCGGAAATCTGGCCGGTTGCCGGATCGGACGCCGCCTGCCCGGAGACGAAGATCAGGTCACCGGAAACAACCGCCTGTTCGTACGCCGCTGCCGGGCACGGTGCTCTGTCAGTGCGAATGCGGGTTGGCATGGTTACTGTGCTCCCTGGGACGGGCTGAGCAGCCACGCGCGATTGAAGCGCGCCATGCGAATTTCGCGGCCATCTTGCGGCAACTGCTGCTGCCATACGACGATGATCGTCCCGTCTGTCGCCTGCACGGCGGATGGATACGAGGCCTGTTGCGGGCCGTGGGAATCGGCAAGAACTTTCGGCTCCGACCAGGTGCGGCCGCCGTCCGTGGAAAGTGCGGCCACAAGCGGGGTTCGACCGGTCGGCGAGTTATTCCACACGACCAGCACGTCGCTTGATCCGTCGAGCTTCCACAGCGCCGCAGGCGAATTGTGCGCCGTCAGCGTGCTCGGCTGCGGCTGCTGCCAGGTAACGCCGCCATCGCTGCTCCACGACTGGTAGAGCTTCGTTCCCGAAGCACGCAGCAAGGTGAACAGTCGCCCGTCGGCGAGCACCACGGTTGCCGGCTCGTCAAGTCCCATCACGGAATGAGGAGAGGTTTTCGGCACCTGGGCATACAGGTCGCCGCCCGCCACCCATGTGTTCCCGCCATCGGTCGAGCGCAGCACGCCTGACTTGATGTCCATCTCGCCTTCGGTGGCGGGTGGCATCCCCTGCTCAGCCCACGTGTCCCACGCATAACCGACAATGAGCGTGCCATCGGCGAGCCGGTGTCCCTGGTGGATTTTTCCGGCGATGTAGCGGTGCGGTGTCTTCAGCAGGACCTCGTCTCCCCAGTGAATGCCGTCACGGCTGGCGCGCATGTAGATTAGCGAACGCTCGATTCGAACCGGCTCCGGGACCGTGGTCGAAAACGCGAGCACTCGGTCCCCGTCGACCAGCAGGCTGGGATCGGCGTCCTCGGTGTGGGGGTGATCAAAGACTACCTCCGGCTTCGACCACGTTTTGCCGCCGTCGTCGGAAATTGACGAGGCGATCCTCATCTTCGGCGGCTTCTCCGCAGTTTCGACCGAGAAGATGCAAAGCAACCGTCCCGACCTAAGCCGGTCGATGACCGAGTAGGCATTCAGGACAAATTGTTGCGAGTCGGAACGCGCCACAACCCCCGTTTCGAACATCGGTTGTTGCGCCAGCGCGACCGCGCCGCATGTGCAGGCGACCAGAGCCGCGCCGAGGGAGTACCGAATCAGCCTCACAGGAACCGTCCTCTCGTTGGCGGAAAATCAGATCCGTGTGCTCAAATCGCCGTCCAGCCGCCATCGACAGCGATGTTTTGGCCGGTCACATAACGTGCCGCCTCCGACGCTAGAAAAACGACCGGACCCTTGATGTCATCCGGCTCCGCCATGCGACTCATCGGCGTGCGCCGTTCGTAATTCGCCACGAACTCCCGCGGCGTATCTTCATTGCGGAACCCGCCCGGCGACAGACAGTTCACGCGAACGTTGTAGGGTGCAAGAAAGCTCGCCAGGTAGCGGGTCAGGTTGATCATGCCGCCCTTGGCGAAAGCGTAATTCACCGGGTTGCTCAGCTTCGTACCCTGATAAATAGAGAAGTCGGGACCGACCATACCGTAGATCGAAGCGATATTGATGATCGAACCCGCCCGCGCCTCCTGCATCGGCTCCGAAAAGATCTGGCAGGCAAGAAACAGGCCCGTCGAATTGACTTTCATCGTCTCTTCCCAGTCCGCGGCTGTGGAATGACGCAGGTCGCCGCCCGCGCGCGCGACGGCGTTGTTCACCAGGATGTCGAGCCGGCCGCGCCCCGCGACGATCTTGTCACGCAACGCCCGAATTGACGCTTCTGACGTGAGGTCGAGGCCCTCGCCTTCCACGCTGAGGTTGGCGCGCCGCAACTTTTCCGCGAACTGGCCACATTTTGCGGCGTCGCGCGAGGCGATGATGACGTGCGCGCCGGCATAGGCGAGCGCGCGTGCGATGTGTGGTCCGTATATGCCGGCACCGCCAGTGACCAGCGCGGTCTTGCCGTCGAGTAGGAACAGGCGCATGGCCTTGTTGGCTGCCAGATCGCTCATTGTTTTGTCTTTTCGTCCCAAACCGATGAACTGCCTACTGAGCGCGCTGTCCGGAGCGCACAATCTCTCCCTCGGCCGTCGTAATCGCCGTCATGATCCCAGTCGCCATGGCTCGTAACGAGCACAGGATCTCACTCGGCACCGCTACCTTCTCGCGCGGAAGAAACCCCGCCCGACCGGCCACCCCTGGTCGAGTGTGATTGCCAGCTGGAAGGCGCCGAGTGTGGCCGGTTGAGTCATTTCAGTTTCGCAGCGCGATCGTGGCTGCCCCGATGCGGAGCTTCCACCCATGGGTCCCGCCCACCTCGCTTCGATAGCCCGTGTACCAGACCTTCAGCCTGTCGCCACTTACTAGCAGCGACGCGTGTCCGGCCAGCGCTGAATCGAACGCAGGAGGCGCGCCGGGCGCGATGGCCGCCGTGGTGCCGATGGGGATCCACCTTCGTCCATCGCTGCTGGTGGCCGCGAACAAACCGCGGGACTCATTGGCGCCCGCGCTCATGTACAACATCAAGTATGTCGAACCGACGCGCGTCACCGCAGGGCCGTACTGCCCGCCGGAAACAAGCCCGGTCACGGGCCGACCCTCCTCCTCACGCTGCCACTGAATTCCATCGCGACTAGTGGCGCTGCAGATCGTATGTCCTGTTTTCGGCGACCACGCTGCGTACCACATCCGATATCCGCCGGACTCGCGCAGAGTGTTCGGCGTCGCGGCCTGTACCTCGTCATTGGCTCCAGGGGGGCCGATGTCGAACACGGGGTGCCCACCATTGGCGCGCGTCCAATGGACGCCGTCCCTGCTCGTCGCGAGCCCAATGCGATAGAAGCCGATACCGGAGCTGTGCCACTGTGTGTTCATTCCCGTGTACCACATGCGATATACGCCGCCGTCGCGCATCACGAATGGACCCATGACCTGACCGTCATCAAATGAGCCAGGCGCTCCCAGGGTGAGTACCGGGTCGCCGTTATTGGCGCGCGTCCAGTGGATGCCATCGGCGCTTGTGGCCATACCAATCCCGCCTCGGCCCATGTGTGAGTCGTAAAACGACGAGTACCACATCCGGTACTGCTTGCCATCGAACAGCACACTCGGGCAGGTTGCCCACACACCGTCGAACGCGTCCCTGCGGCCTACGTCCAGGACCGCGCCGCCGGTTTCGCTGCCAACAACTTTTTCGACGCGCAGCTCCGAAATCGATGGTCCGTTCGCGGGCGTCTTCGCGCCTGCATACACGACCGACAGTGCGACCGCGACGCAAGCGGCTCGGCAGCGATGGCGCGCGCTGTTGAAGGCTGCCAGCATTCGTTATGTTCCGCGGGTCCTCCTCCTGATTGTTTGCCGCCGCGCTCTTATCGTCGCAGGCCCAGCTTGCCGGTGTCGATCCGCAGGCGATGCGCGCGGATCTTGCCCTGCCCATCCTCGATGCTCCAGTGGCTGGCGAGAAATTCGCCATTGCTCAGCCGCATGACCGATGGCTGGCCGAAGCGCAGCGAGGTGAACATCATCGACATTTCCTGGCCGGTGCGCGTCTGCTGGCCGAGCCTTCCGCCCCAGATCACCGCCTCGTCGACGACCTCCCACTGATCCTCACGAAAATCGACCACACGCAGGTAAATGCCGGGATTCTCGGCGCGATGCGCGTGAATGCTGAGCAGGTACTCGCCTCCGAGATAGACCAGGTTGGACGCCTGACCCATGTGGCCGGTGTCGATCAGCGGCGACCATGTCAAGCCGTTGTCGTGCGATACAGTGACGCGATTGGATAAGTGTGTTCGGTTGTCCTGGTCGTAAGCCCAGATGATTGCCACGAGCCGTCCCACCTGCATTTCACATACTCGCGTCTCCCAGGGAGTAATGCGGCCGGGCGGGACGAAGAAAGTGTGGTCATCCCAGGTCTTTCCCTTGTCGCGGCTGCGCAGGACGGCGCCGAAGCGGCCAGTCGGATTCGAGCCGTCGGGCAAATTGTAAAAACCGGCAGTCGCTACCAGCTCGCCCGCCGCGGTCTCAATACAGGCACCGGATAATTCCAGCAACTCAGGGTAGCTCCGCGGGATGACCTCAGGAAACGTCCAGGTACAGCCCTGGTCGCGCGAGAATGCGACGACATTATCGCCGGGCTGAAAGCCGCCGGTTTCGGGAATGGCGATCGCCTCCTCCCGGTTCAGCCGATGAAAGCGGTAGCCAGTCGCGATCACCGTGCCGTCGCGCAGCAGCCGCGGCTTCAAGGTGTCTGTGGTCTCAAAGCCCAGGACCGACTTGTCGTACAGCGGACCTTGTAGCTCCCAAGTTTTTCCAAGGTCGCGCGAGCGCGATACATACGTGGTGCCGTTCGGCGCTTCGAAGGCTTCCGCGAACAGGAACAGGGCCAGCAGGTCGCCATTGGGCATCTGCTCGACACCAGGATGGTAACCGTGTCGGCTGTGCACGTGCGGCTTCGGATTGTCGTAGATGACACAAGGTTCGACGTACTGGATCAGGTTCAGCCTGTTTTCGGTCATCGTAGGTGCGCTCATCGCGCTTATTGGCCAACTCCCAGCGCCCTTCGCGCTGGCGTCACGCCTATGCGCGCTGCTGCCGGCCAGCTGGCGGATACGTTCGCGTCGACAGATTCAACCAGCAGCCCACGATCCGGGGCATCCGACGTCGAATGAAATCTCAGGTAGTTGAGACCGCCCGTGAGCCGCTGAGCGCGGACGACTCCGGCGGGACGGCCGTCGACGTCGACATGGCACTCGCCTCGCGCCATGTCCCACTCCAGGGCAACGTTGTGCCAGCGATTCGCTGTCATCGTTGCATCCAGCAGTTTGCCATCGCTTGCGATCGGCAGGTTGAACACGTTGTAAAAGACATCCTCTTCATCGAACGGCACCGAGTAATGGTCGGTGAGGCCGATGTTGTTACCACCAAAGCCGTCGCGCAGCATCAGACGCAGTCGAAGCTGTCCCTTGTTGCCGACGGGGAAGTTCCACACGGCGCCGGAAGGCCACGCCACATCCTGCCGGCGCACTTCGAGCGCATTACCGCCCTGGGGCACCGGCACTAGTTCCACGCCGCGCGTCCCGAACGTCGACCAGTCGTCGACCCCCTGCGAGAAGTCGGTTGACTGCCGCGTCTCCTCGAGCCACCGCGGATCGAGCCGGAACAGATACCTGGGAATTCCCGTCTGCACCCACGTGGAAAATATCAGGTCGCCGCGTGCGGTCACGACTGGAAACGCGTACGCTGTGCCCCAGTCGCCATTCGGCGGCGGCGGATCCTTGCGCATGGGGTCGCGCAGGATCTCGCGGTGCCCTCGCCAGGTACGCCCCTCGTCCGACGAAATGGCTGCGTGCAAAACGTGACGGCCGCCGTACGCGTATGGGTAGCGATTGGCTTCGTTCCAGATCATCACGATTCTCTGATCGGGCAGCCGCACCAGCGCAGCCGGTGATTCGGACGCGAGGATGCTCGACGGCTTTGGCTGGCTCCAATGCGTGCCGCCATCGTGCGAAAACGATTCGTAGAACCGGCCCATCTGAGTGCGAATCAGCATCCACACGCGTCCGTCGTTTAGCTCGATCACGATCGGCTCGACGCCACCAATGGTGCCCAAGTCGGGCACCGGCACGACCAGTTCGTCGGGCGACTGCTCCCAGGTTTCGCCGCCGTCGTCGGAGTAAAGGGCCGACGAGCTGAACGAGCCTACGTAGGTGAACTGCTTGAAGCCGCCTCCACGATGCCCCCACCCGCGATCCGTCATGTATGAGATTGGCAGCAGAATCCGCCCATTGCGCAGTTGAACGACCGACAGGATGTCGCCGGCCCGGCCTTTCCAGATGCTTGTCGCCAGGCCCCACTGCGTGGCCTTGTTGCTCGATTTCACTTGCCAGATGTCCAGCACTGGCCCGGAGCGTACCGGTTTCTCGTCCGCCGATTTCGGTAGCACCGACCCGGTATTTCCGTCGTTCAAATAAAAGATATGGACTTCACCGTCGCGATCGGTGAACGCGTCAAAGTACCCGAATCCGCCGACATGCGCGGGGAGTTTGAATAGCGAATGCGGCTCGCCCCAGGTCACACCGTCGTTGCTCGAGTAGCGACCGAACATCTCTTGGCTCCGAACGTGCGTCGTCAACGAGAGAGCTAGCAGCCGGCCATCGCTGAGTCGCACCGGCTTGACCATGTTGTCGTGCGTCGAGGCGCTTTCGGCGAACTTTACCAGCACAGCGGGCGGGTGCGCCACGGCCCCGGCCCGCGAGGTGCTCAGTTTGGCGACGCCGTTTTCCGCGCGGGCACAGACCGATAGCAACACCGCGACTACCGCGATTGCCGGCTTCCAACCGCTTCCAGACAGGCGAGACCTGGACAAGTAATTCTCTCCTCAACGCATCCGGCGGCTGGGGGGCCGGGCCGGAGCGGCAATTAACGAAACGACTTCATTGGTTGCAAAACTGTTTGCCCACAGCCCGTTCAAGCCGGCGTCTCGCAGGGTGCGCACGGTTCAGGATCCCTCGCCGCGAAGGTACTCAGAACGAGTAGCGAACGGCCAGTTGGATATCCCGTCCGTCTCGCGCGCTGGTGATCTTCGCGCCTGAAGCCGAGTTGAAGAAGTAGTTGCCATTCGGAGTCAACAGGTTCGGGTGATTGAACAGGTTGAACGCCTCGGCGCGAATTTGCAAAGTGTGCCCTTCGTGCAGGGTGATGTACTTCTCCATTCCGAAGTCCGTCTCGTTGGTATGCGGCCCGGTGATGATATTCGGGTGCGAGTTGCCCTGCAGGTTGATCGTCTTCGACGCGCCTGTCACCGGGTCAACGTAGGTAGTCGGCGGGTGGTCCTTGAAGCAAGTGTAGTCGTACCAGTGATTGGCCGAGCGCTGATCTCCCGGCAGGTTGCCGTTGCAGACGCGATCTGGCAGACGGAGTCCTGAGGTGTAGACGGTGAAGGGGAAACCGCTCTGGAAGGTGTAGATGAAATTCGATCTCCAGCCGCCGAGCAGCATGTCGGTAAGCGCGTTCCACGACCGCCCGAATTCCTTACTGCGACCGAAGGGCAATTCATAAGAACCGGACACCGTGAGCCGGTGCCGCACATCGAAGTCGGCCTGGCTCCACAGCTTGCGAGCGATGGTTCCCGCCGCTGTGACGTCGGTCACGACGTTCTCTAGGGCGTCGAAGTTCGAAGCCTCGGCGAACGCATGTGACCAGGTGTAGCTCGTCAACATGGCGAACCCGTGCGAAGCTTCGTGCTTCACCGTCGCCTGGAATCCATCGTAATGCGAGTTGAAGCCTTTCTGCCGGAGGCCGAAGTTGCTGAAGCCGTTTGCGACCGCTTTGAGGTAGAGGTCATTCGAGTAGGTCTGGATGGTCGTCTGACCCATCAGGTTCACGCCATGGCTGCCGACGTCGCCAATCTCGACTCCCCATTTGCCACCCAGGTTATGACCTACCGTGAGATTCCACTGTTGCACGTAGCCAGCGGGATAGTATGGCGTGTTAGGGAGAAAGTACCCAGGGCTGCTGCCGCGGAGATAATCGAGTCCGTACGGGGCCTGGTCGAGGGTCTGCAGGTGCGGCTGATTGTCCGGCCACGAGCCGGCGTAGCGTGGATACCCGGTCACCAGTCCCTGGAACGGCGCAACCCATGAACCATACATCGTGCTGAACGCATCCTCGGTGGTGTAGAAGAGACCGTACCCGCCGCGGACGACCGTGTTGTTGTTGTTGAAGGGACGCAGTGCGAAACCGACGCGCGGAGAGAAGTTTTTCGCGTTTGCAGCGTACGGCCGGTTGGGGCCGCCGGTTTCATACTTGAATCGCACCAGGCTCAAGAGGCTCTGCGGCGCGCCCCGGGCATAGCGTGGCAAACCGGTGTTGAAGTCGAGTGACATGAAAAGGTTATCGGTGTTACCAAAGGGCTGCTCGTAGTCGTAACGCAGGCCCAGGTTCAGCGTCAGCCACGGCTTCACTTTCCAGTCGTCCTGCACGTAGCCGGAGACGATGTTGCGGAGCAAGTTCATG
>QIAU01000021.1:9100-16646 GCA_003225055.1 Acidobacteriota bacterium
CATGTCGCGGGTGAACTCCCCGCCGAACAGCAAGGTGTGCGCGCTCTTCACCCACACCAGGTTATTCTTGAGGTAGTAGCTGTTGTTGTGGTGTTTGAAATCGCCGTCGTTGCCGATGTCATAACGCTGGTAGCCGATCGTGTACATCAACAGGCGACAGGTGCCGGGGAGAGTGTTGGTGGTTGCGTTGATACCCCAAGTGACGCAGAAGTTCTTGCCGTTATCACTCAGCGTAAACTGGCTGCCCGACTGGAACGACGCGTAGCTCGTCTTGAAGTCGTTCACCAGCCGTGGGGTGAAGACGTGCGTCCAGGTGCCTGCCCACGTACGATTGTGATCGACGCCGGTTTTGTCGCCCCAGATGTTCATACCGGGGCTGGTATTATCGTAATCGTTGAAGTCGTAGGTTCCGGTGATGCTGTCCTTGTCGGAGAAGTGGTGGTCGACGCGACCCAGATACTTCTTTTGTGTGTATAACCCGCCACGAAACAGGTGCAGGTTGAGGAATGGATCACCGTTGTAGTTCGGTGAGGGCCACAGGTCCATCAGCTTCTGACCAACCGGGGTGATCATCGACGAGGGGAGAACGTTGCCGGCGATCGGTTGCTGCGTGTACGGGTCTGTCAGGACAACAGGTTGTCCCGAGAATGGATTGATGGTCTGGCTCACGTCACCATGACGCTCGGCGTCGGTCGGCGCAAAAGTCACGATCTGCTGCCCCGGCTTTTTCTGATGGAAGAATTCGGTGCTGAAGAAGAAGAAGGTCTTCCGCTTGATGATCGGACCTCCGATCGTGCCGCCGTACTGATTGAACAGGTACAGGGGAAGCTTGTTGCGCTGGCCGCTGTAGAAGTACGGCAGCCCGTCGAGCGCCTTGTTGCGGTGGTATTCGTAGGCAGTCCCGTGGAACCGGTTCTCGCCCTGCTTGGTGACGATGGTCACGACCGCGCCGCCAGAGCGCCCGTACTGCGCAGAATACATATTCGTCATCACGCGAAACTCGCTGACCGCATCCAGCGCCGGCGACGACTGCATCTGGTTGTAGAGCGGGTCGGTGTTCGCCGCACCATTGATGTAGTAGCTGTTAAAGCTGGCGCGCGCGCCGTTGAAGCTGACATCCACACCCTTGCTGCCGTGAACGCCGCGCTTCGGGTTTCCGGAGACCGCTCCCGGCTCCAGCGCGGCGAGCTGAAGAAACTCGCGTCCGTTCAGTGGCAGGTGCGAGATGGCCTCGCTGCCGATAACATCGCCCTTCGAGGAGTCTTCCGTGTTGATCGCCACGGCCGTATCCGTCACGATGACTTCCTGGCTGGTGGCGCCCACCTGCATCTTGAAGTCAGTGCGCACGATCGTGCCGACCCCCACGTTGGCGGTCACGGCTTGTCTCGCGAAGCCTTCATGCGTTGCGGTCACGCTGTACTGGCCCGGGGCTAGGAAGGAAAATCTGTAGTCCCCGAGCGGACCGGTAGTGGTTTCGTTCTGAATGCCGGTGGCCACACTGGTCGCAGTGATCTGCACACCAGGGAGAACGGCGCCGCTTTGGTCGGTGGTGGTGCCAACGATCGCTCCTTGCGAGTTGCTCTGGGCCCAACCCAAACCCGCCAGCAGAGAAAGCAGCAGCAGTTGTTGTTTGGCAGTGTTCATAAGATCCTCGGTGGAAACTTGATGCATTTCCATTCTGTCGACAGTCGGCAATTTTGTGCGCTGTTTTGCCCGATGTCAAGGGGTTCTTTTTTTTCTGCAAAATAAGCCTCAAATCAATGTTCCGGCGATGCAGGCTTGTGTTTTTAGACTCAGATATGGCACCATCTGCCGACAGTCGACCATGCTTCCCGGCGCTTTTACTTTCGGAGATTGGCTCATTCTGGGTGGCTACATCGTTGCCATCAGCGTCCTCGGGAGTCTCTTCTATCGCAAAAAGACGAGTACGGGGGAGTTCTTCCTGGGAGGGCGCGCCATGAAGGCGATCCCGGTGGCGATCTCGCTTGTCGCCGCCGACATGAGCGCCATCAGCTACATGGGCGCCCCGGCCTGGACCTACCAGCATAATCTTGAGCTGGTCTGGTCGAGTTGGGCCTACCTGTTTGTCGCGCCGGTGGTGATGTACCTTTTCATGCCGTTCTACGCGCGCTTCAAGTTTTACACAGCCTACGAGTATCTGGAGCGCCGCTTCGACCTCAAAACGCGCCTGCTGGGCAGTGGGCTCTTTCTGCTCATGCGCGGCTCGCACGTGGCCATCGTCATCTATGCGCCCTCGCTCATCCTGTCGCTAATTACGGGTTTGCCCCTCGCCGCGTGCGTGCTGATCATGGGCGTCTGCACGACGATGTACACCACGCTCGGTGGCATGAAAGCGGTTATCTGGACCGATGTCCTTCAATTCTCGATCCTGATCGCCGGACTCCTGACCGTCTGCTGGCTCTCGGTGGCGCACATTCCGGGAGGGGTCGCCACCGTCTTTCACGTCGCGCGCGATTCGGGCCGGCTTCACCTCTTCAATTTCTCTTCCGATATCACACAAATCACCACCTTCTGGGCAGCAGCCCTAGGCGGCGGTTTCATGGCCCTGTCGACGCTCGGCACCGACCAGGCTTACCTCCAGCGCTACTTCACGACCCGTTCGCTGAAGGACGGCCGTCGCTCGATCTTGCTCGACGCCATCATCGTGGTTCCCGTCTCTCTGATGCTCTACTCGGTCGGGCCAGTGCTGTTTACTTTTTACCGCTTCCATCCCGGAGCGTTGAACGGCCTGCCATCCAGCGACGCAATCCTCCCCTTCTTCGTCATGAAGGAACTCGGCGGCTGGTTCGCGGGACTGGTCATTGCATCGATCTTCGCGGCCTCGATGGCGGTGATGAGCGCCGGCATCAACGCGTTGACCACGGCCACTACCGTCGACTTCTACGGGCGACTTTTGCGGCCGCACTGTTCCGACAGCGAGGCAGTCCTGGCGGGACGCGTTGGAACGGTGGCGTGGGGCGCCGCCGCGACGGGAGCAGCCCTGTTCGCCAATCGCCTCGGCCCTATCATCAACGCGTTTAACATGATCAACAGCTTCCTCGGCGGACCGGTGCTGGGGATTTTTCTGCTGGGCATGCTGACCCGCCGCACGCGCGGCACCTCGGCGATCCTGGGAGGAGTCGCGGGACTCGCCAGTGTCTCGCTCCTCGCGTGGAAGACGCCGGTCGCGTTCTTCTACTATGCAATCGTTGGAACGGCGGTTACGTTCGCTTTCGGATGGCTGTTGGGCTTCCTGCAACCCGCACGTGATCCAGCCGAATTGAGAGGACTAGTTCTCGGACTCGAAGCTCCGGCCCAAAATACGGGGGAAACATCGGCTCCAGCTCTATCCAACACCGCGGTTCTGAATTCGTGATGTCTTCCCCTGTGAAGGAACAACGGCCATCGAAACTCCCGGCTTACCGTTCGTCACTTCGATCGAGTCTCCGTTACATGATTTCCAGTTCGCGGCCGGATCTCGCGCTGTTCAACACGGCATGGAACGCCGCCACGGTACGGAGCTCTTCGTCAATGGTCGACATCGTATACGGCGCCTTACCTGTGGCCGCGTCGAGGTAGTGACGCATCTCGCTAAGGTAGCAGGATTCGTATGTGAAGCTGGGCGCCGCCGCCGCGGGGATATACCCGGAAGTAGCGCGTTGTGCGGCGACCAGCTGCGTCGCCTCACGGCTGGCATCCATCGCGCGCGGCCAATCGCTCGCCTGCTCGAAGCCGATCTGGTCCGCTCGATTCTGTTTTGCTGAGTACAGCCGAATTGCTGTCTGGTTCTGGTGCCACTCGATCGTGCCCTCTTCGCCGACGATGCGGACGTGACGCCCGACCGTGCCCCGTTCGATGATGTCATGGTGAAAGAATCCGACTGCGCCATTCTCAAAGCGCATCAGAATATCGTGCGTGTCAGGGCCTGTAATCTCGAGGGAACTGACCTTCGCCAGCCGCGCCTGGACGTGGGTTGTCGGTCCCAGCCACCAGTGGATTGCGTTCAGTTCGTGCAGCAGCATATCCATGCCCGCCCCGCCGAGTTTCTGATCCCTGGCGTAAAACTTGCGATAGTCTTCGTATGGGTGCCAATCGGGCAAGTAATTCCCCAGGCTGTATTCGAGATACAGTGGCTTGCCGATTGCGCTCCGTTCGAGCAGATCGCGGATAACGCGGTATGGAGGATAGTAGCGGATTGTGTGGCTGACGCCGAGCACCGGCGAGCTACGGTCTTTTGATTTGCTCGCAAGTTCTTTCAGGGTGTCATAATCGAGCAGGAATGGCACCTCAGCGAAGACATGACGACCGTCATCCAGCCCGCGACGTACATAGCGTTCATGCAGGGCTGGAGGCGTTGAAACGACGAGCGCGTCCGGCCTGTCTCGCAGGGCGGCTTCGAGATCCGTGAAACCGCGCACGGAGAACGCAGAAGCAACCTCCTCGCATCGTTCCCTTACGGGTTCAAAGAGTAGCACGCCTCCAGGATTGAGGTATGTAAGATCGCGTAAACGGCGCCGCCCCATCGATCCACCGCCTACCACCAGCACCTTCATCGTGCCCCTCCGCGATACGACCTTTCAGGATCAGCGTAGCTCACGGGTTACCTCGCAGCCCTGCATACTGTGATCTGTTGGTTAGACGATGTTTGCAGCTTTTAAACCGAGCACCTGGGCACGAATATCGACACCCACTGCCTCGCTCCACGCCTGGAGGATGCGGTTGTAGATAGGGCCGCCGACTGCACCGTCACCGACCGTCACGCCATTGAAACGGGTCACCGGCGCCATGCAGTAGGGCGTCGTAGTCACGAAAGCTTCGTCGGCTGTAATAGCGTCGTGCACTTGTAGGTCGCGTTCGACGAATGCTATGCCAAGCTTGTGGCAAATTTCGATGACGACTTTGCGGCTGATGCCAAGCAGAATGTTGCGCGGTGCCGCCGAGTACACGGTCCCATTCCTCACCAGCAGGAAGTTCGAGCCGCTCGTCTCCGTCAGATTCCCTTGGAGGTCCAGCAGCAGCGGCATGGCACATGGATCGACCAAGTGCGCCTCCTGCTCGGCAAGCCACCAGTGTAGGCGGCTGCGGTTCTTGATCTTTGGATCGACGCATTCGGGCGGTACATGCCTCGTCGACGGGGTCACCAAGTGCAGGCCCGTTTCGAAGAAATGTCGGAAGAGGTGGAACGGAAGCGGAAACGAGTGAATACAGAACGTCGGCGTAAGTTTCCCACCAGGGGCCGCCGAACCAGCGTAAACGAAATTCTCGCCTGGCGTTATGAAGTAGACGATGGCAAGTTCGGTGTCCGGACTCGCCGCTTCGGCATTCTTCCGCACGAGTTCGCGCGTGATTCCTGTTGTCTCATCGAGGGAGATTGGGGGCGAAATACGCGAATACTTGCAGGAATCGTAGAAGCGGCGAACATGGTCTTCCAGCCGGTAAGTTCGTTGCTGGAACGTGCGCAGTAGGTCGGTGACTGTCGCACCCAGCACGATGCCGAAATCGTAAATCGAAATATTCGCTTCCGAGGCGGGCACAAACCGTCCGCGAATGTAGACTACCGGTTCTGACAGCATGATGGTTCGCCTTCTCTTACGACAGCGCGCGCTCTACGGCAGCCAATGTCTGATCAACCGTGTCGTCAGTATGCGCGGTGGAGATGTACCAGCGTCCGTCCGGTAGTGCCAGCACGCCTTCGTCGAGCAGTGCGAGGACAAAGTTGCTGTACGACTGCGTGTCGGCGGCGAGCAGGTCGCGGTAGCGGCGAGCCGGCCGCTCCATGAATGAAATGTGGAAGACCGCTGCCTCCCCGGCGGTGATGACCGGATAGCCGCGCGCAAGCAAGCGCGATTGGATCCCAGTACGCAGCTTCGATCCGAGTCGCTGGAAGTCGCGATACACGGCGCCGTCATCATGCGCAAGCACGTCGAGCGTCGCCTTCGCAGCCGCTAGAGCGATCGGATTCCCATTGAGCGTCCCTGCGTGCACGACTTGTCCCATGGCAATAAGATCCATGAATTGCCTGCGGCCGGCGAGTGCGCTCAGCGCCAAGCCGCCTCCGATCGCCTTCGCATACGTCGCAAGGTCCGGCACGACCCCATACCATTGCTGGGCGCCGCCCAGAGACAATCGGAAGCCGGTGATCACCTCGTCGAAAATGAGCAGGGCGCCGTTGCGGGTGGTGACGTCGCGGAGAAACTGGAGGAAGCCGGGTTCGGCGGGGATGCAGCCGCTGTTGCAAAGCAACGCTTCGCAAATGATTGCGGAGATTTCGCCGCCCTGATCAGCGAAGAGCCGCTCGACGCCTTTTCGGTCGTTCCATTCGGCGATTACGACATCGTCGTGCGGCCGCTGTCCGGCACCCGCGCCTATCGGTACGCTATTCGCGTTCGCGATGTCCGCCGCGCTCGGGTGATAGCTCACTAGTACCGAGTCGTCCCACCCGTGGTAGTGACCCTCGAACTTGAGGAACTTGCGGCGGCCTGTCGCGGCGCGAGCCAGACGCAAGGCCACCTGCACGGCCTCGGTTCCACTGTTGGCGAATGCCACCAGGTCCGCGCAGGGAATCATGCTCTTGAGTCGCTCCGCCACTTCATACTCAAGTTCGTGTTGAGCGCCGAAGGTGAGGCCCCGCCGTACCTGCGCGGCCACGGCGTCGGCGATCTCGGGCGGTGCATGGCCGAGAATCAGCGGTCCCCACGCTAAGCCGTAGTCGGCGTAAGTATTGCCATCGACGTCGGTGATATAGGGGCCTTGGCCGCCAGAGAAATATAGAGGATAGGGACGTGCGGAGCGGCGCAGGCCGCTAGACACGCCGCCGGCAAGTGACTGCTGGGCACGTTCAAAAAAGGCAAGCGATCGTCCCGTCTTGCTGCGAAGGTTGCGCTCGCGTCGTTCTAGTTCGAAGCCAGTAGCTGTGTGCATCTTGTGGATTATAGCCTCCATTCTGTCGACTGTCGACAGTGCTCTATTGACTTAGTGCGAGTCGGAAGCCGATGCAATCAAAACGTCCGTCGGTAGGGTCTTCGTGGCGGTAGGCACACCAGAGGACCGTTGGATCGACACTCTTGTACGATCCCCCGCGACAGACCGGATTCAGACGCATGTCGCGGATCCGCGTTTCGTCGTAGCACATCCTCGATGCGTCGGACGCAACCGCTTCGTAAGTTTCCTCGCACCATGACCACATCGAGCCCGCCATATCATTTACGCCGTAACCATTCGGCGGAAAACAGCCGACGTGTCGTGGAGCGCCGTTTGGATTGTTGAAGTCCGATCGCCCGTCCGGCGAATCGTCCCCCCACGGGAAGCGCTTCCCTTCAAAGCCGCCGCGAGCCGCTTTCTCGAATTCCGCATCACGAACCAGGCGATACGGTTTGCCGGTCACTCGAGCGAGCCACTGCGCGTACCGCGTCGCATCAATCCAACTAGTAAATGCGACCGGAGAGCGAAGATCGCGGAAGCGCGGGTCAGTACGCAACTCCGGTGCAATTGCATAACGCGTTGCGTCAGCAAACGCAAGGTACTCGCCTACCGTGACAGCGTGTTT
>QIAU01000194.1 GCA_003225055.1 Acidobacteriota bacterium
TCACGCTCAAGGCACGACGCGAACGCCCAGGTTAAATAACAAGGTGCGCCACGAGCGCGGAAAGGAGTTTCATGTAGGAGGAATTCCTTGATGCGGTGCTGTGCGGAAGATGAAGGAATTGGCCCTTCGAAGTCGCCCTGCGGGGGGAGGCTTCAAACCACCGCATGCTGCGTTAGCTGAAGACTGTCGTGGTGAGCGATGCGGAAAAGGCGCGGCATTGATCGCGTCAGGTGGGGGCTGGGAAGACGATCGCTGCTGACGTGTCGTTATTTAACTTCAGGTGGCATCAAAACCGTGGGGTTCTTGTGCTCCCGGGATGAGCCTGGCGGGTGCCCGCCGACTGGCCAGGTGGTGTCCGGCATGGAGGCGACGTGAGCCCGGCCTGCGGCTTCCGCGCGGAACGTGGGAAGGCGCACGCCGATACTGCGGCCCTGCCCTGGGTGTTCGTGTCAGGGCTGGGGGCGAGAGGGAGCGCGCACAAGCGGCATGACCCGCGAGGCGCTGAGTACCGAGGCGGCGTGCGCTGGCGGACCGGCTCGTAGTAGTGGTGAGCCCGCTGTAATGGCGGGGGAGCGAAGGGGCCGGGTCATCCGTGGCTGGTTCGTTTGGTCAACCGGGAGATTCCGGGAGGAGCTGCATGGGCGAGCTGAAGCCGCCGGGAAAGCCGTTCGATATCTCGAAGTGGGAGGTGCAGGACGCCTGGGAAAAGGTGAAGGCCAATAAGGGCGCGCCGGGAACAGACGGGGTGGCGCTGGCGGAGTTCGGGAAAGATCTGAAGGGCAACCTGTATAAGATCTGGAACCGGATGTCGTCGGGCTCCTATTTCCCGCCCCCGGTGAAAGCGGTGGAAATACCGAAACCGCATGGATCGGGTACCCGAATTCTCGGGGTGCCAACTGTCGCGGACAGAATCGCGCAGACCGTGGTGGCGGCCCGGCTGGAGAAGGCGGTGGAACCGGTGTTCCACCCGGACTCCTACGGGTACCGGCCCGGCCGGTCGGCGCTGGACGCGGTGGCGGCATGCCGGAAGCGGTGCTGGAAGAAGGACTGGCTGATCGACCTGGATGTCGAGAAGTTCTTCGACAGCGTCCGGTGGGACCTGATCGTCAAGGCGGTGGAGGCGCACACCGACCTGCCGTGGGTGCTGCTGTATGTCAAGCGGTGGCTGGCCGCCCCGCTGCAGCTCCCCGACGGCACCCTGCTGGAACGGGACCGGGGGACCCCGCAGGGGTCATCGGTTTCGCCCGTGCTGGCGAACCTGTTCATGCACTACGCGTTCGACACCTGGCTCACCCGGAGCTATCCGGGCGTCCAGTTCGAGCGGTACGCCGACGATGCGGTCGTGCACTGCGTCACCGAGCGCCAGGCCCGCGAGGTGCTGGCGGCGATCGGGAAGCGGATGGAACAGGTGGGGTTGCGGCTGCACCCGGCCAAGACCCGGATCGTCTACTGCAAGGACGGCGACCGGCGCGGCTCGCATGAGCACACGTCGTTCACGTTCTTGGGGTTCACCTTCGCCGCCCGCGCGGCCCGCGGCAAGAACGGGAAGAAGTTCACGCGGTTCCTGCCCGCGGTCAGCAAGGATGCCCTGGCCAAGATGAGTGCAGAGGTGCGCCGCTGGCGGCTGCACCTGCGCACCTGGCACACCATGGGCAGCCTCGCCCGGGAGATCAATCCCGTGGTCCGGGGCTGGATGCAGTACTACGGGGCGTTCTACCGCTCCGCGCTGCTGCCCCTCCTGCGGCGCATCAACGCCTACCTGATGCGCTGGCTCCGCAAGAAATACAAGCGGCTGGCATCCAAGAAGAAAGCCCGGGCCTGCTGGGAACGCGTCACTGCCCAGTACCCCCGGCTGTTCGCCCACTGGGCCTGGGTGCCCTATTCCTGGTGGACAGGATGACAGGAGCCGTGTGACGGGAGACTGTCAAGCACGGATCTGTGAGGGGCTCGGGGTGAAATTCCCCGGGCCTACTCGGCGGCGCTCGCGCATCGTACTAACCAAGGTGGGTTGACTTTCGTCCAGCCCACCTTTTTAATTCAGTGCAAGTTCATTACTCATACGGAAGTGGGGCCTGGGTGGTGGTCAGCCGCGCAGTAAAGCGTAGGGGCAAAGTTCGGCGGCCGGCCCCGCTCGTTGTGGTCGTCTTCGTACTCGCCTCCATTGTCATCGCTGAAGTTCCCACCAAAACGCGAATTGTCGATCTCATCCGCCACGATCGATTACCTGCTGCCGAGCAGCAGCTTTGGGACATCCTGAGTGCTCATCCGGATGAAGTCTGGGCGCTTGAGCTGATGGGCAAGCTGCGTGTCCGCCAGAAACGCGACGCAGAGGCCGAGGCGCTGTTCCATCGCGTGCTTGAAATTGATCCTTCCAGCGTGGAGGCGCAACGCAGCCTCGGAGCTTTGTACCAGTCAGAGGGAAAAGCGGCGGAGGCGGTCGCGGCTTACGCGACGATGGTGAACATGGCGCCTCACGATCGCGATGCCAACCTGGCGCTGGCCACCCTGTACGAACAGACCGGAAAGTATCAGGAGTCGGTCGCGGCGGTGGAGCGCATTCCAGTGACCTCGCGACCGCCCGATGTTCTTCCGCTGCTGGCCCATGATTACTTCGAACTCGCGCAGCCCAACAAGGTCCCTTCCCTGATCTTAGAGGTGTTGCGCCTGCCGCCGGCGAGGCGGGGAACGGCGCTCGATTTCGTAGCGGTGCTGCTGCACAACGGCTATGTCCAGGACGCGTCGAAGTTGATGGAGGCGATCCGCCCAGCGAAGCCCGACGCCGGCTACGTGCATGTGCTGGCGCGGGTGCGCGAGGCCGAGGGGCGCAGAGCGGAAACGCGGCAGTTGCTGGCCGAGGCGCTGCGCATGCAGCCGAAATCGTTCGACATCCTCTTCGATTCCGGCCGCTTTGCCGCGGAGGAGAACCGCTGGAAAGATTCGCTGGAGCTGCTGAAGCGCGCGGACGCGGTGAAGCCGGACAACCCCGCGGTGCTGATGAAGCTGGCGGTCGAATATACCCAAATCGGGGAGCTCGAGCGCGCCAGGGTGGCGTCCAAGCGCCTGTATGACCTCGAACCCGACAATCCAAACGCGCAGTACGTCTATGGCAGGATATTGCAGGAGACGAAGCGGTTCCAAGAAATTGTGGACCCGCTGGCGCGGAAGATGGTGGCGGAGCGGCCCAACGATCCGCACGCGCTCTTTCTGCTGGGGATGATTGACTACGACGAAGGCAATAACGCCGAATCACGGCGGGAGTTCACCCGCAGCCTGCAGTTCGATCCTACGAACAATGACACGCGCTATTACCTGGCGATGCTCGATGAGCGCCTGGGAAATTTTGACGCGGCCCGCAAGAGTTTGGAAGAGGTGGTGAAGACAGACCCTAACCACGCCGGCGCCCAGCAGGAGCTGGGGGTGATCCGGCTGCGGCAGGGAGATATAGCTGGCGCGCGCACCGCCCTAGAAATCGCGCTGAAACTGCGGCCCGATATTCCGCAAACACACTATCAGTTGGGGCTGGTCTATGCGCGGCTGGGAATGACCGACCAGGCAAAAACGCAAACCGAGATTTACCAGGAATTGAACCAGGCTGTGAATGACAAACTGAAGCGCGACATGTATCCGCAATCCCCGAATACGAAGTCTGCTCCACAATGATGCCGCTCCGAATCAGCCGCGGAACATTCCTTGCCGCTGCATTGGCGATCGCAATGCCCGCCTTTGCCGCGCAGAAGCCTGCCAAGAGAACAAAGCCCGCCGCCAGGAGCATTGCGCCGACCCCCAGAAGCGCGATGGCCAAAACCGACACCGCGCAACAGCATTTCGATTCCGCGCAGACCTATCAGCTGGCCGGAGATTTCGACAGGGCGGCAAAGCAATATCGGCGGGCCATTGCCATCGGGCTCGACCATCTGGGCAATCTTCGCGCTGCTCGGCAGGATTATCCCGGCGCGGAGCAGTTGCTCCAGCAGGCGATGGCGGCGGACCCGGATGATCCTGATCCCGCCGTGGACCTGGCCATCACCGAGCTTTATTCCGGGGACATGCCGAAAGCGGAGACGGACGCGAAGACGGTGCTGCAGAAGAATCCGGACCATTTCCGCGCCCGCGCCCTGCTCGGCAAAATCGATTTCTTGCAGGGGAACTATCAGGCCGCGGCCGACGAGCTGCACGCGGCGCTGGGCTTGGCCACCGACTTTGATATAGCGTACAGCCTTGCGCTAGCTGATCTGGAACTGAAGAAGACTTCGCTGGCGATTGTGCTCTTCGACGAGATGAAGAACTCCCTGCCCGAGACCGCGCAGTTGCACGTATTGATCGGGCGAGCCTTCTTGGCGACCGGCTATCCACAGCTGGCGACAAGAGAATTCGAGCACGCGACTGGGCTGGGCCCAAAGTATCCGCACGTTCATTTTTATTTGGGGCTGGCCTCTTTGTTGAGCGCTCGGGCGCCCGATGTTCCGCGCGGCGAGAGCCAGTTGGAACTGGCCGAGGCAGAAAAGTCGCTGCAAGAAGCCATCAGGCTCCAACCTCAGGACCTGCGGGCATTTTTTTACCTCGGCCAGTGCTACACGTCCGAGCAGCAATGGGCAAAGGCGGCGGACGCCTATCGCTCCGTCATCAAGCTGACGCCGCCTGCGCAACAGATGGATGCCGCGATGGCGGGCGCCGATGAGGGGCTCGCGGAAGCGCTGCGCAAGCTGGGTAAGAATGAGGAGGCCGCCGCGGAGTCGGCCAAGGCGCAGCGGATTCGCGCCACGCTTCAGAATGATGGGGCAAGCGCGGCCGGGAGCGATACCGGCAAGGCGAACGGTGACTCTAATCAGCAGGAGCTTCACTCCATGATGCTGCGGCCCGGAGACTCCAAACCATACGACGCCAGAGCGGAGGCCGCGTACACGAAATCAGTGTCGCTTCTGCTGGGGCAGGCCTATCACAACCTGGGGGTGATTGATGCGCGCGCCTCGCGTTACACGCAGGCCGCCGAGGAATTCTCGCAAGCAGCGAAATGGGAGCCTTCCATCCCCAACCTAGACCGTAACTGGGGTGTTTCCGCCTTCCGCGCGCAGAAATATGACGAAGCCGCCGGGCCGCTGGAGCGGCAGTTGCGCCGCACGCCGAATGATCTCTCCATCCGCGAAATGCTGGGTCTCTGCTACTACATGGGAGATAAGTTCGCCGAGAGCGCGGAGACGTTGCGCTCGGTCCTCGACCAATTGCCGGACAACGCGGGCCTGCTCTACGCCGCCGGCGTGTCGCTGGTGCGCAGCGGTGACGCGAAGAACGGGGCGCGCGTTTTTTCCCGGATGCTGGAAAAGAATCAGAACGTGCCGGCCGTACACCTGATGCTAGGCCAGGCTTACGCCCAGGAGCAGAATTATCCCGAGGCCCTGGCAGAGTTTGCGCGGGCGCTCGAGCTCGATCCGCACATCGCTGAGGCGCACTATTATTCAGGGATGGTGGCGCTCAAGCAGGGAAAGCTGGATACTTCGGCGGATCAATTTCAGCAGGAGCTATCGGTCAATCCCGGTTACATCCCGGCGGAATACCAGTTGGGATACGTGCGGCTGCAGATGCGTGAGGCGGATGCGGCCATCCCGTTATTGCAGGATGTGGTGAGCCGACAGCCGAACCATTCCGATGCTCATTATGAGCTGGGGAAGGCGTTGTTGGAACAAGGGAAGGTGAAAGACGCCATTCAGGATCTGGAAACCTCGATCCGCCTGCACCCGACCGATTACGGTTATTATCAGCTCAGCGTCGCCTACCGGCGCGAAGGGCGCGCCAACGACGCAGACCAGGCCATGGTGATGTACCAGAAATTCAGGCCCAAGCCCCATCTGCCGCGGCAGTAACCGGCAAGCGGGTTGAAGGACCTGCGTCAATGAAGCGGTTCGTAGTGCAGATTAGGATGGTGATGGTGTTGGCCAGTGCGCTTGTCGCCGCGCAGCAGCCTTCTCCCCCTCCGAAAAACCCGGAGCCGGTGCTGCGCGTAACCACCCGCATGGTGCTGGTTGATACAGTTGTCCTCGACAAGGAGGGCCATCCGGTCAAGGACCTGAAAGCGGATGACTTCACGGTGACCGAAGACGGCGTTCGTCAGCGGATTGCATCTTTCTCCGAGCGCATTTCTGAGCCTGCGAAGGTAGCGCCGCCGCCGGTCCTTCCTCAGCACGTGACGACCAACCGCCCTGTGGTGACGCAAACGAATGCGGAAAACGGCACCGTGGCCGTGCTGCTGCTCGACGGCCTCAACACTCCTCCGCAAGACCAGATTTACGTGAAGGGGCAGATGCTGACGTTTTTGGCTCGGCAATACGATCCGAACACGAAGCTGGCGGTGATTGCCCTCACCAACAAACTGACGGTGCTGCAGGATTTCACCCAAGACCCGCTTCTGTTGCGAGCGGCGCTGGACCGCTACCTGGCGGAAACGCCAGCACTGGCGCGCAGAGGCGGCCAGATGGAAACGCATCCAGCTTCTGTTCCCGCGCCAAGTGTCAATTTGCCAGCGCAGGCCAAGGGCGGGCCGACCAGCAGCCGCCCGGACCCCGGGCTTCCCGCCACGCTTGCGGCCGGCGGAAGCAACGCCAGCATTTTCGAAGATATTGCTTACATGATGGACCGCTTCGAGCGGGAATCGGAAAATTTTTCGCGCGATACCCGCATTTCGATCACCCTTTCGGCTGTGGAGCAAATTGCCCGCTTCGTCTCCGGACAAAGTGGTCGCAAGGTGCTGCTGTGGTTTTCAGCCGGGTTCCCGTTTTCCGTGGTGGCAGATTCGCCCAGCAGCATGGAGGCACAAAGAAATTATGGCGATCAAATCCGGCGGACGGTCAATCTGCTGAACGATGCGCATGTTGCCACGTACACCATTGATGCGGGCGGGCTGGCGCCGGACAGCCTAGGGGATCCAAGCCTCAGCGGCCGGGATGCGGGCGGCAAGATTCACCTTGGCATCGATGCCAATCGCGCATTGAGCGGCGAGGCCTTCCAACGATTCTCCACGCACGACGCTCTGGAAACGATTGCCTCCGACACCGGCGGACGCTACTTCGGTAACCGTAACGACCTTGATGATGCCATTCAATCGGCGCTGAGGGAGTCGAGTTCCTATTACATGCTCGGCTACTACCCCAGCAACAAAAAGTGGGGCGGGAAGTTTCGCGAAATCAAATTGCAGGTGGACCGGCCGGGCGTGCAGTTGCGGTACCGCCGCGGATATTTCGCGCTGAATCCTTCCGATTGGCGAAAGGACAACGGCGAGCGCAGGCTGACGGCGGCTTTGACAGCGGATTCACTGCCCTCGACGGAAGTGACCTTCATGGCTCGGGCGCTGCCTCCGCCGCCGGATTCGGACACGGTGGTTGAATTTGCGGTGGATCCTTCCACGCTTTCGTTTGAAACCGAAGCCGAGAACCACCACTACTGCACACTGCAGTTTGAGGTACAGGCGTTCACTCCCGAAGGCAAGCTGGTGAAGGCGGAAGTGCAGACCGCGGAGGCATCTCTCCCGGAGCCGACCTACGAACGGGTGCGCAAGCAGGAGCTGCCCATGAACGTGCCTATCCGGCTCGCGCCGGGGAAATACATTTTGCGTCTCGGCGTGCGGGATAACCTCACGGGATTGTTTGGAACGGCCGATCTGGCATTGGAGGTTCCCGCCACGCGGGAAAGCAAGCGGTAGCGCGCCATTCTGAGGCACGAAATCATCACTGCCGCTGTTCCAGTCGGGTCTATAATTTGTCCGTTTCTGAGCTAGCGGCTACCGAAACCTTCGCCTGGATAGATGGGACAGTCATGAGATCGAGTCATATTTGGTTGCCGACTTTGGCGGTTGCCTTTCTCTCCGCGGCAAGTGCCGCACAGCAGCCAACCACGATGAGTTCGGGTTCTTCTGCCGGAATGACCACCATAACCGTTCGTGTCACTTACCAGCGGAACCACCGGCCCGCGCCAGGATTGCGGGTAGAGCTGATTTCTCCGTTCGGGGGCGTGGCGGATATACGGACAACCGACGGAAATGGCGGCGCTACGTTCGACGGCGTTTCCAGCGGGCGTTATCAGGTGCGGGTGAGCGGGCCCGACGTCGAGACAACGACAAGCGAGCCCATTGAAACGGGTGGCAGCCAAGGGGGACCTTATATCACGGAAAGTATACAGGTGCGCTTGACGGAGACGGCTGGCGGTGAGGTGTCCGGCCCAGCTCTCGCGCCAATCGTCCCAGAGGCTGCCAAGCAGGAGTTCAAGTTGGGCTCGAAGGAAATGGACAAGAAGCGCTGGCAGGAAGCCAAAGATCATTTTCAGAAGGCGATTGCTGCGTTTCCGAAATACGCAGAAGCACTCAACAATCTTGGACTGGTGGAAATTCAACTGAAGGACGGCAAGGATGCCGTGGAGGCGTTCCGCACCGCCACACAGATTGATCCGACTCTGCAGCAAGCCAATCTCTATTTGGGTCAGTTCTATTACGAGAACCTGCGATACAAGGAAGCGGAGCCGTATCTGCTGCGTGCTGCTGCCGACCGGCCGAAAAGCGCGCAGATCCTCACCGCCCTCGCCAACGTTGAGCTACAAAACGGCGAAACCGCCCTCGCTCTCACCAATGCCCGCAAAGTGCCTTCTCTTGCCAACCACAAGCAGTTTGCGGTTTCACACTTGATCGTGGCGCAGGCGCTCACGGGAAGAGGCCAGGACGATGAAATCGCTAAGGAATATGAAGAGTATTTGAAGGAAGCGCCTGACTCTTCCTTGGCGCCCCGGGTGAAGGATGCATTGGCGAAGCTCAAGTCCAAATGAAGCTGAAGTCCAAATGAGGAGCGGTAGGGGGCTTCCAACTCCGCAATCCGATTCTGCATTTTGACCATCTGCTAGCGCATCTCTTCCAGCTGCTTCTGCAGCCGATAGTGGATCACGACCAACCCAGCGGTAGTAAACACCAAGAGACAGGCAGAGAATACCATGCAGCTGGGTTTGTTGAACGCCACTGCCGCGAAGTTTTCTGTCAAGCTAAGCTAGCATTTTTACAGTAATGATTCTGGTAAGACCGCATGTGCCTCGGCGTAGGAGGGATCCTAGCTGATGGGTGAGGCCGCGACGCAGCCGTCGGGTTTTGGCAGAATTTGTCCTCTTTGAACTTGGTCGGCGATGCAAGAAAACAACGCTCGGCACCAGCGTGAAAACCTTCAGAGGGCCAGCAACTGAGCAACCTTCTTCCCCAGCGCCGTTCAATCAGGTGAACGGATTCCTAATCGTGAGTTGGTGATCGATGATCTGGCCGTCCTGTAGGTCTTCAGAATAGAGCGTCGCACAGTCAGCTTCCAAGGCGGAGGCCGCGACTAGCGCGTCATAGATTTCAAAGCCATACTTCTGTCGAATTCTCAACGCCGCTTCATGCGTGTCTATGGTGATTGCGACTGGTGACGGGCAAAGAACCCGAATCGCATCCAGCGCTTCGGTTACCTCATTCCAAGGCATGCGTATCTTGCGGCGCGCAACAGCGACGAATTCATTCAAGATCTGCACACTTACTACACCGCCTGTTGCAAGGAGGGCCTCGGCCCGGTGACCGCGTCCATCGTTCTGCGCAATCGCGTAGATGAGCACATTGGTGTCGAAGAACACCTTATCGCGCATTCGCCTCCACTCGGTCAAAGACGAATCCAGGAGGCAAGGGACGGCGCAGTTTGCGCAAGCGACTGAGCGCCTGGTGCTTGCTCTGATCGCGACTTACCTCGAAGACTCGCCTGCGGGCGATCCGAATCTCAATGGCGTCTCCTTCCTTGAGATCGAGCGCCTCCACCACTGCGGCGGGCAATCGAACGGCCAGGCTATTACCCCATTTCGAGACCTGCATGGCACCCCCTAACATTGATATACATAATAATTGTATATCTCACTAGGCGACGGCGCAACAACTATCCTTCCCAGATTTCCGATAGAACCGTGCCCCCGCGATCCTGGAGGGACTCCTTATCCGACGGGAATCTCACGCCTTACGGCCGTGCGAATTTGTTCCAGTGCAATCGCCGGCTTGGTTTGAAATCGAATCTCCGCTGGTACTCCCGTCTCCTTTCTCCGTGTCCTATCCTTCGCCCATACTTCCGGCAAGTACTGAAAAGATGGTGAGCGCGGAAGGAATCCACAACGAAACGTAATTTCAATGACATGCACGGCCACGGATGACACTCAAGGCTACAGATGTTCCTGCTAAACCGACAAACAGAGCGCAAATGGAGCGCTACGATTGGCGCCTCAACGCCGAGGGATTTTTCCTTGCGTAGGCGAAAAACAGCAGGCGCACCAGCTCCTGGATCAGCTCGATGCTGGCCAGCTCGCCGCCGTTCATCTGCTCCAGGTGATGACCAGCCCTCTTTCGCGTTCGCTGGGCTTCTGCTCCGGTGGATGAGGAAGAGATCACGCCCGAAACCGCAGCAGCACTCGACTGCTCCCGCGCCTCGCTCGCCCGCGGAGAAGGCATTCCCCACGAAGACATGCGGCGTGAGTTCGGCCTGGAGAAATGACCGAACCGCCCGCGCCCCAGCGGATCGCCGTGATCTGGTCGCCCGAGGCCCGCGCTGATCTCCGTGCCATCTCCCGCGATTCTCCACTGCATCGCGTAGGGATCAAGCGACAGATCAAAATTTCATTCTGGATCATCATCGCGAAGCACAGAACGTCCGGATCGTCGGCGGAGGATGCGGTCACTGCCGTAAAACATCGTCCAGCATTCGGCGATATTCAGGGTAGCAAGCAAGGGACGACCGGAGTCGCCTCCCCCGTGGACTCACATGTTCACAAGCTAGCGCATGAGCGCTGCTTCGAGCACTGCGGGAAAACCTGTGACCGGCAGAGACAGCGATAACGCCGAACCATAGCGGGCGACGAATCTCCACCTGCAGATATCCGAAATCCGGCGGCTCCCAACCGAGACCGACCACCATGGCACAGAGTGCCCCAAGGCAGGGAGTTATTCTCACATGGATGCCGACTGTGCTATTTTTTCCTCTCGCTTATGCGCGCCGGAACGGCAAAACTGTGATGAGACTTGTCGAAGAGCTAATCATTTGGCTTTGGCGGGATTGCGTTGTAACCAGGCGCGGCTTGCGACAGATTGTGCTCGAGTGAAGCGTTGACGTCGCCGATGGACCAGCGAATCCCGCCTCCGAGAAGATTCAGGAAGAACGCATTCGCCCAGTTCTCCGGCCGGTCGCCAATCGCCGTGTAGAAAACCCGGCCTTTACCTTCCATCCGCGCCCACGTGATCGGATAGGGCGGCCGCTGGTACGGCTTTCCGCTCATACCTTCTGTATCAAGAGTCAAAATTACGTGCATATCCGTCCTGAAGTCTTTCAAAGAGTACCACTCATCATTGAGGCTCACGGGAGAAGATACTCCTTCAAGGCCTGGAAATTTTGGATCGCTGATGAGGAGGTATGTGGTCTGCAGTCGCGGCGTGCTGCCATGAGTGATGAATTCACCGCCGAGCATACGCAGATAGGGATCGGATTTATCTCCATGTGCGACGTAGCGGTTCGAACCATTTTCGGGATCGGGCTGAGTGTGGAAGGTATCAGTCGCGGCGTGAACCCCAACAAAGCCAAGACCGTCACGAATAGCATCTAGCAACGACTGCTTGCCTTGCGGCGACATTGGCGAATTCCTGTCGGTTCCTGCAGTTGTCAGATCGCCGGTGGTGAAGAAAAATACAGCGGCATAACTGTGGAGATCCTTTGAATCAAAAACTCGGCCGTCCTTGGTGGCGGTAACATCGAAACCGTGCTTGCCGCCAAGCGACGTGATGGTCTGGTCCACGATGCTGGCCTTGCCATCTACTCGTTTCACCACGTCATGTTCCCACCCGGACGACTTGGTAAAAACGAGGACGGATTTTTTGCGTGCTGCAAGGATGGGGATAGGTAGAGCAATGCTCGCCGCAGCGATCGCTCCGGTTTGCAACAATTCTCGGCGGTTAAATGTGCTCTTCATTGGTCCCTAAACCTCGTTCCGTCTGAAACGTTCGACCAGATGATCACACGCGCGTACCGTGATGGCCATCATAGTGAGGGTCGGATTCTGGCACGCCGACGAAACGAAACACGAACCATCAGTCACCAGCAAGTTGCTCACGTCATGCGACTGGCAAAACCTATTCAGGACCGATTTCTTCGGATCATTTCCCATTCTGGCAGTGCCAACTTCGTGGATCGCCATTCCCGGCATTTCGACTCCGGTAGTGAGACGGATATTGTTTGCCCCCGCCGCCTCGAGCATTTCTGCGGCGGTGATTCCAGCGTCGCGCATCAGGGCAGCCTCATTCTTACCGTGGGCCATGCTTATGCGCAGCGCGGGAATTCCCCATGCGTCCGTAAGCTTGGGGTCGATCTCGCAGTAATTATCGAAGTTTGCCAGCGACTCCCCAAACGCGCCTAGTGAAACATCGTAGGTCCCAAGCTTCACGGCCTTCTTGTAATCGGCGCCAATACCCGGTGCACCCATGTTGAACTCGGGCGCGGAGCCGCCCTGAAATCCGTAGCCGCGAATGAAATAGGGATGCTTGCCCTCGGCGGGCGTGTTGCGATAACGCACCACGTAAATTCCATTCGGCCGGTGAGGAGGATTGGCGTTGGGGAGGATCTTCAAGTCTTGAAACGTTCCGCTCGCTCCACCACCCACAACATGGTCCATCAAATAGTGCCCCAGAAGTCCGCTGGAATTCCCCAGACCTTTGGGATACTCGCGTGTCGATGAGTTCAACAGAATGCGCGTGGACTCAAGCGCCTGTGCACACAGGATCACACTCCGTCCGCGAACTTGTTTCGTTTCCTTCGTCGTACGATGAACGAAGCTGACGCCACGTGCTTTGTTGGCGTTTGTGTCCATCTCAACGTGGCTCACGATTGCGTCGGTGATCAGCGTGCATTTTCCCGTCTTCAACGCATCTTTCACGGTGGTGAACGGGCTGCTGAAATAGGAATAAGTCACGCAGCCCCGCTCGCAAGGACCACAGTAATGACAGGGAGCGCGGCCATTGTGAAGCTGAGTCAAAATGGCGGCTCGGCCAATAGTGAGAGTTCGTCCGAACTTCTTTTTGATGCTCTCGCGCAGCCGTATCTCTCCGCAGCTCATTTTCATCGGCGGGAGAAACTGCCCGTCAGGCAACATCTCATTCCCCTCGGCGGCGCCGGTAATTCCCACGTAGCGTTCGACAAGGTCATAACAAGGCGCGAGGTCTGCGTACGAGAATGGCCAATCGACGTCGTAGCCGTCGCGGCTGGCAGCTTTGAAATCCACATCGCTCAACCGATAACTCTGCCGTCCCCAGACTAACGACCTGCCTCCCAGAATTCGCAGCCTCTGCCACGTGAATGGCTTGTCTGGAGGGGTGCTGTAGGGATTCTCCAGATCATTCACGAACCATTCGTAGTTGTATTCCATGCACGCATAGCATTGCCTCTGAATCGGCCGAGTTCGCATCACTTCCGGCGAGTGGTTGCGATATTTCAGTTGGAAGGAAGGAACGTGCTCGGTGAATTCTCGCGCCGACACCGCGCGGCCTGCTTCGAGCAGTGCAACTTTCAATCCGGCTTCGGAGAGCCGCTTCGCCGCCCAGCCGCCGGTCGCTCCTGAGCCGACCACGATTGCGTCATATGTCTGCTGCAGAACGTCTTGTGCCATGAGGTTAGGTATGGTCCTTGATCTGGTGCTCGCAGCCTTCGTAGGGACCGCGGGTGATTTCGCGGTCCCAGCCAAGTTCCTTCTGCCCGATCTCTGATCCGTAATATGCTTCCGCAATAAGCGCTTTGAGCCGTTCGAAATGCTTTTGTCCGGGATCGGGCTTTTCTTCTCTTTCCATCCATGAACTGGGGAGCCGCGGATAGGCCCAAGACGTCAGAAGCCACACCTGATCGTCAGTCGCAAGCGAGCGAAAATCTCTCCCAAACTGCTTTTGGCTTTCGCTGTCGATGAAGGCCAGCGCGTCCACGAATTGGCGCTGCAACTCGGCGGGCTGAACTGAGAGCAACAGATCGAGATAGCGGTTGACCAATGCTTCTTTCGCGCCCGGAGTGTCTGTGTGCGGAATGATCACATCGCTCAGTGCGACTAATGTCTCGTTCTGGTGCTCATTGAGGAAAACCGCTTTCCAGTTTGGATCACTGAGGAACTTCGAGCCATCTTCGCCGAGCGCAGCTGGAGTAAGCCCGGACGAAATCGCCTGCGCGAAAGACATCCCTGGTGTGAAGGCTGCTGCCGCGCTGGCAAAGAGGGCCGCGCGGATCAGGTCGCGACGCTTGATTAGGGAAGATTGGAGCGGAGATTTTTCGTCTGCAACCATCGCTTCGCGGCCCGAAAATTCCATTTCGCGAAATGATAATGCCTGTTCTCGGGTTGCTCAAGAGCAATGCTGAATAAATTCTTTCGCCGAAATATTCTGGGGTCTTTGGTTCTTGCCCCTCGCGCTCCTTGTGTACAGGTCGCGATTTCTGCCACGGTTCCTGGTGTTTTGCCCGCCTTCGCTGGCTTCGCCTGGGTGATCCTGAGCCTTACGGGCATACTGTGGACGCAATATCAGGACAAGGTGGATACCTACTCTCAGCCCGCCTTCTTCGGGGAGATTGCG
The DNA here is from genome assembly GCA_003225055.1 of Acidobacteriota bacterium. Lineage (GTDB taxonomy): Bacteria > Acidobacteriota > Terriglobia > Terriglobales > Acidobacteriaceae > Gp1-AA122. The sequence goes on from QIAU01000194.1 coordinate 14,624, forward strand.
TTCATGCTGTGGCTGGTGATCCAAGGGCACCAAGCCGCAAGCGGTGGGCGCCGCAGCCTCTTCGTCCGCGGTTGCTTAGGCTGCTTAGGCTGCATTGCTGATATCTGCTCGAATCAAGGGGCTGCGAACCATAAGAGATAGTTTGCTATGTACTCGACAGAGGAAAACTGGCAAATGATTTTCGCAAGCTAGGCCGTCGGGGCTGCCGAGACAGTAATCCTGCATGCTTCGGTGCGGGCAGTTGGAGAGGTTGCCGGCGGTGCTGATCACATACATGCTGATCACATACATCCTGCGCTCAAGTCAGTGGTAATTTATGTTCGCGATTTCTGGATGGCGGCAGTTATTAGGTGAATGCGTACAGCCTTGAAGATCGGATTTGGCACCCGCTCATCTTGGAGCACGAGGACGCGGGTACTATCGAGAATTTCCCGCGAGAAGAATGGCTCCAGAAGTGCTGATAACGATAGAGCGCAAGGCGCGTACTGCTCGCGCTGTGTGGAAATATACCCCGCGACGAGTTCAGAGACTTGAGCGATTTGGTCAAGTGTGAGTTTTGGAGTTGCCGCCATCCAGTCTCCGATTTCAGCGAATTCGCATTACAGGCTGACCACAGCTCGGGCTTGCTTTTGCCGGAATCGACGTGCAGGGTGCTCGGTACCCAAAACATCTTCAGGAGCGAGTCGGTCGCTGAGCGGAAGCCGGAACCGCAATCAGGATTCAACCAAAGAGTGCAGCCTGAGCGGAGATGACTTCGGGCACGTCGTAAATGCACTCCGGCGTGTAGTTCAGCGGGTCGTTGACAGCCAAACCCACAGGAAATCGCGCACGGTCCCGCGGGTGGGAACCCGCGGTGAATGTCGGCGACGCCGACTGGTGTCGATGATCAGTGGGCGGACTCTTGATGTGGGTGCTTGCATCAGCCTGGCCGCAGCAATCGGAGGGGGCCTGTGATTAACTAAGATCGCATCCCACGGAAAACCGTAACGCCGCGCAGATTTCGCCCATTCGCAAGGAACTCAGCTGGGCGACGCGCCTCCCCAATCGATTCTGAGAAATGGTAACGGCATTGTGTAGGTTCACTGCACAAGGTGCCTTCATGCCATCCTGTTCATTCAAAACTACCTCGGATGGCACGCCACGAATCGTCAATGTGATAGGCGCGACAGTGACGGTAGACAAATAAGGAACAGCACTGTCACGAGTGAGGACGACCACGGGCCTTTTCTTGTCCGGCGAAGCAAATTGGTAAAGCCGAACGTCCCCTCGGGCTATTCTGCTGGCCACGCCGCCTCGGCTTCCCAAATGAGCGATTCATCCGGCCCGTGCGGCTGCCTTGAATAGCCCTCGCGGTCGCGTTCTTCTCTTCCTCGGATCTCCAGCCTCCGAAGATGCTCCCTCAGTGCATCACGCACCAATGCGGAACGATTCTGATTCGTCCGCCGCGCGGCCTGATCCGTGGCGTGCAGGAGCTTTTTATCGAGAACAATCTGGATTGTTTCCATATACGGAGTCTACTCCACAGTATACTCCACATCAGAAAATCCACCGCAGAACTGCCCATCTCCATTTAGGTTCCCAAAACGGCCGCCCCCGTGATGACCGGTGTATACAAAAGCAAGATGCTCGGCACTTGTTATCCCGTAGTTGCGGTTTTCTTGAGGTATCCGTCTTACCTGTCTTTTCTTCTGTTTCCCAGTTGCCGGGTCAACGACGTAGCGCCGATAATTTCCGTAAACAGTGTTACCGTCTTCAGTGATCCAGCCTCTTTGGTGACGTGGACGGGACATAATGACCTCTTGAGAAATCAACGACCTGAGCTAGTTCCTTAGCCATGTCGTCGCAGTGATGGCGGACCTTCGCGATGGTCCGCGATGAACTTCTCCACATCGGCGCGGCGGAAGCGGAGCATCTGCCTGCCGCGGGGGCCGGCTCCTAAACGCACAGCAGGGATTCGCGGGTCCCTCGTCATCTGCAACCAGATCGACAACCGTCCCCTCGGGCAAGGTTGTCGGCTCCGTCAAGAACGAGTCTCCCCTTTTCGACACGTGCTCGCAGAGGGCTTCATATAGCTGCTCTACGGGATTCCGACGCGCCCGGCAAGCGGTCGGCGGAGGCCGCGGAGGCCATCGAGACGGCTGATTGAGATTGATTTCAGCGACTTTGTCGAGGTCCTTCAGCGCGCGGGCGAGCCGGAGATATTACGCCGTCGCGGCTGTCCAAAACCAAGGCTGCCAACCTGCGCTCCGCGTCGAGCGGAGACCAATGAACCATGTAAGGGTAGTTCTCATTCGCAGTAGCCCCAAAAACTCGAGCCTCACTGAATTTGACACCGGCCCTGCGTGGGCAAAAAGCATGCTTTTGGTTACGTTCCGACCTTGGGAGTTGTGGCGGGGCGAAAATGGGTAAGCCAAGTGTGGGATTAGGGGAATTCAGACTGCGCCGGTTGGGAACGCGCCCGGCGCATAATTTTCCTCTCTACGGTTTTTCCCTGGAAGAGGTCGTGCGGCCAGCCCTGGTTCTTCATCCAACTCCGGTACATGAAGTCGTTCTTGTCCTGCCGTTCGAACCATGCCTGACTACGAAGCTTTTAGCGCAGCTCAGCGAGGTAAGCGATTACTAAAGGCGGTATAATCGGGCGCGTTTGCCGGGAAAAATTCGAAGTCACTGTCCTTCATGGTTCTTTGGAGAACAAGCTATGGGCAATTCGCAGGGAATCTCCCGTCGAAAGTTTATGGCTTCCGCCATTTCCGCGACAGCGGTCTCGGCTCTCGCAGGGCACAACTCTTTTGGGATTTTCCGGGAATCCCAGTTGAATGGAGCCAAAACCAGTTCAGCAGCCCCCCTGACCGACTCCCCAGGGTGGCGCGACCAAGGCATCGAGAATCTGGCGAAGTCTCCTTACGCCAAGCTCCGCCAGATTCCCGTACGCGCGGTCACGATCAAGAGCGGATTCTGGGAACGGCGGCGCGACATCAATGTCACCAAGAGCATTCCTACCATGCACGATTTGCTCGAGGCCAACGGACGCATGGACAACTTTCGTCGCCTGACGGGGAACAGCGACAAGCCGCAGAAGGGACCTGTTTTCTCCGATTCGGACGTGTACAAGTGGACCGAAGCGGTCGGCTTCGCCCTACAGAGTGGAGATTTGCCCGAACTCCATCACACATGCGAAAAGGTCATGGATGACGTGGTTGCCGTGCAGGAGCCCAGCGGTTATCTCAATACCTATTACGTCAGCGAGCGCGCGTCGCAGCGCATGCTTCCCGACGTGCAATCGACCGGTCACGAACTCTACAACCTTGGCCACATGTTACAGGGGGCCATCGCGTATTACCGCGCCACCGGGGAACGCAAGCTCCTCGACGCGGGGATCCGGTTCGTCGATGATTTCCTTCTCCCCAACTATGGACCTGCTCCCAAGAAGCCGATCGTCTCGGGCCACCCCGAGATCGAAATGGCATTGATCGAACTTTATCGAATCACCGGCGACAAGCGGCAACTGGAACTCGCCGGCTATATCCTGCAGGGAGATGAGAGAACGCACTTTCCGGAACGCCGAACCATTTACATGTTCAGCGGCACGCCATTCACATCGCGTACCAAGTTGGAAGGACACGCCGTGCGCGCCATGTACGCCTGCTGCGGTGCCACCGACTACTACATGGAGACGGGTGACGCTGCTTACTGGAAAACGCTCAATGTGCTCTGGAATGATCTGGGAAGCACCAAGATGTACATCAGCGGCGGTGTGGGATCACGTTCCGACGGCGAAGCTTTTGGGGATGCCTATGAGTTGCCAAACTTCCGCGCTTACGGTGAAAGCTGCGCCGCCATCGGCAACATGATGTGGAACTGGCGCATGCTCTCGGCTACGGGAGATGCGAAATTCACCGATGTAATCGAACGAGCACTCTACAACGGGATCAACTCCGGCATGTCGCTGGATGGAACGCTCTACTGCTATCGCAATCCTCTGGCGTTCGATCCGTCGACCGGAGACAAAATCCGCAATCCCTGGTACGACGTAACCTGTTGTCCGCCCAACCTCGAGCGCACGTTCGCTTCGCTGCCGGGATATTTGTACAGCACAAGTAGCGATGGCATTTACGTTCATCTATATGACAACTCCGAACTCGACTGGCACCTGGAAGATGGAACGCCGCTCCAGATCACACAAACAACCAGTTACCCGTGGGAGGGCGAGGTACACATTTCCGTCTCACCCGCCAGAGCTTCGGATTTCACCCTGTACTTGCGCATCCCCGGATGGACGGAGGGCGCCCAGGTGGCGGTGAATGGAAAAAGCATATCCGGAGCAAGCCCAGGCCAATATCTTGCAATTCGCCGTCGCTGGCAGTCAGGTGATGCGATTCGGCTACAGATGGACATGCGCCCACAAGTGCTCCAAGCCAATCCGCATATCGCCGACGATACCGGCCGGGTCGCGGTCCAGCGCGGGCCTCTCGTCTACTGCATGGAAGAACTGGACCAACCGAGTGGTGTGCAGCTGGTCGATGTCGCGCTGGATCTAGGCCAAAGTCCGGGCAAGGAGTTTCAAAGCGAGGACCGGCGAGACCTGCTCGGTGGCATCGTCGTGCTGCGCCATGAAGGTGTCGCCATCGAAGGTAGCAACAAGGCGCTCTACTCGCGGTACACCGGCAAGCCGGTGAAGACGCGAAGCGTGCGCCTGACGTTTATTCCGTACTACGCCTGGGCCAACCGCGAAGCCAGCACGATGCAGGTCTGGACACCGCTGTTCCGGGCGTGACTCGGGTCACGGAACAAGGCGCATGCTGCGACTCGAGCGGAATGTGCGCCGGGTGGCGCTCGTCGACGAGCCTCATTTGAGGCGCTGCTCGAAGCAAGCACTTCAATCTACGAACTCGTCGACAAAGCAATCACCACAGGAACCACGCTCAGCGACGCGGTTCGGAAGCGTACTAAACCAAATCCAAAGAACGGTGAGGTGATGCAAGTCAGTGCCGAGGGCCTGGGCCGAGCCTTGCGCAATCCGGTCCGCGCAGCGGAAAAAGATTGCCTCGTTGCCGCCAAGGCGTTGAGCTGAAACAGTGTGCCTGTTCTAATTGTCTTATCCATGAAGTTTTCTGGGGCTCTGCGACGACTTATACTATTCTTCGGATTAGTTCCTGCGCTTCTTGGTCAACGGGGCTCGCCGGATCTTGCTGCCGTCACGGCGGCTCTCGGCAACAGACAATTCGATAGAGCCCTAGAACTGGTATCGACGGCTCTCGAGCAGTATCCCCACGATGCACGTCTGTGGACCTTGCAAGGCATAGCTTTGTCGGGGAAGGGGCGAAGCAAAGACGCGCTCTCTTCCTTTCGCACTTCCTTGAAATTTTCACCCGACTATCTTCCCGCGATTGAGGGTGCCGCTCAGATTGAATACGAGGCTGGAAGCGAGGCGGCAGTCCCGCTGTTGGAACATGTACTGCGATTGCGTCCTCACGATCAGACTAGTCATGCCATGCTGGCGGTGATTGCTTATCGACACCACGACTGCCACAAGTGTGTGCGCAATTTCGAGCAGAGTGGTCCGCTGTTGGATAGCCAAGTCGGTGCTCTGCAGGAGTACGGGTCCTGCCTGGTACGCCTCAAGCAGTTGGATCAAGCGATTGCGGCGTTTCAGCGCGCGTTGGACTCGCATCCCGACAATCCGGATGCGCGTTACCAATTGGCCGCGGTTCAACTGCAGACCGGACATGCCGACCAGACGATCGAGACGCTTACTCCCGCGCTGCAGAGTGGCTTGGCGGATGATCGCGCCATGGAATTGGCGGCCTCTGCTTACGAGGCCAAAGGAGACACACCGCAAGCCGTGACGACCCTGCGACAAGCAATTGTGAAGAATCCGCGCAACACGGATTTGTATCTCGATTTCGCCGACCTGTGTGTCCAGCACCAGTCGTTCCAGACTGGGGTCGATATGATCAATTCCGGCCTGTCTCTTCAACCCAAGGTAGCGCCCCTGTATCTGGCACGTGGCATTCTGTATGTTCAGTTGGCTCGCTTTGACGATGCCGAGGCAGATTTCGAGAAAGCAGACGTACTCGATCCGCGGAACTCTTTCGCGGCGGCCGCGCTGGGACTGCAGGCAGTCGAGCAGCACGATCCGGATCAGGCGCTAGCAACGCTACGAGCCAAGTTGGCCAAGAGGCCGAATGAGCCATTTTTGCTGTATTTGCAGGCCGACATCCTCACTCAAAAGGGGCCGGATCCGAACAGCCCGGATTTTCAGATGGCGGTGCGGTCGGCAACTAGGGCGGTCGCTCTTGAGCCGAGGCTTGTACCCGCCCACGATTTGCTGGCAAAGCTTTACCTTCAGGCCGGCAAGAACGAACAAGCAGTCCAGCAGTGCAGGAAGGCGCTGGAGAATGACCCTAAGGATCAGACGGCGCTGTATCACCTGATCCAGGCACTTCGCAAAACCGGACAAAAGGACGAACTGCCCGAGTTGTTGAAACAGTTGGCCGAGCTTCGCCGGCAGGCGACCCAACAAGAGCGTGAACACAATCGCTACAAGCTGGTGACCGAGACGAGTCCATCGGATGAAGCCAAGTAGCACTGGGGGTGGTGGCGTGAATCTCGATGAAGCCACCGCAGTAAGCCTTTACTCGCCCTGCCCTCTCGCAACATAATGTGGGCCAACTTAAGCCCGCTGAAGGACCACAGTTCGCGATGACTTTTTCCCGTCGTAGTTTTTTCCAACTCTCCCTGGGCGCGCTTTTATCCACAGCGGGGCAAAGACTCCTAGGCCAGGGCGTGGCCACGCACACGGCCAGGCCCTTGGCTCGGTCCGCCTTTTCTGGGCGGCCGTTCCATGCGCATTTCGTGGACGTAGCTTCGGCTGCAGGCCTGCATGCGCCGGTGATCTATGGCGGTGTCGATTCCAAGAAATATATTCTTGAGTCCACCGGATGCGGGTGCGCGTTTCTTGATTACGACAATGATGGCTGGATGGATATCTTTTTGTTGTCTGGCACGCGCCTCAACGACGCTCCGCCGGGCACTACCAATCGTCTCTACAAGAACAATCGCGACAGCACGTTCACCGATGTCACCGAGAAGGCGGGCCTGCAGGCAGTTGGCTGGGCCTCCGCGGTCTGTATTGGCGACTACAACAACGATGGCTTCGACGACATCTTCTGCACCTACTTCGGGCAAAACCGACTTTACTGCAACCGGGGTGACGGGACGTTTGCGGATGTAACGAAGGCCGCCGGGTTGTGGAACGAGCAGCCCCGCTGGGGTGCGGGCTGTTCGTTCCTGGATTATGATCGCGACGGCCATCTCGACCTGTTTGTCTCCAACTACCTTCGCTTCTCGTTTGAGCACGCTCCGGTTCCTGGTCAGAACGCCAATTGCAATTGGAAGGGAATTCCGGTCGAATGCGGCCCGCGCGGTTTGCCTACGGGACGACATTCGCTCTACCGCAATAATGGCGATGGGACCTTTACCGATGTGAGCGAAAAGGCCGGCATTTCGAAAGCAACCGAAAGCTATGGCATGACCGCAATCACGGCTGATCTCGATGAAGACGGCTGGCCCGACATCTACGTAGCCTGCGACTCCACTCCCAGTCTTCTATTCATCAACAACCATGATGGGACGTTTCGCGAAGAGGCAGTCGTGCGCGGAGTGGCTCTGAGCGATGACGGCGCAGAGCAGGCGGGCATGGGTGTCGGGATCGGTGATTACGATCTGGACGGCCACCTCGATCTTTACAAGACTCACTTCACCGACGACAGTTGCGGTCTTTATCACAACGACGGAACGGGGAATTTCGATGATGTAACCCGTTCCGCGCGTATTGCAGCGGAGACGCGATATATCTGCTGGGGCGCCGGCATGGTCGATCTCGATAACGACGGATATCCGGATATTTTTATGGTGACCGGCAACGTTTACCCGGAAGTCGAACGCAAACTGCCCCAGTACGCCAACAAGACACCCCGAGTGCTGTTTCGTAATTTGGGCAACGGCACCTTTGAAGAGCTCGATGATCAGGCGGGCTTGGCCATCCGCGAGGTGCACTGCAGCCGAGGATGTGCGTTTGGCGACTTTGACAATGATGGAGATCTCGACATCCTCATCGTCAATTTGAACGAATCACCTTCGCTTTTGCGCAACGATCTGTCCGGAAATCAGAACTGGCTCAAAGTAAAACTGGAAGGCGTCAAGTCCAACCGCAGCGCAATTGGGGCACGAGTCTTAGTGCGCTATGAGGGCAAAAAGCAGGTGCAGGCCCTGCTCAGCCAATCGAGTTTCTACTCCTGCAACGACCCCAGGCTGCATTTTGGGCTGGGTCCAGCGAAAGTTGTGGACGTCGACGTGTTTTGGCCAAGCGGCCTCCACGAGACCTACAAGCGCATTTCGGCCAATCAACTTCTTACTCTCCGCGAAGGCGGGGGGCCGATACCCAGCAAGGGGTGGGCGGCGCGCTAGAGTCGTCTCCCGCCACCCCGCCCCTGCACCGCGACAAAGTTCTTGACAGTCTCGGGGCAGGCAGGTATAAAAGCTTCCTTCGGAAAACGTTTACTCAGTCGTGGGGACCATCAATCTGCTGCGGGGGGATTCCATGCTACACACCGTGAGGCTCTCTCCCTTTCTGCGATGCTGCGGCCTGGCGTTGCTATTCACCAGTATCGCCGCGTACGCCCAGTTCACCGGCAGTATTCAAGGAATTGTCACTGACCCGACCGGAGCGGGCGTGCCCAAAGCCACGGTCAATCTGGTCAACACGGCCACTCAAGTATCGGCTGCCGCAACCACCGACGCTTCTGGGAACTATCGCTTCGTAAGTCTGGCGCCCGGGTCCTACAAGCTGACGGCCGAAGCGTCGGGGTTTGCCAAATCAACGGCTACTGTCAATTTATTGACCGAACAGAATCTCAGTGTTCCGCTGGCTTTGAAAGTCGGCGGCGCAACCGAGGCCGTGACCGTCACCGCCGAGACGCCTGTGGTTGATACCGCCGAGAGTCGCAATGAACTGACTCTCGAAAACAATGCCGTGGCACAATTGCCCGTTTCCGGACGCAACCTGGTCACCCTGACCACGTTGGCGCCGGGAGTTTCCGGTCTGGGAACGATGGGCGGTGGACAGCCGGGCAAGGCAGGAACTCCGGGTTCGGGGGTCGACAACTACTCCACCGAAACACAGGTGGACGCCAGCGCCAATGGTCAGGGGCAGATGTCGAACATGTACGTAATCGACGGCCTCGACGTCACCAGCGGCATCCGGCAGGGCGTATTGAACCTGACGCCGAATCCAGAGTCGATCCAGGAAACCAGTGTGCAGGTGAATACGTATTCGAGCGAGTACAGCCGAGCCACCGGCGTGCAGGAAGTGATGACCACCAAGTCGGGCGCCGACCAGTTCCACGGCTCGGCGGCGGACTGGTTCTACTATCAAAACTGGTTCGCGAAGACGCACTTCACCAACCCCAAAGGCTATCTGCCATTTCATGGCAACAACATGTCGTTTTCGGTTGGGGGGCCGATCGTTCCCCACCGCCAATTCTTCTTCTACTTTGCGGTTGAGCCATTGCGCTCCTCTCTGGCAACGAACTCGCTGATCACATTCGCAGATCCTCAGTTCATTACGTGGGCTCAACAAAACTACCCGAACACCGTTGGGACGCACGTGCTCTCGACTTACCTTCCGGCGAACGTAGGCGGAGTAAGCGTACAGTCGACTGCCGCCAGCATTCCCGGTTGCGATACGTCTTCCACCAAGAACTTGCCCTGTAATCTGCCTCTTGTGGATCAAGGTAACTTCAGTGCCCCGCAAATTCGCAACGGGGCGCAGTACTTCGTTCGCATCGACAAGTACTTCAAGAACGATCGCATTTACGGGAGCTTCTACCGAACGTTGCTGAACTACGGGGCGGCCTCGGCTATTCCCGTCTTCTCGGCACTGAATAACAACTGGCAACGCGCCTTCCAGGTCAACTACACGCATAACTTCTCGCCCACCACGTTGAACGAGGCTATCTTTGGCGCAAATCGAGTGGAAGGAGTTCTGGGTAGCGGTGCCAAGGATTACTCGGTCCCATCCATCGCAGTGCAGGGAATCAGCACCGAGGCCGGCCAGGCGTTCGGTGTTGGCTTTGCCCAAGGCGATTTCATTCAACACAATTATCACTGGCGCGACGTTTTGACCCACGTTCGCGGTACCCACACCTTGAAGTTCGGCTATGAAGGCTGGTACGGAGATGACGTAGAGCCATTCCAGGGGCCGTGGTCGCAGCCAACATTCAACTTTGACAACTTGCTCGCGCTAGCCCAGGACAGTCCTCACAGCGAAAATCACGTCATGTATGACCCCATCTCAGGAAAACCTGTGCTCTGGTCATGGGACGCCGCTTCGCGCACCTGGGGAATGTTTGCGGAAGATACCTGGAAAGCGCGAAAGAATCTAACCCTGACTCTCGGCCTGCGCTGGGACGACGAAGGCAACCCTTGGTCCAAGAGCGCTACGACCGTATTTGGAAACTTCTATCTCGGCCCTGGCCAGACATTCCAGCAACAGGTAGCCAACGGCTTCGCGAAGGCAACCCACAACGCGCTTAATCACACACTCAATAATCTCCTGAGCCCACGGGCGGGCTTCGCTTGGGATATTGCGGGCAGCGGTAACACGGTCTTACGCGGTGGCTTCGGTCTGTATAACAACTGGCTAACTTCAGCGAACGTGCAGGAGGAATTTCGGGGTAGTCCGCCCGGTCCGATTATCCCGACGTTCACCGCCGGGACGGCCACCCCCCCGATATTCGCGCTGGGGACTGGCGGCAAACCACCATTCGGGTTTACTTACCCGCCACTGGCTGGTTCGCCGAAATGCCCCACTTTGGGGGCGAACGGCTGTTTGAACTCGCAGGGAGGCATTGTCGGCGGCAATTTCGGAATCGGGGCCATTAACCCGAACCTGAAATCGCCCAGAGCTGTTATTTGGTCGCTCACGCTGGAACGAAAGCTGGGTGCCAACTACTCCGCGGCGGTGGGTTACTCCGGGTCGCACGGATACAGCCTGGTCGGTGGTGGCGATCAAGCTGGCGTCGTTAGCTACGGCCAGGACATTAATGCATTCGCTGGGGATTTAATCCAACACAACAGCCTGTCGCCGACACGGCTTAACCCCAGCTTCGGTTCCATAGCATACACAGACAATAACCGGCGCAGCAATTACGAGAGCGTGTACTTTGAATTCAAAGGACGCTTCTCGCGCCGCGGGTTCTTTGATGCGTCTTACACCCGTTCCAGTTCCAAAGATGATGGCTCGGCGTATCCCGCAGAAGCCGATCCAAATCAGTACTACGGACCATCTCCATGGGATGTGCCGAATCGATTTTCGCTCACTCTCAACTACCAGCTTCCCGGACTGAACGGTGGCAAAGGCACTTTAGGGCGCGTTAGCGGTGGTTGGGGAATTAGCGGCACCAGCATAGTCCAGAGCGGGTATCCCGCGATGGTGTGGACGACTGCGAGTTTCCAGGGTGTATGCGCGAATCCAATGAACTGCCCCTCACCCGGCAATCCGTGGATTGGATACGGTCCACGCAGCGGCGATTACAACGCTGATGGAGACACGAGCGGTACCGGCGTTGTAGGCCTGGATTATCCGAACGTCAGCAACCACAGCCAAGGAACATCGAAGAATGCCTTTCTCAGTGGGGCCTTCTCCTCTGGCCAGTTCACCCAGCCCACTTTCGGCTCACAGGGCAACGAGCGCGCGAATCTGTTCCGTTCGCCCAACTTCATGGAGACGGATTTGAATTTCTACAAGGATACAGCCCTTACCGAGAGGGTCAACTTCCAAGTGCGATTCGAGTTCTTCAATATCTTCAATCGTGTCAATCTCACAAGCTTCGACACTAATTTGGCCGATGGATCGTTTGGCAAGGCCACTGCCCAACAACTTCCACGCAATTGGCAGATCGGAGGCAGGATCACATTCTGACCCGGGTGTGATCGCAGCCTCGACCAGCGTAACCGATACAAATTGGTTGAGGAGCAGAGTCGTGAACAGTGACTCTGCTATGCTCCCCGGTCTAGAGCCGCTGTAGGCTCGTTCCTTTGTTTTCAAGATGCCCGCGTACTACGCTCTCCACAGTTGATGCGGGTTAGGCAGCCGGTGTCGCCCGCCGCCTCTGCTTCGCGGGAGAATTCAACACTAAACCCGCCGCGACATGCTCGGTAATGACCAACTGATCGGTGAGTGGCGATCTTGTTCGATAAAACGAGCGCTTGCATTCCTTGAAGTCAGCCCAGAAGGTCGACTACTGCTGCATGCGGAATC
>QIAU01000133.1 GCA_003225055.1 Acidobacteriota bacterium
AGCTGACCGATGTAGTGGGGCTGTACCTTAATCCGCCCGCAAAAGCCCTGGTGTTGTGCGTGGATGAAAAGAGCCAGATTCAAGCTCTGGATCGAACCCAGCCAGGATTGCCGCTAAAAAAAGGCCGCTGCGGAACGATGACGCATGATTACAAACGCAATGGGACTACGACGCTATTGGCCGCGTTGGAAGTGGCCCAAGGCAAAGTGGTCGGTCAGTGCTTCGCCCGGCATCGCAATCGGGAGTTTTTGAAATTTCTGCGACGTTTGGATCAAGAGTTTCCCGGCGATATACCGCTGCATCTGGTGATGGACAATTACGGTACTCACAAACATCCCAAGGTTCAGGCCTGGTTGAAGAAGCATCCGCGTTTCCTACCACATTATGTTCCGACCAGCTCCAGTTGGTTAAATCTGGTGGAGCGGTGGTTTAGCGAACTGACGAGCAAGCGCCTACGACGTGGAACGTTTCTCAGTGTGCCTGAACTCATCACGGCTATTGAAGAGTTTATGGACACCTGGAATCGGAATCCGAAACCATTTGTCTGGACAGCTACCGTGGATTCGATCGTGGAGAAACTGCAACGGTGCCGGCAAACCCTCGAAAACATCCAGCCGGGGTGCACCCTGCCGCGTTCACGAAAAAGGAGGAAACAATAACTCCAGTCGTTTAAGCGACACTACACTAGCTGCTGGCCGTTTGTTGCAACAGTTTTCAATCGACCATCTAAAATCTACAATCTACAATTCTCGGAGGTAGCGCGTCTTGGCCTACATCCAATTTCTTGGCGCAGCAGGCGTAGTCACCGGCTCCAAACACCTGATCAATACTGGTTCGGACACGAGCGGAAAGAGGGGATTGCAGGTTTTAATTGATTGCGGACTATTCCAAGGCCAGAAGGAGTGGCGCGAGCGCAATTGGCAGGATACCCCCGTTTCCGCGAACGAGATTGATGCGGTCATCCTGACGCACGCGCACCTTGACCACTCGGGCTGGATTCCTCGCCTGGTGAAAGCCGGCTTCCAAGGCCCCATCTATGCAACCCCGGCTACCATTGACCTGTGCGGCATTCTGCTGCCCGATTCCGGGCGCCTCCAGGAAGAAGACGCGGAGTTCTACAACAAAAGGAAACAATCCAAGCACACCCCGGCACTGCCGCTTTATACGTTCGAGGAAGCCCAGTCCTGCTTACGGTACTTCAAGCCGCTCGAGTTCGATGTCGCAAAACAGCTCAGCCCCGAGCTGTCGTTCCGCTACGTGCGCGCGGCCCATATTCTCGGCTCCTCAATGATAGAAATCACGCTGAATACAGACGGGGTCGCGCGACGCTTGCTGTTCACCGGAGACATTGGACGCGTGCGCAACCACGATGTTGCCCCAGGAAAGGTCGTTCACTCGGGCCCGACCGAAGGCGAGGCCGCCGACCTGGTCGTCATGGAATCCACTTATGGCAACCGAAAGCATCCCACCAGCGACCCGCGTCCTGAACTTGCGTCTTTGATTAAGCAAACCGTTCAACGTGGTGGAAGCGTTATCGTGCCAGCCTTCGCCGTGGAGCGTACCCAGAAGGTTCTGTTCCTGCTGAAGGAGCTGATGGAATCAGGAGAGATCCCAAGAATTCCAGTCTATTGCGACAGCCCGATGGCCATCAATGCGGTGGAAATCTATTTGAAGTATTCGCAGGAGTACAGCGAGGACGCGCGCATTTTGATCCAGAAGTATGGTTCGCCGCTGGAGTGGCCGGCTTACACTTTTGCTTCTACACCGGCGGAATCGAAAAAAATCAACGCCTCGCACTTTCCTTCTATCATCATTTCATCCAGTGGAATGGCGACCGGAGGCCGTATCCTGCATCACCTGGCGCAGCGGCTGCCCGATGCGAAGAACACGGTCATCTTTATCGGCTTTCAAGCGCCGGGAACACGAGGGTTCACCATCAAAAGCGGTGCGCAAACAGTCAAGATTTATGGAGAGGAAGTGCCCATCCGCGCCCAAGTAGCTGCCCTGGAGCAGTTCAGCGACCACGCGGATACCCCCGAGTTACTGCAATGGCTGCATACGTTTTCGACCAAACCAGCCGTGACTTACCTGGTCCACGGCGAGCCGGCAGCGGCATCCGAGTTGCGGAACGCGATGCAGAAGGAACTGGGCTGGAACGTGCAGGTTGCCGAGTGGATGCAGCGAGTGGACGTGAGGTGATTGACGAATTGTCGAATTGACGACGGAGACGCCTCCAATTCGACAATTCGTAAATGCTTCCATTCGTCAATCTAAGGAGTTGCCATGACCGAAGTCGAACTGAAAAAGCATCTTGATGCGGCCGAGAAGAGCCCTACACAGATCGCCGCAGCGGTGTCGGGGCTGCAGGACAATGTGTTGCATTACAAACCTTCGCCAGACAAATGGTGCATTCTCGAAATCCTCGCCCATCTTGCGGATATGGAGATCCTATACGCCTACCGCCTCCGGCAGATGCTGGCCGATAAAAAACCGGTAATCGCCCCCATCGACCAGGATGACTGGGCACGCAACCTGGGCTATATGGAAAGCTCCCCGCCGGAATCGGTCGCGCTGTACGGTCTCAACCGGCATCACAATTTGCGCCTGCTAAGGCGCCTCAAGCCGGCCGATTTGGAGAAATCAGCTTTTCATCCGGAATACAAGCAGGATATGACGGTGGCCGTAATCGTCGAACGGATGGGCGCCCATGGCGCCAACCATTTAGCGCAAATCGAGCGGCTGAAGAAGGAAGCCACGACAAAAAATGCATAGATCCGTCGCTGTGCTTCCAATCAACAGACTCCGAATACAAGGGCGCCTAAGCCGGGAGGCAGCCGCCAAATCGTTACCGACCACCCACTTGGAACCATGCTCAGAAACCGGCTCTTAAAAGCAGCAATGCGGTTGGCCGCCTGCTTCCCCCACCCCGGCTGCGCTATCATACCCTCGCGCACGCTGCCGCTCGTTCATTCCGGTCTTAGCCCGGGCTGCGCGTCGGTCGCTCAGGATGACATCGCACGATGGGCGCTGGTGAAACGGACTAATGCATCCAGTTTCCCGGCGGCGCCACCGGAGTCGATGGACTTAGCAGCCAGGGGAAGCACTTCGGAAAGGTGATTTGCTCTGCCGGCTGCCACTAGGGCAGCCGCGGCATTCAGTAGAACAATATCTCGCCGGGCAGAGCGCTTTCCACCCAGAAGTTCCCGAATGATCGCGGCATTGGCTGCGGCGTCTCCACCCGAAATCTCTTCGATCCGTGCGCGCTTGAAGCCAAACTCCTCGGGCGTGACCTCATAGGAGCGTACAGTTCCCTCACGCACCTCAGCGACGCGCGTCGATGTAGTCACCGTGATTTCGTCCAGCCCATCATTGCCATGGACGACCAAGGCCCGGTGCAGCCCCAACATGCTGAGCGCCTCGGCCAATGTTTCGACCAGTTCCGCCGAATAAACCCCAACTACCTGGGCGGAAGCACGCGCCGGGTTGGTGAGCGGCCCCAGCAAATTGAACACCGTTCGCAACCGGAGTTCGCGCCGTGCCGGTTGCACATACTTCATCGCCGAATGCATGGCGGGAGCAAACAGGAACGCGATCCCTATTTCGTCCAAACAGGCTGCCAGGCGAGCTGGCGGAAGATCGATGTTTACGCCCAGGGCTTCCATGACGTCTGCCGACCCGCACTGTGACGTCACACTGCGATTGCCGTGCTTGGCCACGCGTACGCCCGCCCCCGCCACCACCAGAGCCGTGGCGGTTGAAATGTTGAATGTCCCGCTGGCATCGCCGCCGGTTCCACAGGTGTCAACCAGGGCATCGCGTTCCGTGCCGCTGACGTCCAGGGTAGAATTGCGCCGGATCGGCAGAGGAGCAGCCGCCTGGCGGATGGCCTCGGCGAATCCGACAATCTCCTCCACGGTCTCGCCTTTCATGTGCAGACCGACGAGCAGAGCCGCTATCTGCGCATCCGTGCACCCGCCCGCCAACACCTCCGACATCACTCCGCGGGCCTCTTCGCGCGATAGCGACTGCCGATGGTTTGCGATCCGGTGCAGGACGTCAGTGATCATGGGGAACCCTCAAGGGTAGCATCTCCGGGCAGGCTTGACGCTTGTGACGTCCATCGTTTGCCGTAGGTTCAGCCGTTCTATAGAATCGGGAGTTTGTTGCCCAGAATCCTCAGCCGTAAGCCAGCGCATACCCCAGATAATGAGCAGGAATCATTATGAAAATTCATGAATATCAAGCAAAAGGAATCTTGAAGAAATATGGCGTGGACGTGCCTCGTGGCGAAATGGCTACCTCGCGCGAAGAGGCAGAAGCCGCTGCCAAAAATCTGTTCGCCGCCGGAGCCTCTGGCGTAGTCGTAAAAGCGCAGATCCATGCTGGAGGCCGCGGCAAAGGTGGCGGGGTGAAGATCGCCAAGTCGATGAACGAAGCCGGCGAGATCGCGGCCAAGATGCTGGGCATGAAGCTGGTGACGCATCAGACCGGCCCCGAAGGCCGCATCGTGCGCCGCTTGCTCATCGAAGAGACGCTTCACATCGAGAAGGAGCTGTATTTAGGCATTCTCGTGGATCGCGCCGAGGCCAAGCCGGTGTTCATGGCGTCGGCGGCCGGGGGAATGGAAATCGAGCAAGTCGCCGCCGAGAATCCCAATGCCATTCTGAAGCAGCATATCGACCCGGGCATGGGCCTGGAGCCGTTCCAGGCACGGAAGATTGCATTTCAGCTAGGGCTCAAGCCACAACAGATCAACCCGGCAGTGCAGTTTCTGACTGGCCTCTATCGCGCCTTCCTCGATACGGACGCTTCGCTGGTAGAAATCAATCCTTTTATCGCCTGCACGGATGGGCGCCTGTTCGCGCTCGACGCCAAGATCAATTTCGATGACAATGCGCTCTTCCGCCATTCCGATATTCGCGAGCTGCGCGACATCACCGAAGAAGATCCGCTGGAGGTCGAAGCCTCGAAATACAGTCTGAATTACATCAAGCTGGACGGCAACGTCGGCTGCATGGTGAACGGCGCCGGCCTGGCCATGGCCACCATGGACATCATCAAATATGCCGGCGGCATGCCTGCAGATTTCCTCGACGTGGGTGGCGGAGCCAACGCCGAGCAGGTTACGCACGCCTTTGAAATTCTGCTCAGCGATAAGAATGTGAAGGCGGTACTCATTAATATTTTTGGCGGCATCCTTCGCGTTGACACGCTGGCGACCGGGGTCGTTGCAGCGGCCAAGAAGACGAACATTCAGCTGCCGATTGTGCTGCGGCTGGAAGGCACGAATGTTGAGGCTGGCCGGGAGATCCTGAAGCAATCAGAACTGAACTTCACCGTGGCCGAGACGATGAAGGACGCCGCCGAAAAGGTGGTAGCGGCAGCGAGGGCATAGTTTCAAGGCAGAGACGCCTCGTGCGGCGTCGGGATTCGTAATCGGGATTCGTAATTCACCAAGAAGAGAACTTTCAAAGAGAGTCATCATGGCAATACTGGCTGATAAGAACGCGCGATTGATTGTGCAAGGTCTGACCGGGCGAGAAGGCACCTTCCACGCCAAGGCCTGTGCCGATTATGGAACGAAAGTTGTCGGCGGCGTCACTCCCGGTAAGGGCGGAAGCACGCACGAGGGCTGGCCTATCTTCAACAGTGTCCAGGAAGCCGTGGACAAGACCGGAGCCAACGCCAGCGTCATTTTTGTTCCGCCACCATTTGCCGCCGACGCCATCATGGAAGCGGCGGATGCCGAGGTCGAGCTCATCGTGTGCATCACCGAAGGCATTCCCACGCTGGACATGGTCCGCGCCTGGGAGTTTCTGCAAAACCGTCGTTCGCGCCTGATCGGACCGAACTGTCCGGGGATCATCTCCCCCGGCAAGTGCAAGATTGGCATCATGCCCGGACACATTCACCGCGAAGGCTCGGTCGGAATTGTCTCGCGTTCTGGCACGCTGACCTACGAAGCGGTATACCAACTCACTACGCGCGGGATCGGCCAGTCGACTGCGATCGGCATCGGAGGCGATCCAATCATCGGCACGAACTTTGTGGACGCGCTCGAGTTGTTCAATCGCGATCACCAAACCGAAGTTGTGGTGATGATCGGAGAAATCGGCGGTGACGCTGAGGAGGCTGCGGCCGACTACATCAGATCTCACATGAAAAAACCAGTCGTCGGCTTTATTGCCGGACAGACCGCGCCGCCGGGCCGGCGCATGGGACATGCCGGCGCCATCATCTCGGGAGGAAAAGGCACCGCCGCGGAAAAGATCAAGGCCATGGAAGCAGCCGGAATCCGTGTCGCCAAAACGCCCGCCGCAATCGGCGAAGCTGTAGTCGCAGCTATGGGTGTAGCAGTGCGAGTTTAGTCGCAGCCACCTGCTTTACCTTGCCAGTAGCCAACGACCAGCGACCAAGGACAAAAGCCAGAATGAAGACCCTGCAACGCACTCTTACTATTGTTAAGCCCGACGCAGTTCGCAAGAACGCGGTCGGAGACATCATTGAACAGTTCGAAAAAAACAGCTTCCGCATTCTGGCGATGAAGATGCTGGAAATTAACAAGCATCAGGCCGAGCAGTTCTATGCGGTACACGCGAGCCGGCCTTTCTATCACTCGCTGACCGAATTCATGTCCAGTGGCCCCATCGTGGTGCTGGCGCTGGAAAAGGAAAACGCCATCGCCGACCTGCGCGAGTTGATGGGAGCAACCAATCCCGCTGGCGCCAAGGAAGGCACGATCCGCAAGAAGTGGGGAAGCAGCATCGAGCACAACGCGATTCACGGCTCCGACGCCGACGATACCGCGCGATTCGAGCTGAGTTATTTCTTTGCCGGGTACGAGCTGGCAAAGTGAGTTCGGAATAAGTTCTCAAGTCGTTCTCAGTTGCCGGTTCCCAGTTGTTCAGCCTCTGCGGCTCCAAAGTTCGTATTCCCTTTGGAAGCATAATCAGGAGAGCTGGTCTTCGTTGTCGACCACGCGAACTGAACTCACGGCTGAGAACTAAAAACGAAAAACGAAGAACGGAGAGCGGTTCCTATGCCGATGGTTCAAGTAACCATGCTCGAAGGCCGCACGACCGAACAGAAACGCAAGCTCGCAAAGCGCATTACTGACGCCTTGGTGGAAGAAGCGGCCGCCCGCCGCGAGGCCATCGTTATTGCGTTTCACGATGTAACTAAGGAGAGTTACGCGTCAGGCGGAGTGCTGATGGCCGACAAAGGGAAATAACCGTGTGGCGCAGGTCTGACTCAGGCAGGCCGGACAGAAGACCCGGCTTAGTGACAACCTACCCCAACGGTTCGTACAGATGCCCTTCCACTCGGTCCGCGATCTTCGGCAATTCCTTGCGAGCAAACTGCAGAAAATGAGAAGCCGCGCGATGGGCTTCGAGCGCGGCGTCGTCTTTGTATTGTTCGTAAATGAAGAAGCGCCGCGGTTCGGTTTTATGGCGATGCACCTGGTAGGTGACGCAGCCCGGCTCCTTGCGCGATTCTTCCGTCAATTGGGTAAACAACTTTGCCACTTCCGCTTCGTGTCCTAACTTTGCCATCCACGTCACGGCCAACACAACCATCGCTCCGTTCGCTCCTTGGTTAGCTCCGCGCCTGCGCCCTGGTCCTCTGACGCGCTGCTACTTTTAGTTCGGCTGCGAATTCATCGACGCAGATAGTCTGATCGCGATCCGGGCCAGTGGAGACCATGCCCACCTTCGCGCCGGTCTCTTTCTCGACGAACTTGAGATACTCACGCGCCGCCTTGGGTAATTTCTCCAGCTTAGTGATTCCCTGAGTCGAAGTCCCCCAGCCCGGCATCTTCCCATAGACGGGCTGGGTCCTGGCATACCCACTGTCTTGTGCGGGTATGTCCCACGTCTTCTTACCATCGATTTTGTAGCCGGTGCAGACTGGAATCTCCGCAAGCTCGTCGAGCACGTCCAGCTTGGTGACGACCAGCCAGGAAATTCCGTTAATCATGACAGCGTAGCGCAGCAGTGGCAAGTCGAGCCATCCGCAGCGCCGTGGGCGCCCGGTCACAGCTCCGAATTCGTTGCCGCGGGCCCGCAGCTGATCGCCCATTTTGTCGCGAGCTTCGCTGGGAAACGGCCCTTCGCCAACCCGTGTGCAGTAAGCCTTGCTCACGCCAACAACGGTGTCGATGCTCGTAGGTGCAACCCCAGTTCCGGTCACCGCTCCGCCGGAAGTCGCGCTGGATGAGGTGACAAATGGGTAAGTGCCGTGGTCGATATCGAGCATGGTGCCCTGCGCCCCTTCGAACATCACAGACTCGCCCGCCAGGAGCGCCTTGTTCAGCAGCGCAGCGGTATCGCAAACCAAGGGCTTGATTTGCTCAGAAGCCTGGGCGTATTCCTGATACATTTTGTCCGCGTCAAGCGGCTCTGAATTGAACAAGGAGTGCGCGATCATGTTTTTCTCGCGGCACGCATTTTCTATGTGCGTCTTGAGCAGCTTGAGATCGAGCAGATCGGCCACGCGTAAGCCGCGACGCCCCATCTTGTCTTCGTAAGCGGGACCAATACCCCGCGAGGTGGTGCCGATCTTCACGCGGCCGGGAGCATTCTCGGCCGCCAATTCGATCATCCGGTGATAAGGCAGGATCACGTGAGCCCGATTGCTGACGAACAGGTTGCCATCAATATCTATTCCGGCAGCTCGAAGGTTCCCGACCTCTTTCAACAGTGCCATGGGATCCAGCACAACTCCGTTACCTATGACCCCGCGGCAACCCGGCCGTAGCACGCCTGAAGGCACCAGTTGCAAGATGAATTTCTTTCCATCGATGATGACGGTATGGCCGGCATTGTGTCCGCCGGCATAGCGGGCAACAACCGGGAAGCTTTCCGAGAGCACATCGACAATTTTGCCTTTGCCCTCGTCGCCCCATTGCGCGCCTACGATGACCGCAGTCTTACCTCGTTTCAAAGCCAACTCCGTGGGGAAAAATGGCGGCCGCCCCCGGCCGCATTGCGGGGTCGCACACACTCTTGCCCCCGGCCGAAAATCGCAGAATTACTGGGATAAAAGCGGGAACGGTGTGTACGAGACATCATAACGTGAGACGGTGCGGGCGGGCAATCGGTCACCCATCTTCGGTCGTTAGTCCTTGGTCGGGGACCAGTGTCATCCAGGCGGGGGGCTGACCACTAACGTCCTGCGACTATAGACTGTTCTGTCATGCCCGAGCTTCCCGAAGTCGAAACCATTGCGCGCGGTCTGGCTAAGCGGGTTACCGGAGACGTGATTGAGTCGGTGTGGCTGGGATCGAAGCCGGAGCCCCTGAAATGTCCGGCCAAGGATATAGCTGCGACGCTCGAGCACGCCCGCATCGCAGCCGTGCGAAGGATGGGCAAGCACATCGTATTTGATCTCGAGCGCGGGAAGCGCACCGGAAAGGGTGGGGACGAGGCTTCGCCCCGTCCAGCGCGGGTCAAAGATCGGCGCCCACACGTTACTGGGGCACAGTGGATTGTCCACCTGGGCATGACCGGGCAATTGCTGTTCTGTTCCCCTGCTGCTGACGTCAAGCGGCACACCCACGCCATTGTGAAGTTGGCATCCGGAAACGAGCTGCGTTTCGTCGATCCGCGTCGCTTCGGTCGGCTCAGCGTGTCACAAAATGGCGATTTCGAAGCCGTAGGCTCGGAGCCGCTCGAAGTGGAAGTGGAGAAATTTGTTGCCCTCTTCGGCGGCCGTAAGACACCCATCAAAAGCGCCCTGCTTAACCAGAACCTGCTGCGTGGGGTAGGCAATATCTATGCTGATGAATCCCTGTTCCGGGCCGGAATCCGCCCGCGACGACGTGCCGCCACTCTGACCCGTGAACGACTACGGAAGCTTTATCTTTCTGTACAGGAGGTCTTGAAGGAAGCTATCGCGCTCGGCGGCTCCTCGATCTCCGATTACGTTGACGCCGACGGAGAGGAAGGTTTTTTCCAGCTACAACATCGAGTGTACGGCCGCGAGGGAGAGCCCTGCCTGGTCTGCCAAAAGCCCGTCAAGCGCATCGTGATCGCCGGCAGAAGCAGCCATTACTGCCCGAAGTGCCAGAAGTAAGAACTGCCAAATTGCCAATTTCGAGACCAGTACTGGGTGCTTTCAATCAGCAATGGAAAATTAACATTCAATCGACAATTCAAAAATCCCAGTGTTACATTTAAACCCTTTCACTATGTCCGACTTTTCCATTGGTGTAGACCTTGGCGGCACAAACCTGCGCATTGCCGCGGTAGACCAGGACGGCCGCCTGATCGAGAAAGTCACGCTCGGCACCAAGGTCGCGCTCGGCCGCAGCCGCGTGGTTGATGACATGTGCGATGCCGTTCTCCACATGTCCGAGAAATACTGCAACAGCTCAAATCTCGTGGGCATTGGTATCGGCGTGCCCGGCATCATCGACATGGAGACCGGCATGGTGCGGGAATCCCCGAATCTCCCAGGCTGGTCCGACTACCCAGTGCGCGCCGAAATTGAGAGCCGGCTGGGAACGCGGGTCCTTCTTGAAAACGATGCCAATGCAGCCGCCTTCGGCGAGAAATGGCTGGGAGCGGGAAAGCACGTAGATGACATGGCCATGCTGACTTTAGGCACAGGCGTAGGCGGCGGTCTGGTTCTCGGCGGCCGCGTCTGGCATGGCATGAACGGCATGGCCGGCGAGTTCGGCCACATGACCGTTGAACCAGAAGGCGCCCGGTGCGGCTGCGGCAATCGCGGGTGTGTCGAGGCCTATGCATCCGCCACGGCCGTTATGCGTATGGCGCGGGAAGCCATTGCCGAGGGACACGCGCCGGCCCTGGCCAAAGCCTCCAGCTCCGATCCCGAGTTCAGCGCCAAAGCCGTCTACAACTTGGCGATTCAGGGCGACGAAGAAGCTCGCAGGATTTTCCGCCGCGTGGGACGCGCTCTGGGCATTGCGCTCTCCGCCTTGGTGAACGCGCTGAATCTGCCGATGTACGTGGTGGGTGGAGGGGTTTCAAGCGCGTGGGAGGCCTTCGCGCCCAGCAGCTTTGAAGAACTGCGGCAGCGCTGCATGGTCTACGCCGCCACCGCCCCTCCCAGCCACCACGCCACTGGAGAGCAAGGCGCCTCGGCCCACGTCGAAGCCAAAACCACCAAGAAGACCATCATCACTCGTTCCTTGCTGGGCACGGACGCGGGATTATACGGCGCCGCCCACCTGCCCATGGTGAACCACCGCAGCTAACGCCTAATTTAATTGCCGTTGTTATCCTGTCAAGCGGCTGATCCGCGAGGCGGGTTAAGACTGGACTGACGAGGTTCAAACCGAGCATTGATTCCATTGCGGTTAGTGGTCTTTTGTCAGGGGAAGAGTTTGTGACTTTTTCGCACGAGTGATGCTGCGGACAAGCTCCGTGCCGGAAAAATCACAAACGCTGAGCGAAAGCGAAGGGTCTACCCTTGGCTTATGAGGATAGCTGTCTGGCACGGGTCTTTGACCCGTCTAGACCGTTCAGAAACCCGCCTCCGCATGAATCAGAGACGAATCGGCGCCCGTTCCATGACCCGCTTGAAAGCTGCCAGGAATCTCTGGTTCTGCTCCGGCGTGCCGATGGTTACCCGGATTGCCAGCGGCGCACCCCATGCCCCGAGGGCCCGAATAATGACTCCTTCAGCCTGCATCCGCTTGGCGACCGCGCCGGCGTCTTCTCCTACCTCGCAGTAAACAAAATTGGCCCAGGTCAGAGACGCCCGGTAACCCAGCCCAGACAGTTCTTTGACCAACGACTCTGCGCCGTCTGCGTTATTTTTCAGTGCTAGCTGGATGTGCGCGTCGTCATCGAGGGCAGCCAAAGCCGCCGCCTGAGCCGGCACAGAAACAGAAAATGTCGTCCGCAGGCGGCTGAAGTCAGCCATCAGGTCAGCGGGACCGATCCCATACCCTACACGCAATCCCGCCAAGCCGTGCGCTTTGGAGAACGTGCGCAGCACGACGACCTTCCGCCCGGCGCGCACATAATCGAGCGAATGCGAATACTGAATTTTTCGCTGCCCCGCGAAGTATTGGGCAAACTCGTAATACGCCTCATCGACAATCACAACCACATACTCGGGAACTCTGGCCACAAACCGGTCAAGCGCCGCCGCGTCAAACAGCGTGCCGGTAGGATTGTTAGGATTTGCCAGAAACACGAGGCGAGTTCCGGGTGCGATAGCTGCGGCGATGGCTTCCAGATCGAAGCCATCGTCTTTCGTCGGTGCCTCGATGATTTCCCCTCCCGCTGCCTTGGTTGCAATTGGATAGACGATAAAAGAGCGCTGGCTGGTCACTGCGTTCTGTCCCGGTTTTAGCAACGCCCGGCAGATAATGTCGAGCAGAGAAGTCAAACCTGCCGCGACAAGAACCTGATCCGTTGCCACCCGAAAGCCCGCTGCCAACTTCTGCCGAAGTTCACGTGCATCATTGTCAGGATAGAAATTGCATTCGGTGATGGCCGCCTCCATGGCCTGGACCGCCTTCGGCGAAGGCCCGAAGGGATTCTCATTGGAGGCCATCCTGATCGAGTCCGCGCGTCGAATCATTCTTGTCTTAGAGCTGGCACACTGAAAGTTTGTGATTTTTTCTGGTTTAGACGATTTTTCCGGCAGGTAAGCTGCTTGTTTTCAGCATCAGTCCGTGCGAGAAAACAAAAAAGTCTCAAACTCCGAGCGGAGCCAGTTTCTTAGCTTGCCAAGAAACTAGTGCAGTCGAAGGATCCCTACCTAAACCTCCGCGCGGTGCTGCCGCAAGGCATTGTTCCCGCCGCTCCCCGAAGCCGCGCGACTTCCTGCGGTTTCAGTTGCCGGTATCGTCCGGGAGGCACATCCAATTCCAGCGGACCATAGCGGACACGCTTAATCTTTTCTACGTGATGGCCGACCTGCTCGAACATCCGCCGGATCTGCCGGTTGCGTCCTTCGATCAACGTTACCTCGTACCAGGGATTGGCGGCATCTTTGATCACCTTTACTTTGGCCGGGGCAGCTTTCACCCGCCGGCCATCCTCGGTGGGGATGGAAACTCCCGATCGAAGCTTCGCGATCTCCTCTTCGGTCGGTTTACCACTCACTTTCACCAGGTAGGTCTTGGGAACGTGCGACGCTGCTCTCATGAGCCGCTCTGCGAGTTCGCCATCATTGGTAAGAAGCAGCAACCCTTCGCTGCCGTAGTCGAGCCGCCCCACGGGATACACCCGCCCTTTCACGCCCGCTAGCAGGTTCATCACCGTGGGACGCCTCTCGGGATCGCTGACCGTGGTGACAAATCCCCTCGGTTTGTTCAGCAGAAGATAAATGTGCCGTTGCGGCCCGCGCAGCAGCTTCCCGTTTACCCGGATATGGTCGCGCTCGGGATCCGCTTTGGCGCCCAATTCGGTAACAGTTTTTCCATTTACTGCCACCCGGCCGGAAGTAATCAGCCCTTCAGCCTTACGGCGCGAGGCCACTCCCGCGGCAGCAATGATCTTTTGCAGGCGTTCGGCGGCCATGCAAAAAGGTTAGCAGATCGAGTTCGGTTACGTTGGTAATCTTTAGCCTGCTTACCCTTGGCTATATCGTCTTAGCAGCGGAAATCCATGTCTCTGAATTGATGGCACTTCCCGGTGAGAGCGCCGAAAAAATTCGGGCCGACAGTAGAGTTTGGACGAACTGCAAAAATACTTAAGGATGGCAGCATGAAAAAGCTTCTGGTTGTGATGGGTGTGACCTTGGCAGCCGCATCTGTTTGGGCTCAACAGGACACGACTCCGGTTGAGCCGATGGATCAAACGCCGATCTTCCGGGTTAATGTGGTCTCCCGTACCACCAAGGCCGTCAACTACCGCCATCGCGGGGGCTCGACCACGGTTGATCTCAAAGGAACCAGCCTCATGCCGCAAGCGGGAGGCAAGGCGAAGGTCGACAGCAAACAGGGGCGGCTGGAAATCAATGCCGGGTTTACCCACCTCGAGCCGGCCACCAAGTTCGGCAGCGAGTACCTGACCTATGTGCTGTGGGCGGTCACGCCCGAGGGTCGTCCCGTAAACCTGGGCGAAGTCCTGCTGGACCAGGAGGGGCGTGCCGAGCTGCATGTGACCAGCGACCTGCAGGCGTTCGGCCTGATTGTCACCGCGGAGCCGTATTTCGCGGTTACGCGGCCCAGCGATCTGGTGGTCGAGGAAAACATCGTCCGCCAGCAAACCCAGGGCTGGGAAGAATCGATTGACGCCCGGTTCGACATGCTGGAAGGCGGACAGTACACCATCGATCTGAAAGCGCAGCAGCTGCCCTCGGCGACGGGCTCCCCCAAAACGCCGCTGGATCTGCTGGAGGCGCGCAATGCCGTCGCCATCGCCAAAGCCGCGGGGGCGGCGCAATACGCGGGCGACAGTGTCGCCAAGGCCGAGGACTTTCTGGCCCGGGCCGAAGACTACCTTCGCCGCAAGCAGGGCAGAACGCCTATTGGCACGGTATCGCGTGGCGCGACGCAAATGGCGGAAGACGCCCGTGTGCTGACCCTCCAGAAGAAGCAGGCAGAAAAGGTCGCGGCCGAGAAGCGCGCTATCGAGGAGCGTGCAGAGAAAGCCCGTGCCGAAGCTCAAGCGGCAGCCGAACGAGAAGCGCAGGCCAAGGCCCAGGCTGAGGAAGATGCGCGCAGGCGTCAGCAAGCAGAAGCTGACCGTGCCGCCGCCGAACAGGCTAAAGCAGAAGCCGAGCGCATGAAGGCGGAAGCTGAGGCAGCCCGCGCAGCAGCCTTAGCTGAGCAGCAGAAGGCGGAAGCTGAGGCGGGAAAGGCGCGTCTGGCGGCCGAACAGGCCGAGCGCCAGAAAGAAGAAGCCATTCGTCAGAAGGAAGAAATGCGCGCCCGCCTGCTCAATCAGCTTAATCAGGTCCTGGAAACCAAGGATACCATCCGTGGCCTGGTGGTCAGCATGCCCGACGTGCTCTTTGACACCGGTCAGTACACCTTAAAGTCCGCTGCCCGCGAACGTCTGGCCCGCGTTGCCGGCATTGTTACCGCCTATCCCGAGCTGAAGTTTGAAATTGAAGGGCACACGGACAGCATTGGGCGCGATGACTTCAACCAATCACTTTCCGAAAAGCGCGCCGCCACCGTGCGGGATTATCTGGTCGATGCCGGAGTCTCGATTAATAACGTGGTCGAGCGCGGCTTCGGGAAGACCCGTCCCATTGCTGACAACAGTTCACCGGCAGGCCGCAAACTGAACCGGCGCGTCGAGATGATTGTTTCCGGCGACGTAATCGGCACCAAGATTGGCTCGGATGCGGAGGCCGATGGCACTAAAGTGATTCCGCCACAGCCGACGCCGGCCAGCGTGCCCCTGCCTCGGTATTAAATCTTGAAAGATCAGGGGGACGGTCTCTAGCTGACGTTCTCCAGCGCCAGCGCCATCCCCATACCGCCGCTCACGCAAAGCGTAGCCACGCCCCGGCGGGCCTTCCGCTTGAGCATTTCGTGCAGCAAAGTGACGGTAATCCGCGTGCCGGTGCACCCGATTGGATGCCCCAGAGCAATGGCCCCGCCGTTCACATTGAGCTTGCCGCGATCCAGATGAAGCTCCCGATCGCAGGCCAGAACCTGCGCGGCGAAGGCTTCATTCAATTCGATCAGATCGAAATCATCGGGCTTGAGGCCCTGCTTCTGCTCGAGTTTGCGCATCGCCGGTACCGGGCCAATGCCCATGGTCCGAGGGTCCACCCCAGCGGAGGTGACGGCTATGATTCGGGCCAGCGGCTGGAGCCTGTTCTTCTTAACAAAGTCTTCGCTGGCTACTACCACTGCCGCCGCCCCATCGGTGATGCCGGAGGAGTTTGCCGCGGTTATCGTTCCAGTTTTTGAGAACACCGCTGGCAATCTGGCCATGCTCTCGATGGTTGCCCCGACATGCGGATGCTCGTCTTTGGAAAAAACCGTCGTACCGCTCTTGCTTTCGATCGTTACAGGAACTATCTCATCGCGGAACCGTGCCGAGCCAATTGCACTCGCAGCGCGCGTCTGCGAACACAGAGCGTACTGGTCCTGCTCCTCGCGCGAAATGTGGTATTGCTGCGCTAGAAGTTCAGCCGTTTCGCCCATCACCATCTTGGCCATGGGGCAGAAAAATCCGTCGCGGTACATGCCGTCGACGAGCTCCTGGTGCCCCATCCGATAACCCCAGCGCGCTCCATCGAGATAGTAGGGAAGGCGCGACATGGATTCCGTTCCTCCCGCCAGCACGCAATCCAGGTTTTCCACCGCAATCTCCTCGCACCCCAAGGCGATTGCCTTGATCCCGGAGGCGCAGGCCATGTTTACCGTGTAGGCGGGAACTTCCTGAGGCACGCCGCTGCGAATGGAAATCTGCCGCGCCGGATTGGGTCCGCCGCCGGCTTGGCGCGCATTGCCGAATATAGTTTCTTCGATCTGCTCAGGCCGCAGCCCCGCTCGGTCCAGGGCGGACTTGGCTGCGACAACGCCCATATCAAGAGCCGTCAGCGACGCGAGCGACCCTCCAAATTTGCCGATCGGTGTCCGAACCGCGGAGAGAATAAAGACGTCCCGCACAGGTCACCTCAAGAAAGGCAGGCAGAACCCCCAGTCTAACGGAAAGCTGGAGATCTGTCGCTGGCAAGGCGTTTGGCCGGTTTGGCTTTGCGATCCTGGTGAATTCTTTGCCAGCCTTGCGGTTGAGAGTTTATTCGGGAGGGTCGGCGAGGACCGTTTCTTCCCCCTGCTCCGTCTCCTGCAGCATGAAGCTGAGGACCTGCTGCGGCACAGGAGCATTCCACACCGGAGCAAACGACTGCCGGTGCAAAGGCGAAGGCCCAAACTCCCGCAGCGCGGCGATATGACGAGGAGTGCTGTAACCCTTATTCGAAGCGAGCCCATAGGCAGGAAAGACCGGATCCCACTCTGAAACCATGCGGTCTCGTTCAACTTTCGCCAGGATGGAGGCCGCTGCGATAGAGGCGGAAAGAGCATCACCGTGAATGATGGCGCGCTGCGGCAGTTCGCACTCGAGCTTCAAGGCATCGATCAGCAGGTAATCGGGCGAGGGCTGTAAGGCGAGAACAGCCTCGCGCATCGCTAATCGGGAAGCATGATAGATATTGATCTGATCGATGCGGGCCGCGTCAACAGCCGACACCGAGAAGGCAATCGCGTGTTCCCGGATGCGTTCTGCCAGCTCCTGCCGCCGTTCCGGCAACAGGAGTTTCGAATCGCGCAGGCCGCGAATCCTGTACGCAGGGTCGAGGATGACAGCTGCCGCCACCACGGCTCCAAAAAGCGAGCCGCGCCCGACTTCATCCACGCCCGCCACCAGACGTGCTCCCGAGCTCCAGGCCTTTTTTTCGTAGCGCAGGGTGCAACGGAGTCGCTTCAAAAGCCGCAGCTTGGCCGCGGACGCAGAAAGAGCTTTCTCAGCAGCGGGTTTTGATTTCGACGGCAAAGGAGAAGCCTCATTTTTCATCTTCGCCGAGCCCACGCCCGAAGGCAAGTGCGAAAATCCGCGCATCCGCTCGCCAGAGCGGTCTTGAAACGGAAGTAACCTTCCTGGCCGGGAAGTAACCTCCGCGAAGGGTACTGCTGGTACATTGAACGTCTTCTATCTAGCTGCTACTGTGCGCACAAGGCTCGGCAAAAATTGTGAGTGACAGCGCCGGCAAATTCGTTGTCCCCGACCGACTGACTAAACGCATCCACGTAGCGTTGCCGATTCGTGTCACTTGCTGGGACAACCAGCATCAAGCTCACCTGGAAATGGCCTGCACCTACGACATCTCCCAACACGGCGCCCGCATCGTGGGACTCCGCTCGGCCCAAGAGCCGGGCGAGATTGTCGCGGTCGAGCGTGGCCGCAGCAAAGCCTTCTGCCGCATAGTCTGGGTCGGGGAAAGCAATTCGGAACTGCGCGGCCAGATCGGGCTCGAGTGCGTGGAAACCGACAAGTCCATGTGGGAATCCGAGCTGCAGGAGATGGTGGAAGCCTACGAGCCAATCCTGCTTGAAAATCTGCCTTTTCGGCCGGTGCTCGTCGGCCCAGGAGGCGGTGCCGGCCGCCGGCGCACTCCCCGTTTTCCGATCGACGGCTTTGCGGAACTGCTGCGGGGCGATGGAAACAGCCTGGAAGCCCCGATTAGAGATCTTGGCGAGCTGGGTTGCCTGGTGACCACCCGGCTCAGGTTGGATCCGGGCACCAATCTAAAGGTCGTGCTGAATGTCGCCAACTGCGACCTCATGCTTCGAGGCGAAGTGCGCCATGCCGCTCAGGATATAGGCCTTGGCATCCAGTTCCACGAAATTCGCAAAGGGGACCGCTCCGTCCTCCAGTACATCCTGCGAAAACTCGCTGAGCAGGAAGAGGAAAGCAACAGACAGCGGCCGAAGGTCCGGGCGGCTGCGGCTTCGCTCTAGTTTTCTACGGGTCATTTCTCACCCAGCGTTTGAGACCGCGTTGGCGCGCTAGCCTTCGGGCACTTCGGCCCGCTTGCCAGGAAAGAGAGCCGGTTTCTTAGATCTAATCAGAGGAACAGACCAGGCCAGGATCCGATATCCCAGCAGCACACCCACCACCGCCGCATAGCGCAACGGTTTCGTCAGGTCGGCCTTGACCAGCCAGAGGTAGTGAATCACGGCGGCAATGGCACTGACATAAATCAGCCGGTGTAGCAGGTTCCATCGCTTACCGCCCAGGCGCCGAATCCAGCCGCTGGAGGAAGTAACCGCCAGAGGAACGAGCAGCAAGAAAGCAGTAAATCCCGCAGTGATAAAGGGACGCTTGGATACATCTTTGATCATTTCGTGCAGGTCGAAGAATTTGTCGAGCCAGATGTAAGTCGTGAAATGGAGCGCAGCGTAGAAAAAGGCAAATAGTCCGAACATCCGCCGCAACCGGATCAGCCAGTATTGTTTTGTGAGCCTTCGCAAAGGCGTGACACCGAGGGTCACACACAGAAAGATCAGAGTCCAATCACCCGTGGAATGGGTGATGAACTCAATCGGATTGGCGCCCAATCCGCCGGAGTATGCTTTCCAGGCGAGCCGGATTAGCGGCCCCAGGCAGGCCAGGAAAATGACGATTTTGAGCCAGCGCATCATTACTCAGAAATACCGTTTCAGATCCATTCCGGAGTACAGGCTGGCCACCTGATCTCCATAACCGTTGAACATCAGCGTGGGACGTTTAGAGAATTCTCCCAGCCGCCGCTCTCGCGCCTGGCTCCAGCGCGGATGATCCACATTGGGGTTCACGTTCGAATAAAAGCCATACTCGTTGGGAGTCGCTTTGTTCCAGGTATTGATGGGCTGTTTTTCGGTAAACGCGATCTTCACGATTGCCTTCGCACTCTTGAACCCGTACTTCCATGGCACGACCAGGCGCAGAGGCGCCCCGTCCTGATTAGGTAAGACCTCCCCATACATCCCGAAGCAAAGAAACGTCAGAGGATGCATGGCTTCGTCCAGCCGCAAGCCTTCCACGTACGGCCACTCCAACACTCGCTCCCGCTGTCCAGGCATCTGGCTCGGGTCGTACACGGTGGTGAACTCCACGAATTTCGCCTTTCCCAGCGGCTCAACTTGCTTCAACAGAGTGCTCAAGGAAAATCCTACCCAGGGTACGACGATCGACCAGCCTTCCACGCAGCGGTGCCGGTAAATACGCTCTTCCGGCGAGGCCAGCTTCATGATCGAATCTACATCGAGCGTCTTCTTCTTGCTTACCAGGCCCTCGATCTTGACGGTCCATGGCCGCGTACGGAAGTTCTTGGCCAGTCCGGCCGGGCCCTCCTTATCGGTGGAGAACTCGTAATAGTTGTTGTAATGAGTGACGTCCTTGTAAGGCGTGATCTTTTCATTCGTGCTGAAGTTGCTCTTTTGGATGCCATCAATCTTCGTGCCTGCCGATGCCTGTTCCCACGGGGAAGCCAGTTTTCCGAGCAATCCGCCGCCAAGCGTTGTCGCGCCGGCAATCGCCGCACCGCGGAGAAAGGCTCTCCGGCTTAAGTAAAGTCCTCTCGGCGTGATTTCAGACGAAGCTATGTCAGCCGGCTTTTTAATCAACATGGAGGGATTCCCCAGATTGAGCTGCAACTATCTTCTTACAAATAGGACGCAAGTAGACAGGAAAAGTTGCACCCTTTTGTGACTCTTGGCTGTGCCTAGATCACAGATCTTGGGATTTTGGGCAGCATACGGCTGTAAGGCGCATTCTGAAGAGCCCGGCAAAATAGCAGGTTTAGGTCATCTCCGAGCGCAATACTTCGCGCACCTTGCGTGACAAGTTCTGGAGGGTGAAGGGTTTTTGCAGGAATGCGGTTCCAGGCTCGAACCCACCCTGATGGACGATTGCGTCCTCGGTATATCCCGAAAGGAACAACACTCTAGTCTGGGGGTGTGTCTCAGAAAGTTGCTTGGCGAGTTCTCGCCCGCTGATCCCAGGCATGACCACGTCTGTGATCAGCAGGTGGATGGGCTCGGTGTAGGTCGTCGAAATCTTCAGCGCCTCTTCCCCATTCTCCGCTTCAATGACCTTGTACCCGCGAGACTCAAGCGTCTCTCGCACCAACTGCCTGACCGACTCTTCATCTTCCACCAGCAACACGGTTTCGTTGCCGTGCATAACGCTGCTGCACGGCGTAACTGTATCGGTTGGCTGGGCAGCCTCTTCCACTCGCGGCAGGTAGATTCGAAAGGTGGTGCCGTGTCCCACTTCGCTCTGGGCGAAAACGTATCCGCCGCTCTGCTTGACGATCCCGTACACCGTCGACAGCCCGAGGCCCGTGCCTTTGCCTTTTTCCTTGGTGGTGAAGAAGGGTTCAAAGACTCGTGACAAGGTTTCCTTATCCATGCCGCAACCGGTGTCGCTGACCGAGAGCATCACATAAGGACCGGGATTGATGTACGTGTGCTCGCGGCGGTAAGAGTCATCCAAGTGAACGTTCGCCGTCTGAATGATGATCTTGCCGCCATTGGATATGGCATCTTTGGCGTTCACCACCAGGTTCATGAGCACCTGTTCGATCTGTCCGGCATCAGCGCGCGTACGGCCCACGCCGGCGGCTAGTCTTGTCATCAGCTCAATGTTCTCGCCAATCAGTGGACTCAGCAGGCGATCCATATCCGACACAATCGTGTTCAAATCGACCACCTTCAATTCCAATAGCTGTTTGCGGCTAAAGGCGAGCAGTTGCCGGGTCAAGGTAGTCGCCCGGTCGGCGGCCTGTTGAATGGCCTCGGCCTTTTGATGGAGCGGGCTATTCGGGTCCAGTTGCTCCAGCAGAACCTCCGTGTAACCGCTGATTACCAGAAGCAGGTTGTTGAAATCATGCGCGACGCCGCCCGCCAGCCGTCCCACCGCTTCCATCTTTTGTGCCTGCCGGAACTGGTCTTCGAGCACGCGCTTCTCGGTGACATCCTCGGCGATAACTTCCAGGAACCCTCCCGGCTCATCTCCACTCGTAACGGCGCGCCCGCTGAGCCGGACCGTGATGAAGGTTAAGTCCTTCCGTTTCCATTTGATTTCAAAGTTGTCGAGCCGGCCCGCACGCTTGCACTCGCTCATCACGCGGGCCTGCTCCTCAGGGTTGAGGAACACGTCGCTTCGCGGATCCAGGGCGAGCACCTGCTCTGCCGACTGGTAGCCCAGCATGCTCACCAGCGCGGGGTTCACATCTAGAAATTTGCCCTCGAGATTTGACCGATAGATGCCGTACACCGCGCTCTGCACCAGCGACCGGTAACGCGCCTCGGAGCGCCGCAAGGCTTCTTCACTGCGCTTGTGCTCGATTGTGCTCGCCAGTTGTTGTGAAACCAACGTAAGGATTTCCTTGTCCTTTTCACCATAGCGGACATTCTCGCTGTAGCTCTGGACTGCGACCACGCCCAAGGTGCAGTTGCTTCCCTTGAGGGGCGCGCCCAGCCAACCCACGGAAAGGGCGCCAATCGGATTCACTTGTCCCTTGCGCGCCAGTTCATCGAAAATCTCCGGCGTAACCAGCTGCGGCTCGGCGGTGTGCAACACGTATTCCGTCAACCCTCGGGCCAACTTGCGAGGCGCAGGCGGCGTGTCTTCTTCATCCACGAAGTAGGGGAAACTCAGGTATTGCGTGGCGGGATCATAAAGAGCGATATAGAAGTTCCGCGCATGCATCAGTTCGCCAACAATGCTGTGAATGGCCGCATAGAACCCGCTCAGATCTTCGGCCGAACTGGTCTTCTCCGCAATGCGGTACAGCGCCGAACTCAGCGCCTCGGCGCGCTTCCGCTCGGAGATATCACGATAGATCGCGTACAGCGCTGCTTGCCCGCCGCCCACGCCCACCAGAGTCCCTTGAATCGATACGTCTACCAGCGATCCATCTTTCCGCTTTCTCTTGGTTTCCAGGTTCACTTTCTGTCCCGTGGCCAAGGTTTGCTCCATGGCGTCCGACTCGGCGCGCCGATCCGGCGGAACGATCAGCGCTTCGATTGTTTGGCCCAAAGACTCCGCTGCCGTATAACCGAACATCCGCGTAAATTCGCTGTTGATATGCACCACGCGATAATTCGCGTCCAGGAGCGTGATAGCCTCGGGTGCGCCCTCGACCAGCTGTTCCAGATGCGCGCGCTGGATCTCAGGGCTATGCCCCCCGCAACTCAGCTCGAACCGTTCGCGCGTTGTGTTTGGTTCCGCGTCGGCGTGGGATAACGACGGAGGCGCACCGCTTTCCAATGCCGCCTTGAGGAACTTGGCGCGCAAAACGGCGGCATGCTGAGCGGTCTGGGTGATCTTGTCACCCATCAGGGAGTCCTCCGGAATCGGCTGTCTACGCGATGTTAGCTGCCGTTTTCCACAGTCGAAAGGTTACCGAGGTAATCGCTTCCCCTGATTGGAAATTTGATCGTCCCACGCAAGCAAAAGACTGCTCTGAGCGATCGGGGCGGTGAGACGTGAGCTATTGCGAGGTGGTCGAGAGCAGACTAGCTGCTGAGTGGCAGGATGCCGCAGGCGCGCCGGATGGCTTCCCGCTGCATCGCATCCATGGCCAGGAATTCAAGTCCGTATTGAAACCCGTTCTTATACCGCACGATGGCCCGCAGCTTAGTCGGCTGGCGGCTGAGCGGCAAGGTGAATTCCAGGCCCACCACTTCTCCAACTTCCAGGTCGCCCGTGAGCGTTCCCCCGATGCCTTCCTGACCTATCACGGTCGAGCGTCCCCAGACCGTGCTGTTCACGCCGGCGCGGAACACGTGCACCACGATACGAATGTCCAGCTGGTACCGCGGGAACCGTCGCCTTGAACGCGAAGATCGTTTTGGCGCCGGGGCGGTCATCTTTCGTCTCTCTCTCTTTCTCTGCTTAGCGGGGGCACGCTCAGTTACCGTGCAGGGGGTATCCAGGTTCGAACGGGTTTTTCCCGCCAATCTTAACTACGGTCACGCCACTAGTAATGGAATATATGTCCACCAGACCGACAGCCCCGGGGATCGACTCCACCTTTCGAACTAGATCCTGTTCTGACGCGGCGACCACAATTGCCGGATGATTCGCCCTACCATGGTTCGCCGAGGCGATAGTCGCTTTAACCTCGTCCGGTTTCTGTTCATAGACCTTCTGCAAGACGATTTTCATCTCGCCGGCGTCCGGGTCGAGGATAACGAGGGTGACCGGCTTGCCGTCTGACCAGCGGCTCATCTGCCCCTTGCAGACCTTCGCCAATTCCGTCATCGTGATCGATTGCAGAACGTTGCCCTTGTTCGAAACCAGGGCCACATCTTTGGCTGTCGCAAACCGACTTCCGCCGACCGACAACAACGCGCAAATCAGGAAAAGGCGACAACCGAACACACGACTCTCCGGCCAGCTAAGATCTGGCGCTACCGATTGTCTCGTACCCCCCCGTGCTGCCTCAACGGCAAGGAAGGCCATGTACCACCAGTGCCAATCCTCACCGGCGCTATATTTACCGAAGCGGAAGCGCGGAACACAACCGAATGTCGTCATCCAAGCGGCCTCGTGGCCGCGAGCCTGCCCTGAGTGACACCGAGCGCAGCGAGGTGAATCGAAGGGATCTGGCGCGCAGAACCGAGTTTCCACCGATCATCGCGCTTCTTCTTAAACCGACGATCAAAAATCAACAACCAACACTGAAAATCCGCGCCTCTCTAGTTAAAATACCCATTCGCCCCGGGAGGGCCTCATGTTCTGCAACAAATGCGGCGCACCCCTGCAGCCGGATTATCGTGTCTGTCCGAAGTGCGGAAATCCAGTGCAGGGATCGGTGACCATTCCACCGGGACGAGTCGCGCGCCACATCCAGATCCTGGCGATTCTGTGGATCATTGTGGGCTGTTTCTGGCTGATACCTGCCGCGGGGATGCTGGTGCTGGGCAGCGTAGCTCATAGCTTCATTCCCATGGGAGAAACGATGGCGCGCATGCTCGGCCCCTTCCTCTTACACGTATTCGGAGGTATATTCTTGCTGGTAGCCGCAGGCGCCTTCTGTGTTGGCTGGGGCCTTTTCCAGCGGACTCCCTGGGCCCGCACCGTGACCCTGGTTTTGGGATTCCTAGCGCTCTTCCATCCACCATTCGCGACCGCCCTTGGCATCTACACCCTCTGGGTTCTGCTGCCGGAGTCATCTCAACGAGAGTACGCCAATATGGCCGCCCAGCCCTGAACTGCCAGGACTGACTTTTACTTCCAGCCACTGACCACTACTTATGCTGGCCACCGACAGCACATTCCTATCCAGGTTTGAACCATGCGACCTTGTCGCCAGCGGGTGCTGTCCAGATCCCCCCTCCCTGACCTGAACGAAGGCATACTCTCAACAACAACACCCCGTCCGCCAGGCCACCGGACCATCGCTTCGACATCGTCCACTTCCCAACCGAGAGCCGTGTGCTGGGCGGTAAGGAAGCTCGTGCTTTACGCAATGCGAATTGTGTTCTACCCAGCCCTCATCACCAGGGCAAACTGGCCGTCGCTGACAAAATGGAAACCCAGTTTGCCCTCGTAGAAAGCTCTGGCTTGTTTAGCGTTCTTGGTGGGAACGAAACCAACTATCTTGGCCGAAGCTAACCTTGGTCCTCCAGTTCTCGGCTTGCGTATATCCGGCATTCCATAGCAACCCCGCGACAGTGAGACAATATCCAAAGAAGCCGAAAGATGAAATCTTTCCCCACTCTCCTGCCCAGCTATGCGGTCTTACTTCTTTGTGTGTGCGCTAGAATTAACCTGGCTTTGGCGCAGACCACGAATTCGGCGCCTACCGCAATTTCTCCCCCTGCGCCAACCCTTGCTGTCACGGTCGCTGATGAGAACGGTGTCGCGGTTCCTTCGGCGCGTGTTTCCCTGCAACCTTCTCCTGCTGCCGCGGCGGCCTGGTGTGTGACTGATTTCGCAGGCCGGTGCTCGTTCCGCGGGCTTGCCGCAGGCACCTATCAACTGCGTGTCGAAAAGCAGGGTTTCTATGCTGTGACGGGCCAGAGTGTGGAAGTAGGCGAGGTCCCAACCCTGGATGTAAAGCTGTTTCACGTTCAGGAAATTCATGAGGTCGTGAACGTGGTCGAATCGCCTCCCGGTATCGACCCCGCGCAGACCGCATCAACCGAGCAGCTGACGAATCTGGATGTCCTCAACATTCCTTACCCAGCGACGCATGATTACCGCAACATCCTTAACTTCATACCAGGTGTGGTGCGAGATAACGCAGGTCAGCCCCATATCGCGGGCGCCCAGACTTACCAGACTCTGACTTTGTTCGATGGCTTCAATCTCACCCAACCGGCCAACGGCCTGTTGCTCCTGCGCGTCAGCACCGATGCCATTCGCTCCATCAATACGGAGGACAGTCGCATCTCGGCGGAGAAAGGCAAGGGCTCCGGCGGTGTACTGAGCATCAACACCGGCATTGGCGACGATCACTTCCGTTTCACGGCAACCAATTTTCTCCCCTCGGCTCAATTCAAAAAGGGACTGCACTTTGACAATGTTATCCCGCGGGTCACATTTTCCGGCCCTATCCGCAAGGGAAGAATCTGGTTTTTTGAGGGTGTCGACGGTGAGTACCAGAACATCATCATTCCCGAACTGCCGAACGGGGCTGATAACGATCATTTCTGGCGCATCGGCAACATTGCCAAACTTCAGGTCAACCTCGCCGCCGGGAACATCTTGACCGCCAGCTACCTGCTGAATTACCGCCGTGACCAGTATCCGGGTATCTCGATCTTTACTCCTCCTTCCGCTACGCCCAGAGACACCGAGTCAGGCCACTTCGCGATGGGCAAAGACCAAATCTATTTTTCTGGGGGCCAACTGTTGGAGCTCGGGTTCAACTTCGACCAGTATGTGTCGGAACTGCTGCCCCGAGGGTCTCAGCCGTATCTGGCCACGGATCACGGCGTACAAGGCAGCTACTATCTCACGCTGGACACAACCGCGCGCCGATGGCAGGGGTTGGCCAACCTGTCGCTGGCACCCCATCAATGGCGCGGGCGCCACGAATTCAAGGTCGGCATCGACCTCGATCGCCTTGCCTATAATCCGCGAATTCAGAGAAGCCCAATTTCCTTCTTGCCCGCTAAGATACCGCCAAGTCCCGCGCCAAACTGTCTCTCTGTTCCGTCTCCCTGTTCGCGCTATTCGACTTTCTCCATCGGCCCCCAGCGCGAACTGCACAACGTTGAAGCCGGCAGTTACGCCCAGGATCGCTGGTCCTTGAGCAAACGTCTGCTGCTGGAGGCCGGGCTACGCTTCGACTGGGACGAAGTTGTTCGTCATCCGGTGCTGTCGCCGCGACTGGCGGGAGCATATGTTCTGGACGATCAGGGCAACACAAAACTGTCCGCGGGGATTGGCACCTTCTATGACGCGACCAACATGGTGCTCGTTTCCCGTCCTTTCGCTGGTCAGCGCATCGACTACTTTTTCGACAACAATGGCAAACCCATTGGCGACGACTGTCGTTCCTCGTCTAACCCGTGCCCTATTCCCGTGGCCTTCACGGTGAACCAGCACGCATTGCACGAACCCCGTTTTCTGAACTGGAGTCTGGCCCTCGAACAAAAGCTGCCCGCCGAGGTTTACTTGAAGGCGGAATATATTCAACGACGCGGGACCCAAGGTTTCGTCTTCGACACCCTGCCTGGCTTTAGCGGCTACGTTCTCCAAAATACGCGCCGAGATCACTACGATTCTTTCCAGCTCGGCGCACGCAAGGCATTCCGCAAAACATACCTGCTGGCTGGCTCCTATATGTATTCCAGGAGCCGCACCAACCAGGTGCTCGACTTTAACGTGGATAATCCGCTTTACGGCCCACAGCTTCCCGGCCCTTATCAATGGGATGCACCTAACCGTTTTCTGACCACCGGAATGGTGCCTGGCAAGGTCCCCCTTCTGCATCAGATCGATATCGAATATTCCGGCGAAGCCCACACCGGCTTTCCCTTTTACATCATAGACAACCAACAGAAGCTGGCCGCGCTTCCCGGATCGCGCTACTTTCTGCGCTTTCCGCGCTACTTTTCGCTCAACCTTTTCTTGGAAAAAAGATTCAAATTTCGAGGGCGCTATTGGGCGGTTCGTGGAGGCTACACCAACATTACCGGCCGGGCTAACCCGGTCGCCGTCAACAACGACAAAGACTCATCTCCCTTCCCAACCTTCGGCGGTTTTACTCGCCGCGCCTTCACCGCGCGCATTCGCTTGCTGGAGCGCAAATAGGTGGGGCCGCGAAGCTACCGCCGGCGACGGTTCTGGCGGCAGGTGCGGGCAGGGTGGTCCCCAAGAATCATCTCTCCCCAGGTACAAGGTTTGCCCGCACCGCCATATCGAATTGTCCTTCGTCGCGGCTGCCTCGCACCGGAATCGAGAGACCTAGTCTGCCTGACTGGCAGCTTTGATTCTGAGATGATCCCTCAACCACTGCCGTTGCCGTACTCGGGAGTCTCTACAGCATTTACCCGACCCGGGCGCCGTCAGTTCTGCCCGGCAACGTGACAATCTCCGGCAACTGGGTTCACAATAGGTAAGACACAAATCGAGGATGGCTAGCTGCTGTTCTCCTGAATCCTTCAACCAATTCCGGTCATCACTTAAACCCTCTGGAGGAACGAATGGCACACGAACTACCCCCTTTGCCGTATGACTACTCCGCTCTGGAACCCCATATTGACGAAAAGACCATGCACCTGCATCACGACATGCACCATGGGGCGTACGTCAAAAACCTGAACGCCGCACTGGAAAAATATTCCAACCTGCAGTCAAAGAATGCGGAAGAGTTGCTGCGTGATCTCAACGCAATTCCGGAAGACATCCGCACCACCGTGCGCAACAATGGCGGCGGTCACGTGAATCACACCATGTTCTGGAAGATCATGAAGCCCAAAGGTGGTGGTGACCCCAGCGGTCCCATTGCCGACGTGATCAAGAAGACTTTCGGTACGTTCAAAGACTTCCAGGGCAAGTTCAACGATGCCGGTGCCAAGCAATTCGGCAGTGGCTGGGTATGGCTGGCCGGCAAGCCTAACGGCGATGTGCAGATCATCACCACGCCCAACCAGGACAACCCGCTTTCGCAGGGGCTCTATCCGATCTTCGGCAACGACGTGTGGGAGCACGCCTACTATCTGAAGTACAACAACCGCCGCCCCGAATATTTGGCTGCGTGGTGGAACGTGGTCAACTGGAGCGAGATCAACAAGCGTTACGAAGCCTTCAAGTCTGCCAACGAGCCAGCGATGGCCCATCGCTGATTAGGTATGCGGGGACGGGTCTTTGACCCGTCCCCGCAGCAATCTCTGACAACCTCTGCTACCGCCCCCCCCGCATCGAACCCCTGATGTCCCGGCTGAGCAAATCAGCCGGCTGTTCGTCCTGGCTACTCCCATTGCCTGCGGGGCTTGGACCCTCGCCCACGAAAGAGCTCTTCCACGAGCCGCGCGAGTACTCGAGAGCGCAAAGCCAGCGAGCCCCTCGTCTCTCCGGGCGCCAATTCCTCTGCGCCTTTACCTGCCAGTACTGCCGGAGTCACCACGGTATCATCATTATTTTTCTCGCCATTACTCGCTACAAACTACTGTACTAGGACTGCCGCGGGTACCTGCTCGCACTCTTTTGCCCCGGTCTGGATGGCCAATCAGTACATGAGCATCTACGCCCGGCTCCGTCTTGACATCAAGCACGAGGGCATCGGAATGAAGGCGCAAGAGCAGCAAATACAAGAAAGGAAGGCCGCCCCACCTAATCACACAGGGTGGCTGTCTGGAATTGCGCTCAGGAGAGCTCCTTTGGCCTCCGGAACACCCATTCCAGCGCCTGCCGCGCCTGCTTGGCGTCGCGAAACCCAGAGGCCGCCACCGCAGCTTCAATCACTTTCTCTATTTCGTCATCACGCAGAACACCCGTGCAATCCTCGACTTCCGCGAGAAACAACATGAAGTGCGCCAGCCGCACGGCAAGTTCAGCATCGAGTTTGGGCTCCCGAGCCGCATTCCCGAGTTGCTCGAAACCTTTACTCCCCAGC
This sequence comes from Acidobacteriota bacterium, assembly GCA_003225055.1. Taxonomy (GTDB): domain Bacteria; phylum Acidobacteriota; class Terriglobia; order Terriglobales; family Acidobacteriaceae; genus Gp1-AA122. The sequence continues at coordinate 29,512 of QIAU01000133.1, forward strand.
ACCAGTTGTACGATCTCGTTGCCATGGGTTCTTGCCATAAGAACAGAAACCCCTAACTCGGCCGAAACGTTCGGCGCAATCGATTTTGGAAAAACTCTCGCGACGCTCTTTACCATGGGCATCCTGGGCAGCTGGTGAGAGCAGGGATTTATCCCAATCCGCCCCTGAATTGGGGCCTGCTACATACGTTCCAACTGCCCAGGACGTGCTCCGCAATCCCAAGCACACCGCGGAGCAAACTCCGGCTCCGAAAGCCAGAATCACTATGCGGATATGGGCTCTAGCAGAGTCGAGCGCAGACCAGGTCGAGCAGGTTCAAGCACTCCAGCCTGTGGATGGCCAGATCGCTGGAGAAAAGGTGCAGGTTCAGGCGAGTATTACTGTCGAGAAGAGTGTGGAACACGGGATGGATTACGAAAAAATGGTGCTGCAACACTCCGTCAACGTCATCGGTGGTCTGAGGACTGATAAGGATGGTCGCCACCGACACAATGACCAGCAGAGCGACAGCGGTTTTTGCCAAGTTCCCCACTCGCGTCTTTGTATAGCGCTGGAAGTGGGCTCATGTCAATACCACCGACTGCCGATACTGCCGATTGCCGATACTTACCCAACCCGCTGACCTGCATCAAAAAATCGACGGGTAGGAGATTTTATGGCCGAGCGAAAGAAGAGATGGGTTGCCCGGGTAAAGACAGATTCCACACATCCCCCGATAGGATTGTTCACCAAGAATGCGGCGACGATTGCCCGCACGTTGGCTTCGAAAAGGGTCTCACCCAAGGGTCCTGGTTCTGGTATGCGGATGCTCACCTATTTCATCAATCGCGGAGGACGTGGTCTGACTGCCGCGCGCCGTGCTGAGCTGGAAAAAGCGAAGTCCCTGCTCGCCAAGCGTGTCGAGCAGGAGCGGAGAACCGGTACGCGTAAAGCTGCAGCGTAAGCGACGCGGCTGCTTACCCGTCTTTGACAGCGCATTGTCTCGTTAAACTCATTTCAGCCATAGGCTCGATGTGCTGCCGCTCCTGGTATCCCGCCGCCGCATGGTGACTAAAACCTAGTCTAGTGCGATCAAGGAACTCCTCCGGCAGTTCCAGCAACTCAAGGTGGCTGAAGACCTCGGGCGGGGGGTCCATTTCCGACCCCCTGTTGATGAACTTCCATAGGTTCTCCTTGGTCAGGATGATGGCCCACATGAGTTCGGGGCACACCTTGCGACGCCGGCGCTCGCCAATCTCCTCGTGGCGGAGTTCGAGAGCAGTCTCTTTCTCGCCCACCAGCCATTCCCCAGTCGGGTGATAGATCTGACAAGACTGGCTGCTGTAAATCCTCGGGCGGCACCGGGCAGTATCCGGGGAAGGTGCCGAGTTGCGGACCTTGGCCAAAAGTCCTGCAGCTGGCGTGTCGGAGTGGGTCTCGATCAGCCGAACGAGTCGATACGTCAGCATCATGTCCCCCTCGTTTTCACCCTGGTTCTTGCACCTGATGGGGCTTAGAGCGAACCTGCCGATGCCGGACCGTTTACCTTATTTTGCAATAACTTACAGGCAGCCACTTGGACAGCCGCACCCGCTCACCGCTGCCCTGCGCAACAGCTTGCTGCAATTTGCAGCACCCCAGATCGCTGCGCCGGTGGTAACCAGGACTTGCCACTTCCCGCCATCCAAGAGTCCCATAATCCTTCCTTGTCATCGAGCATCTAATTGATATCCTCGCATCGCAGGAAGCTAATTTGTGCAGTCTGATTCCAGTGCAGCGCCATCGGATGAACCTTGGATTGGAGCGATAACTATGGATTGGATCGGCTGGGTGGCAACCGTGGTATTCGCGATCTCGTACCTGTTCCGGGAACCCGCCAAATTGCGCTGGATCCAGGCCGTCGCTGCGCTCCTTTGGTTGGGCTACGGGCTTGCCATTCACGCGCTCCCGGTGGTCGTGGCCAACGCTATTGTGGCGTCGGCTGCCGTGTACTCCTCATTCCAACTCTTGCGAGAAAAGAGAAAGCAACCTCTTGTGCCCCAGCGGTCTGGGCATGAGGAATGAAGCAGTTACCAGCCGATGAATTTCCCCGACTCCTGCTATCTCGTGCGGGTCGCGCTGTCCGGCCGATTCGTGCTTGGCGGACAGATTGATGCTCAACGAGAGCAACGAGCCTGATCCTGCAGGCAAGACTACTCACTACTTGGCTTCCTCTGCTCGTATCCCGCGCAGGAAAGCACGGGCAACCGCGGATACTTTTCAAATCGCGGATCAGTGAGCGCGAGCTGGCAGAAATAAAAAACCGAATTGCGGTCCGAGCGGACCACGCGTGCGTGGATGCAATCGGCGCACAAACCGGGCGAGTTGATTTCCGCAGACACCTGCCCAGAATAGCACCCTTAATCTTGAACCAAGGCCGGAAGTTATGTGCCCACGCCCATATCCTCGCAAAAGGGGCGAAACAGGGGCACCCTGATGTGACGTAGATCACAATGGGCGGAAGTTGTCATTGCCATGGAGGCCAGGCTATCTGACGGAGATGCGAACCTCGGCTCACGATGGTCGAATGTACCGGGGCCGTTGTCCGAGCGTGCCGAGTCGCGCACCCCCGCGGTTGGCTCTGGAACGGCCGTTCAATCTGGAGTTTTAGAGCATGCGGGGACCTTCAACTCACGATTCTTTTTTTTGGAATAAGTTCGGTCAGCCCGGGCAGGGGCGCGGCTGCCAGTCGTGCCGCCAGCGCGAACAAATGAGGAACAATGACCGATTCTTGAAAAAAAAGACGAGGACCAAAGTGCCCGTGCCACACAGAACCTTTCGCGCCACCCAATCTTAACTGCAGCCGCTGGTGCTGCCGCAGCTCATGCAGCGATAGCATGAGCCGTTGCGGGTCATAATCGAGCCGCAGAACGAGCAGGTCGGCGCGTCGCCCATCTCGACCAGACCAGACAACGCGTCGGCCGCATGGACTGAGCCGGTCCTTGGTCCGTGGTCGTTAGCCGTGGGGGCAGCCGTACTGGTTAGCGCACCCGCGCTTTCCGGCCCGGGCTGCACGGTCCGCGGACGTAGGTTTTCGAAAAGCAGCTGCTGCTGTCCGCTCAGGAAGCGCACGTGCAGCCAACGGAAGATGTAGTCCATGATCGATTTGGCGTAGCCGATGTCGGGATTGTTGGTCCATCCCTGGGGCTCGAAGCGGGTGTGCTCGAATTTGTCGCACAGCAGCTTGAGCGGGACGCCATGCTGCAGCGCGACCGACACGGCCAGCGCGAAGCTGTCCATCAGACCACTGACGGTTGAACCTTCCTTGGCCATCTTGATGAAGATTTCCCCGGGTTCTCCGTTGGGGAACAGGCCGACCGTGATGTAGCCCTCGTGTCCGGCGATGGAGAACTTGTGCGTCACCGCCATGCGCTCTTCTTTAAGCCGGTGGCGTACGGCTCGCGGCGGAGCATTCAAATTCTCTTCCTCCCCAGGGACAGCCGAGGCGGCTGTCCCTGGGCGGGTTGTGCCGGACTCGGCTGTCTTGGTCCCCGCTGCGCTGAGGGGCTGAGACTTCTTGCAGCCATCGCGGTAGATTGCGACCGCCTTCAATCCCAGCTTCCACGACTGGATGTACACCTCCATGATCTCTTCGACCGAGGCCTGTTCAGGCAGGTTCACGGTCTTGGAGATGGCGCCCGAAAGGAACGGTTGCGTGGCCGCCATCATGCGCAGGTGTCCCATGTAGTGGATGAAGCGCGTGCCCTTGGCCGGCTTGAAGGAGCAGTCGAAGACGGCGAGGTGCTCGTCCTTGACGTGTGGTGCGCCTTCGATCGTGCCGGTCGCGTCGATGTAGCTGACGATCGCGTCGGTCTGCTCGTGCGTGTAGCCGAGCTTGAACAGCGCGGTCGGCACCGTCTGGTTAACGATCTTGATCATGCCACCGCCCACCAGCTTTTTGTACTTGACCAGCGCCAGGTCAGGCTCGATGCCGGTAGTGTCGCAGTCCATCATGAAGCCGATGGTGCCGGTCGGCGCCAGCACCGTCACCTGCGAGTTGCGATAGCCGAATTTCTCGCCATGAGCGAGCGCTTCGTCCCAGCACTGCTTTGAGGCTTCGTAGACGGGCAACGGCACGTTGGCCTTGTTGATGTTGTTCACCGAAGCCCGATGCATGCGGATGACATCGAGGAAGGGCTCGCGGTTGATGTACCAGCCGGGACAAGCCGCTCCGGGCATAGCCGGCGCAGGGACAGCCGCCCCCGGCTGTCCGGCCGAGCGAAGCTCGGCTGCGCCCCGCGGGATCTCGCTGCCGAGGTTGGTTTCGGCCAAGCTCTTTTGGGTCGCTTCGGTCGCGGGCACCAGCGGCTCGCACAATTCCGCGATCCGGGAAGACTGCAGGTACGCCTGGCCGCACATGATTGCGGTCACGCAGGCCGCGTAGTCGCGTCCAGCATCGGAGTCGTACGGCAGACCCGAGGCCATGAGCAGAGCGCCCAGGTTGGCGTAGCCCAGCCCGAGCGGACGGTAATCGTGCGAGTTCTTCGCGATCATCTGGGTCGGATAGCCGGCGTTGTCCACCAGAATTTCCTGCGCCGTGATCACGATGTCCACCGCGTGGCGATAGGATTCCAGGTCGAACGCGCCGTTGGGTGCGAACTTCAGCAGGTTGAGGCTGGCCAGGTTGCAGGCCGAGTCGTCGAGGAACATGTATTCGGAGCAGGGATTGCTGGCGTTAATGCGCGCCGTGTTCTTTGAGGTGTGCCAGCGATTTACCGTGGTGTCGAACTGCATGCCGGGATCGCCGCACTGCCACGTAGCTTCGGCAATCTTCTTCAGCAGGTCCTTGGCCTTGTAGGTCGTGACCACGCGGCCGTCGCGGATCGCGCGGGTCGAGAATTCCGTGTCGCGAATCACCGCGTACATGAAGTCATCGGTCACGCGCACCGAGTTGTTGGCGTTCTGGAAGAAGATGGACGAGTAGGCATCGGAGTCGGGATGCGAGCCGTCGTAGCCCATGGCGACCAGCGCGTGCGCCTTGGCCTCTTCTTTGGCTTTGCACTCGATGAAGTCAACGATGTCGGGATGGTCGATGTCGAGGATGACCATCTTGGCAGCACGCCGCGTCTTCCCGCCGGATTTGATCACGCCGGCGAAGGCGTCAAAGCCCTTCATGAAGCTGAGCGGGCCGCTGGCCGTGCCGCCGCCGCTCAGACCCTCGGTCGAAGAGCGCAGCGGAGAAAGATTCGTGCCCGTGCCGGAGCCCCACTTGAAGAGCATGCCCTCGGTCTTGGCGAGGGTCAGGATTGAGTCGAGCGAATCTTTTACCGAGTTGATGAAGCAGGCCGAGCATTGCGGCGTCGTGTAGCCGGTGACGCTGAACTCGACCTGGCCAGCCTGCGGACTCCAATGCCAGTTCTGCGCGTCGGAATTGGGCTCGATACGGTCGCAGCCCACGTTGAACCAGACCGGCGAGTTGAAGGCCGCGTACTGGCGGATCAGGATGTGCACCAGTTCGTCGTGGAAAGTCGCGCCGTCTTCCGGAGTGCGGAAGTAACCCTGCGCCAATCCCCAGTCGCGAATCGTCTCAGACACACGGCTCACCAGCTGGCGAACGCCGGTCTCGCGCTCCCGCGTGCCCAGCGGGCCGTGCAGGTACTTGCTCGCCACAATGTTGGTGGCGGTCACCGACCAGTCCTTGGGAACTTCGACGTCCTTCTGCTCGAAGATAACGTTGCCCTGGGCGTCGGTGATCTGAGCCGTCCGCTTCTCCCATTCAACCGAGTCATAGGGGCTTACACCCGGAACGGTAAAGAAGCGGCGAAAGGTGAGGCCCGGGGCCTTCTTCTTCTCGGTGGTGGTGGTCGCCACTGGGGGAACGGCGTTGGGGCTCGCTTTTTCTCGCACTTCAGACATGACTCGCTCCTAGGATTCAGAGTCTTTTTTCGGGTGCTCTGTTCATCGTTCTCCCCTGTCTGGGCCTGCCTTAAGTCTATCTAGAAACCGGCGGGAAATGGCGCGGGGGGCATCAGTTCCTCACTTTGGGCCTCGATGTCCCTTTCATTCTGGGCAACTTGTATCGTCTGGCCGAGCTCGCCGGTCACGCCAGAGGCGGTCCCCGCCGAAGATGCCAGCCAGCGCTGAAAAGCCTCGTGCGCGGAATGACGATTGGTTTCATCGTCGATCACCGTATACCGGGCAAAGACGCGTCCATTGTCGATCAGATCCCTCAGCGAACTGGCGGGAGCAAACAGGCGGCTGATGGCGATAGGCAGATCGTCGGCCTCTGCGACCTCGAACACCGCCAGCATCCGCTTCCCTCCCGGCATTCCATCCGGTGTGATGATTTCCTCGCCCAAGGCAAACAGGCCCGGCTTGCTGGGCACCAGGAGAAGATTGAAGCTGGTCTCGCAACGGAACCACCGTGACCACTGCAGACGGCGGTGGTCCACCGGGGGCTCAAAACCGTGACGCGCCATCGACTCCTCGACCAGTCGGGTCAAACCTTCCATGGGAGAACTCCTTACAGCAGACGGACAAGCCCAGTCTCTACCGGTGAGATATTCTCAAGCTTCGTCGTCCCCCGAGGGGATGCCCATGATGGGACCGGGGAACGGCCACCGCACTCTTTCGGCCCTAGGCTTTCGGCTCTGGGCCTTAGTACCTAGATCCAGATTGAAGCTCGGGTTACCTACCAGCGGTAGCCTGAGCTTGGGTTCGATTGACGGGCGGCGCCCGGTTCACCTCTACCCAGGGCGCCCGCCCCGATTTTCCTTCCCGATTTGCCCACTCGCTCCGGGCAAAATTGCTTGTTCTGGGATGGCACAGTACTCCTCTATGTTGCGTCTGTCAAGAGATTACCACAACATATTGTATTTTACTCCCCAATTTGGCCCGATGCACGGCTGGAGAAGAGACCTTTCGGGTGACACCGAATTCCGACGCAGAAAAACGCGGCCGGTAGACGCCAGATCCTTGGCGAACTGGTGTTCGCCCAGGATGACGACATCCCCATAGGGCGACTCATGGTTGGGAGTGGCCACTTCAGGCAAGCAACGCCCGGCTGACCACGGGCCGGCGCCGACTTAGGTCAGGGAGTGATTTGCGGCTGGTGGAGGCCGGCCAGTTTTCGCGGTCGGCCGGTCCCATCGTGACGTAGATGTCCTCAAAAATGTCCTTCGGGGCAATGCGCTGACTGCCATCCGAGGACTCGACTAGATAGTCCCCCTTCTCACCCTGATGTTCGCGGCCGAGTGCATCAGTGAAGACCAGCGCTTCCGTTAATTGCCTGGCCCTCACCAGAAATCGTGTGCGATAAACCTGCCAATCAGTCGAAGCTTTCCTCACTTTTGCTAACCTTGGGGGAGGGAGGACATTTTGGGATTTACGAACATAAAAATGCATTCTTCTACTCTCCAGGACCGCCGACGGGGCTGATGCGCTGACTGTCAAGAATTTGTAATTTGTAAGAGGTGACGAGAATGTACGCGCAGGAAGCGGCGAGGTCAATTCCATAAGTTTGGTGCAGCAGGTGCAAAAATGGGAAAACGATCGGAATGGGATTCGATGAATCAAGCTTCGTGTGAATGGGGGGCGCTTAAGCTGTGAAGGAACTTACCTTTTCTGTTGAGCCCGAGAACGCAGAAAAAATCTGTTACACTCGCCCGCCGTATTTTTCCACAACCGGCGCACAGGATAAGAACAGTTGTCGGCAACCGGCACCGAGTACGGAGTGAGTTCTCAGTCGCCCGTTCTCGGTTCCCAGCTCTCAGTTAGTTTCGAGTTTCAGAGTTTCAAGTTTCAACAGTTCGGGTAAGGAGGCACCCGTGCGATTTGCAATTCACCTTGCTTTTTCGTGGAGCTTGCTTGTCGGGTTGGTAGCGGGGCTGGGGCAACCCGTGCACATTACGTACATCCAGTGCGGGTCTTTAATCGATGGCAAAGCGGATCAGGCGCGGAAGAACGTCGTGATCGTGATTGAGGGCGAGGAGATCAAAGAAGTGGGAGCTGCGAGAACTGGAGGCGAGGTCATTGATCTGTCGAGCGAAACGTGTCTTCCAGGGCTGATTGACGCGCATACACACCTGTTCCTTCAGGGGGACATCACGGCGGCCGAGTACGATGTGCAACTGCTGAAGCAATCGCCGGAGTATCGTACGATCCTGGCGACCGTGAACGCGCGGCGGGCTCTGGAATATGGCTTCACTGCGATTCGCGATGTCGAGACCGAAGGCGCTGGTTATGCCGATGTGGATCTCCGTAACGCAATCAACCGCGGCGTGGTGCCGGGCCCTCGCATGGAAGTCGCGACGCGGGCGCTGGATGTGACGGGCGCTTATCCGTTGCTCGGTTATGCACCCAATGTTGCGGTGCCTCATGGCGTGCAGGTAGTGGACGGACCGGACGACGCGCGACGGGCGGTGCGCGAGCAGATTATGTACGGAGCGGACTGGATCAAGGTGTATTCCGACCGCAGCTACCGGGTACGAAGTGACGGCGTGCTGGACGACATTCCCACCTTTACCATGGAAGAGTTGCGAGCCGTTGTGGATGAAGCTCATCGTGAGCGGCACAAAGTGGCGTCGCATGCGATGGCACTCAACGGCGTGCACAATTCGGTCGAGGCTGGAGTGGATTCCATCGAGCACGGGAATTACATCGCAGATGCGGATCTGAAAGCGATGGTTTCGAACGGCATCTACTATGTCCCGACGATTTTTGTAGGCGAGTATGTGGCGCAGGGACGAGCCGCAGAGGGCGCAAGGGTGTGGCCTCAAATGCTGAAAATTCATGAGGGCACATTTCGGCGGGCGCTCAAGGCTGGGGTGAAGATCGCCTTCGGCACCGATGCCGGCGGATTTGCCTGGACTGAGAATCCGGCGAAGGAGTTTGGCTACATGGTGAGGTGGGGCATGACTCCGGCGCAGGCAATTCGCTCCGCCACGTCAGTCGCTTCGGAATTGATGGAGATGCAGGAGAAGATCGGCAGTATCGAAGCAGGAAAGTATGCGGACATCGTCGCCGTACCGGGAGATCCGCTCGCGGACATAACTGTCTTGGAAAAAGTAAACTTCGTGATGAAGAATGGCGTGGTTTACAAGCATCCTTGACGGCAGCAATATGCCGCATAAGAGCCTGCCCCTTCCACTTCGCTCGGGACAGTCGCCAAGAAGCAAGGGGGAGATTCTGCACGCGCCTTCCGATCAACCCCCCAGAACCAGCCGCTAAACAATTCGAGGACAATGGTTTGCTACTCGCACTCCGTGCTCTTCCAATTCTTCCAAATAGATGCCCTCCGGCAGGGAACTCGGGTAAAAACCCGACGCGAAGGAGAGAACATTTCGCTAGCATGTGGGAGAAACCATGCAAAGCAAGCGGCCCACCCCCGAAGATCAGACCCGTAAAGCATCGGTGGACGCGTTGGCGTCGCTGGCAAAGACGCTGCAGAAAGACCGGGACACCTTGGGTGTCCTGCGGCAGGTCACAAACCAGCTCAAGCAGGAACACGCCCTATTGTTGTCGGTGCTGCAACATCTGCCTTGCGGCGTGCTGATCGCCTCGGCTCCTTCCGGAAGACTGATTATGAGCAACCAGGTCATGGAGCAAATCTTCCGGCAACCCTTCGAGACCTCGAAGGACGTGCTGAGTCACCGGGAATGGAAATTATTCCACGCCAACGGACGGCCCTGCGATCCCAACGAATGGCCGATGAATCGCGCCATCTTTTATGGCGAGATCGTGACCTGCGAAGTCTTCAAGATCCGGCGCGCCGACCGGAGTTATGGGTACGTGGTCGCCAACGCCGCGCCTCTGCGCGACCATCGAGGGCAAATCATTGCCGGAATGCTCACCATGATGGAAATTTCCGGACTGCCGCTGGGGCGAGTGGGGAGTGGCAGAAAGAGCTTCGTCGAACGCCCGCGTCACGCGGCATAGCCCAATTCCCCCGTCAATAGATGTTGTCATTTTCAACCGGCTTAGGCCAGCTCGCGAGCACCTGCGAACGCCTCTTGCTTCTGCACGCGGGATCCTTCGCGGACTCGGCCCACTCCATGGAATCAATACGCGCTTTGGACCCTCTCATTGCAGTCTTAACCCGCCTCGGCGGGCCTCGGCGGGGCCAGTTGCTTGACAGGATGACGACATCCGATCTATTGCGACCGCGCGGGCCGGTACATATTTCATTGACCAAAAAAAGACCCAAACCGCATGGGTTTGGGTCTTTGGTTAATGTCTTTGGTTAATTTTGGTTAATGAAGGAGGAGTGCTAGCGTGCTTAGACACGATGTGACTTCAAGGAACGTGACAGCCACAGGCCGGTGCCCAGAAACGCTATTCCCAGCAAACTGATTGCCGGAAGAGGCGAGGCCGTTGCCGGCAGATTGCCCTTGTTGCGACCCGTCTTGGCGCCCTTGCTGGTTCCGCTGGTGGAAGCATTATTGCGCGTGCTCGTCTGGTCATTGCTGCTGGTGGCCGACGAATTGGACTGGTCGCTCGGGTTGCTGCTGCTCGTGCTCGGCTGCGCACTCTGTTGCGAATTGTCCGGCTGTGAGCTTTGCTGTGAAGAAGTCGCTTGCGAGCCGGATGAGTTCGACGAGCCGGTCTGGCTATTGCTGTTGCTCTGCGTCTGGGCGGCTGCCCAAAGAGCGCAGCTCAGCAGCACTGCTAGCATTGTCATTTTTGTTCTCATGGATACCTCCGCGCGATGGTTCGCGATACTTGAGACCATAGTCTCCAGGCTGACAGGCCAGGAAGAAATCGGGCAGACAGGTTAGGGGACCGCGTTGTTTTATGTATAGAACTCTGCTTCCGGGGGTAACTAGGGCAGAAATCTGAAGCAATGCATCCGACTAACAGAGGGTTCGAGAAGAGACGACAGGAGAGTTCCCGGCTATGATTTTTTAGATAGAGAGTAGAAGCACGACTCGGACCGAGCTTTTCGGCTGGCCAAACATTAAGATTTGAAAAAAGATTTGAAAAGGCGCTAGGCGCCGAACTTGCACGTCCAGCGCCTTTTCTTGTACCACAGGTCTTACGGTACGAACGCCATTATCGCCCGCGTTATAACCCGAGTGTCAAGTCAGGTTTTTACTGTACCTTCTTGCCGGCGTGGAACGCCGGCTCTGCGGCCAGGGGTCGGCGGAGGAACCCGCGGGCGCGTTCCAGGGCACTTGGCTTCGCAACCGCTAGGCTGGTCGGCCAAGGTTCTTCCACTCCCATGAGGGCGGTGGCTCCCCCCCAAGAAAGCCACATTCTTGGTGAAATTGATCATGTCGTTCATGCGCTGGTTGGGATCTTCCCTGCGCCAGAAGTCATGCATGAGGGGGGAAACACCGGCTAGAAAGTCGATAATCGCCGCGGCGCCCAACTTGGGTTTAATATCCCGGAGAATACTGGTTCCACCCACCAACATGGCAACCCGGTGCCGGTCACAGCCAAATAGTATTCGGCCCATCAAGGAGTCTTCATGGATGTCCTTGGGGAAATTGGCGTTCTTCGATTCGCCCAAGAAGGACAGCGTTGTCCTTTGTGAGGTCGGCCGTTGGGAAATGCATGCGTAACCTTTTGACGCAGTCATCAGTTTATATAGGTGAGCAGGGGATAATGCCCGTCGGAAAGCCGGCAACGAGGGGGTCAAGGCAGGAGGCGCGGGAGCGTTTCCTACTCGAAGCTGCACAGAAGGATCCGTCGAGGTTCGCCGAGCTCTACGAGAACAACTTTGAGCGGGTGTATGCATTTGTCGCGCGCAGGGTTCGCCAACGACAGGTCGCCGAAGACCTGACCGGCGAGGTTTTCCACAAGGCACTGACGAAACTGTCCGGGTTCGATTGGCGTGGCATCCCCTTCGCAGCCTGGCTGCTGCGCATCGCAGCCAATGTTGTTAACGACCATTGGAAACGAAGTGCAAGAGAAGAGTTGGTCGAGGATCCACCCGAAGCAAGCCATCAGGTTACTCTGGAGGAAGTCGAACGACGGGCGCGGCTCTTTCGCCTGGTCGAAGGCCTCCCCTCGGACCAGCGTCGCGTGATTGGAATGCGGTTCGCCGAGGGAAAGACGATTCGCGAGATCGCGAGTGAACTCGGGCGCAGCGAGGGCGCGATCAAGCAGCTCCAGTTTCGCGGTCTGGAGACGCTACGAACGCAGTTAGGTGAAAAACATGGCTAGGCAGAGTCTCATCGAACAACTGGATAAGGCGGTGCAGGCGATTCTCGACAAGCCTGACGCACAAGCATCCAAGATGGATGCGCGACTGGCCGCCTTAGTGCGAGTCGCCGCCGAGTTGCGCGATTTGCCCCGCCAGGAATTCAAGGCGCATCTGAAAACTGAGCTGGAGAGGAGAGCAGGCATGAGAAATCAGAACCCTGTCGCTGAGCAAGATCAGAAAAAAGCAGCAGGAATCAGCCCGGTCCCAAGGGGCTATCACACCCTTACACCTTACCTGGTCGTTCCGGATGCGCCGGCCCTGATCGACTTCATGAAAAAGACCTTTGGCGCCGAGCAGACTTTTCAGGCGATTGGCTCGGCCGGAGGAATTCACGCCGAAGTCCGCCTCGGCGATTCCATGCTGATGGTTGGCGGTGGTGGTCCCGGTCTTTCCTGGCGTGGAGAATCGATGGTCACGGGACTTCACGTGTACGTGCCGGACACGGATGTGGTCTATCAACGTGCCCTGGAGGCAGGCGGAATCTCCATCGACAAGCCGGTAGACCACGACTACGGCGAGCGCGGCGCCACCGTAAAAGATCAGGCCGGCAATCATTGGTACCTCGCGACCGCCAAGGGGAAGAACTACATCCCCGAAGGCCTGCGGAACGTCAATATCTACCTGCATCCCCGGAAAGCGGAGCCCCTCATTGACTTTCTGAAGCGCGCTTTTGGTGCGGAAGAAGTGGCAAAGCACGCATCACCGGACGGAGTCATTAATCATGCCGCGGTCAAAATTGGCGACTCCATCCTGGAGATGGGTGAAGCTCACGGACCATACCCGCCCATGCCGACTATGTTCTATCTGTACGTTCCGAATGTTAATGAGCTGTACCGCCGCGCGATCGAAGCCGGAGGAACCTCCATTAGTGAGCCGACGGATCATCCGTATGGCGATCGAAGCGGCGGCGTTCAAGACGCATTGGGCAATCAGTGGTACATCGCGACGCACATCAAAGACATTTAGACGGCGACAAGCAGTCAGGAGTCAGGCTCCTGACTCCTGACTGCCGACTACTAATTTCAGGCTGCCTCCTGCGAGCCCGGAGAAAGTTCTTCTTCACGCGGCGTGATGGCGCTGGCGAGAGCGAAACGTGCGATGTCGTCCTTGCGCATGAAAACCACGCCCCGACGCCTTTGCGCGTAGATGATGAACTCTTCCAGGACCTTGGCATGCGCGGGCCGGCCGGCAATACCATCGTGGGCGCTGATCGACATCATGCGCCGTCGGGTCTCCGCCTCCGTATAAAGCATCTCGAATTCGTTTCTAAGTTCGCTGGCGTATTGCTCACTGGTGAATGAGTGGCTTTGACAGGCGACAGGGTCGTTCATGGGGAATGTATAGGGCACTACTACGAGGGGCTTGCCCCGCACGGACACAAGGAACGGTTCATCGCGGCTCACGTCATCCACGTGGTAAAGAAACCCAAGCTCCTGCAGGATCTGCAACGTGCGCGAGGAAGGGTAGAGCCCTAAGGTCTGGAAGCCAATCGGACGTGTGCCAGTGACCCGCCTGATACTTTCGACGTTCTCCGCATAACAAGCGCGTTCTTTTTCCGGCCTAATGGACGGCTCGGTCACGCCGATCTGGCCTTGACCCGCCGCCTCGTGGCCGCGCTCCGCGATTTCTCGAGCCAGTTCCGGATGGCGCTCCACGGCTGCGGTTTCCATGTGCGAGGTCACACGCACGCGTCTTCTCTGAAAGATTTCGAGCAAGCGGGGAATGCCTTCCTTAAGCCGGTATTCGTACAGCTTCTCGGTAGACAAGTCGGAATCCCTGGGGCCGCTGTGTGAAAAAGCGTTGGCGGCGCGCGGCCCGGCTGCTCCGCTGGCTTCGAACTGCAGCGAAATCGAAATCACCAGCTTCGCTGCCTCGGGCCAGAACTCGCGCGGGGCGCGCGCTCCCGCCCACTTTCGGGCTCCCGGCAGAGCCTTACTCAGCCGTCGGAAATATCTTGCTGGTCCAAGAGCCGGAGGTTGATTTTCGAAGGGTCGATGGGTCATTCGAAAGGGCTCCGTGGCGCGCAAGTATTTGTTTTTTCAACCTCATGGCCAGAATCTTCATCGTGCCCGAGCTCTCGCTCCTGGCAAGTATTCTGAGATGCACTTTCCTGGGCGCGCGGCTGTTTTCGGATTGCTTCAGTTACTCGGCTTTAGCATACCTTCGTACATCGACCTAATAGTTAATGAGCATTTAGCTTCAGCTTGCCGTGGTCAGCGAATTTTGCACAATTCCACGCCGCTTACGCCCCCGGGGGGACGCCTTTGATGCTTTCGTCCGCTAGCCACCAGAAAGCGAATATGAAAATCGACCCGGCGCTTTTGCGCAGCAACTGCATCCGCTCTCGGAGCGCCTGCGGCGCCTGGAACGCAAATTGATATCTCCTGCGACAAAGCCGGCCGGTGGCCACCTGGACGGCCAGCTCGTGTCGATGGATGAATTCAACGCAGTGCGGGACCAGGCTCGGCACTCGGCAGGGGCGCTGTTGCAGGCATCGGGTGGCTACTCCGGCCATAGGGTTGAGGAAACTCTGCAGAATTTCCGGATGCAGCGCGCCGTCGGACTCCTGCAGGTCCTGCGCCATGAGGTGGAGTCGCCAACCAGTCCGCCGTCCGCAGCCTCCCCTGGTTTTCTCGAGGAAGTACAAGTCGTTGCCGAATTAGCCCTGCGCCGGCATAGTGACTCCCGGGATAAGTGAGCTTCGTGCCTGGACATCCACTAGCCTAGCCTAGACTAAGACTAGGACCGCGGGTTGTAAACTAGCCGCGATTTCCTGAGCAAGATGATGAAGCGAGCCTCTACTCTGAGCGGCATTGTTCGGCAGCTGTGTCCTCGTTGTCGCGTGGGGCGAATTTTCCGGCACTCAATCTTCCGCGGTTTCCCAAAAATGTTCGAGCGCTGCCCGGTCTGCGATCTCAAGTTCGAACGTGAAGAGGGTTACTTTCTCGGAGCCATGTACATCAGCTACGGGCTGGCGCTGGTAACGATTATCCTGCTCGTGGCGCTATTGCGATTCTTCACTAACTGGTCGATCGTCAAAGATCTTGTGTGGGCCATCGTCTTGTTCCTGCCGCTAGCCCCAACACTCACACTGCTGGCGCGTGTGTTGTGGATCTATCTGGATCAAGCGATTGATCCCCAAGAGCTTCAGTAACGCGCAACGTCTCTGCCGATTTCGCGCCCCCAAATTTAATGCGATGTTCCGCGCAGGAGAACCAAATCCAGCTCAGCTGACATCTAACCAACGGTGATGTGGGGTCATCAGTCGGAATTCAGTCCACAAAAATTATTTGCAGCCTGGGGCAGAATCCTTAGCGGAAGACTGCCCATGCTGTCTATCGAGATCACGCGGGAGTGTCCGCTGCGTTGCCCGGGGTGCTATGCCTACGGCGATATGCACCTGGGCGGCCAGACCACGCTGCGCCAGCTCAGCGACTTGCGCGGACCGGCGCTAGTGGATGGCGTGCTCGAGCTCGTTCGCAAACATCGTCCACTGCAAGTCTCGCTGGTCGGCGGAGAGCCTTTGGTACGTCACCGCGAGTTGAACCAGATTCTGCCGGCCCTTAGTCAAATGGGTGTGTTCACCATGGTAGTGACCAGTGCGGTCATTCTCATTCCGAAAG
Organism: Acidobacteriota bacterium; assembly: GCA_003225055.1. GTDB lineage: Bacteria > Acidobacteriota > Terriglobia > Terriglobales > Acidobacteriaceae > Gp1-AA122. The sequence goes on from QIAU01000133.1 coordinate 45,298, forward strand.
AATGGATGGAAATCCCACGGCTGATCGTGGCGGTTTCGGTAGACGGTTTGCCGGAACATCACGACGAGCGGCGCAAGCCCGCCACCTATGAACGCATTCTGAAGAACATCGCCGACCGCCGCGTAAACATTCACTGGACCGTTACCCGGCCCATGCTGGCGCGCGCCGGATACATCGCGGAGTACGTGTCGTTTTGGAATGACCGGCCCGCGGTGGACCGCATTTGGGTGAGCCTGTACAGCCCGCAGGTTGAGGAATGCAGCGCAGAAATGCTTACCCCGCAAGATCGTCGTCACTTGATCGATGAGTTGTTGCCCTTGCGAACTCGCTTTCCCAAGTTAGTGGTGAACGACGGAATTGCCCGGGCCCTGGAAAATCCACCTCAGAATCCGAATGTCTGCTTGTTTTCGAAAATGTCAGTGAACTATTCCGCCGACTTGCACACCCGCGTGGAGCCCTGTGTCTTCGGGGGCACTCCCGATTGTAGCCAGTGCGGGTGCGCGATCAGCAGCGGATTGCACTGGCTAAAGTCTATTTCTGTGGCGGGCCCGTTGAAGGTCGATCACCTGGTACGAAGTTCCATCGCAATAGGCTCGGTCGTGAACCGCCTGCACGCGAAGGCGCCACCGCCTTCGCGTTGGGATCGCGGCTCGCAGGCTCAGGAGCAAGAAGCGGCTCTGGTCGAAATCAGTGGTGATTGAGTTCGGGGTTGTATCTGCAAGTCGCCTACCTGCCATGCTCAATAAATCTACAGTGCGCGCGGTAGGAATTTCTTGCCTCTGCGGTTGAAGACTCTTCAGCGGCCTGAACCTCATTCTCTGCTAAGCCTCTATCTTTCAACGGCCAGCGTGGTTGGCACCGCAGCTGCAAATATTCCATCGACCGATCCGAGACCGGGACGAGAGAAGGGCGACGATATTTTTCGTGGTCAGAGCAGGTCAGCATGGATGATACGAAGTGGCGGAATCTTTGCGCACAGATCATGGATGAGAACAGTCCGGATAAGTTGTGGGACCTGGTAGATCAGTTGAATAGGACCCTGGACGACAGGGAAAAGGCATTGCGGGGAAAGGAACTGAGCCGGGTTGTGAGCAGCCATGCCCCAGAGGATTCAACTTATACTTAACTTAGAATCCTGTCAGGTTGCAAAACGCGTGTGCTCAACGTACTTTGTTGGTTCACGTGCCCATCCGCCAAATTACGATCGTCGGTACCGGCCTCATTGGCGGGTCTCTGGGATTGGCACTGAAGGCACGCGGATTTCGTGGAAAAATCGTGGGTTGCGATCGGTTGCCGATCCTGGAACGGGCTCAAAAGAAAGCCGCCATTGATCACGGCCAAACCAATCCCAACGATGCTGTGCGCGGCAGCCAAGTAGTGGTTCTGGCCACTCCGGTGGGCGCAATCATTGATCTGATCGACTCGCTGGGCCGGTCTCTCTCGCCCAGAACTCTCCTCACCGATGTAGGTAGTACAAAGACGGAAGTCGTCTCGCGTGCGCGTACTGTCTTCGGCAAAACCGTCCCCAAGCGCTTTCTCGCTGGTCATCCGATGGCGGGCAGAGAGCAATGCGGCGTGGAGTTCGCGGACGCGCATCTTTTCCAAGGTGCAGCCTGGCTGATCACGCCTGTGCCGGGGCAGAATGTAGATGACGGGCTTTGCGGCGACTTTCTGGAGTGGGTGGACAAGATCGGCGCCAAGATCGCCACGCTGGAACCGCAAAAGCATGATCGCCTGTGCGCCTGGATCAGCCATCTGCCGCAGATGGTCTCGACTGCTCTCGCTGCCTCTCTGGTAGATGAGTTCGGAGAAGACGCTCCTCTGCTTCCTGCCGGAGGGCGTGCTCTAAGAGAAATGACACGTATCTCGGCGAGTCCCTATTTGATGTGGCGCGACATCGCCCTCACCAACAAGAACAACATTCAGGAAGCGCTCCTCAAGCTGGAACAGCGACTGGCGCACATTCGTGAGAATCTCGATACGCGGCGGTTGGCGGAAGAGTTCGAACGCGCCCATCACCTGAAGAAATCATAGCCTCGATTGCGGTAGAATCCACCGTTCGGAATTCGACGGCGAAGCTTTCCGTAAGAGGCTGGTCATGAACAAAGTCGTGCGCAATGCGGACGAGGCAGTCCACGACATCCCGGATGGCGCCAGCATCATGGTGGGCGGCTTCGGGCTGTGCGGAAATCCCGAGAACCTTATTCGGGCTTTGGTGAAAAAGGGCGTCAAGAACCTTACGACCATAAGCAACAATGCGGGGGTGGATGGATTCGGCATCGGGTTGTTGCTCTCCAATGGCCAGATCCGGAAGCACATTGGCACGTACGTTGGCGAGAACAAGCTCCTCGAGGAAATGGTTCTCCAAGGCCAGATGGAGCTGCAGCTAGTTCCCCAAGGCACTTTCTCGGAACGCATCCGCGCGGGAGGCGCCGGCATCCCAGCATTTTTCACACCGACGGGTGTGGGTACTGTAGTGGCCGAAAACAAAGAGACCCGCGAGTTCGATGGCCGGCTTTATCTGATGGAACACGCGCTGAAGGCGGATTTTGCCCTTATTAAGGCGTGGAAGGGCGACAAGTCGGGCAATCTCGTTTACCGCAAGACGGCGCGCAACTTCAACCCCATGATGGCGACCGCGGCCAAGGTGACGATTGCCGAGGTAGAACACCTCGTCGAACCCGGCCAGCTCGATCCCGACCTGGTGCATACGCCCAGCGTCTTCGTGAAGCGCATCTTTCAGGGCGAGTTGTATGAGAAGCGGATCGAGAAGCGCACAGTGAGGAGAGCGAGTACCTAGCTTTGACCTAGTACCCAGCGTCCGCGGCCAACGACTAACGACCAACGACGAGAAGAACACTGCTATGGCCACAATATCCAAAGTTGGGAAAGACGTGGAAAAACGGGAGCGGATCGTCAAGCGCATCGCGCGCGAGTTGCGGGATGGCTTCTACGTCAACCTGGGGATTGGGATGCCGACTCTGGTGGCGAATCACGTGCCGCCGGGCATGGATGTCATCCTGCAGAGCGAAAACGGCATGTTGGGAATTGGTCCGTATCCGATTGAAGGCCGCGAGGACGCCGACCTTATTAACGCCGGCAAAGAAACAGTCACGGAACTGCCGGGCACGGCGTATTTCTCCAGCGCCGATTCGTTCGCGATGATTCGGGGAGGGCACATTGACCTGAGCGTTCTGGGCGCGATGGAAGTGGATGAGGAAGGGAACATGGCAAATTGGATGATTCCCGGCAAGATGGTGAAGGGCATGGGTGGCGCGATGGACCTGGTGGCCGGCGCGCGCCGCGTCATCATCGCCATGGAGCACACCACGCGCGCGGGCCAGCCCAAAATCCTGAACAAGTGCATATTGCCGCTGACCGGTCTAAAGGTCGTGGACACGATCGTAACCGAGATGGCTTACATCCGAGTGTCACCTACGGGCTTGGTGCTGCAAGAAATAGCGCCGGGCCTTACTGCCGATGACGTGCAACATGCTACCGAACCCACGCTGATCATTAGTCCCAACTTGAAGACGATGGGAGAGTGAAAAAGGTCGTCGGTCGTTGGCCCAAAAATTGTCGTTCTGAGTGAACAATCCATGTCATTTCGTCAGGGATCCTTTCCTTCGCTCAGGATGACGAATCTCAACTACCCACCTGCCCACTTTTTTCTCACAGTCTGAACGGCGCCGACAGCAGCCGTGCTGGGAGCATAACCGCCGCCCAGACCAGTGCCAGAACGCCATGCACGGCGATTCCCAGAATCCGGAACGGCAAGAGCATTAGCCAGATAAACGGATAAAGCACGAGCGCCAGCAGGGCCACCGGCCAGCACAGCACAAACAGAAGGCACCAGAGCAGGAATGTGAGCATGAGCGGACCTCCTGAGCTTCCGCTCTAGATTACGCGCGCTGGCCTCAAGAAGTTCCTCAAGCCTAGAACCTAGAGCCTGGAGCCTGCTCCTGCCGACTGCGCCAGCCGTGCCAGCGACTCCGGATAGGGTGCGCGCGCAATGCCGCGTTCGGTGATGATGGCGGACACGTATTGCGCGGGAGTTACATCAAAGGCAGGATTCTCCACACTCACTCCTTCCGGCACCATTTGTCGTCCACCAATGTGGGTTACCTCGCGCGTATTGCGCTGCTCGATGGGAATCTTGGTGCCATCCGGAGTATCGAGATCAACGGTGGAGAACGGCGCGGCCACGTAGAAGGGAATCTGGTGTTCTTTGGCCAGCACAGCAACCGTGTAGGTGCCGATCTTGTTGGCAACGTCTCCGTTAGCCGCGATCCGGTCAGCGCCCACGACGATCGCGCCGATTTTGCCCTGCTTCATCATGGCGCCGGCCATGTTGTCGGAGATCACGGTTGTGGGGATGCCGTCTTTCATCAGCTCCCATGCCGTCAGGCGAGAGCCTTGCAGAAAAGGCCGGGTCTCGTCGGCATAGACATGAATTTTCTTGCCCTGCTCCACGGCGGCGCGAATTACGCCCAAAGCCGTGCCATATCCGCAGGTCGCGAGCGCCCCGGCATTGCAATGGGTGAGCACCCCGCCGGCTGCGGGCATTAGAGTTGCGCCATGATGTCCCATCGCCTTGTTGGCGGCGATGTCCTCGGCATGCATGTGTTGAGCTTCTTCGATCAAGGCCTGCTTGATCTGCGGAATTGGCCGCACCCGCACGCGGTCAAACTTTTCCGTCATGCGCCGAATGGCCCAGAACAGATTGATTGCAGTGGGACGGGTTTGACGGATGGCCTCGCCTATCTGGTCGAGGTCTTTCTTCAGTTCGCTGACATTTTCGGCCTTTGAATTCTGCACGCCGAGCGCGATGCCCATGGCCGCGGCAACGCCAATTGCCGGCGCCCCGCGCACCACCATGTTGCGGATCGCGTCCGCCACCTGCTGGTAGGTCTTGCAGGTGACATAGGTCTCTTCCGTGGGCAGCTTCGTCTGATCGAGAAAGCGTACGCCGGAGTCGGTCCATTCCAGGGTCTGGATCAAGTTATCAATTCCCAGTTCTCAGTTCTCAGATACATTTGTCGTTGTGAGCGAAGCGAAGAATCTATGCATTAGTGATGGACAAGCAAGTACGGAGATCCTCCCCTTCGCTCAAGATGACAACTTAAGTTTTGACGCCGACCTAAATTTGATGCGCGGCACAGCGATTTCGCGGCACGTTCGTGACCGCGGGGCGCCCGCACAATTCGCAACTCGCCGCGATAGCGAAGATCGGCGAAGCATCGCCCGACGGATTCTGTTTCAAGTGCTCCTGTCGGACATCATTGGCCTGAAAGATCGCTACAAAAGGCGCAGGCGCGGCCGCTTTCTCGACATTGGCGCGACCGTTCGCTTCTTCGCGTTCAACCAGGCACACCACGCCGACGACTTCGAATCCGAAGTCACGAGCCGCCTCGATGGCCTGAACCGTGGAAGCGCCGGTCGTGCAAACATCGTCCACAATAACGACGCACGCACCTTTTTCTCGAAAGCCCTCGATTCGCTGGCCGGTGCCGTGCTGCTTCTCGCTCTTCCTGACCAGAAATCCGTGTAACTCTCTGCTCACCACGGAAACTGCCACCACGATCGGGTCCGCACCCATCGTGAGACCACCAATCGCCTGCGGTTTCCACTTCCGGGAGCGAATCTCGTCGATAAATACCTGTCCGGTCAGACCAGAGCCCTTTGCATCCAGCGTAGTCGTCCGGCAATCGATGTAGTAATCGCTGGTCCCGCCCGAAGCCAGCTTGAACTCACCCAGGCGAAAAGATTTTTGGGCGAGCAAGACGAGTAATTCTTTGCGTGCCGGGGACATTAGAAATCTACAGTACCACTAAGATCTCAGGTCCAAGGTCTCAGGTCCGGATACCTGGATCTGCAACCTGCGACCTGCAACCTGCACTACTGATTCAGACGCTCTAGATGCCGGAAGCCTCCCGTCACCACGAACATTAAAAGCGAAAGCATTCCGTTGTAGCCCACGTGCAGGAGGAAACAGGCGGCCACGGATTTGGTAACCGCACGCACGGTGGTAAGGGCCAATCCCACGACAAAAATGATCAGCACCGCCCAGGAATATTTCAGCTGAGCCCCGTGCAGGATGGCGAACGCGGCAGACGTAAGAAGAATTCCCGAGCCAACGCCCAAACGCCGCGCCAGCACCGGGTAGAGGAAACCTCGAAAGAACAGCTCCTCCATCAGCGGGGCTAGGGTTACGGCGAAGATCGACATGAGGGCGGCCTGGCGGGCATTTTCAAAAAAGCGGTCAATCGGGAGATGCTTGGGAATCGGCAGCAACTGCCCAATGCCGGCTAGCATGAAATACAGGACTGCACCGGCCAGGACAAAAGCGCCTCCGGAGCGTCCCTGCCAATTCCAGCGCAGGGGCCGCCAGAATTCGTTTGTGCGAACTTCTACCACGCGATACATAACCGCGAAAACGACGAAGTAAGTGAGCAACTCGGCGAGGAGAGCGAGTTCAGGCATCCGCGCCAGGTCTGCGAGGGATAGCGATTTATAGAGCAGCAGCTTGGCTAATCCGATCACCACAGTTCCAAGAACGAAGCTCGTGCCCACAGTGGCACCTATGATCAACAGCACGTCCCAGCCAGTCCAGGGTGGATCCTCTGCTTTGGGAACCGGCGATGGAGTCGGCGGAATTACAGGGGAGCTCAAGGGTTCCACCTGGGGAGGGTTCTCCAGCGGATTGTGCTGTGAAGACAAGCGATTCCCGTATCTCCATTGAATTTACACGATGGGGGCGGATTCCGGGAACCGGAGGCTATCGCGTTCGGAAAAGCTTGGAAGAGGAGGAACTGATGATGAATTAGCGAAACCTCTTATCGCAATCCAGTGGGTGCGAGTGCCACCTGACTAAAGTCGAGCAGACGGGTCAGTATCGAGTCTTTCGATTCACCGGGTGACTGGTGGGTGTCGAAGCGTAGGCAGAAAGGAAGCAGGCCGCGAAGATCAGCTCCGAAATCGTTTCTTCGTTGCGATGCCGACGTGCTTAGCCTGGCGGAAGGCAGTATCCGGCAGCGACTGCTATCGCGAGGTCGTGCTGGGGTCGCCGGAGTCCCTAGCCCGGGCATGTTTCCAAAGGGATTGTCCAGGAACCGAAGAGAGCTCTCGATCTCCTCCTCTACCATGGGAGGTACGTGACCCCAAGGGTTGACCGAAGGGGCACGGACGGATCTTGAGCAGTGGTAGAAACCAATAATGCCGAAGACGGTGGGGAACCGCAGGGCTCCCGCAAGGGGCGGCCACGGGAGCCACTGGAGGGAAGGGGTTGCCCGAGTGGATGTATCGGGCGAGGGAAACATAGTCGAGGCTCAGAACTCGGTTGCTATGTTCCCAAAACTCGACCGACTATCTGCACCGAAGCAGGATGAAGATCCCTGAATCGGGGTGGTGAATCCGCTTGACGAACCCGCTAGGAGAAATCTGCACGGTGGGTTCTGTGAGGGGGGGAGGCCCCGATGCGCCAGGATGGACCTAAACGGGCACGAAGCTGAAAAGGGCGGATACAGCCAAGGAAAGTCTACAGTGCATCAGGGGCCTCCTCCACTCGGCGAGTAAAAAGGGGCGGGATCATCCCGCCCCCCTGCCGATTTTCCTGCTCCTAACTCATTCTCGCGCCGTGCAGGCGTGTTCGAAGTTGTCGTACTCAAGCTGCAACGCGTATTGGCGACGGCCAATTCGTATGGTGGATGGATCGAAGAAATGGGGGATGACGAACGAGCACTCATCCCCGATTTCTTCTCCCTTCAGCCCGTTATCCATGCTGTTCCACCATCCTGTTCCGTCGGGATCGGTGATGACTTCGATCAATTCGTGGGAAAGGACATTATTGGTCGAGTCGACAAGCTGTCCGTTGGGAGTGCCTGTCCGCACATGACAGCTGCGGACGTTCTGGTAAGGCTCGACGGTGTACAAGACGTGCCCGATATCGGTGAAATCCACGCTCCCATGGTAAGCGCAGAAAACGAAGCTGTTCAAGTTATCCGGCGAGTAGCAGACCGTGAAGGAAGAATCGAAACACTCGTCGGTGCCCGGCGGGAGAAACACGTGATAGATGTGCGTGTATCCAGTCTCGCCGGTGGCAGAGGCAACGGCGTGTACTACGGCAAGCATGTCGGCATCGGTAAAAGGAGTACTCGCGAAACCCGGACTCGCCGGCCCCGGCTTGAACTTGAAAGTTGCCCTTCCACCAACCGTATAGCGGTTATCGGAATTCAGCCCGACGTACTGATCGACAGCGTGGATGAACTCGCTCCGCCCGAGGTCCGTTAGAAAGCCTTCCGGATCGCCCCAGCAGCTGGCGATGGTGCAACTCCCGTTCGGGTTGAGGTAGATAGCGTGGGACTCGGTGAACTCCACGACTGCTCCGCCATGGTAGCTCAGATCGCCGGGAGAGCGCGCCAAAGGAGGACTGGAGGGTGCGGCAGCAGGGGCGGCTGCCGATGCCGGATGCGCAGGCAACGTGCCGGTTCTCGCCGGAGCCAAATCAAGGTTCGCCGGTCTTGCATGGCGACTCAGATGTGTGACTTGACGGACTGCGGCGCGGTCGGCGGCAGACGGCCTGACCGCAAGTTCATTTGAGCTTTGGGCGTGGGATGGAATTAGCGCAAGAGAGCCAAGAAATCCTGCGCACATCGCGATTGACAAGATGCGACGTGAAATGGAAACGGCCAGCATAGGGTCTGCTCCTTTTTTTACTTTTTTGGTTTGGACCGAACCAGCATCTACGAGGCTTTAGGCGTGGCACGACGGCAGCGAACCGGCTCCCTGTTTGTTGATAGCCCCCCGGAAAAACTAATTCAAAACGCCTGGCTTCGCTCTCGTATCGGTTCTCAGATTCAGGTACCCACAAAAGGCGCTGGCATTGTGTTCTGCAGAGATCCGCCTGTCAATGTGTGAAAGACTGTAGATTTCGAGGGGGAAACTTGCAAGTGGGCCTCAGGCGGGCGATTCAGAAGGCTGCCCGTTTACCTTCCGAGGTAAAAAGGACCGACTATTAGCGGGAAAGGAAACGGTAATCAGCATTGTACACGCTACGCATTTGCGGGACTCTTGGCCGCATTGACCTGCGCACCATTCGCGAAGAAGTGAGCCAAGGCCTGTCCTGTGTATGACTTCTTGATGCGGGCCACCTGCTCCGGAGTGCCTTGGGCTACGACCCGGCCGCCGTCTTCTCCACCCTCCGGGCCGAGGTCAATAATCCAATCGGCGTTGCGAATTACGTCCATGTTGTGCTCGATGATGATGATGGTATTGCCCAAGTCGGTGAGACGGTGCAACACCTCGAGCAACTTTTTGACATCATCAAAGTGCAGACCGGTTGTGGGCTCATCGAGCAGATAGAGGGTCTTGCCGGTCTGCCGCTTGCTCAGTTCCCGAGCCAGCTTGATGCGCTGGGCTTCGCCGCCGGAAAGAGTGACGGCGGACTGGCCCAGCTCGATATACCCCAGGCCCACATCCACCAGTGTCTGCAATTTCACTTTCACTTGGGGGATGTTTTCGAGAACGGGCAAGGCGTCCGCGACAGGCGTTTCCAGCAGGTCGGCGATGGAATAGTCTTTGTACTTTACAGCGAGCGTTTCGTGGTTGTAGCGCTTGCCGCCGCACACCTCGCATAGCACGTAAACATCCGGCAAGAAGTTCATTTCGATGCGGCGCTGGCCTTCGCCCTGGCAGGCTTCGCAGCGCCCGCCGGATACGTTGAAAGAGAAACGGCCGGGCTTGTATCCGCGCTCGCGCGATTCCGGCAGCATGGCGTACAGGTCGCGGATTTGTGTAAACACCCCGGTGTAGGTAGCGGGATTGGAGCGCGGAGTGCGCCCGATGGGCGACTGGTCGATGCGGATAACCTTGTCAATGTTCTCGGCCCCGGAGATCGCCTTATGCGCTCCCGGTTCCTCGCGCGAGCGATAAAGCTGCTTGGCGAGTGCGCGGTACAGGATGTCGTTGACGAGCGTGGATTTCCCGGAGCCAGACACGCCGGTGATGACAGTCATGACTCCCAACGGAAACGCGACATCAATGTTCTTCAGGTTGTTTTCTCGCGCGCCGAGCACGGCGATGGTATTGCCGTTGGTGTGCCGCCGCTCGGGACGCATCTCGATCTGCAACTTCCCCGACAGGTAGCCGCCGGTCAGCGATTCGGAGACTTTTACGATCTGATCCGGCGTTCCGGACGCGACCAGATTGCCGCCATGACGTCCAGCGCCCGGGCCGAGATCAATCACGTAGTCGGCCCGGCGAATCGTTTCTTCGTCGTGCTCAACTACAAGTACGGTATTCCCTAAGTCGCGCAGCGACTCGAGTGCCGCCAGTAAGCGATTGTTGTCGCGGTGGTGCAGGCCGATGGACGGTTCATCCAGCACGTAGAGCACCCCCCGTAGTTTCGATCCAATCTGAGTAGCGAGGCGAATCCGCTGTCCTTCACCACCGGAGAGTGTGGCCGCGGAGCGATCGAGCGAGATGTAACCCAGCCCTACGGCATTGAGGAATTGCAAGCGTTCAACGATCTCGTGCATCACCCGCCCGGCAACGATTTGTTCGCGCCCCACAAGTTTGATCTTGCCGGCAACTTCCAAAGCGCGCGAGACCGGCAGAGCCGTGAAGTCGGCGATCGACATGCCGTTGACCTTCACCGCCAGACTTTCTGGGCGCAAGCGTCTGCCGCGGCAAGCTGGGCATTCGGTGGCGGACATATAGTCGAGCAGATACTCGCGGTAAGTGTCCGAGGTGGATTCCTCGAGGTTCTGTTTTAGCTGGGCAATGATCCCGCGGAAACCGGTTTTGCCGCCTCTTCCCGATTCGCCATACAAGAGCAGGGTTTGAATTTTGTCCGGCAACTTCCCGAACGGCGTATTCAGGTCGAATCCGTGTGCCGTCGCGGTGATCTGAAGCATGTGCACCAGGTTGGAAGATGCAGAGCCTGGGCCAAGGCCGCCATCCAGCAGCGGCTTAGACCAGTCCACAATGATCTTTGCAGGATCGAAATCATAGCGGCTGCCCAGGCCGTGACACTCCGGACACGCCCCGTAGGCGCTGTTGAAAGAGAACGAACGCGGCTCGAGTTGGGGGACGCTGATTCCGCAATCGGGGCAAGCAAGATTGGCGGAATACATCTGTTCCTCGCCGCCCACCACCACGACCTGTACCAGCCCGCCGGCGAGCTTCATGGCCAGGCCGATAGAGAGTTCAAGCCGATGTTCGATTCCCGGCTTCACCAAAAGACGGTCGATCACGACCTCGATCGTGTGATTCTTCCGCTTGTCCAGGCGAATCTCGTCTTCCAGATTCAGCAATTCGCCGTCAATGCGGGCGCGGGTGAAACCGTGTTGCACCAGCTTCTCCATCTCTTTCTTGAACTCGCCCTTGCGCCCGCGAACGATAGGAGCCAACACCATCACGCGATCTTCGGGCGTGAGCATCATCACGCGCTGAACGATCTGCTCCGCCGACTGGCGGGCAATCGCGCGGCCACATTTCGGGCAGTGGGGCACCCCGATCGAGGCGAATAGAAGACGAAGATAGTCGTAGATCTCAGTGATCGTCCCTACGGTCGAGCGCGGGCTGCGGCTGGTGGTCTTCTGTTCGATGGAGATCGAGGGGCTAAGTCCATCAATTGCATCCACATCAGGCCGTTCCATCTGGTCCAGAAATTGACGCGCATAGGCGGACAGGGTTTCCACATAGCGGCGCTGGCCCTCTGCGTAAATCGTGTCAAAGGCCAGGGAAGATTTACCCGAGCCGCTGAGACCCGTAATCACGGTCAGGGTGTTCCGGGGAATGACAACATCAATGTTTTTAAGGTTATGCTGGCGCGCGCCGCGCACCGTGATGTTGGTAATGGCCATGCAGGTCTAGCGAGCGATGTCCTTCCGTACTGTGGACGGATCCCCAGAAACGTTGGAAAGTGGGACTACGCAGCTCTACTCCGTATCCTATTTGTAAACAGCTGCCATCGTCAACGCGCGTACAGTGAAAAGGTGCGCCCGGTGCGGTCAAAATCCGAAAAGCAAGCACGGGCCGAAACTGGGCGGGCAGCATCTCAGAAGTGGAAGCAAAGGTGGGCCGAACTTGAACGCTTGGATGATTTCCGTGGTGCTTTCTTTTACCGTCTTAATCTCTTTTAGTGTCGGGGTGATCGCCGCCTACGGCCTAGTCAATGGCATCCTGTCCGCGTTCCGCAGCGTGCAGCCCGAGCCTGATGAAGCAAAGCCTGTACTAATGGCCCGCAACGCCCAGGCAGGCGCCGACTAACCTCTCCTGTGGCGCAGACACCCTTGTTCGCGCGTCCTTTCCCTTTTTTCAATCCGGCTTAAATGTGGCTCGGGTGCGATCTGCATCTCCCTTTTACTTAGCAGCAGAAATCCGGGTGGGCTTGGCCTGCACGTACCCGCACGGACAAGAGTGTCTGCATCGCAGGAGTTGGTCAGCAGGAGGCGCCCGCGGCCACCTGCCACGATTCCTCAACTATCGAGGTTGAGGTCGCGAATCGGGCGGCGGAGTGGGAGTAACCGCCTGCGGCTGCTGTTGTTGCTGGCCTGACCGTTGTTGCTGCTGCTGCTGCTGCACCATCTGCTGCTGACGTTGCAACTCCTGCAGCAATTGCTCCGGAGTTTTCACCACAGGCTGATTGGGATTCTGGCCTTCGGTCCCCTGACCCGGCTCGGGCGCACCTTGGTCGACGCCGTTGTCAACATTGGTGTCCTGTGATGCGTCTTCCTCCTCCATGCCATCGGAGGAGCCGGGCTCCTCAACCGGCATCTGATTCTGCACCTGCGGCTGAGGATATGGCTGGGGAGCAACCCTCGGTCGTATCGGCAGGCCCGCTGCTTGGCCCGCCTGGACTGTAGGAGGAGTCTCGCCACCAGCTCGAGGCGTCAGGATGACCTGGGCGACCGCGTTAGGATCTGCCACTGAGCCTACCATTACGTAGTTGAAGTGCGAGCCGTTGAGCAGGGAAGTGAGAACATCGCGTGCCGGGCCCGGGCCAAAACTGCTGACCACGCGCTCGTTGGCTCCGGGCGGAATGTCAATATTGGCCCCAGTCTGGTTGTGCACCGCGTGCAGAATGTCGCTAAGCGTCGAATTCGGCGCCACGATAGCCAACTGGCCGTTCTCGTAGGTCACAGTGGGAGGTTGAGACGGCAACTGCTCCGGGGTGGGTGGTGGGGGAGCCGCCGGCATAGAGGCTTGCTCCTCGGATTTTTTCGGCGGTGCCTTACCTGCCGCAGGTTTTCCTTTGTGGTGCGCTACTTTCTTGGTTGACTGCTCGGGTGTCTGCGCTGAACTGGGAAGTGGCAGGCACAATCCCGCCGCGAGGATTAGAATGAGTACGAATTGGAATCGGATAAAGCGCATGTAAACCAGCTTACCTAGTAGGGGAGTAGCTTGGCAGATTGCTAGCCTAATTGTAGCACCGTCCCGGAGCCCCGTTAGATCGTCTTGGGCCATGATAATAAGGAACTTACCGTACAGCCCCCGCAGCGTGAGTAGCGTCGTACGATGTGGGAGAATTAAGAGAGTTGCCTGGCGTATGAGTTCAAAAATTAGTTCCGCATTGGCGATAGAGGACCTCGTCCGATGGCTGCGCCTGGGGACAGTTGCATGCTGTCTGGCCCTCCTCCTCTTAGATGCGTTTGCCGCCCAGGCGCAAAGTTGTCTGTCGGCGTCGGATATGGATGCGGCAACCCGCTCCGCCCTGGAGACCACCGCACACCGCTTCTTCGACATGGCGGCCAAGGCCGATGTGTTCTCCTTGAAACAGAACTCGATTCCGAGCGTGGCCTCCAATTTCAGCGGCATCGAGTCAGCGGTGGTGGACAACAAACCGGCATTGCAAGGTGCTCAAGCGACACCTCGCCCGCCCTTTCTGTTGCAGGCACAAGGCAACGCGGCGATCGAACGCGCCGAATTTCTATGCGGCGTGTTTGGGACCCAGGGCCAAACGCACGACAGTGCCGTGTTCGTACTCTCCAATCTGCCCCCGGCAAACTACGGCATTGTCGTCATGGATGTGAACGGAGCGAAAGGGCCCTACACGCTCTCCCTCGTCCTGCAGCGGCTAGGGAATGACTGGAAGCTGGGCGGCTTTTACGCCAAATCGGCCCAGGCAGGCGGTCACGACGCGCCCTGGTATCTCGATCACGCGCGCCAGTACAAAGCCAAGGGCCAAGTTCACAACGCGTGGCTCTATTTTCAGGAAGGCAGGTATCTGATATCGCCAGTCGATTTCATGAGCACTCTGCAGACGGACAAGCTCTACGACGAAGCTCAGTCGGTGTTGCCGCCTGACTTTCCCGCCAACGGCAACACAGTCAATCTCCTGACAGGGGCAAAAACCTACAAGCTTACCCAGATTTTCCCCTTGGGAGTGGGCAACGATCTGGATCTGGTGGTGAAATACCAGTCGGACGATGTCTCCAACAGCACGCAGACTTTTCGGGACAATATGGCAGTCATCAAGGCGCTGGTCGCGAAATATCCAGAACTGCGTGAGGCCTTCAGCGCCGTGGTAGCCCGCGCCGTAGAACCCTCCGGCAAGGACTACGGCTCGCTGCTGGCAATGAAAGACATAAAATAGCCGTTAGCTTTTATAACTCTTAGCTGCTAGTGAGCTAAGAGCCAACAGCTTCTTCTTCAAACGTACACTCCTTCGGACTCTTGTCCTCCCGTAATCCCAGAAACACCGGCGCGCGCAGCTTCAGGCCGCCTTCTTTGGTCTCGTGCGTCCATTCGGAAAATTTGATTTCTGCGACCAGTTCGGGCTTTACCCAATGGACTTTCTTTAGTGCTTCAACGGGTCCGTAGAACGGATTGGTCTTCGTGTCGAGTTTCTTCAGCAGGTTCCAGACAGCTTCCAGGGTTTTGCGGTCGAAGCCGCTACCGGCTTGGCCGACGTGGATCAGGCGGCCTCGCTTGTCGTAGAGGCCGAGCACAATCGAACCAAAATAGTCGCGGCTGCCCTCAGGTTCGGTATGGCCGCCAATCACGGCTTCGATTGTCTTCGTAATTTTGATTTTCAACCACTCGCGCGTGCGTTTCTCCTCGTAACAGCTCTTGCGCCGCTTGGCAACGATGCCCTCCAGTCCCTGCTGTGCTGCAACCTGGTAGAGCGCTGTGCCTTTTGCAACTTGATGGTCCGAATAACGCAGGCTATCGCCGGGGATGATCACATCGGCCAGCAGTCGCTTGCGATCCTCGAGGCCCACTTTACGCAGGTCAAGGCCGTCGCGGTAAACCAGATCGAAGGCGTAGTAGAGTACGGGAACGTCGGAACGCCCCGGAGCACGGAAGCGTCCGTGACGGATACCGGTTCGCTGCTGCATGAGACTGAACGAAGGGCGGCCTTGCTCGTCTACCGCGACCACTTCGCCATCCAGGACGGCGTTCTTGGCGCGCACAAAGTTCGGCAGGTCGCCCAGTTCCGGATATTGTGCTGTCAGATCGTTCTGATTGCGCGACACAAGGCGCAGTTTACCGTTCTCCATGAACGAGACCGCTCGGTAGCCGTCCCACTTGATTTCAAACAGCCACTCGTCGGAGTCGAAGGGCTCTTCGATCGGCACCGCTAGCATCGGGTGCACTACCGACGGCATAGATTTGGCCACGGCGCCTTTTGGCGAACTCACCGCCGAGAGCGCCGAACTTGCAGAAGCGGGCTCCTCAACCTCTTCAGGCGGATTTGCCGGTTTTTTTTTAGATTTAACGACAGCCGGACGAGGGACTTTCTTCTTTGCGGTCTGGGCGCTCTCGGCGGCGAGCTTTTTTTTCTCAGCCTTAGCCAAAGCTTCGGCCAGCCAGGGGGCCTTTAGCCTCCCGCGCGAAGCAGGCCGGCTGCTCTTCCACTGATCCGACTCCTGATCTCCACCAATTTGCGCCATCGTGCGCCCGGTCAGGACTGACGTGTCATATTGGTTGATGTCGAAGCCCGGTACCGCATAATCATCGTGCTTCTTGATCAACAACCACTCGGTCCCTTTACTACCTGGGCGGCGGGAACGGATACGCACCAGCGCAAAGTCCCCTTTGAGGCGCTTACTGCTAAGCCGAAACTTCAGATCGCCTTTCTCCAGCATCTCGCGTGCCTCGGCATCAGTTCCAGGCACGTACTTCCCGTTCACAGGTTTGGGCGACAGCGGTTGCCAGGTGCCCACGTCCCAGACCATGACCGTACCCGAGCCGTAATTGCCTTCCGGAATGATTCCCTCGAAATCGAAATAAGAAACGGGATGATCTTCCACGTGCATGGACAGGCGCTTGTCAGCGGGATCGAGCGAAGGGCCTTTAGGAACCGCCCAGGACTTCAGCACGCCATCCAATTCTAGCCGGAAGTCATAATGCAGGCGCGTAGCGCGATGCTTCTGGACAACAAAGCGATGGCCGGCCCTCTTCTCGACTTTCGGCGGCGGCTCGGGTGTCGCTTCGAAGCGTCGTTTACGCTGGTATTCTTCCAAGGCCATGCTGGCAGTCATTGTAAGACTTCTTTATGGAGTGGTGCGTTTTCTGCGACCCCGGCGGTTACATCTTCTCGCGACAACATGAGTCTCACCTGCTCCACGCGAGATCCCTTCGGCTATGCTCGCTGCGCTCCGATGCTCAGCACAGGCTCTTCGGGACCTGTCGGTCCCTCAGGATTACGAGATGTTAGGCACTGAGATGCAGGTTGGTGTCGGTGGTTTATGAAGAGAGAAAAGCCCCGGCGGAGACAGCCGGGGCAGAGGTTCAGGCTGCCCGGCCAGCAGCGATGCGATGGGTAGTGGAAGTATCCACGTTGTAGGTCTCCACCTTGGGGGTGGTTTTCAGCAACGGTTTCAGCAGGTCCACGATCTGGTTGAAGTGCTCGCGATGATAGCGCTCCGCCTCCTCCCGGGAGTTCCAGAAGCTGATGGAAACCAGCCGCTCCGGGTTGCTGTCGTGCTGCAATCCGATCAGTTCTACGAACCCCGGCTGCTTCTGGAGGAGGGGAAGCACGTCGGTGCGAATCCGGTTGCTAAGTTCTTGTCTTTTGTCCGGTTTCACTTGGCATTCCACAATGCGGGTAAACATAGAATCTCCTTTCGCGGTTGTTGGAAGGTGAATGGTCCGGCCCGCTGTCAATCAGGTCGAGGAACTGCCAGCACAGCGGGGAAAGGTTGGTTGGCTTCTCGATCTACTCGTCGAACGAAGGGCGGCATTATAAGACTTTTTGGTTGGTGGGTTTTGCACAGATGGGCAATTTACTGCGTTCCAGCAGATATATTTCTTTAGAATCCAACAGATGCGTACGCCGCCTTTTTTACGACAACTATGATTTACGCGTTCGTTCATGCGAGCAACATGTTCTATGACTATTAAGCGAGAGTACCCGGAAACTCCGCTCATCGGTGTGGGCGCGATTATCGTCGAGAACGGGCGCGTGGTGCTGGTCAAGCGCGGGCATCCGCCGCTTTTGGGTGAATGGTCGATTCCCGGCGGCGTGCTCGAAGTAGGCGAGATGCTGCGCGAGGCGGCGATTCGCGAGGCCCAGGAAGAAACTGGCCTTAGCGTCGAGGCGGGTGAGATTCTGGGCGTCTACGACCGTATTTTGCGCGAAGGCAACCGGCTGCAGTATCACTACGTCCTGATTGATTTTCTGTGTCGGCGTGTCTCCGGCGAAATACGGCCGGGGAGCGACGCCGATGAGGTGCGTTGGTTCAAGCGCGGCGAAATCGATGCCCTGAATCTTGCGCCAGAAACAGCTGAAGTCGTACGCAAAGGATTGGACTCCGCAAACATGCCGTCATGCTGAGGACCGGCAGGTCGCGAGGAATCTGGCGTGCAGTGTCGAGGCTCATGGCTGTTTACTTGTTCGCGCGAGATCCTTCGCCCGGCTAACGCCATGCAGGATGACGACACTGAGAGTCTACTTGCCTGCTGCGTGCACCCTGTTCTTCGCTGCGCGCACTTTCCTCACCAGGGAGAAGTAGGCCGATGCGGCTGTGCCCGGTTGCTCCAGGTGGAGCAGGAACAGTCCCTTGAGGAACCGCCGGGTCAGGCGGCCTTCCAGATAGGCGTCGTAAAGGTCGCTGCCCAGCATGTAACCAAGCTGTCGCGTGAGGTAGTCGAGTTTTTCCGCCTCGCAGTGCAAGCCTTCCTGGATGGGCCTGGGCGGCTGGGGGTAGCGACCCGCATTTCGTTCAAAGCCGCGGTGTAGCGCCAGGAAATCTATCATGCGGATGAATTCCTGGAACTCGAATGAAGTCTGCTGCTCGACGTCTTCTCGAGTGTAGTCGTAGAGTTCGTAGAGGTCGGACTCGCGGGCTGGGGGCCGTGCCGGGTACAACACGCGCGAACCAAAATACGCCAGGGCATTTTCCAGAGCACGAGTGTAGAAAACATCCTCTTGGGCCTCGGCGGCGTTTGCGTTTCCGTTCGCGCGCAGCGGCAATCCGCGGCAGGCATGATGCAGGAAGCGAGCTGCCTCTTCCGCAGCATGCATCATCTGAAACTCGCGAATATAGAACGCGTTGACGCGCGGCAGGTAAACGCTCCCGCTCGCTTCCACTCTGGCAAGCATGGTTTTCTTTTCGTGCTCGGTCACACCCTTGCCGGAGAGCAGCTTGCGCAACATAGCATCGGAGTTGCGGCAGTACACTTCCGGCAGCGAGTCAACCAGGAACTTCGGTTGGGTAGTGTTGTGAGCTGAATAGAGATTGATTCCAAGGAATCTAAGAAGCCCATCAATTAGGTTGTAAATAGTTGGACTTAGGTCGGGCGCACCCACACCTTCGCGGCTCCAGCGGTCCAGGCAGAACCGGTAGCTCTCGTATTTCTCCAGCGGCGTGGCATTGAAGACGCAGACTACGTCGTCAGTCACGCGCACCGCTTCTACTCGGTCACAGTTTTCTCCGGCAGCCCGCCAGTAGAGCGCATCGACATTCTGCAGCACAGTCAGCAGGCGCTCGCCCGTTAGTCGCTCATGGATGAGCCGCGGCAGATGGTTGGGAGCAAGGTGCGATTCACCAAACAAGATCGAGATGAGGGCATCAGGATGGCGCTGTCGTACCTCGGCGATCTTGGCGGCAGCGTGGCGATCACGCGCCCCGATTTTGCGCAGGTCCTGGCGCGGCATGCAATCCAGCCCATAAATCGCCTTCGCGTGTTGCCGAGCATTGCGCAAGAGGGCAGCGAAGGGCTCCCACTCGTAGCCCCAGTCCAGGTCAAACCGGATGCGCTCGTGCAGTTCCTCTTCATCAATCTCGTCGCGCAGCCACTCATCGAGAATGTGCTGATCGCGGGAGAAAACCGTCTCCAGCCCGAGCACAACCGGCCTCTCTGTGTCGCGTGCTGCTTGCTCGATCAGAGAAGCGGCGAACCGCTGCGAGGCCGGTAGCGCATGATAATCGCCAATTAAGATGATGTCGGCTTGTTGCAGCAGTTCTGGCAGCTGTTCGGAAGCCAGCACGGATTCATAGGCGCGGAAAGCCCGGCTGAAGTCGAGCAGGTACTTGCGGCGCCCATTGTGGTCGTTGGCCCGGATCTCGCGTTCCACCCCGGCGAGCGCGTGCAGTTGCGCGGCACTGCGTCGCGATCGCAAGCTGGTGGCACTGGCCATGTTTTGCGTCCTCTTCCTTCGATGCAGCGAGACAGCTTACTTACTCCGAACTACCGGATTCTCCCGCCCACTCTCCTTGACTTGCCTGAGCCGGGCTCCCTACGCTCGAAGCTCAAATTCAGGTACTACGGAGCCAACGGTTGCGCGAGCCGGAACATCCAAGCTCAATACCCTGCAGATCAGTTCCCCAGAACCTCACCGTAGCCACAAGCTGCGCCAGCGGCTCTGTTTTCCTGCAGCAACTCCTGCTTGCTGTCGAGCGCGACTCGCTTGCGAGGGCGGTCTGCGTGTGCTTTCCGAAGAACTTGACATTCGAGGCCGCAGCAACCTTATGCAGGCCAGTTACCCGGTCACCCTTCCCGCAAAATCCAGCAGCAAGCCGATGCTGGCATCGGCGCGAACGTGGCCATTGACTCCTATCCCACCGATGCCGGATCGTCATCCCGTGCAGCGCCCTCTTGTGCTGTGCGTCCGCGAGAGGCCTCTCAACCAAATTCATATCCGCAACATGTACCGGCCGGCCGACGCCAGCGCCACGGTCTTCCCCTTGATTCCCGCCTTTTACAATCGTTCCACCAGTTGCAAAGTGATGGCGCGTGAATTCGCTTACCGCGTGCTGGCCCACATCGGCCTGCCTCAGCCGGACGCATATCTCTGGAAGGGCTGATTCGCAGTCCTTCGTTCCGTGGGGAAGAGTCCCAGTTTAGAAACCGGAAGTACAAGCAGCCAGATTCCTGCGGACCATGACCTTTGGGGAAAAAAGGCAGATTCCTCGGTGCTGAAGCGCCTCGGAATGACAACACGAAAGGTAAGCGTTTCGGAATGAAGAGAACGTTTTCAATTGACAATCGACAATCCCCGTTGATTCTCCCGATACACACCTTCGTGCCAGTTGCACCCGAGTAGCTTGTGTAATAAAGTGGCTCTACACCGGAAAGGAGGTGGTCCGATGGCAAAAAGTTCTGACTGTAGTGGCAAACGTTTAGGTGAGGTGGCTGAGACTTAGAGCGGTCGCTCTAAACCTCGCAAGACTACCGGTGATTTGGGTACGATCCGCCCGGCGTAAGTTGCGCTGGGCCCCGGAGTTTGCCGCAGGGGCCACTTACGAGTGACCACCTCCGAGTCAATCCCAACAGTCTACCGGCGACCCGTGGGCTTCCAGTTCGCGGGTCGTTTTATTTTCGGGCAATTTACGGTTGGCTAAGAAGGCTGTCTGCGAACCACGGAGTTGACCAGGCGGTTGGCCTCGGCGTTGTTCTCGCGCGGGACATGCGAAATGGAAAAATTCAGCGAGCGCGCCAGCTTGCGGCAGATCCAGTTTAGCGAATAAAGGCGCGAGCTGCGGCACTTGTACTCGCCTTTCATCTGTCGAACCATCACTTCCGAATCAGAGTAGACATGCAACGCCGTCGCCTTGCGGGATAGCGCGTACTGCAAGGCTTCGAGGAGAGCGACATATTCGGCGACATTGTTGTCCTGGTGCCCGATGGATTTCGCGATTCGAACCCGCTGGCCTTCCGGGTGGTCAATGATGATGCCAATTGCCGCCGGCCCAGGATTCCCCCGGGATCCGCCGTCCACATAAGCCACGAGATGGGACATTCCAGCTACTCGCTCACAACATGCGTTAGGAACATTCCCTCCGTCAAGACATTTATCTGGTTCAGTGACAAAGCGATCGCGTGCTTTACACAGTTGTGGAATAGCGGTGGACGCTCCGTGCAAAAAGTGGAACAGCAATGTTGCGCCTAGTATAACCTGGGCGGATTCAATTGCTTGCGGACGGGCTCTGATGTCACGTTACCTGCCACAGGAAAGTTGCAATTGCACCGATCTGCGGCGTTGACATTTATTGTCTTGGCGTCTAAGGTGAGCCCCGTCGACGGCTGAAAGGGTTGGCTAAAAATA
The DNA here is from genome assembly GCA_003225055.1 of Acidobacteriota bacterium. Lineage (GTDB taxonomy): Bacteria > Acidobacteriota > Terriglobia > Terriglobales > Acidobacteriaceae > Gp1-AA122. Next base: position 66,794 of record QIAU01000133.1, read on the forward strand.
AAAAGTTGGCCGGTCCGAACTAGGCCGGGTGATCCGCACCGACGAGGCAACCCGCTGGGCGACCAGACCCGAAAAAACCGACTGACTCTGCGAGGAGCAGTTGGGGTTTGGAACTGCGAAAGCAGTGATTACATCAGGGGCTGTGACGGTACATGCCTCCACGCTGTTGGCTCCCTCGCAGGAGCTGGCGGCTAGAGCATAACCAATGTCACGGCCCTTATAGTTTTTGGCGACTTCCTCGCGTCAATCCTGAGCAGCGTCCTTTGTGGCCGGCTATTGACATCGTTGGTTCTCGTGCAAACCCCTTAGCGCGATCGTGTGGTGAATTCACACACCCGTGCCATTTACTCGCTCCGGCTGGGACTCTATGTTGAGGACGAGCAGTTCTGGGGAGGGCTGTTCCGCAGGCGCCCGGGTTCGGAAGAGAATCTGGGCGCTCTGCGCGTAGGAAATATTCCAGACCTAGGATGGGAGACGATCATGACTAGAGAACGCCGCCAGAATCATCGCGTACCGAGCCAACAAGTGGTCTCGCTCGTTCTGCCCAATACCAACGAGAACGAGTGCACAGCCGTTGCAAAAAACGTTTCCGTCGATGGCGCATTCCTTGTCTGTGATCGCCGTATCACACCCGGATCCCGACTGGACGCATCACTGATACTTCCGGCAGAGGTCACCCTCACAGAAAGCAAACGCGTGTGTTGTGAGATTAAGGTCCTCCGCGTAATCGAGGAGTTGCCCGACGGGAACTTTTTAACCGCCGTGGAATTCGAGCAATATCGTCTGCCCTAAGCAACGATCAATCTAAATCCAAGACGCCTTTGCCCTCTCACCCGGGGTCGGCAAAGGCGGTTCATTCGCCATTCGATCTGGCACGTTGACGCGTGAGGCGCGTCACCGTATTCCACCCGAAGTGTCATTGAATGAATGCCCATTAGGGCGAGCGATCTGACCAGCGTCGCGGACTCGTACGACGCAAAACAAGTTCGTGCGCCCATCATTACAATATCCAGAGGCTCGTTCGGCGGGGCAACATGCAGGCCGAAAGCGTTGCCCAAAAGCTGGGTTCCCGGTGCATTGACCGTGTGCAGATCATCGAGAGAGCCGCGATCTGGGGCGTTTCGCAGAGTGAACTCCGAACGGCCAATCGAAGGTCCCGCCCACTTTTCTGGGGCAGTCGCAGCCCACCAAATACATTAGCGCCTTTATTCAGGCAGCACTGACTGAGGAAGTCAGGACGGAGCCGCGATCTATCACGGCCTGGCGGCGTACCGGCTGCTGTCCGTGGACCCTCATGTCTTGCCCATCCCCATCATTGCTGCGCTGGGGTTCGGATCAGCAAGCCGCGGAGCCGGCTGGGCTGCAATCGCAAAGACGCCATCGCCTACATCAAAAAAGCGATCGACGAGCTCGCCCTTTCCAGCCATGGCAAAGGCGAAGCTCGCCGTGAATTCAGCCACCTTCAACCTAACCTGCAGTTCGAAGTCAGGGCGCGAAGCGGATTCGTATCGGGGAAGGGAGACATTCTCAGTTCGGCCAGGCTAAGAAGATTGCCAGCATTGTTCAAGCCGTGCTCAGCGTCACCGAGGTTCATACGAGCGAACCGGCGCTGGCTACTCGATTCTGAGAGCCGATCGGTAATCGCCTGCCTCGCACCCGGAGCGCTACAGCCTCAGATAAGGCTTGCTGCGCTTCCCACACACGTGGTGTACTGCTAGATTACTCTCACCCGAACGGGGATTTCCATGAGTCTCATTGTTATGAAGTTCGGAGGAACTTCTGTCGGCAATTCCGAGCGCATTCGGCAGGCCGCCACGATCGTCAAGCAACATGCGCAATCCGGCAATGACGTGGTGGTGGTCGTTTCCGCACTCTCGCAAGTTACGGACCTAATCCTGAAAGTCCTGAACGCCGCGCGCCTGGGTAATGCGAGCGACGTCGAGGAAGGGCTGCAACAGCTCAGCCGTCGGCATGAAGAAGTGCTCCCCGAGTTGTTTCAGGGCGAGAACCTAAAAGGGGTTTCTGCTGCAGTTGAGGCAACCTTGAAACGGCTGCGCGAGTTCTGCTCGGCACTGGTGTTGCTGGGTTCGGCAACTCCCCAAGTGATGGACATGGTGCTGCCTTTGGGAGAGCAGATGTCGGCGCGAATGTTCGCTGCGTGCCTCGATCAAATAGGCGTCCAGGCGAGTTGCGTCGATTCGGGCCAGGTTCTCATTACCGACGAGGAATTCGGTGATGCCAGCCCAGATATGGAATGCACGCGACACCACTCTCGTGAAGTGCTCTTGCCGTGCCTGAAGCAAGGCCGCATACCGGTGGTTATGGGGTACAGCGGCGCCACGCGCACTGGGCTGGTCACGACCCTGGGGCGCGGTGGATCCGACTCCTCCGCCACTATTCTAGGCGCAGCCCTCGATGCTGACGAGGTTTGGATCTGGACCGACGTAGATGGTGTCCTTACTGCCGACCCTCGCATCTGCCCCGATGCAGTCACTCTGCCGGAGATCACTTTTGCGGAAGCGATCGAGCTTTCTTACTACGGCGCCAAAGTCATCCACAGGAAAGCGATTCGCCCAACGATGGAGCGCGGCATTCCGGTCTGGATCAAGAACTCCTTCAAGCCGGAGCTTCCGGGAACGAAAATCGTGGAGGCGCTGCCGGCCAGCAATCACCCGGTAAAGGCGGTGACCGCGGTGACGCAGGCCTCGCTGGTCACCCTTACTACACGCCGGGACGTTCACTTCGCCGAGATCTTCGGACGGCTGTTCCTGCGCCTCGGACACGAGCGCATCGATGTTCTGTTCTCTACGCAATCGTCTTCGGAAGATTCCCTGGGGCTGGTGCTTCGTGAGCAGGACACCGAACACGTGGTCCATGCTATCCAGCGGCTGTTTCGCACCGAGCTCAAGCATGGAGTTCTGAACCCGGTTTCGGTCCATCGGGACATCGCGGTGATTGCCGTACTGGGCTCCGGGATGAAGGGCACGTGCGGCATTCTGGGGCGCCTGTTTTCGGTCGTCGCTCGTAACAACGTGAGTGTGATTGCCGTGGCGCAGGGAGCTAGCGAGCTCAATATATGTTTTGCTGTAGCCGCGTCGCGGGTCGACGACGTGCTGCGAGCCATCCACCAGGAATTTCTGAGCCCGGCCGGGGAGGGTGCACAAAAGCAGGCGGCGATGCAAATCCACTAAATGAACATTTCTCAGGGACCTATGAGGCGAGTCCGTGTAGGTATCGTCGGCTTTGGCACCGTGGGCCGCGCAAGCGCAGAAATTATTTCCAAGCACGCCGACCTGATCGAGCGGCGCAGCGGCGTCAAGCTCGAAGTGACAGCGGTGTGCCGGCGTTCGGGCGTAAGGCCCGAGCACACCCCGGCCGGCGCCCGCGTGGTTTCCAATTGGAAGGAGCTTGTCCAAGCTGAGGACGTGGACGTCGTCGTGGAAACCGCCGGAGGTACGGACCAGCCGCTTCAGCTCGTGCGTGCTGCGCTGGAGAAAGGGAAGCCGGTAGTTACCGCCAACAAGAACCTGCTGGCAGAGCACGGGGACGAGCTTTTTAGCCTGGCTGCGAGCCGGAATCTGCCCATCGGTTTTGAAGCCAGCGTCGCGGGCGGAATCCCCATTCTGCGCGTGATCCACGAATCTACGGCCGGTGACCGCTTGCGGGCAGTCCATGGCATTCTGAACGGCACTGCCAACTACATTCTTACCCAGATGGAGAGCCGCGCCATCGAGTTCGACCAGGCCCTGCAGGAAGCGCAAGCGGCCGGCTATGCGGAGGCTGATCCGTCTTTGGACATCGACGGCTTCGACGCCCGCGACAAGCTGTGCATTCTGGCTCGCATGGCCTTTGGCGGACGCCTCAAAGTGTCTGACATTCCGACCTACGGCATTCGCCAGGTTCGCGCTATTGATATTCATTCCGCCCATCGACTGGATAGCACGATTCGCCTCGTCGGCTCGGCAGAGCAGACCGAGGCCGGGCTGGAAGTCTCGGTGAGGCCCTGGCTGGTGGGTTGCCGCTCGATGTTGGCCAAGGTGGAAGGCGTAAATAATGCGGTCTTTCTGCTGGGCGACAAGATCGGAATGCAGATGTTCTACGGGCGTGGCGCGGGCGGAGACGCGACCGGCGCAGCGGTGGTTTCCGATCTCATTGAGATCGCCCGTGACCTGGCGGCAGGTCAGTTGAGCGCTAAGAAGGTATCAGGGTTCCTGGATTCCCACGATGTAGGGATCTGCCCGAAGCCACGTCCGGTGAGCTGGTATCTCCGGCTCACCGTGAGGGACCAGCGTGGTATCGTGGCCCGCGTGGCTGAGGTTATCGCGCACCGCGATATCAATATCGATTCGCTCGAGCAGGAGCCACACCTACCCAAAGAGCGGCTGTCCTTTGTAATTACCGTGGAGCCGGTTTCCGAGCCAATCATTCAGCGTGCGGTGGGTGCAATTAACGCGTTCGAGTTCATGCTCGAGCCCGTGCTGCTGTTGCGCGTGGAATAGCGGGCCTAAGTGCCTCCCCAGTCAGCGGACTACAACCTTCGGGCGGGCGCGCCAGGTTCGGCGGTGCTTGAGATGCCCGAAGAGCCCGACTACTGGATCGAGCTGGCGGTGTTGGAAAACACGGTGTTCGCGTTGGAACCGATTAGCCGAATCGTACCCACAACGATTACCAGGATGACGGCCAACATGACCGCGTACTCGGCGATATCCTGACCCCGATCTTCCGACCAGAGTTTACTGAAGACTTCTCTCATGACCTCTCCTCCGCGCATTAACTTAATGATAAACTGTTTCCGCCACGGGATGCCATTCATCGCGAGCAGAACAGCGGCCGCAATCTCGGTTGCAGGGTGGCGGAATCCCCGCATCCAACCGCCTGTTTCTAATCGCGTTGACCCAACCCTACAGCAAAAAGACAGGGAAGTCTCGGCCAGATTACGAGAGGGTCATTACTTTGGTACAGGCGGGGATGTCCGGCCGGACCATCCTTTGACCGGACCGATAGGCATGTAAGGGATGGACTACAGGGCTGGAGGGTTCCGCCAGCTTGGCAACGGACAATGCGAGGGGCAGGCCAAAACATATCCCGGAAGCCAGCACGTGAATCAGATCTGCTGTCGAGAAGGAGAAAAACTAGCCCGAGGGCCCCGAATATTAGTGGTGTCACTAAAGACGAGATCCGCCTGTTCATGATTCTCCTGCTGCATTCTGTTCTTAAGCATGCCCAGATTGGCAGGTGTGTTTGTCGCAGCCATGCTTCTCGAAGCTCTCTTGTGCCACGCGGTTGAAGGCCAGTACCGCGACAGTACTTTCCAGACGAGGGGCGGTTACTCCCCACTCACACAACGAGCAGCACCAGCCGGTGAAGGTATCACCATCGACCCAGATCATGCGCTTTGGGGTAGCTATATTCATTGGGTTGTCCTAGCAAAGTGTTTTCCTGTAGTGACGCTGCGAGCGCCTGGCGACAGGAGGAGGCCAGTCCGTGCTGACAATCTCGCATGGAATTCGCTCCGGGCAAAGTAACAAGCGTGCTTCGCCCACCTGGACAGTGGCCAATCTCCACGCCAGCAGGCTGGGAGGCGGTTTGCTAGACTGAAACGTCCTTTCAATTGCCCAAGTCTCTCGGGAGGAAGATCTTGCGGGTTCTGGTTGTTGGCGGTGCGGGATACATCGGCAGCCACGCGACGCGCGCCCTGCGCAGGCACGGCTACGAGGTCATCATTTATGACAACCTTTCGACTGGCTACAAGTTTTTGGCTGACGGCTTCGAACTGATTACCGGCGACATCGCCGACCCGGCAAAGCTTGCCGAAGTAATGAAAAGGGCGGATGCGGTGATGCACTTTGCGGCGCATGCTTATGTCGGCGAATCGGTCGAGAACCCCAGAAAGTATTTTCAAAACAACGTTGAAGCCGCGCTCACCCTGCTGAACACCGCTCTGGACACGGGTGTACGGAAATTCGTCTTTTCTTCGAGCTGCGCCGTATACGGAGTCCCGTTGACCGTTCCGATCCCCGAGAGCAATCCTCGGCAGCCGGTAAATCCGTACGGAGCATCCAAACTATTTGTGGAGAATGCGCTGGAGGCCTACGATCGCGCCTACGGCATGCGGTTCGCGAGCCTGCGCTACTTCAATGCCGCTGGGGCCGATGAGAGCGGAGAAATCGGAGAACTGCACGAGCCGGAAACTCACTTGATCCCGCTGGCGTTAGCTGCGGCCGCCGGCAAAGGCGCCAAGCTGCAAGTCTTCGGCACGGACTATCCGACCCCAGACGGAACTTGTGTCCGCGACTACATCCACGTCAACGATCTCGCGGAAGCCCACGTGCTGGCGCTGGAACAGGTCACAAAAGAAAATGAACCGTTGGCGTTGAATCTCGGAACCGGCCAGGGTTATTCCGTGATGGAAGTTATCAACACGGTCGAACGGATTACAGGACGCGCCGTGCCGCGTTCGATTGCGCCGCGCCGTGCGGGCGATCCTCCCGCCCTGGTTGCCGATTCCAAGCGCGCCCAGCAAGTGCTTGGATGGCGCCCCAGGCGCTCTCTCCAAGAGATCGTGTCGACGGCGTGGAAATGGATGCAGCGGAGGGCGTAATGCGAAGCATTCTGAACATGTGAATCGGGGTGCCCTCTGGAAGAGGCACTTAGGCTGTGTAACTGTAACCCAATCATATGGACATTTACTGGAATGCTAATCAAGATCCGATAACGGGCGAGATTGGCGAGATCGTGTAATTCCAGTCCGGATGCGCTTTGTGTTTCCGCAACTTGATCTGCATAAACACCGAGACGGATACTTGGTTCCCGGTTGCATACTGGTTTGTATCCAGGACCGCTTTGACCTTGAGTCCGCTGCGAGTCTTGGCGGCTCCGATCAGGCTTACCACAGTTTCATAGTTCAGCAACGGTCCGCCCTGCCAATTCAGGGTCTTTTTCCCGTGCTGCTTCGTCAGCGATTTCCCACCACGGACGCAGGGGTTTGGCGTCATCTTCCGGCGTTCAAAAACCCCCCGACGTTAGAAAGGAGGAATATAGTGCGACAGCGGAGCTCCCGCTTATCCAGAAAGGACCTAGCACAACGACGACGGTCCATGCAATACCCAATTTTCCGTATCGAAGTCTTCTCGAGTTTGGAGGATGATTGCAGATTAGGTTATGCGCAGGCGCTTGGAAGACCGTATCCGTGAATTGTGCGGCAGGGCCGTCAGTGTTCCTGATGACGAACTCGGCACGATTATCAAGGAACTGCAAGCTGCCCTTCACGAGCATAACCAGAAGCTCCGACAACTCGCTGTTCAAAAGCTTGGCCCGGACAAGGTGAACCGACGTTCTCGCTAGCTGTGGACCCCACTATCCTCTTGACCACAGACAGCCGTGTCCCCCCAGGCGATGGATAGCCACGTTGCTCTGCCGCGATTTCTGCGCCGTCCCTCGTTCCTCAACATGAACGCGAAGTCGTACGCTGACGCATTCTATCGCGAACTCTCGAGAATTGGCCGTGAGGGTCTGTGTCAATTTAGTTCTATTATGGAACTATATTGACAGGCGGTCCCGCGCGGCGCATACTGGAGACGTGCGCTCCCGCCTAGACGAACTGCTCCCCCTCGCCGAGGAGAATGACGGATTGGTGACAGCAAGCCAAGCCCGTGCCATCGGCATCTTGGACTCTGTCCTAGCTCGCCTAACCCAGCGCGGAAAGTTGGAACGGGTCGCGCGCGGTGTCTATCGAATCCCTTACTATCCCGCAGATCGGCTTTCGCAATACCGGGAAGCGGTCTTATGGGTGCGCTCGAGCCATGGACCCGAAGATATCGCGCTCTCTCACGAAACCGCATTGGCCGTGTATGGGATCTCCGACGTGAATCCGTCGCAGGTCCATATTACGGTCCCCAAAGGCGCAAGACTCCGGCGCCGGAGGCCGAAGTGGATCGTGATTCATCGCGGCGACTTGGCACGGACCGATGTGACCACGCACGAAGGCCTACCGGTCACGACCGTGGCAAAAAGTGTGTTGCATGTAGTGAACGAAACCGGGAGGTTAGGACTCGCTCGGCAAGCAATCAAAGATGCGCGCAGGGAAGGATACATCGGCGCGGCTGAAGCAAAGCGGCTTACGCGCCAACTCAACGAGCATCATGGTGGCGATGGAAAGATGCAAGTAGCTAAGGAACATCCAACGGCGTGAGCGCAAGACGAGTAGAACGTCTTGAGAAGACCCTTGCCCGCGTCGCACGCGAGCAAGGTCTCGACCAGGAACGTCTGCGCAGATCGGTCTCCTTCCTCGCGCTCTGCGGAGTGCTGGAGCATGCAATGGAGAAAGGCGTGATTGACTCCTATTACCTCAAGGGGGGAGTTGCCATGGAACTCCGTTTCGCGCGCGCCGCTCGCACCACTAAAGATTTCGATCTGGGCTTAGAGGGGAACCGCGGGGAGCGCCTATGGAGATTGAAGGAGGTGCTAAAGTTAGGATTTGATGAATTCGCATTCCGGCTGAAGCCCGAAACTCATCAGATGGAGCTTGCCGACACGGTGCGGGTAGAAGTTGCGGTGCAATACAGAACGCGGGCCTGGCAAACGGTAAATATAGATCTCGGCCCGGGAGAAGCGCGGGAAGTGGATTTGGTCGAACCCGCCGTTACGGGGCTGGCCGAGATGGGCTTAGCGATTGCGCCGCATGTGCGGTGCCTGGGCATCAACGAGCAGGTGGCTCAAAAACTACATGCTTGCACGGGACCGCTTCGAGAGGATCGCGCGCGGGATGTTTTGGACATTCTGCTGGTGGACATGCTGGGCAAGCTCGACTATCCGCGGACGCGCGTCGCGGCGGAGCGGATTTTCGTGGAGCGGCACACTCATGGATTTCCTCCCGGTGCCAATCTCCCAGTAGGCTGGCGACAGGAGTTGGAAAACCTGGCTCGGGAGCTTGGATACCCTGTTACGAATGCAGAGGGGATTGAAGCGAAATTCCTGGCCGTGATCCAAGCGATTGCAACGGCTTCCGTGGACTAGTGGGCCGATCCCTGCCGCGAGGCCATCGCGGCGATGGACTTCTTTACGGTGCCGACGCTCACGTTCGGCGTGTTGTATTGTTTCTTTGTCATCGGCCATGACCGCCGCTCTCGTTCAGTGACGCAGCGGACTTTTTGTCCGTCGTGTCTTTACAAAGGCTCATCGACAGTGAACTCGATTCGCAACAGACCCCGCAATTCTGGGGATTCCCGTTCGGTCCGGCGCCGACATTCGCATGCGGCTCTCTGGTTCGATAAAGAAGTTTTGGTTACAGTGGCCGGAGAACTGCACAAAATGCGGTGCACCTTGTAAAGGCGGAATTTCTCGATTAACCTAGCTGCATCAATTAGCTACGCCGATTGCCGGGATGGCGGAACTGGCAGACGCAGCGGACTCAAAATCCGCCGGTACTCGGTACCTTGGGGGTTCGACTCCCCCTCCCGGCACCACTCCTAAAGTCTTGTGATGCTCTTGTTTAGCCGTCTTCCTAGTTCTGTGATTTGAATCGGAAAGCAGTGTCTCAGCGATCTCTGACGTGATGTAGCGTGATGCGACGTGATGTTAACGGAAGTTGATTGGGGCTCTCCCAGAGCCGACTCTATCCAAATCGCGGCGGAATCGAATGCCGCCTGCAAGTCGCTGGCTTCGTTCAAATCCCCCTCGCAAGAGCACCCGACGACGGAGACACGGCGAGACTCGGCTATTCGTCGCCAGCGTGTGCCGCAGCTTGGCCTTCGCCGGAGACTTTACCCCGGTGTGCAACAAAGGCCAGCAAACATCGCGGAGCCGCTCGTGACCCGCTCGCGTGGAACGCATCAAACATCGGCAGCGGTACGTTGGGCCGAATGCCAAGTGCGCGAGGATGAGGAATAGCCGTTTATGTTTCAAAGAACAGGAAGCGATCCGCGCCCGCTAACCTAAGAGGTCGACACCCAATTTCTTTGCGGTTTTGCGCAAGTCGTCGTCAAGCGTCGCCAACGGTAAGCTTCGACGGATGGCCAATTCGAGATAGATCGCGTCGTAGCTGGTCAGTCGATGTCTCCGGCACAATACAAGAAGGTGCGTAAAGGCGCGATCAGCAGCTTCGTTGTCTCTCTCGATTCCGAGCTTGCTCAGGTCTGCGATAAAAGCGTCAGACTGCGTAGGAGTGATACGCCCCTTGCGCTCCGCCATCGCCAGGACGTTCGTGATTTCGATGAACCACCAAGCAGGCACAAGCGCCGTCTCGGTGGCCAGCCGATTCAGCAACGCGGCGGTCTTCGGTGTGGCTTCGTCATGGAACAGCCAGGCCATGGCGATGGAGCAATCAACAACAAACGCCGCACTCATCGGCGGCCCTCCCTAATGAGGTCCTTGACCTTCAATCCGCCTAAGGACAAACCAGTGGCCAGCTTCTGGATCCGATCAATGGCGGCGACGCGCTCCTCTGGTCTTACTTCCTTTTTCACGGGCACGAGCTTGGCCACAGGTGCCCCATGTTTCGTGATCGTGATTTCCTCACCCGCCTCAACCTTTTCCAGCAGTTCCGATAAATGCGTTTTTGCCTCGTACGCGCCGACCGTGTTGCTGCCCTGCAGTGTGGCCATAAAAATTCCCCTTATTAGACTAGTTTAAGACTAGTCTAAGACTAGTCTAACAGACGCCTACGTCCGAGGTCAACTCGAAGTTCCCGTAGTTCCCGTAGGGATTCCCAGACCTGTCCTTATTATTTGTAGCAACATATAGTCTCCATTGGACTAAACCGCTTCGCGGTAAGAATCAGGCCGACGTTCAGTTCGTAAGCCCCGAGATCTATCTGAGTCTCACTCCGTGTCTTGTTCCTGGGTAAGCCCCT
>QIAU01000195.1 GCA_003225055.1 Acidobacteriota bacterium
AAGGTGTATTCGCAGGTGCTGCAAGATGTGCTGCACCGTGTAGATAAGACGTACCAGGCATTCTTTCGGCGCGGCCGGGGATTTCCGCGCTTCAAGGGCCAAGGCTGGTTTGACTCGTTCACGTATCCCCAGGCCGCCACAGGACCTTTCAGGTACAATATAGGTTTCGGCAAGCTCGAACACGGCTGCCTGAGGAGTCGCTCCCTGCTCGTCTCGCTCTCATCGTGTGCTGCCGTACTGGTGCTCTGGTTGGCCCCGCGCGGCATCGTACATTTTGTCCGCTCGCAATTTCTGGATAAGACCTTCCGCGGCCTCTACCACGCCAATGCGTTCGACATGGCGTTGCTCATTCCCTATTTCATCGTCCTCATACTGCTGGCTTCTTACGGGCTGCACCGGTACATCCTCGTCTATCTTTACTACAAGCATCGCCACAAGCGCACCTCGGAACCGGCAGCCAAGTTCTCGGATTTGCCGCGGGTAACGATCCAGCTGCCGATCTTCAATGAGCAGTACGTAGTGGGCAGGCTGGTCGAGTGCATTTGCCGCCTGGACTACCCCAAGGACAAGCTGGATATCCAGCTACTGGATGACTCGACCGATGAAACGGTTGATGTAGCTCGAATGCTGGTGGACCGCTACGCGGGGTTGGGATATCCGATTACCTATCATCACCGGGGCAATCGCGAGGGGTTTAAGGCCGGGGCGCTTGCCGAGGGACTGAAAACCGCAAAAGGCGAGTTCGTCGTCATCTTTGACGCAGACTTCACGCCGCCTGAAGATTTCCTGATGCGCACCATCCACCACTTCACTGATCCCCACATCGGGATGGTGCAGACGCGCTGGACGCACATCAACCGGCATTATTCGTTCTTGACTGAAGTGGAAGCCATCCTGCTCGACGGGCATTTTGTGCTGGAGCACTCCGGACGGGCGCGTAGCGGCGTATTCTTCAACTTCAATGGCACTGCGGGCCTTTGGCGGAGGCAGGCGATCGAGGAAGCAGGCGGCTGGGAGCACGACACGCTCACCGAAGACACCGACCTTTCTTACCGCGCCCAGCTAAAAGGCTGGAGGTTTGTTTACCTGCAGGACGTGGAGTGTCCGGCGGAACTGCCGGTAGAAATGACCGCCTTCAAGACCCAGCAGGCACGGTGGGCGAAGGGGTTGGTCCAGACTGCCAAGAAGATCCTGCCTGAAGTTCTGAAGAGCGATTCTCCTTTCCACGTGAAGCTGGAGGCCTGGTATCACTTGACCGCCAATCTCAGCTATCCGCTGATGGTGGTTCTCTCGGTGCTGCTGTTGCCGGCCATGATCATCCGCTTCTACCAGGGATGGTTCCAGATGCTCTACATCGATCTGCCCTTGTTTTTGGCATCGACGTTCTCGATTTCCAGCTTCTACCTGGTCTCGCAGAAAGAATTGTTTCCCGGCAAATGGCACCGGGCTGTGCTTTACCTGCCCTTCCTGATGGCCTTGGGGATTGGGTTGACCATCACCAATACGCGAGCTGTGCTCGAAGCGCTGCTGGGTAAACAGAGTGCGTTTGCGCGAACTCCGAAGTACCGAGTGGAATCAAGAAAGGACAAGGTGGGCACGACCAAGTATCGTCGGCGCTTGGGGTGGGTGCCTTGGCTGGAGTTGCTGATTGGCTCTTACTTCGCTTTAACCGTTTTTTACGCGATGGACAACCAAAATTTCATTACCGTTCCCTTCCTTATTCTGTTTGTCGTGGGCTACTGGTATACGGGACTTATGTCTCTCTTGCAGGGATTATCTGTAGGACTGCCGCTCACGACAGAACATAGTAAGCCGTTCCCCGTTGGAGTCTAGAGGCGGGTTTACCGCCGAGGTCGCCGAGAAATGAGGCGCAAGCTCTGCTTAGTATCGGTCATGCTGCTCATGTCATTTCCCGGTTTCAGTGCTGATAATCTCCGCCTGAACCAGACACTCGATTACACCAGCGACAGCCAGGACGGACCGCTGATTACTGGCGATCACATGCACGAGGGAGCGATCGCGGGCACGCCCAATTATGTCATCATCTACGGCGAGGGATGTTACAACTCCAAACGCCAGGCTCGGCGCACCGTCAGGCTGTGGGAGAAATACCGGGGCCGCGTCAACTTCGTGATCGTCGACCTCGATCGTTATCAGTCCCACGCCCAGCAGGAACTGGTGAAGAAGTACTACCATGGCTCCATTCCGCATGTCGTCGTTTTGGACAGAGCGGGCACTGCCGTCTATAACTCCTCCGGCGAGGTGGAGGAGTCCAGGATTTCTTCTCTTTTCGCCAAATTGCTGCGATAGGATTCTTTTTTTAACTCGGGTCGTTTAGAATCCCATCCGCCGACCCGGCAACGTCGGTTGCTCCAAGGAGGATCCGATGTCCAACTCTAAAATCCTCGCCTATGTCTGTCTGCTAGGGCTGCTGTTTCCCATCCTCAATTGCGGAACCGGTCATGAAGCTGAAGAAAAATATTTCCTGGTTGCCAGTAACATTCAGGTTCCCTACTGGCAAACTGCGGGAGCGGGATTCTCGCAGGCGGCCAAGGACCTGAAGGTACGCGCGGAGTTCGTAGGACCGGACACTTTCGATCCCAAGGCGCAACAGCAGGCGTTTCAAAAAGTGGTTACGCAAAAGCCGACCGGGATTCTGGTTTCAAGCGCCGATCCGCAGTTGATGAAGGCCGATATCGACAAGGCGATTGCCGCCGGCATTGCGGTCGTTACCATGGACTCCGACGCGCCCACCAGCAAGCGCCTGTTTTTCATCGGCACCAACAACTATCAGGCGGGGGTGACCGGCGGCCAGCGGCTCGCGAAGGAACTGCACGGCAAAGGCAACGTCGTGGTCTTCACCATGCCGGAGCAGGCCAACCTGCAAGAGCGGCTGCGCGGCTATCGTGATGCTTTGGAAAGTACCCCCCAGGTCAAAATCGTGCGCGTGGTGGACATCAAGGGCGATCCGCGCATTGCCTTCGACAGCGCCACGGAAATTATCGGCAAAGAACGTGACAAGGTGGACGGGTTCGTGTGTCTGGAAGCCCAGGGCGGCAAAGAAGTGGCCACCGTGCTCAGCAACAACGAGATCAAGAACAAGGTCGTCATGGCTATGGACACCGATACCGACACCCTGGAATGGGTGCGCCGCGGCGTGATCGCGGCCACGATCTCCCAAAAACCGTACACCATGGCCTACGTGGGCGTGATGATGCTCGACCATCTCTACCATCACAAGCTGACTAGCCTCGACGTGGACTGGTCCAAGGACAGCTTTGCTCCCATTCCCGCCTTCGTGGACACCGGGTCGTCGTTAATGGACAAGAATAACGTCGAAGCATTCCTGCAAGCCAAAAAATCGGCGACTAGCGGGCAGAAATAAAGTTTGATGAGGGATTGAGCTTGTGTCGAGACTCCTGATCTTTTTTGTCCTGCTGGGCCAGTTGTGCTGGTCTTTGGAGCGACAGCCCAACCCGGATTATCGGGCGCGGCGGCAGGCGCTGGCCAGCAAGACCGAAGGCGCCGTCATAGTTTTGTTTGCTCCGACCGAGCCGGAAGGACCGAACGCCATTTACGGTTTCCGACAGGAGGAAAATTTCTATTACCTGTCGGGCTGGACCGAACCGGGCTCGGCACTCCTCATCGCTCCCGGAGTTAAGCCCAGCGGTGACTGGCCGGCGCGCTCCTATACCGAGATCTTGTTCCTGCCTGCACATAACTATGTGGAAGAGAAGTGGACTGGCCCAAAGTTGGGTCCAGAGAATCCGGATGCTCCCAAGCTGACCGGCTTTGACCGCGTGGAAGTTCTGGATAAGCTGCGGGATGAATTGGCCGCACTTCTTCCTCAACAAGGGCGGGTCACGGTTTATTCCGACAGGCCAGAGGCGGGAGAGACTTCCGCGGAACCCCTGGACTGGCTGAAGCGGGCTCATGCCTTTCCCGGTTTCGTAAGCTTTCGAGACGTCAAGCCTCTCGTTTCTTCCTTGCGCACCTACAAAGATCGAGGCGAAGCCGCATTGATTCAGAAGGCGACGGATGCTTCGGTCGCGGCTCACCTGGCAGCGATGCACGCTATAAAGCCCGGGGTTCGAGAGCGCGAGATCTCCGCGCTTATGCAGTACGAGTTCGGAAAACGCGGTTGCGAGCGGCCGGCGTATGCGCCCATCGTGGGTTCGGGATTCGAGTCCACCGTCCTGCATTATTCTGAGGACTCCGGCACCATGAAGGCTGGCGACGTCGCCGTCCTGGATGTGGGCGGCGAGTACTCCATGTACGCGACCGACATTACACGCACCCTGCCGGTGAGCGGCAAGTTCACGGGTCGGCAGCGCGAGATTTACAACATCGTCCTGGGCGCGCAACAGGCTGCCATCGCCGCTTTTGTCTCGGGCAAATCGACTCTCCCGCGGGATGATCCCAACTCCCTCTTTAAAGTTGCTTACGATTACATCAACTCCCACGGCAAAGACCAGCACGGCGATGCGCTGGGGAAATACTTCATCCACGGGCTGAGCCACTATGTGGGGCTGAACGTGCACGACCCGGGCGATTATTCGGTCCCGTTGACGCCAGGCATGGTGTTTACGATTGAGCCCGGAATCTACATCCCGGACGAGAGCTTGGGAGTGCGCATCGAAGATACATTCTATGTGGACCGAGATGGCAAGCTGATCAAGCTGAGTGGAGCCTTGCCGTCCACGGCGGAAGACGTGGAAAGAGTCATGGCAGGGAAATAGGTGTGCTACCAAGCGGACGGGTGAAGACGCGGCTGGCCACGCCTGGACTCACAGGAGAGGGGCAGCTCCGTCTCTACACGCCTCGCACGGCCGTCGGCAGCAGCCTGCCTCGCTTCACTTGACCAGCGAGTGGCGCAAGCCCCGGAATTCAGGCCGGGGTAAGCCACGACTATAGCAGTGTCGCTTGCTGCTCGATGTAGCATCAAAGAGGCGGGACTCGCCTCGTTAGCCTGTTCGTCATCTTCGCATGCTCGAAATGCGCCGTGTCAGGAACCCACCGAGGGCATGGTATGCGCGAGCGTATAGAGCCGGCAGGAATCCCCTCCCTTCACGGAGGGGAGGAGGTCAAAATCTGTTATCCTAAAAACCATGGCGTGGTTGTTTCTGATTTTAATTTTTAGCACGCTCGCGGTAGTGTGCGCCGGGGCCGCTACGTACCTCAGAATCCGCCGGCATATGAAACCCTCCGAAAAGCTCAGGAAGGAATTGGACAAGCTGGGAAGTCAACACGAGGCAGAAAATCTGCATTGATGCTCGGAGAAGCAGGCAATGTCAAAATATGCCGCTAACACGCTAGATGCGAGGGCGCCGATTCGTTCCCTGGATTGGGCTAAGCAGGCCGCCCTGGTGGTGGGCGCCAGCTTTTTTGTCGCGCTGTGCGCTCATGTCACCCTACCTTTGCCCTTCACGCCGGTGCCTCTGACTTTGCAGAATTTCGGCGTGCTGGTGGTTGGGCTGACGCTGGGCAGTCGGCGTGGATTTGCGGCTCTGGCGTTGTATCTCGCCGAAGGCGCAGCCGGATTGCCGGTGTTCAATCCCACCGGACCGGGTGGAATCGCGCAGTTGCTCGGCCCGACAGGCGGCTTCCTGATGGTTTATCCGCTCGTTGCCGGATTGGCAGGACTCGTGTTCGAGCACGGGAAGCGCACCTTCGGGAGGGCCGCGGCCGCAGGCTTGCTGGCTGAGGTGGTACTTTTTGCCGGCGGCATCGCCTGGCTCTCGATACTGACCCACTCCTTGGCGCAAGCCGCGCGTTGGGGACTCTACTGGTTCGTTTTTGCGGAAGTGATCAAAATTATGTTTGCGGCGGAGGTGACCGTTCGCATTCGCCGTAGCCCCAGGTCCCAGGCATGACGATCAGCAGTCCAGCTCGTGCCGGGGCAAGCGGCGTCTCCAACCAGGCGCGCGAGATCACCATCGCGCATAGTCCCGACTCCGACGACGCCTTCATGTTTTACGCGCTGGCCACCAATAAGGTGCGCTCGCCGGGGATTCACTACACCCATACTCTTTGCGACATCGAGACGCTCAACCGCAAAGCCATGGAAGGCGACGGTCTTTACGATGTCACCGCAATCTCCTTCCACGTTTATCCCTACATCCAGGAAAAGTACGCTTTGCTGCCCAGCGGAGGAAGCGTCGGCGAAGGCTATGGTCCGATGATCGTGGCAACACGTCCTTGTTCGGAGAACGAAATTAAGAACAAGCGGATTGCGGTTCCCGGAACTCTGACAACCGCCTACCTGGTCCTGAAGCTATTTGCTCCGGAAATTGAAACTGAAGTCGTTGCCTTCGATCAAATCATCCCGCAGGTGCTGGCGGGCAAGCAGGAGGCAGGCCTCATCATTCACGAGGGGCAGCTTACCTTTGACAAGGCAGGGCTGTACCGGGTTGTGGACATGGGCAAGTGGTGGCACAAGCACACCGGGTTGCCGCTTCCGCTAGGTGGAAACGCGATTCGCCGCAGTTTGGGAGCTGATGTAATGGCAACGGTGGCCACCGCCCTTCGTCACAGCATTCAGTACGCGCTCGATCATCGCGACCAGGCGTTGGCTTATGCCATGCAATTCGCCCGCGACCTCGATTGCGATCTGGCCGACCAGTTTGTCGGGATGTACGTGAACGAGCGCACCTTAGATTACGGCCCCGATGGACGCGACGCGATTCGTCGGCTGCTCGAGATGGGATACGCGGCCGGGATCATTCCTCATGCCGCAAAGGTCGAGTTTGTTGGGAGGGATAACAGTTTCTGGCCTCGGTAACCCTGGATTCGGATTGCTAGACGCTAGTGGCTAAAAGCTCGTAGCTAGCTTCACCTAGCCGTTTCTTTGAAAGAGAAGCTTGGATCAATGTCCACAGGAACATCCGCCGCCAACTTCAACGAAATCTTCAACTGTTCCGGCATCGTATCGTATTTGGCAAACCACTTCTCTGCCCGGGCACGATCACCTGTGGCTTCCATCTCCAGGAGTTCCTTGGCGAGATCGTTGATGATGCCCGGTATGGCTGCATAATCAACGGCGTAGCGCCCGGCCGGCATGCGCTGGATAGCTCCACGTTCCGAAAGATAATTGAATTCCATCATCTCAGCGCGGCTGTGGGCTTCGCCGGTACCGAAGCGGACGGTGCGGAACAATCCGGCAACATACGATGCGTAGTAGCCTTCGAGCTGGGTCTTGGGGAGCGCGCCATGGTCCACCAGCCATTTCAGGCCGAACATGCCAACCACGTCCGCTTTGGCCTCTTCCAAACCGCTGAAAGCCGGACCCATGGCTTGGCGAATATCGACTCTCCCGCCCGGGGTGCGCGCAAACGCCGGACCAATACCGTGGGAAATTTCGTGCATGATCGTGGTCAGCAGATAGCCTTCCGCAGAAGCCTTGGCTGCCTGGTCCTTGCGCATGATGCGCCGGGCCACGGGCAGAATGATGTAGTTGACGCGCGCGTCCATGAAGTTCTTGAAGAAAATCTTCTTCGTGCCCTTTTTCTCGTGGATTCGCGGATCGTTGGGCAGATTGTCGGCGACTGCCTGGTAACCGTGTAGCAGATCTCCTGCCCGGAAAGGCGCGTCCATAACTTCCATCGGGGTTACCTGGCCTTTTTTCGATGGCCGATCCTCGGGCGCCAACGGCAATGAATCCTGAATATCCGGAACATACTTCTGGAACATCGCGAGTTTTTTGCTCTCCTCGGGATTACGGATCAGCACGGCTGCGCCAAACGAACCTTTCACCCCTAGCAGGTCGTCGAGGTAGGTCTCATACGGGGCGAAGATGAGGTCGATTTTCGGGTCCTTCAGGTCAACCCAGGCCAGATCGCTGTCGAAATAATCGTCGGTCAAAAGAGCATCGGCGCGCAGACGCAAGAAATTGGCGAAGGCGGAATCGAGGCTGAGTTCAGAGGCCTCGCGCAAGTCCCGAGCGGCTGGTTCGAGAAACGAGCGGTAGGCGATGTGATAGGGCAAACCCTCCAGTTGATCGCCGTCCGAGCGCACAACCGTTGTGGGACTGTAAATCTCAGTCTTCTTCTCGGGATGCTCCTTCACGTACTCGTCGATCTTTTCGCGGCTGAGCCCTTGCGGGTACAGGCCGTGTCCGGGAGGCATGGGCGCGGTTCCCAGGAAAGCTTGGTTCTCATCCAAAAGGTCGAAGCGCGAACCGTTGATGCGCAGCAGGCGGCGAACCTTCCCGTCTTGCGGATTGGCGCCGGTCTGAAGTGTCTGATAAAGGCTGAGCCCCTCGGGATCACTCTGACGCCAGTAGATCTCTTCGAGGTAGCGGCACGCGTCGACTAACTTCTCGACCAGGCGGACTTCCTGCGGCTTGAGGCCTCGAGAGCGAAAGGGCATGCGCACTTGACGCCACTTGGCCAGGCGCTGGTCCAGACCGGGAGCAACTTGCATGCCAGCCGAGTCCGCTCCCTGGGCAGCAGAACCGGTCATGAAGCGATGCTTTTTCTGCAACGACCCGGGGTTGAGGGGGACCATAAAGGCGACCAGGAATACGACTAGCACAGGACCCGAGGCGGTCATTGCGAGAGATTCTATCAGAGGCAGCATGGGGCGGAGCGCAGGTGTCAGATCGCAGGCGACAGGGCGCAGGAGATGGAGTGAACGCCTGATCTTTCCACTGAAATCTCTGATTCCCCCGCGCTGGCTGCTGACTCCTGAAAAGACCAGGTATCATGATGTCGTGGGGAACGGAATAGAGAGCAACGGAGCACAGCATCTTCTCATCGATGCCGACGACACGCTCTGGGAAAACAACATCTATTTCGAGCGGGCGATTGCCAACTTCATCTCTTTCTTGAATCATCACGAGTACTCACCTGAACAGGTGCGGGAAGTTCTGAACGAGGTGGAGCGTGAGTGCATCCTTAAGCACGGGTATGGATTGCACAGTTTTGCTCATGCTCTGGTCGACACCTTCGAGCGCCTGGCGGTTGAGCCGCTCACCCCGGCGCTCGACGCGACCATCAACGGATTCGCTCATTCCATTGCCGAGCACCCCGTCGAGATCATTCCCGGAGTCCCCGAGACGCTGGCCTATCTCGCCAAGCGTCATAACTTGATTCTGATGACCAAGGGCGCGATTGCGGAGCAGACGGGAAAAATCGAGCGCTCCGGATTGAAAGAGTATTTCTCGTCCGTTGAGGTCGTCGCGGAAAAGGATGTTACCACCTACCGGGAAATCGCGGCCAAATACGATTTGCCTTCCGACTCGAGCTGGATGGTAGGCAACAGTCCGAAGTCGGACATCAACCCGGCCCTGGCGGCAGGAATGAATGCCGTGTTTGTGCCGCATGGAAACACGTGGGTCCTGGAGCATGAGGAAATAGCCAGCGCAGAAGCGCCTGCACGATTGCTGATCGTGGAAAAATTTGCGGAACTGAGAAAGCACTTTTAAAGGCAGCACCTAGCATTTGGCGGTTAGGCATTTGGCCCGGAGTGTGTCCTGTGGGTGCCGGCAAAAATCCTGGGTGGGCTAGCTGCCAAGCGCTAAGTGCCAAATGCTGCCTTCCGGCGCACCAAACTAACCAACAACCATCTGCTTACCTCAGGTTTCCTCGCGTGGTACTCTCAGCTTGCTCTGACCTTTCGCTTCCACTTCGCGTGGCAGTGCAGAAAAACAACTTCCGACGGCTTCTGCGCACGGTCGAAGCGCTCTCCGATCTCGGACCTGAGATGACGGCCGAGCGGGAATTTTCCGAAACCGCACGCACCATGCTCTCCGCGTTGCGGCAGACCGTAGGCGCCCGCGAAGGCGCTCTTTTCGGTTTCAGCGATAGGCCTTCTCTCCTCACCTTGATTGCGGCAGAGGGTTTCGCTCTCCTTCCCGAGCCGACGGTCATCCCGCTGTTGCCGAAACATGTTCACGCGCTCAGTTCTCTGCGAAGTCCGGTGGTGCTGAATCCGACCACCTATGATGTGTTCCTCAGCTCGAATGGGAATGTAGCGCCGGAGCTGTTCAAATCGATCGCGGCGCTGCGGGTTGGCGGGAAGCTGGTAGGGATGGTGGCTCTGGGGCGCCGCGAAGGCGAATCCCTCTACGAAGAAGATGAACTCGAGGCCCTCGGCTTGCTCTCGCATTACGTGGCACTCGCGGTCCACAATCATGCGCTGTCGCAGTCGCTGGCGCAGCGGATGTCAGAAAATTTGCGGCTGCTGGCCTCGCTGCATGGTTTCTACGACAACGCGCTAGAAGCCTTCGCGGCGGCAATCGACGTCAAGCACGTCAACATTCACGGGCATTCACTGCGGGTTGGACGGTATGCCGCGGGCATTGGCGAGGCTCTCGGAATGGATCAAGGCGAGGTCGCGGCCCTGCGTTCGGCCGGTTACTTGCACGATATCGGCAAGGTCGCGGTGGACAAACACATTTTTGGCAAGCCTGGTGCGCTCGACCCCAGTGAGTTTCGCGAGATGGCTGACCACACGGTGGTGGGGCACCAGATCGTCAGCGGAGTGCAGTTCCCCTGGCCCCGCATTCCTGAGATTGTGCGCTGGCATCACGAACGCGGCGATGGCTCCGGGTATCCCGATGGCCTGCTTATGGAGGATGTGCCCATGGCGGTGCGAATTGTCGGCTTGGCCGACACCTTCGACGCCATGATCAGCGAACGTCCCTACCGCGAACCCCTTTCCGTCGGAGGCACCCTTAGCGAGATCGTGCGTTTGACCCCCCAGAAATATGACCCCAACGCGGTGCAGGGGTTGCTGCTGCAAGTGCGCCGCGATGCCGTGGGCAGTAATCGCGCCCCCTTCCTGGAAAACCGGGCGGGATTGAGCATCGCTCCCCCCGATGTTGACCACCTGGCCGCCACCCTGCAGCACAAGCTCAGCAGTGGGCGGCTCTACTTGACCTAGCAGGGTTGTCACGCACGTATCAAGCCCTTTATTTTATTGGAGATAAGGAGACTCCTTGCAAGCAACTTTTTTTCCTGTTGGGGTTCATAATCTTGTACGTTCCTGCCTCTAGGGGGAGAATTGATGCGCTTCTATCAGCGGAAAATCGCCCTTCTGCTCATTCTCTTGACCCTGTTGATGGCCGGGGTGTTCGCTTTCAGCAAGAAAAAAGACAAAAAAGATCCGGTAAACGGACCTGACGAGCGGAAGCGCGCCGTACACGCGCTGAACCGACTAACCTTCGGGCCACGACCTGGCGACGTCGAGCGGGTCGCCGCTATGGGCGTAGACAAGTGGATCGAGTTCGAGCTCCACCCCGACAAGATTGATGACGGCGCGCTCGAGGCCCGGCTGGCGCCATTTCGCACGCTGCGCATGGGTACCCAACAGCTCGCCGAAAACTTCCCGCCGCCTGAAATGATCAAGGCGGTGGCGGAAGGCAAACAGCGCATGCCGTCCGACCCCGCCAAGCGCGCCGTTTACCAAGCACAACTTGAGAAATACCAAGAGAAACGGGAACGGAAGCTGGCGGCCAGTAGCAGCGCCCGTCCCGACTCGGCTGCTTCGGGCGAGGCCACGAAGAAACCTGAGCCCGGCGATGACGAGATGGCCCGGCAAAGGGAAGCCAAGCTGTATGCCGACCTGAAGGCGCAGGAATTGCTCGATCTTCCTCCCGACGAACGGATGAAAGAGATCCTCAAGATGTCGCCCGATGAGCAGCGGGAATTGGCGCGCAGTAAAGATCGCGATGATCTTATGGAAGGCCTCTCGCCGCAGCAAAAAGAAACGCTGATGGCCATCAACAATCCCCAGCAGGTCGTGGTCAGCGAGTTGATCGAGGCCAAGCTGTTGCGGGCCATCTACGGCGAACGGCAACTCGATGAGGTGATGACCGACTTCTGGTTCAACCACTTCAACATCTTTATCGGGAAAGGGCCCGACCGTTATCTGGTCACCAGCTATGAACGGGATGTGATCCGGCCGCACGCGCTGGGTAAATTCGAGGATTTGCTGGCCGCTACGGCGAAAAGTCCAGCCATGCTTTTTTATCTGGACAACTGGCTGAGTGTCGGACCGGATTCGGATTTTGCGCTGGGTGTCCCCAAACGTGTGCCGCGGCGGCCCGGTTACTACCGCCGCCGGTTTCCCAACAACCTCCCGAAGGAACGGCCTCCGCTCCAGGCTAAGAACAAACAACGACGCGGCCTGAACGAGAATTATGGGCGCGAGCTGATGGAGTTGCACACCCTGGGCGTCAATGGCGGCTACACCCAAAGAGATGTCACAGAAGTGGCACGCGTATTTACCGGCTGGACGATCGAGCAGCCCAAGAAAGGCGGCGGGTTCAGGTTCGAAGAGCGCATGCATGAGCCCGGCAACAAGATCGTCCTCGGCCACAGAATCAAACCAAAGGGCGAAAAAGAAGGCATGGAGGTGCTGCGCATCCTGGCGCGCCATCCGTCCACGGCAAAATTCATCTCCACCAAGCTTGCCCTGCGTTTCGTCTCCGACAACCCGCCCCCGGCGCTGGTGGACCGCATGGCGCAAACATTCCTGAAGAAAGACGGCGACATTCGCGAAGTCTTGCGCACCATGTTCTACTCGCCGGAATTTTGGGCGCCCGACACTTATCGGGTCAAGGTAAAAACTCCGCTGGAGTTCGTGGTCTCGGCAGTGCGGGCCACCGGCGCCGAGGTTCAGGATGCCATGCCGCTGGTGCGCACGCTCAATACCATGGGCATGCCGCTCTATGGCATGCAGCCGCCCACGGGCTATTCCATGAAGGCCGACACCTGGGTGAACTCGTCGGCGCTGCTCGGGCGCATGAATTTCGCGCTCGCCCTGAGCAATGGGAAGGTCAAGGGTATTGGCGTTGAGCCGGATCACGTGCTGGGCAGCGCTCCGTCCGACGCCGAAGGAACTCTGGCGGCATTAGAAAACGCTCTGCTGGCGGGCGATGTGTCCAAGCAGACGCACGAGACGATTCTGAAGCAGCTCGACGAGCCGCAGATCTCCAAACGTCGTCTGGATGATCCGGCACGCCCGCCGGATGTGGCGGGGATTGCAGGTCTGATTTTGGGGTCACCGGAGTTTCAGAGAAGATAGTTATTGGCGGCTGGCTACCAGCCGGCAAAACTCCGTTGCGCAGCGGTTGCCAGGAGCTAGTGGCTAGGAGCTTTGTTCATGTCCATCACACGTCGCATATTTCTCCGCAATGGCGCTTTGGCCGTCGTCGGTACGGCGGCGCTGCCGAGCTTCTTGACTCGCGCGGCCGACGGCGCCCTAAGCCTGGGAAGAGGTAACCAGCGGCTGGTCGTCATCTTTCAGCGTGGCGCGGCGGACGGGCTCAATATCGTGGTGCCGCACGGCGAGCCGGCTTATTACTCGATGCGGCCGTCCATCAACATTCCCCGCAATGCCGTGCTCGATCTGGACGGCTTCTTTGGCCTGCATCCGGCCATGGCGTCGTTGCGCCCCTTGTGGAACCAGCGTCACCTCGCCATCGTGCACGCAGCCGGGTCGCCTGATCCCACTCGCTCGCACTTCGACGCACAGGATTTCATGGAATCGGGAACACCGGGTGTGAAGGCCACCGAAGATGGCTGGCTCAACCGGGCTCTGCACGCGCTCCCTACGCCGGACGAGAAATCCGCATTCCGGGCAATCGCCCTGGGACCTTCTCTGCCGCGAATTCTGTCGGGCAGCGAGCCGGCCGTGGCCGTCAACAACATCCATGACTTTGGCGTAGGCGGGCGCAATGCCAATGCCGCACCGATGGCCAACACTTTCGAGGCTATGTACGAGCATTCGCTAGACAGCGTGCTCCACGGCACCGGACAGGAGACCTTCGAAGCGGTGAAGATGTTGAAGTCGGCTAATCCGTCCCAATACACGCCGGCTCCGGGCGCCGATTATCCGCGCGGGCGCTTCAGCGAGAGCTTGCAGCAACTGGCGCAGCTCATCAAGGCCAATCTCGGCGTCGAGGTGGCGTTTGCCGACCTAGGCGGCTGGGATCATCACGTCAACGAGGGCAGCACGCAAGGGCAGATTGCAAATGTACTGCGCGACTTCTCGCAATCGCTGTCGGCGTTCTGGACCGATCTGGGTGATCTGGCCGAAGACACGGTGATTGTCACCATGTCCGAGTTCGGACGTACCGCGCGCGAGAACGGCAACCGAGGCACCGATCACGGCCATGCGAATGTCATGTTCATCATGGGCGGGCCGGTAAAGGGCGGCAAGGTCTATGGTCGCTGGCCGGGGCTGGAGCAATCTCAACTCTACGAAGGCCGCGATTTGGCAGTGACGACGGACTTTCGCCGCGTGCTGGGAGAAGCGGTTTACGAGCACCTGAGAAACAAGAGCCTGGATCGGGTGTTCCCGGGCTTCGAGAATAAGCCAGACGCGTTCCTGAAATATTTAGGCTGACTTGCGTTCGGGCGGCGAGAAACGATTGCGGAGCGCGCCCACAAAGGCCGAATCGGCTTTGCGCGAGACCATCTCTATCGGTGAGTATCCTCGCTTCCACGACAGATAGAATGTCGCGATCAGCAAAACCCCCGTGATCAGAAAATTGGGCCACGCATTCAGGGGCCACTGCCCATTCCACGTCAACGTGCCAGCATGCGAGAACGGCATCAGGTAAGGGATGGGCCATGGGTAGCTATCCGGGCCACGAGCTCCGAGCAAATCCTCGAGCAAGTGCAGGTGAAAACTGAGGAATGTCAATGGCGCAATCTTCCATCTTTGTCTCGCGACCAGCAGGGAGGCGCCGGCGACGACCAGGGAGAAAGCCAGGGTGTGTAAAGCATGATGGTAGGTTGAAAACCACTCCCGTGGATGGCGCGAGTGCCGAGTGAGGGCCTCGACGATGACGCCAACCCCAGATGTCGGGCACAACGCCGGCAAGTGTCACCAGAGCACGCTCTCGACGGTTCAGGGAGGCGGTGTTGGCTAAGACCCAGCCAGTCAGAAAATGTGTGGCCGGACTCATAACACTCACAACTCGATCAGCACGTCTCCGCTTTCCACCTTCAACGGATACACTCGAACCTTGGCTGCCGGATTGTGCGAGGCCTCGCCGGTTTCAGGGTCCCACATCCAACCGTGCCACGGACACACTACTTTTCCGCCTTCAATCATACCCTGTCCCAGCGGGCCTCCGCGATGCAGGCACACGTTGTCGATCGCGTTAATGGTTCCGTTTACGTTAGCCACGCAGACGACTTTGTCGCCAACCGTGAATTCCTTGGCTTCGTTCTCGGCGGGAAGTTCGGATTGGGCGGCTAGTTTGAGGAACTCCGGCATGGGCTCGCTTCTGCTAAATAAGAACACCAGGGGGAACAGCGCCCTCGCCCGTCCAGGCCGAGGCCGAGCTCGGCTATCTTTTTTCAGAAGGCTGCAATGTCTGCGCGATCATGACCTGGCGCTTGAAATTCTCGACCATGCTTTCGTCGAGGCGAACTTCGGTGGGCTTTTTGGCCAAGGACATCTGATCAATCTTGTCCTGCAGCTTGAGCAGCGCGTAGAAGAGGTTCTCCGGTCGCGGCGGACAGCCAATCACATAGACATCCGTGGGCACGATCTTGTCCACGCCTTGCAGCACGGCGTAGGTGTTGAACGGGCCGCCTACCGAAGAGCACGCGCCCATGGAGATCACCCACTTGGGGTCGGGCATCTGGTCATAGATGCGCTTGACGACCGGCGCCATCTTCAGCGTGACCGTGCCGGCCACAATCATCAGGTCACTTTGCCGTGGGCTGGGACGGAAGACTTCCGAGCCGAAGCGCGCAATATCAAAACGCGCGGTCGAGGAGGCGATCATCTCGATGGCACAGCAGGCCAGGCCGAAGGTCATGGGCCAGACCGCCGATTTGCGGGCCCAGTTGAAGACGTAGTCCACCGTGGTGATCAGGAAATTCTTCTCAAATTTGTTTTGCAGCCAGCCCATGTGTCCTCGGCGCCGCCAGTGGCGGCCTTTCAGAATACCCTGCCATGGCCCCTAGCCCGGTGATTGCGGTCACAAGACCTCAGGTCACAAGTTTTCAGTCTAGGTTCTTGGGGAATCAGTGTCAATCAGACCAGGGAGACCCGATGGAATGGGCACCCCCAGGGGCTTGCGTGCGGCGTCTGCGCGCTGGAAGAGACGAAGGGCAAGCGGTATGGGCGGGAGCTGCTTCAATATCGGCTAGTCCCGCAGCCAATAGCCGCCATTTAGCCCTAAACCGGCGGCAGCCTGCTAGGGAACGAAAAGTGTAAAACTCACACTGTGGCTAAGCGATCCGCTGACCGCGGTTACCGTGATGTGGTAATTACCCGCCGAGGTACCCGGGTCAGTCCGTGGAGGGGCGGTGTTTCCGCCGCTTCCGCCGCAACCCGCCGAGGCCAACACCAAAGCAAACGCCAGCAGCACAGTGGAAAGCTTAGTCCGGCGGCGGCGTTGGTCCTCGACTCCGATCAGGAAGATCCCGCTCAACCCAAACACCGAACTAGCTATCCACTCGGGAAACGTGTGCGGAGTCGCTGCCTGGTGGGGGGCAGTCGTGCTGACAGTCAGTGTAGTCATGCCGCCGCCAGCGATCGAGGCGGGGCTGAAATTGCAAGTACTCTCCGTGGGCAGGTGCGCACAACTGAATTGCACAGTTCCGGTGAAGCCATCATTGGCGGTGATGGTCAGGGTCATGCCACCCGATCCGCCTCGGCTTGCGATGGCAATGGCAGTGCTGTTTGCGGAGAAAACGAAATCCGGCTTCACGGTGATTGGAGCAGCCGCAGAGCTCGATCCTGTGTAGCTAGTGTCTCCGGAGTACGTCGCGGAAAGAGTGTATTGGCCATTCGCTAATCCGACATCGGTGAAACTGGCCATCCCCTCGACTCCCACCAAGGCGCCCGTCTTCGGGTTAATGGTTGCAGGTAGCGATCCAGAAATCGAGACGGGGCTGCCGACCTGCGTGCCGTTTATAGAAAATGTGACTGCGCCGCTGGGCGCGTTACCCCCACTGTTGGTGCCGACGGTCGCCATCAAAGTCGCCCCCTGGGGCGCGCCCGCTGACGTCACGCTGATTGTAGTAGCAGCCGGCGTAATGCTCAGAGGGAGAGGTGGGGACACACTCGAATTGAAGCTGTTGTCTCCAAAATAATTGGCAGTGAGGGAATGAGATCCTACAGTCAAGGTGAAGAACCCGCTTGGCGGCCCGCCGATCGGACTATTCAAGTAGTTTGGCGTCGCGGTATTGCCTTGGCTGTTCAGCAGGAATACACCAATGCTGTTGGCGCCGTCCAGGAAGTTAACACTTCCGGTCGCCGTGCCTTGCTTCGAATTTCCAACCACATCAGCACGCAGATAGAGGAAGCTACCGTATGGTCCGCTGGTAAACGTCTGGAAGTTGAAGCTTGGATCCAGAGTTTGAGCCGTCAGTGTCGTCGAGCTCGGCTCTGGAGTGATTGCCACCGGCACGGAAACGGAGTCGCTCGATGCAAAGTTCCAGTCCCCCCCGTAGTGTGCGGTGACGCTGTAATTGCCGCCCGGCAGCAGGGGCGTACTCGAATTAATAGAACCATTGCTTAGAGCGAACTCAGTTACACTCTGGTTTCCAAATGTCGCGCTGTTCAACAGAACCACATCGCCGCCAGGAGTCCCAGGCCCACTTTGAGGAGTTACAGTGACGGAGACTGGCACCGGCGATCCGTGTGGGAGGCTCACCGCCTGCCCCGAATTTAGAGTCAAAGTAGTGGTGGTAGCAGCCCTTGCATTCCAGCTATTCACCAGGTTCGCGACGTTTACAGAACCGAGTCCCGACGCCAAGTCATAGCCGACACCCGCCAAATACTTCTGACTGGGAGTTCCATAAGCAGCTTGACCCGGAACTGCGTTGTTACCCATGGTGACGTCATTAAACACACAGCTGCTGGCAGGCGCGGTCGATACATTGGACGCATCGCACTGGGAGTTCTGGCTTGCTGCCAATCGGTAGAGGACGTAGTTAGCCTGCCCCTGGCGTGAGCCGGTTTTTTGGTTAACTAAGGCCATAATACCTGCAAAAGAAGGAGCCGAAGCTGACGTGCCCGCTACGCCGAACAAAGTAATAAACCCTTGGGCATCGGGCACGCACGAACCTTCCACACATAGCAGATAAAAATCATGACCGGCAGCGGTCAGTGCCACATCGGGAATGTCACGAAAACCATCCGCGGGGATACCAGGAACTCCTGATTGCCATGAAGGCTTTGCAAAAAATGTGCTGGCGCCGCCACCGCTCGCGAAGATATTGGCATTGGTTCCGCACTGCGCTACCGTGCAGCTTTCGTTCCATGCATTCTCCGGGATGTAGGATTTCGCGGACTCGCCAGTGCCTTGGGCATTGGTCGCGCTCCAGTAAGTGCCGTCGCTTCCGTGTTCATTGAAAATGGTGCCGCCCACGGCAACGGTGAACGGCGCGGATGCGAGTGCGTTGATTCCGAGAGGTTGCGTCGCAACCGTCTCGATACTCGGTTCATCGCAGCCAGCCGAGCCCGAGTCTCCCGAGGCGACCAGGTAAGTAATGCCTTCGGCCGCAGCTTGCTCTGAAAGGCTGCCAATTGTGGTTAATTGTGTGCTTGTAAAGTGTTGCTCGCAATCGCCGAAGCTTTCAGTCATGACGTCGGCGAGATTGTTATCGATAATGTACAGTTCCGAAAGATCAACCCCGTCCGTGGTATTAGTCGAAGCGGATAGCACAAAATCAACATTTGCGCTGGACGCCAATACCGAAGACCAGGTCGCATCCAGAGTCGCCTCAATTTCCTCGCCCCCTCCTAGATTGCCTGGATCTGGACCGTCAACAATGATGGTAGGCACGCCACTGCAGCATACGCCGAAGACACGTTTGAAATCCCCTATATCTTCACCGCCCATATAAAGATTGCTGCGGGCGACGACAGCGATCGTGATTGTACCTCCGTTAATTCCGCCCGAATGCGCCGGGCCGATGTTGTAGATGGTTGCATAATCCGCCGGGCCCAAAGCGTGCACCGCAGGTTGTCCGTTCTGAGGTGGGAAGGTGACTTTCGGCGGCGTACCCGGTGTGTAAGCCACCTTAATCTTCTGACCGCTCGTGACCAGCTGTGGCTTCTTATAGAAATTATGCAGGGTATGAACGCCCGCTACCACCGCCGTAAGTGCCGTTGGTATCTGCGGGTCGTTTACATTCGCCCAGTGCTCCTCCCCTTTCACCAAATATTTGTGAATAGGAGTATGGAAGGTTTCCTGCACCTGGGCCGCCGTTCCGGAAAATTCAATCACGGTTCGTCCCTTCGCAACTTTGGCCACTTGGAACCCGTGTGACTGTAACCATGAGGTGACCGCCTGGATATCCTGGTCCGACGGACCAAACCGCTGGCCGAATTCTTCAGGCGTGAGCCATTTATGATAGTTAAGTGAGGACTTGTCTTGCTGCTCATCGAGCAGGTTCGTCAACGCCCTTTCCTGCTCCGGGCTACGGCGCAGAACCAGCAGCATGCGGTCCATGGGCAGACTGGCCGGAGCCGTACCGCGATCAAACTCAGGGCGGGCCAACTGATGCCTATTACCGTTGAGTCGAGTCACGTTGCTCTCATCTATGGCTTCCCTTATGAGAGACCGGTTACGTGATTGACTGACTTGCTCCCAACTCAGGCTGGGAAGAAACAAGAGTCCGGCCAGTACCGATTCGAGCAACAGACGCCTACGGAAGGCACTTCCCATACTTCTCTCCCGAAAACTTGCCTATTAAGCCGGACTCCGCCTTTTTGACTTTAAAAGAAACCAATATACAGCTCCTTTGGCCAGATAAGAATGCCGGGACATCGGAAGCATCAGAACAGAAGGACTGCGAGAGGTCCTCCCGGCCGGATTCAGATTGCCTCCCGAAAATATCGGTTAGACAACCTCAAAAAATCGATTACGACTACGTCCGGGAAATGCGTAAACCGGGAGAATAGGATCTGCATGTCACACGATTCTCGGAATTGCCGACAAGAAAGCAGAAGCTTCTTCGAAAACCAGAACAAGGCTATAAGCCCTTGAGACTTTGAAACCGGAAACGTTGAACTGGTTGTTTTTCTGTCCAGGCCTACGAGGTCCCACTCTCCACCCACTGTTTCAAAATGCAGAAAATATTTCATCCCACCCGATGTCCCATTTCCCCTCCTTTAGAGCTCATAGCGGAATCAGGGGACGGGTATTTGCACACCTCCCCTGAGTTTCCTCTTTGACACTATTGTCCTCTGCGTCAGGGGCGCTAGTGGCGGGAAGACAAAAAGGCTAAGCGCTTCTTCTCAAAGACCTTCTCTGTAGCTCCCACGATTTCAGAGATTTTGAAGCCGTTCTCGCATTTCTCTTGATTGCTCAAGACTGCAGATTCCTAGAAGATCAGCTTCATCCCAAACTGCAGCTGACGGGCTGAACCCGAGTCGCCCGTCGGGAAGCGCGTGCTTCGGATCACGCCAAAGTTGTTGCCAGTGACTTGCGCGCTCAGACCCGGATTACCGAAGTTCGGGTGATTGAGGAGATCGAAGGTCTCAAGCCGTAATTCATGACTGATCCGCTCGGTAATTTTGGTCACCTTACTGATGGAAAAGTCGAGATTTTTGAAGCTCGGTCCGATTACCGAATTTCTTCTCATGTTGCCGAAGTGCACGACACCGAAAGTGGGCAGCTCGAACTGCGCTCCCGCTGGACATACACCCTTGGGACGTGGATCGCAAACCGAATTCGGCGCAAACCATTGGATATTGCCGTCGGACCTGAGTTGGTTGGCGATGACCGGAGTAGCCAAAAGGTCAGGACGGAGATTCCCTACGCCCGTCAACGCGCTATTGGCCACCGTAACATTCAAAGGATTGCCGCTCTGTAGCTGGAGAATCCCTGACAGCCGCCATCCTTCGGTCAGCCGATGTCCCTTGAAAGGCAACTCATACAAGGGGCTGATGACAAAGCGATGCCGGGCATCGAAATCGGAAGGTCCGTAGTCACCTGCCGGATCCAGGCTGTTCTGGACTGTCAGTGGCTGGAAGTTTCGCGAGTTGTAATCGAGCGACTTCGACCACGTGTAGGAAGCGTCAAACTGCAGACCATGCGAGAGATGCTTGGTTCCCGTTACCCATAGCGCATTGTAGTTGGAATTCCCGCCGCTGATGTTCTCCGTGATGTTGCCCAGGGCCGCCCCGGGCAGAATCGGACTTGACGACGACAACGTCTGGAAGGGGCGCGTGGTATTGCTGAACTTCTGGTTCTCGTTGATCGCCAGGTTCAGATGCGTTCCCCTGGACCCGAAATAGCCGATCATCATTCCCAGGCTCGGGGTGAACGAATGCTGTACGTTCAGGTTGTAGGACTGGATGTAGGCATTCTTGAAGTTGGGGTCGACAGCAGCCGGACTGAGACCGGCAGCCGCGGCGTCGGTAAGCAGAGTACCGAAGCTGGTAAGGTTGGCCTGCGACGGCGTAGCCAAAGGGGGGTTGCCGCTGACGACCATGGCCCCAGGCAGGAACTGATCGACTTGGTATCCATAACCGCCGCGCAGTACCGTATTCCCGTCGCGGAAGACGTCCCATGCGAAGCCAAGGCGCGGCTCAAAATTGTGGTTGTTCTGGTTGATCGTATCGGTGTAGCCGTCAGTGCCCAGGCGTACCAGCGAATCGGTCGATGGGAAAAAGTTCACCGACCGATTGTCGCCTTCGGTGGGAGACATGTTCCACTCCCAGCGTAGGCCCAGTTCCAGGGTAAAGTGAGGCGCGACCTTGAAGCTGTCCTGAGCGAACAAACCCAAAGCACTGGCGAAAACTCGGGCCGGGCGGCTGCCCAGTGTCATGGAGAACGGCACACCCTGGTTGTTGAAAGTACCGGGCGGGGGCGTGGCGTTGACGATGCCATGGACAAAATCAGAGAACGTGGCGAAGCCCAGGCCGCCGTCATCCAGGGTAAAGCTGTTGCCATTGAAGCGCCGGAATTCCCCACCGAATTTCCACGCGTGAGGTCCGCGCAGGTAGTTGACGGTGTCGGAAAGAACTCCCGTGTAGTCTCCGCGGCCTTGCGGAAAATTGCGGATGCCGCCGAAGGTCAGGCCTAATTCATTGATGGCCATCTGCGGCAGTCCCACCGGCCCGCTCAGTCCATTGTTGATGCCGAAGGTTGACGGGTCCTGCTTGGAATCGCCCACAAACGTGATGTGGATGCGGTTGTAGCCAAAGCGGAACTCGTTGACTACCTGCGGATTGAAAATGTGAGCTTCGTTCAGGGTGAGGATCTGCCTGCGCGATTGCCGCGTGTCGCCAAACCCGGGAATATTGTTGCCTTGCAGATTCGGTTCCTTCCGCTTATCTCGCTGGATGGCGTAGTAGCCGTGCAGGCGGTCTTTCTCGCTGAAGTTGTGGCTCACGTCCCCGGTCCACTGATCGATGTTGACGGGGGCGCTTGCCGAACTGACGAATCCAGTAGTGCCCTGGTTGGGCTCCGGAATCAGGGCTAACAGTTTGAGCGCGGTGGGACTTGCCGATGGGTCGCTCTCGGCGCTCTGGCGTTCAGTGGCGGAGGGCACGCCGGCGTTCAGCGTCAGCCCCTGTCTCTGCCGCAACCCTTCATAGCTGAAAAAGAAGAAGGTATGGTTTTTCCAGATCGGGCCGCCCAGGTTGGCTCCGAAGTTGTTGCGTTTAAAGGTCGATTGCGGAAGGTGGTTTCCGAGATTGTCACTCGCCTTATTGAAGAAATTGCGCGCGTCGAACATCTGGTTGCGCAGGAAATCAAAGCCTTCACCGTGCCAGTCGTTGGCCCCGGAGCGCGTCGCGATATGAACGATGGCTCCCGAGTTGCGGCCGTTCTCCGCACTGTAAGTAGAATTGTCGGCTTTAAACTCCTGCACCGTGTTGATCGAGGGTTGAAAGGTAATCTGGCCGTTGGCCATATCGTTCAGGTTGACGCCGTTGATCAGGAAGTTGACCGTGTCTTCCCGATTGCCCGCGGTATTGATGGCAAAGGAGCCTTGTCCGCGCAGAGGAGCTGTAAGGAATCCGTTCTGGGGAGGGGTGACGGAGCCCGCCAGCAGCAGCCCGAGATCAACAAAGTGGCGTCCGTTCAACGGGATCTCTTGCACCGTGCGCTGGTTGATTACGGTGCCCACAGTCATGGTGCCCTGGTCGATGACCGGGGCTTCGGCGGAAACCGTAATCACATTGGACGCTTGCGCCACCGCTAATCTAAAGTTCTCCACCACGATTTGGCTGACCTGCAGGATCAATCCCGTCAAGGTTTGAGTCTGCATCCCTGGGGTGCCTACCTCGAGCCGGTAAGAGCCGATCGGCAGGGCAGGAAGCTCATAGTTACCGCTGCTGTTGGTAATCGTTCTCCGTGCCAGACCTGTCGCTTCGCTCTGTGCGGTCACGGTCACGCCCGGGATTACAGCACCGCTGGCGTCTGTGACCGTGCCGCGGACGGTCGCCGTCGACTGAGCAAACAGGCAAGGCGTAGCTGCGATCGAGAGCAGTACTACCAGCCGCCCAAACCGCTTGGCCAGAAAAGGCCCATGCATAGTTAGCCTCCGTGCGGACAGGACGTTCGTGGGACCGAGATTCGACCTGAAGGTGGGTAGGTTACAGATCAAACCTTCTCCCCGTGTGCATCAGGGGTGAAAGTGAAACCCCGGGTTGGCGACCGATTGTGCACGCCAAGGACCAAGCGCGAGATCATTGGAAATCGATGGATTCCCTTGACTGTGCTCGCGCGATAGAAATTCAGGAATACAGATTTTGGAAACCCACTACAGTTTCTGGAAGCCTAGTCGGTCACGGGCGCTCGAGGACAGGGCGAGCGACCCCAGTCGAGACAGGCAAAGGAAAGGAGCGAATAACGAGTTTCTTGTCCAGAGTGATGATCGCCGTACTAGCAGCACCCCATCCTGATCTCGCCAGAGGCGGTCACCGGCGTGCCAAACGCCTCCCGCGGGACAGGGGCGCCGCGCAGTACCTGATACCAGCGTCGCAGCGCGTCAATCATCACCAGCACTACGCCGGCGATGAAAATGGCCATCAGGATCGAATCGAGGTAGCCGGTGAAAACCTTCCCCGGCTTCTCGGTCAGAGGCCAGAAGATGTTCTGGATCGACTCTACGCCTGCGGTCACGGTAGTTATTCCGACGAAGACCATGGGGACGGCCGTGATCCAGGCGTATCGCGCCTTCTCCATGTTGATGAGGAACGACGTGGTCACCGCCAGTGCGATCGTCGCCAACAACTGGTTGCCGGTCCCGAACAGAGGCCATAGCGTCGAAATGCTGCCCGTATAAATCAGGTACCCCCACGCCAGCACAACCAAGAACGTGGTCACCAGGTTACCCGGCATCCAGGCGCTGTTGGAGAACGGCTTGTTGACCTTGCCCATGAGTTCCTGCAGGACGTAGCGGGCGACGCGCGTTCCTGTATCTATCGTAGTGAGAATGAACAGCGCTTCGAACATGATCGCGTAGTGGTACCAGTAGCCCATCAGACGATCCATGCCGGGCAGTCCCTTGAAGATCTGCGCCATGCCGACGGCGAGAGAGACAGCGCCTCCGGTGCGTCCGGCCAGCTTTTCGCCGACTTCACGAGAGAACGTATCGAGGTTCACCGTGCTCATGCCCAGCTTGCTGAACACTTCAGGCGGGGTATTGATGGCAAAGTAGTCGCCCGGATGCATGGAGCAGGCGGCAATCAGAGCGAGCACGCCAACCAGCGACTCGGAAATCATGGCGCCGTAGCCAATGAAACGAGCGTCGGTTTCTTTGTCCAGCATTTTCGGCGTCGTGCCCGAAGAAACCAGGGCATGGAATCCGGAGATCGCTCCGCAGGCGATGGTCACGAACAGGAAGGGGAAGAGCTTGCCTTTGATGATCGGCCCGCCGCCTGAGATGAACTGGGTAAAGTTCGGGAATTGAATGTTGGGATGAACCATGAACACACCGATGACGAGGATCACGATGGTCCCGAGCTTCACGTAGGTAGAAAGATAATCGCGCGGCTCCAGCAGCAGCCACACCGGTAGCACCGAAGCGATGAAGCCATACAAGGCCATCAGGATGGTGATCTGGTGCGCGCTGAAGGTGAGTGCTCCGGCTGCGCTGGTGTGCGCTACCCAGTTTCCGGCAATCACGCTGCCGAGGAGGAATACGACCCCAAAAATGCTCGGTCCCGCCACCTTGATTTGTCCGGCGTGGCTCTTGAACATCCACCAGCCCATGATCAGGGCGATGGGAATGGTCATGCCGATGGTGAACACGCCCCAGGAGCTGTTGGAGAGCGCGTTCACGACGACGATCCCCAGCCCGGCCAAGGTCACCAGCAGGATGAACAGAACTGCAACCATGGCAACGAGCCCGGCAAATGGGCTGATCTCGGTGCGGGCAACCTCCCCCAGCGAACGACCGCGGTGCCGAATCGAAGCCACCAGGACGGTGAAGTCCTGGACGCAACCGGCGATCACAGCGCCAATCAGCAGCCATAGGAAGCCCGGCGCGAATCCAAATTGTGCTGCCAGAGTGGGCCCGACCAGCGGGCCGGCTCCGGCAATCGCTGCAAAGTGATGGCCAAACAGAACCCATTTCGGAGAAGCGACGTAATTGTTATGGTCGGCAAACTGGTGTGCCGGAGTGGTTCGGCGGTCGTCCAGGGCCAGAGCTTTGGCCGCGATGAAAGCGCTATAGAAGCGGTAAGCCAGGGCGTAGACACAAAG
Organism: Acidobacteriota bacterium; assembly: GCA_003225055.1. Classification (GTDB taxonomy): domain Bacteria; phylum Acidobacteriota; class Terriglobia; order Terriglobales; family Acidobacteriaceae; genus Gp1-AA122. Next base: position 25,640 of record QIAU01000195.1, read on the forward strand.
AGCGCCGATCAAAATGGGAAGCGTGTTCATGCACTCACCTCAGAAGGCCTGCGTCCTCGTCGAACGTTTCTCCGACGGCACCAAGCCGACTTCTGCCACACATCAGACTTCAGAAAGCTAAAATGCCTTGTTCAGTTGCTTGTGCTCGGAAAAACGCGGGTGGACGAGTGGGTCGAGGATACCCCGGGGGCGGGCCCTTGAAACCCAAGCAGATATCAGAGTGACAGGGACGCAGGTTTTGTTCGCTTAATCAACGGGGTTGCTTGTGTTGCTGAGGGACAAGTTATCGATTACCGAGAAGCGCCGTAAAGCCCCGCCCTTTAGGGCTGGGGATATAAGGCGTGATTTTGCCTTGTCTTAGATTGTTTCATTAGGTATAAGCATCAGTATGGCCCTGGAAGGCTACAAATCAAACCACAACGTCGTCTATTCAAGCAAGTACCATTGCGTGTGGACACCTGAGTATCGGCGAGCTGTGCTGGTCGGACCCAGCGCTAAACGGTGCGAACAGGT
>QIAU01000022.1 GCA_003225055.1 Acidobacteriota bacterium
CCGAACTCTCGGACGATCCCGGCTACTTCGGGGAGCGCCTGCAAGCGGCTCGCCTCCGCCTGGTAGCTGCCTTCCGGGAGCACGCGAAGCATATGCAGCCCACTTCTCCGAAGACCGACATCCTGGGAACCCTTCTCGTCGCCGCCGACCTTTTCCGGCCTTCACCAGGACGCCGCAACGTCCTGGTCATCTTCTCCGACATGCGCCAGGACATGCCTGTCCTCGACCTGGAGCACCCGAAGGTCGTCTCCGCCTCTCTCGCCATAAGTAAGGCCGAAAGAGAACGCCTCCTACCTGACCTCCATGGCATCGAGGTCTATGTCTTGGGCGTGGACGGGGCGGGCAAAGACATCGCCTACTGGCAGACGCTGCGCGATTTCTGGACCGCCTACTTCAAGAAAACGGGCGCGAACCTCAAGACCTACACCGTCCTGCGCGAGCTCACGGGCTTGACGCAATGAACGCTGATGCTATGTCAAATTGGCTTTATCAAAATTTGAACTTTTCTTTAGAATTTTTTTAACCCCGGCGGAGCACTATCTAAGCATGAACGAATCTGGGCTCAAATTTCACATTGAGGCGAACGACTGCTTTGGCACCCTGGCCACCGTGGTGGATCTCGTTGCCCAATCCCTCCGGAAACAGGGTACAGCCCGCGAAATTGCCGCCCTGGGCCGCGTGCGGGACCAACTGCTGTACCTCCAGCAGCACTACAGGTTCAACCGTGGTGTCCACTTGGTGTCCATGACTGGCGGGAACCAGGGCGACATTCGGGAACCCGCGAGACCATAAAGACGCCGGGCAAATATCGCCGAACACCACGTCAATGCTGGGTGTTTGAGCTAAGTGGAAGGTTTGGTAGCGCTACCGGGAATCGAACCCGGGTTTGAAGATTGAGAATCTTCCGTCCTAACCCCTAGACGATAGCGCCTCGGGAGATTTCGATTATAGCAAAGCTGCTGTGCACGCGAACCTTGCGGATTTCCTGAAAAACCGTAAGTGGCTTTTTACCAGTAGCTTACAAATATTTCTGCACCAACTCTTGACAACTCCCCGCCGCAGCAGCACAATTTTTATAGCGAATAAAAAGCGAAATGTTGTTTGGAGGCGGATTCTTTGGCTCCCCTGCCCGGGGCTCCTGAATTGAGGTTGGCATGTCTTCCCTGCTCGTTTGCGCCCAGCCGGCGACGGGCCGTCCTGAGGCTTTTCGCACGACAGAAAAGCCTGCCTTGTTGTTGAAACGTTTGTCGACTGTGCCTCACCTCAGCCGAGTCACTCCTGCTTCCCGGCTCGAAGTGAGGCCTGCGCCGGAAACCGTCTCCAGCGGCATCGCAGAAATTGATGCGCTCACCGGCGGATTGCCGCGTGGATGCCTGACGGAAATTTACGGACCGGCCTCTTCCGGCCGCACCAGTTTGTTGTTAGCTACGATTGCAGCCGCGACCCAGCGGCAGGAAGCGTGCGCGCTGGTGGATGTCAGCGATGCCTTCGATCCTCAATCCGCAGCCGCGGCAAAAGTTGACTTCAAAAATCTGCTATGGGTGCGCTGCGATCCTGAGTCAAAGAAAAATCCACCACGGAGGCGCGGAGACACAAAGAAATTTTCTTCAGCACAGGCGAACCGTTCATCTCGTGCCTGGGAGCCCTGTCTCGAACAGACATTGAAAACCACCGACCTGCTTCTGCAAAGCAGTGGCTTGGGTTTGATCGCTATCGATCTCGGCGATATTCCGCTCGAAGCAGCGCGGCGCATTCCGCTGACTTCCTGGTTCCGTTTTCGCCGCGCAGTGGAGAACACGCCCACCGTGCTGCTGGTCGTCGGCCAGGCGCCGTGCGCGCGCACCTGCGCTTCCTTATTACTGCGGATGGAAGGACAGCACTCAGCTATCAGCCCTCAGCTATCAGTAAGAAAAAGAAAAATTCCCGAGCCCGCGCAGCTTTTGGAGGGACTCAACCTGCAGGTGGAATTTGTGCGTTCGCGTCTGGAGCGTAAGCCTGCGCAATCGGACCGTGCTGCTTTAGAAACCAGGGCGGCCTGGACCGGATGACATTTACCGATTGACGGATTATCGAATTTCAAATTTCCGCCAATCCTCAATTCGTGAATTCGAACAGATCCATGTCTTTTGCGGCCATCTTCGTCCCTGACTTCCCAGTCGAAGCAGTACTGCACCTGGAACCGGAATTACGCTCGCGGGCTGTGGTCGTGCTGGAGGGCAAGCCTCCCCTGCAAAAAATTTGGGCCCTGAACGACAACGCTCGGCGCACTGGCCTGGAGATTGACATGACCAGGCTGCAGGCAGAAGCCTGGCCAGACCTGGTGTTGCGCTGCCGTTCTGCCTTGCAGGAATCAGCCGCGCACGCGGCTTTGCTTGCTTGCGCTCAGTCCTTTTCGCCGCGCGTGGAAGACACAGCTTGCGACACGGTCGTGCTGGATATCTCGGGCATGGAATCGCTGTTCGGACCACACGCCAAACTCGCGCGCGATCTGGCGCGGCGCGCTTCTGATCTGGGAGTAGAAGCCAATGTTGCCGTGGCTTCCAATCCCGATGTGGCCACCATCGCGGCGCGCGGCTTTTCCGGCGTGACGGTGATTGCCGCTGGTCAAGAACAGGAACGGCTGGGCAATCTGCCGCTGGAAGTGCTGTTCGCAAATCAGAATAATGAGCGCAATCAGTTTCTAGACACGCTCGAACGCTGGGGCATACGCAACCTTCGAGCCTTTGCTGCGCTGCCGGAGATGGCCATCAGCGAGCGCCTGGGTAAAAGAGGAGTGTACCTGCAGAAACTTGCGCGCGGCGCTACGTCCCGCACCATCGTGCCGGTTGATCCGCCGCTGGTGTTTGAAGAAGTAGTCGAACTGGAGTGCCCGCTGGTTTTGCTGGAGCCGCTGGCGTTCCTGCTGAACCGGTTGCTGGAGCAGATTTGCGCGCGCTTGTCAGCCCGCGCGTTGGCGACTCAGGAATTGCGGCTGAAACTGGAGTTGGGCCAGGAAGAAGAAAGTGGAGGGACGCGCGTCCTCGCCCGTCGGGCTCAGACCTTTACTCGCACTCTTCGCCTACCCGTTCCCATGCTCGATGCCAAAGTCTTTCTCAAGCTGCTACAACTGGATCTGCAGGCCAACCCGCCCGGAGCGCCTATAAAGAAGATTTGGCTTTCCGCCGAACCGGCGAAGGCGCGGGCTGCGCAAGGCGGACTTTTTCTTCCGCCCTCTCCTGAACCGGAAAAACTCGAGCTCACGCTGGCGCGAATCTCCGGAATCGTAGGCGAAGGCAAAGTCGGATCGGTGGAATTGCTGGATACGCATCGGCCCGAGGGCTTTCGCATAGAGCATTTCACTCCCGCAACGCCGGAACAGAAAAAATCCAAAGCGAATGGTGATCTCGACAGGAATGCCGTTATCACTGCGCTGCGCATGTTTCGTCCGCGTCTGAGTGCGACGGTAACCCTGCGCGACGGCAAACCTGCACTGATCTCCTGTCCGAAAAAGAAAGAAGTACAAGGAGAAGTGATCTGGCAGGCAGGCCCGTGGCGCTCCTCCGGCGACTGGTGGCAACCAAACTCCTGGGCCCGCGACGAATGGGACATCGCTTTGCAGACTCACGCCGGCGTCGCTCTCTATCGCCTGGTTCGCGATTTGCTGACAGGCCGGTGGTTTGTGGAAGGAACCTATGACTGAGTTGTCAGTTCTCAGTTCTCGGCACCACACCGCAAACCTACCAGGGAGGCACAGAGCAAGGAAGATTGCAGATTGCGAAAATCGGAAGTAAAAAAACGTTCAAAAAATCAGCAAGCAGAAATTTTTCTCCGTGTCTCCCGGGTGGGTTAACTGACCACCGAGAACTGCTTTTATGGGTTGCTGCAGCTCTATTCCGAAAATTCGTAGATTCGTCAATCCGGCGATTCGACAATCATCATCCTCGCCGACCTATGTCGAACTCCACGCCCGTTCCGCCTTCAGTTTCCTGGAAGGCGCTTCCCTGCCCGAAGACCTGATTGGAGCCTGTGCCGCCCTCAATCTCCCAGCCATGGCATTACTCGATCGCGACGGCGTTTACGGCTCACCGCGTTTCCACCTGGCCGCGGAAAAAGCAGGCATCAAGGCGCACATTGGAGCCGAGGTGGCGTGTGAGACGCTCTTCAAAATTGCCGAATTGACGAATTTTAGAATTGACGAATTTGGCCGATTAGCTCAAGGTCCGGGCTTCAATTCGTCGATTTGCAAATCTGACAATTCGAAAATGGTTCTTCCTCTCCTCGTCTCCTCCCGCGTCGGCTATCAAAATCTTTGCCGCCTGATCACCAGGATGAAATTGCGTGCCAGGAAAGGCGAGGGGGTAGTCCGAGAACAAGAATTGCAGGAGCATGCTGCCGGTTTGATTTGTTTGACGGGAGGCGATGCTGGTCCCCTAGCTGCCGCTCTCTCCCACGGCGGATTGGATGAAGCACGCCGCTGTCTCGAGCGGTTGATTTGGATTTTCGGTCACGAAAATGTCTATATCGAACTGCAGCGGCATTTCCACCGTGAGGAAGAAGCTCGCAACCGGGCAGCCATCGAGATCGCCCGTTCGCTCCAGCTTCCTCTACTCGCAACGAATGGTGTGTGCTACGCGACCGCACAACAGCGCGAACTCGGCGACATCTTCACGGCTCTCCGCCATCACCGCACGCTGGCCACGGCCGGCCGGTTGCTCGCCCGCAATTCCGAACGCAACGTGAAGTCGCCCGAGGAGATGCAGCAACTCTTCGCCGATTTGCCGGAAGCCCTCGCTAACACGATCGAACTTTCCAAGCGTCTCGAATTCAAGCTCAGCGATCTTGGCTATGAGTTCCCCAAATACCCGGTGCCGGAAGGCGAGACCATGATGTCGTTTTTGCGGCAAAGGACCTTGGAAGGTTTTCAACAACGCTATGGTCGCGCCCCTTCCGACATTCGCCAGCGGGCCCAGCGCCAGATCGATCGCGAACTGGCACTAATCGAAAAACTCGATCTGCCCGGCTATTTTCTCATTGTGTGGGACATTGTGTGCTTCTGCCGCGAGCAGAAAATCCTGGTGCAAGGCCGTGGGTCGGCTGCCAACAGCGCCGTCTGCTATTCGCTGGGCATCACCGCTGTCGATCCTGTCGGCATGGACTTGCTGTTCGAGCGATTTCTTTCCGAAGAACGCGGTGAGTGGCCTGACATCGACCTCGACCTTCCCAGCGGCGATCAGCGCGAACGCGTGATCCAGCACGTCTATCAGCAATATGGCGAGCGCGGCTCCGCCATGACTGCCAATGTCATCACTTACCGCGGCCGCCTCGCAGCTCGCGAGATGGGCAAAGCTTTGGGCTTCGAAGCGGAAACCCTGGATCGGCTATCCGCGATTGTGGGCGCCTGGGAGTACCGGGATGAAAACGATACGCTTGACCGCCGCTTCCACGATGCCGGCTTGGACCTGCGTCATCCCCGGCTGCGCAAATATTTCGAGCTCTGCGAGGCGGTTCAGGATTTGCCGCGCCATCTAGGCCAGCATTCCGGAGGCATGGTCATCTGTCAGGGACAACTCGATTCGGTAGTTCCCCTCGAGCCCGCCGCCATGCCCGGCCGGGTTGTCGTGCAGTGGGATAAAGATGATTGCGCTGACATGCACATCATCAAAGTCGACTTGCTCGGCCTGGGGATGATGGCAGTGCTGGAAGACTCGATTGGAATCATTCGCAAAGATTGCGGCGAGGAAGTAGATCTCGCGCACCTGCCGGCCGACGATCCTGCAGTTTATTCCACGCTGCAGAAAGCTGACACCATCGGCATGTTCCAAATCGAGAGCCGCGCGCAAATGTCCTGCCTGCCTCGCCTTCGCCCGCAGCGTTTTTACGACATCGTCGTGCAGGTGGCCATCATCCGCCCAGGACCGATTGTCGGGCAAATGGTCAATCCTTTTTTGCAGCGCCGCCAGGGTCGTGAGCCGGTCACCTATCCTCATCCTTCACTGGAACCTGTGCTGGCGCGAACGCTAGGCGTACCGCTGTTCCAGGAGCAGTTGTTGCGGATGGCCATGATTGCCGCCGGATTTACCGGAGGTGAAGCCGAAGAATTGCGGCGCGCCATGGGATTCAAGCGCTCGCAAGCAAGAATGAAAGAAATCGAAGCCAAGCTCCGCGTCGGCATGACGAAAAATGGCATCTCGCCCGAGGCCCAGGAGCAGATCATCCTTTCGATCACATCTTTTGCGCTCTACGGATTCCCCGAATCACACGCCGCCAGCTTCGCCCTGCTCGCCTATGCCAGCGCCTATTTGAAATGTCATTACCTCGCCGCGTTCACCGCAGCTCTGCTGAATAATCAGCCCATGGGCTTCTATCATCCGGCAACGATCGTCAAAGATGCGCAGCGGCACGGGCTGAGGGTGCTGCCCATCGATGTAATGAAATCGGATTGGCTCTGCACATTGGAACCAGTTTCGAGTTTCAAGTTTCAAGTTTCCAGTAATTCCCCCGAAAGTAGTCTTGTCATCCCGAGCGAGACTGGTTGTCCACTTAGTGGACAACCAGTCAAATCGAGGGACCTGCTTTTCACCGACAACCGCCCAAAGCTCACCCTTCGTCTCGGCTTGCGCTATGTTCGTGGACTGCGTGAAGAAGCTGGTCGGGCCTTGGTGCGCGCACGCAATGTTGCTCCACTCGATTCCATCCATGATCTGACCCACCATGTTCCGGAGCTGCGCAAGGACGAACTCAGCACCCTGGCGGAAATTGGCGCGCTGAACTCCATTGGACATCTACCACGGAGGCACGAAGGCGCGGAGAAACAACTTAGCCAGGGATGCGCACGGATTTCCACGGATTCAGTCAACCATCAACAGACGATCATGAACCATTCCTCTTTCGGCAAACTTCATCGCCGCGACGCGCTCTGGCAGGTCGAACGCGCGGTGCGCTATTCCGGCCCTCTGCTGGAAGAATTGCCTGAACCCGACTCCAAATCACCGCTTCATCCTATGAATGAGGAAGAGCGCTTGGTGGCTGATTTCCGAGGCACAGGTTTGACGGTTGGACCACACCCTATGGCTTACCGTCGCGCGCAGATGGAACGGCTTGGCATTTGCCGCGCCAGCGAACTTAGCCGAATTCCTGATGGCGAGCGCTTGCGTGTAGCAGGTTGCGTCATTGTTCGCCAGCGTCCCGGCACCGCCAAAGGTTTCGTCTTTCTCAGCCTGGAGGATGAAACCGGCATTGCCAACGCCATCATTACTCCAGGAATGTTCCAGAGAAATCGTTTGCTGCTGGTGAGCGAAAAATTCGTAATGATCGAGGGCATCCTGCAGCATCAGGACAATGTGATCTCGGTAAAAGCCGATCGCATCCTTCCCTTGGACATAACGCAGGCGGAAACCAACTCCCACGACTTTCACTGACCAAAACCGGAATTCCAGCTTAAGTCTTATCGCGGACCCAACAAGAATATTTATGGATCTCATAAGCAAATTTTTTCTTTGTACCTGAGACATTCCTAGCGGGACGCGTTATAGTAGCTTAGTCACCCGCTACAACTGAGCTCCAGCACTGATGTGGCTATTCATGAATGCATGATTAATTGTTGAGGAGTAAACCGATTATGGCCAGAGTAAAAACCCCCCGTA
>QIAU01000196.1 GCA_003225055.1 Acidobacteriota bacterium
AGTCCAGACGTAGCGCTGGTTACCAGAATTGCGTAATTGGCTGGCGAGATCCATGGCCCGTGGAAAATATTCTTTGAAATAGCGGTGAACCACGGCTGTCTGTGTATCGATAAAGCCTGCGTCAAAATGACACTTAAACATTACTAGAACGCGCTCCACCGCGGGATCAGGCGTGGATGAGGCTGAGGCCTGAAACGCGAACAATGCGGGCGCTTTCCACAACAAAGCACTGCCTAAGACGGACTTTATGAATGTGCGGCGCTGCATGTCCTACTCAGACTAGAAATTAACGTCACTCCAAACCAGGGTTGCGATCGAGTTCGAAGGTTTGCCGCTCCCATGCCGAGAACTTATATATTCGTTTCTTTTTAATCTTATCGAATCTTGTCACAACGTCTACGCTGCACCCGCAGCTTATCGATTTCAGTGAAACATAAGAAAGATGAGCTGTATTTTCTAACTTTCTAACTGGTTGGTGCTGATTCGGAAATACTGGAGTCCCGTTGCGCTGCCGAGACAAAAAGTCCGAATCCGCAGGACTCCCGTATCCGAAGTTCTGGTTGCAGCTTTCGCAGAACTGGAGCACTATTGTCTTCCTCGATCCTTTGAATGAGCAGTTCTGCCGCCTCGCTACCTAATTGGTGCTTGGGCAATTCCACCGTCGTCAATCTGGGGCGGAAAACTCCTAACCAGGGATAGTCAACGAAGCTTACCAAGCCGAAATCTTCGGGGCAGGTTAGTCCTATTTCTCCAGCCGCCTTCAGCAATCCAATGGTCATGAGGTGATTGGCTACATAGACTCCGTCCGGTCGCTGAGATAGCAAAGCATGGCCGGCGCGGAAACCAGACTCAATGCGGTAATCGCCTTCGACGACCAGTTGGGGCTCGAAGCAGAGTTTTTCTGCATCTAGTGCGTCCCGAAATCCGCGATAGCGCTCTCTTGCACTGCTGACTTTCCTGGGGCCGCTAACCAGGCCTATGCGGCGCCGGCCAGCACGCGCAAGATGGCGCACAGCTTCGTAGGCACCTTGATAGTCGTCGCCGGCCACAGCATCCTTGGTCAATTGTGGATAGGTGCGCATCACCAGGACAAAGGGAATGTTTACCTCCTTGATCATCTGGCGCAAAGACGGACGCAGGTCACCTGCGGTTTTCGTGAGCAGGATTCCATCCACCCGTTTCGACAGCAATAACTCCAACCCGTTCTCTTCTTCTTTTTCAAGAATGTCGTCACTGTTGCAGAGCAAGAGGTTGTAACCGCGTCTCTGCGCGGCATCCTCGGCGCCGCGAACGACCATGGGGAAAAAGGATTGGCAATGTCGGTAACAATCATGCCGATTGTCTGGGTCTTCTGTTCAAATAACCTACGGGCAATGAGATTGGGACGGTAGTTCAGCTTGCGAATCGCGTCTTCCACCCGTTGGCGGCGCGCCTTGCCAACGTGGGCCTTCTTATTGATGACCGCCGAAACAGTAAAAATGGATACCCCTGATTCGCGCGCAACATCGGCGATACTTGCGGCCTTCCCCGGCTGCTTTGCCTTTGGCTTAGTTTTTTTGGCAGACGGCATACTTTGACGGCAACATATCAGAATTGAGGTCTATCTTCAAAAAGTTTAGTGGCGATATATTTTCGAGCTTAGTCCGGATTGGGTACCACAAAATCCAGGACCAAAGCGTCGAGCTCGTAACCAGCGTGAATAAATGGCCTGAGAATCCGCAAGGTCAGGCACCAAACGAATCACAATCGCTGATAGTAAGCGGATTTTCGTTGTCAGCACGTCCAAGCCTCGACAACTCCGATGACGCCGACGGCCAGGAAACTTCCTCAACCATGTCACTACCACATCCGCCGGAACTGGGGCATCAATGCGCGGGCATACTTCAGGCTTCGAGCTTATGGGTTGGGTTGCAACAAGCTGCGTTCCATCCGGTAGGGTTCGCGTTGACTTCTCATTCCAGTATCGCGCATCAAGATGACAACGTCACGAAAGAGATCGCTGGTTTGCTTTGCCACTTGCAACCAGCAGCCGCAGCGAGCAATTTTCTTTCTGCGGCATCATCGAGGCTGAGTGATCGTCCGGGTTCCTTCATAAGCTTGATCTTCGGAGCGCGGCTGATCAGTTTCCACTCTTCTGCTTTGTGAAGCATTCGCCTCAACGTCCGTAGTGCGCAATTGGCATTCGCGAACGAGCGGGGGATTTTGAGCCGATCGATGCAATCGCCGCCAATCTCGTCCAGTCGCACATTCACGACATCTGTCTTGGTCCTTGAAGAAAAGCTGGCCTTGCCGGCCGGGCTTCAAAGTTTCGGGCACTCAAAAGGAGAATCTTAAAGCAAACTGCATCACGCGGGGATCACCCGCCAGCGAGGTGATCTTGCCGAAGCTGCCGGAATTGACGTTGTTGGTCGGCAGCCCAAACTGCGGCGTGTTGAGAAGGTTGAAAAGCTCCCAACGGAACTCCAGATCCCGCGATTCTCCGAAGTAGGAGAAGACGCGCACCAGCCCGAGGTCCACGTTGGAATAGCCCGGCCCGCGCATGTTGTTGCGTGGGCAGGTGCCAAGACGCGGCACCAGCGCCGGGTTGCTCGGATCCGGGTTGGGCGCCAGCGGCCGGGCAAATTGAGTGGTATCGAACCAACGATCGATTGTCTGCTGTCCAGCCGGCAGACTTCCGCTCCCCAAACAGTCGGCAAGCGCATTGGTCAAGCCGCCGCGGACCTGCACGAAGCTGTTGTTGCTGCTGGAGAAGATGGTGAACGGCCTGCCGCCGTGGAACTGACCTGCGCTGCTCAGCCGCCATCCACCGAGGACGTACGACAGCAGGCCACTCGTCAACATCGATTTGCCGGGCCCGAAAGGCAGCTCATACACGTAGCCGAACGCGAAGCGCTGCCGGAAGTCGAAGTCGCTGTCGCCGCGCTGCTGACGCAGGTCGTGTTCGTTCTCGAGGAAGCTGTTAGAACCGCTGGCGCTGATCAGGTGCTCTTGTACTTGGTCGATGGAGTGCGACCAGGTGTATGCGGCGGTGAAGGTCAGGCCGCGGTTGAAGCGTTTTTGCGCGCTCAGCTCGAGGCCGTGGTACGTGGAGTTGCCGACGTTGTCGCGGTACTCAATGGCGCCGAGGTTCGAGTAGGGAATGAAGGGAGCGGCGATTCCGGGACAAGTCGGCTGCCCGGCCACTGTCGTGCATGCTCTGCCCAGCGAGTCGAAGTAGATCTGGTTCAGGTTGCGCAGGATGGAAAGATGCGTCCCCTTCGTGCCGACGTACTCTCCGGTAACCACCATCTGCCACGGCAACTGGTGCTCTATGCCCAAGTTCCACTGGTCAACTTCGGGCTGTACGTTATTGGGATTCACTGCCCGCAAACGAATGTTAGAGAGGACAGCCACGCCCGGTGGGCAAGGCGCCGCTGTGCAAATCGCACTTGGGTCGACCGACACATTGAACCCCGAGGCCAGGCGCATGCCGTTGGCGGTGGTGCTGTTCGAACTCGACGTGACCGAGTTGTTGACCAAGAAGGGCGGGTTCAGGAACATCTGGTCTTCACTGCCGGCGCGCTCAAACAGCATGTAAAAACGCCCATAGCCGGCACGCACGACGGTGCTGGGGAAAAACTGATACGCGAGCCCGATACGAGGGGCAAAATTGTTCTTGTCCGGCTTCACCAGCGAACGCCCAACCTCCGAAGCTGCGCTGCACGGCGGGGCATTTCGGCCGGGACAGAACAGCGCCCCGATGGCGTTTACCGCGGTGGGATTAGGATTCAGCAGGTTGGACATACGGTCCGCGCCGCTGTACGGCCACGTGGCGTAGTCATAACGCAGGCCGAGGTTGAGGGCCAACTTGGGCGTGAGTTTCCAATCGTCCTGCACGAATTCAGACAGCATCCATAGCCGCGCGTCGGACACGGCGAGGTTTGAAAGCTGCGCCGCTTGCGGATACCCGAGCAGGAAGTCGGCCAATCCGATACCCGTGCGGTTCCCGTCGAAACTCAACTGGCCGCGCATGGCAGGAACGTCGAGAAAGATGTTGCGCATCGGGACGCGGGCATCCACGCCGAACTTTAGTTGGTGCTTGCCCACTGTGAAGTTGAGCGTCTCCAGCCACTGGTATTCGTTGGTGTATTGGAATTTCGGCAGGAAGTCGGGGGAACCCCAGTTATCCACGCCGCCAATTGATAGCGTGCTATTCGACTGCGTGCCACCAGCGGAGCTGATTGCGATGCGCGGAATTCCGCCGCTGTAGAGGGGATTATCGGCGACACCTTTAAAGCCGAAATCGGCCAGCGTATTCAATCCGAACGGAGCCTGCACCCCGCGTGACCAGTTGCGTCCCCAGCCGATGTGGAATTCATTTACCAGCCGCGTGCTGAACACGTGGTTCCAGCCCACGGACACGCCGGCACCATTCATTTGCAACCGGCCATTGGCGGAGGAACTCGTTCCATCAAGGACCCCGCCAAACGTGCCCGGAATGTAGCGGAAGCGGTGCGAGTTGCTGTAGCGCACCCAAACGCTGTTGCTTGAATTAGGGTTCCAATCGAAGCGTCCCGTGTAATTGTTGGTGTCGTCCTGTAAGGCGCGCACGTTGGTGAAGTTGCCGACGTTCGATAACGCGCCGGAGCCGGTGAAGTTTGGATTTGGAACCAGCGCCAGGATCTTGGCCGCAATCGGGTCGATGCAGTTCTTGACGCTGCCTGGCCGGCCGTCGGGGATCATATTGTTCCTGGGCATGCCGGTATTAGCGGTGGTGAACGCCGTTCCCGGACCGATGCAGTCGCCCACTCGATCCACCATCGCGGTATAGCCAGCAGCCGAGAAATCGCCGATGCGCTCATTTGCGGTCGGTACGTTGGCCTGATAGAAGCGGCCGCGACGGATGCGCGTGCCTTCGTAGTTGAAGAAGAAGAATGCCTTGTTCTTCGCCACGGGACCGCCCACCTGCCCGCCGAACTGATTCTGCACGTGGTTGGGGCGGTCGCGTCGGGCGCGGTTCGTGAAGAAGTCATTTGCGTCAAAAACCTTGTTCCGCAGGTACTCGTAAGCTAGGCCGTGGAACGCGTTGGTGCCACTCTTCGTGGTGACGTTGACCAGCGACCCCGGGCTCCGGCCGTTCTCGGCGGAATACGGATTGGTCGAAATCTTGAACTCCTGGATCGCGTCCACCGATGGCCGCACAATCTGCGTGGTCAGTTCCTGCACATTTTCTGAAAACGAGTTGTTGTCCACGCCGTCGAGCACGAAGTTGTTTTGCAGCGAGCGCACCCCGTGAACGTTGACCGCGCCCGTGCGTCCGGATGCCGTGCCCCCGCCTTGCTCGGTATATCGGTCGCCTTGCACCCCGGGGATCAGTCCCAGCAGATCGTCCCAGTTGCGGATGCTCAGCGGCATCAGCGCGATCATCCGGTTCTCGACGACCGCGCCGGGCATCGCGTCCTGGGTAGACAGCAGCGGCGCAGCCGACGTGACCGTCACTGATTCGGTTGCTGTGCCCACCTGCGCCTTGAAGTCGAAACGGGCACGCTGCCCTAAGTCGAGATGTACCTCGGTGACTTCTTTTCGAAAGCCCGGCGCGGCCAGCGTGACGCGGTAGTCGCCAATCGGCAGACTGGCAAAGGTGTAGTAGCCGGTGGTATTGGTGAGGGTTGTGATTTCTGCGTTGGTCGCCTTGTTCTGGGCGGTGACCTTAGCGCCGGCCAGAACCGCGCCCGAGGGGTCAGTGACGAGACCGGTCAAACTTGCCATGTTCACTTGCGCAATCGCAGTCGTGGAAACGGTAAACAGCGCCAGGCCGAGGCAGAAGGCTATAGAGCGCTTGGTCATAACACACCCCCTGGAGAAGGTGCGGATCACGCACCAGGAGACCTCACCAAAGCGGGCATGAAATATCATCCTACGCGCCAATTGGCAAGCGAATTGTGGGTTTGACGTTAACCGGTTTGGGCGAAGTGGGATATTAGCGCCACCTACGTACGTATTTGCGGTAAACATCGGGTCGCTTGGGCCGTGAACAGGCCCTCTACAACCGACTCATTTTCGGGTATTGTGGGCAACCGAAAACTCGAGGAGGGGCTCGCATGCGCAGCCGAAGCCCACACATGGGTTGGAAGGAAGCATCGCGGGGGATGACAACAAGACCTATCGGCTGCTTCCATTCCGGGCGCCGAGGGAATGCGCTGCATCACTCTGGAGTTCGCCTATACAGGCCACGAGGAGAAACGGTCATTGCTGGTCGGATTTTCGATCCGGAACGCTTTCGCGGCTGGAGCGGCAGCGACAACGTGGGCTTCACCATCTCGGTGACTGACGCCACTCCGTCGTATCTTCCCGGCCCGCTGCCTGCCGGCGGGTGGCATTTGAATGCTGGTAGTACCGAATATCCGGACCCCCGCGCATTCGCGGTATACGGCAAAAATTTCCGACTGCGGGGGCGCACGTCGGCTCCCGTCTTCCTTCCGCAACTACCCACGACGCGTCGTGAGCATCGAGGTGGAAAAGAGACAAGGGATCGATCTTTACCGCGGTCCGCCAAATTGAGGCACCCCACCTACGTCTTCATCGAGGCTCCACCCGGGCCCTCGTACCCCGAACCCTAGCCAGGTGGCCGGACTTAGAATGGCAGGCACCTTGTTTCCGGTTTGTCCGAGGGCAGAAGAAAGGGAATCACCACCGGCAGTATACGCGCGGATGGCAAGCTGAAACGGCTGGCCGCATAGGAGGACCCTTGACCAGGACTATAGTATGGGGCGTTCTGCTTTTTCTTTCTTGGCTCGAAATCCCCGCGAGTCTTGCGCAGGCGGATTCGAGTCTGATCCGGCTGAAAGAGTCGTTCGCACACCCGCCGGATGACTGCCGGATCATGATGCGCTGGTGGTGGTTCGGGCCGGCTGTCGCAAAAACAGAAATCCGGCGGGAACTCGAACAGATGAAAACAGCAGGCATTGGAGGCGTGGAGATCGCTACCCTGTATCCGCTGGCTTTGGATGATCCCCAAACCGGTTTCCTCAATCTGACCTATCTTTCAGAAGAGCATATTGATGCCCTTCGCTTTGCTGCCGCAGAGGCCAGGGCTCTGGGGATGCGGACCGATATTACCCTGGGAAGCGGCTGGCCTTTTGGTGGTCCCCACATCCCCATAACCCAGGCTGCAGGTGAAATGCGAGTTGAGACCGTCGCGATTCCATCCGGCGCGCGTTCGATCGCAATGCCCGGCGTCACGGCTGGCGAGCAACTGGTCGCGACCTTCTGGGTTCCGGGTTCCGGTGATGCGCTTGCCTTCAAGGACGCGAAGCAGGCTGCGACGTCGGCGATCGAAAACGGCCGGCTGCAGATTTCCCCCGAACTGAGTGGGCAGTCGAGCGCAGTCTTCTTCATCTCCAGCCGCACCGGAATGACGGTGAAACGCCCGGCGGTGGGAGCGGAGGGCTTTGTCCTCGACCACTACGATCAGAAGGCCATCGCCACTCATCTGCACTCGGTTGGAGACCGCTTAATGGAAGCATTCGGTGATCATTTCCCTTACGCAGTATTCAGCGACAGCCTGGAGGATTACGGATCCGATTGGACAGGCGATTTAATCGAGCAGTTTCGCCAGCGCCGTGGCTACGACCTCACTCCCCATTTGCCGGCGCTGCTCGCCGATGCCGGGCCGGAGACGTCCGCAGTCCGACACGATTGGGGGAAGACGCTCACCGAGCTGGCCAACGAGCGCTACCTCGCGCCGCTGCACGCATGGGCGCTCGAACATCACACCTTGCTGCGCTCGCAGACCTACGGATTTCCTCCCGTCACCCTCTCCAGCAACCAATACGCAGACCTTCCCGAAGGGGAGGGCAAGGCAACTCTCAAGATGTGGCGGCAGTTCTCCGATACGCGCTGGGCGGCGTCGGCAGGTCATCTCTTTGGCAGGCCCGTCATCTCTTCGGAGACCTGGACCTGGTTGCATTCTCCAGCTTTTCGTGCCACCCCGCTCGATATGAAGGTGGAAGCCGATTTGCATTTCCTGCAGGGCATCAACCAACTGGTTGGCCACGGCTGGCCTTACTCGCCGGAGCTTGCCGGAGAGCCGGGATGGCGCATGTATGCCGCCGGCGCCTTTAATGCCCATAATCCCTGGTGGTTTGCCATGCCGGATCTGGCCGGATATCTAGAGCGCGTTAGCTTTGCCCTGCGCCAGGGCAATCCGGCCAACGATGTGGCGTTGCTGTTACCTAACGATGACGCTTGGGCCAGTTTCACCGTTAAGAGCGATTCGTCTGCTTCGGTAACCACAAAAGCCGGCTTCAACACTCGTGGAGTAAACCTAAGCATCGATGAATCCATGGGACAGCTGCTAGGGAATAACGTCATCGCACAGATTCTCGATGCAGGTTTCAACCTGGACTTCATCGACGGGGATGCCGTCGACACTCTCGGCATTGGCTATCCCGTCCTGGTCCTGCCTGGCATGCAGCGAATACCACCAGCCACTTACCGGAAGATCGAGCAGTACGCAATGCGCGGGGGGATTGTCATGGCTACGCGTCGTTTGCCTTCCGCCGCTCCCGGGTTCTTGAACCGAGAGGCAGACAGCCAACAGATCCAGGAGATCTCCCAACGCTTGTTCCGCGACCAGGGCGCGGTGGGTCACTTTCTGGAAGACGAGAGCCAGCTGGGAAGGGCTATCGCAAGCTATTACAAACCGGAGGTCATTTTTTCTCCGCGGTCTGCGGAGATCGGTTTCATTCGCCGCCAACTCAGCACCGGGGACCTGTACTTCATCGCGAATACCGGCAATCATCCGCTTAGCGTGGTAGCAAAGTTCCGTCACTCCGCAAAATATGCCGAGTGGTGGGATCCTTTCACCGGCCGGACTTTCCCGGTGGAGAATCCTGCCAAAATCGACCTCTCCTTGCAGCCTTATGAATCGCGGCTGATCTTTCTAACCAATTCTGCTATCAAGCCGGAGCCTGTACGGATTTGGGACCCTCCGTCTAAGGTGATCGATCTCTCCTCTGATTGGAACCTTACCTTCAAGGGCTTGAATCGGACGATCCACATGGCTACCCTCCACTCGTGGAGTGAAGAGGAACCTTTCAAATACTATTCCGGGCTAGTCACTTACGACAAAATCGTCGACCTCCCGGCCGATCTGATCTCTGGGAGCCTAATTCTGGATTTCGGAGAAGGCACACCGGTGGTGCCGCCTGATCCCCTGCCGACATTTAATCTGCGAGCCTTTCTGGAAGGACCAGTGCGGGAAGCGGCGGAGGTCTACGTCAACGGCCAGCGCGCAGGCGTGGTATGGCATCCGCCCTACACCATTGATCTGACTTCATGGCTGAGAGCGGGGAAAAACCAACTGCGCATCGTCGTCGGCAATACGGCGATTAACTCCCTGGCTGGAAGCGCCCTCCCTGACTATCGCCTGCTGAACGATCGCTATGGCGAGCGGTTTCGTCCGCAGGGAATGGACAACCTCGAGCCTCTGCCGTCTGGCATTCTCGGCGGTCTGCGGCTGAGGGTGAGTTCGCGTCATCGAAGGCTGGCGCGCGCATCCGCTGGCTCCAAGGATTAAGCGATACTCAGCGGAAGCGTAGTTGACGCTGTTTCCTTCCCGAACACCAGTTGTTCGGCTTCGAAACGCCGAGGATGAGCGCGAAGCGAATAATCCCCTGTGACAGGTATTTAATTTTGCGATCAAAGGAAAAAAGGGACGACGTTGCTGGATACGCCAATTTTCGCGCCTTCCGCATCACGAATGCACTTCACCTTTCTCACCGACCGCCGCCGGCGCAGGAAACTTCACATCTTCGACGTCACGGATCTGACATTCACTTCACCTCCAATTTGTACGATCCAGAGCCGATCCGAACCACGTAGGAACCGGCTTCTCGCCGCGCGTCAATCGGACGCCCATCTTCGATCACGTGCGCGTTCCCGATCGCCGGCAGGAACACCTTCGCGTGAGTGTTGGCAGGGATCGTGACTTCGAGCGAAAAAGGTCCTGTCGGCGTACCCTGCCAATCGCTGACAATGCGCCCGTATACCGAATCGTATTCTCCATGCGCATGGGTCATTCGACTGTCTGGGCGAGGATGGATGATGATTTCCTGATAGCCAGGACCGTCGATGTCGGTATCGATGCCGGCCACAGACCGATACACCCAGGCCACCACAGATCCGAATGCGTAGTGGTTGTAGGAATTCATTGCCGGGTCTCCCGTGTCGCCATTCCAGCGCTCCCACCAGGTGGTTGCACCCTTCGAAAGCATATAACCCCAGGACGGATACGTTTCGTTCAACAATAAGCGGTAGGCCACATCGACGCGGCCGTGGTTGGCTAGAGTAAACAGAAGAAATGGCGTGCCCAGGAACCCCGTGGAAAGGTGCCAGTTTCGCGACTCGATGTCCCCGACCAGCTTGTTCACCATCGTCTCCTCCATTGCCGGAGGAGCCATTCCGGTGTACAAGGTCACGACGTAGGCCGTCTGCGTGCCGCCTTCGACTTCGCCGTTCTCCTTTATATAGGCCAACTGGTAGGCCTTGCGAATGTTCTCTACCACATCGTGATATCGTTTCGCATCTTCGTCTTTCGCAACTGCGTGCGCCATGTCGACCATCATGTTGGCGATCAGGGCCCAATAGGCGGTGGCCAGCAGATCTTTGGGCGTGTGCTCATCGGGTGCGAGCCAGTCAGCAAAGTTTGGTCCGACGCCTTTCTTGCGCAGGAAATCCGGATTCGCTCTGGCGATGAACTCCATCCAGCTCTGCATCGCGTCCCAGTTCTCCGTAATGATGGACTTATCGCCGTACTGTAACCATACCGTCCAGGGAATGATGACACCGGCGTCCCCCCAGCCGGGCGCGCCTTCACTCCCAAACGGGCGAAGCACATCCGGCGATACATTGGTAAACGCGCCTGCGGCGGTCTGCGCATCGGTGACGTCGCTCATGAACTTGTGGGAAAAAGCTTCGATGTCGAAATTGAAGCTTCCGGTGCGCCAGAAGACACCGGCATCGCCCATCCAGCCCAAGCGTTCATCGCGCTGCGGGCAGTCGGTCGGGATGCTGAGGAAATTCCCGCGCTGCCCCCACAAGCCGATCGACCACATGCGGTTGACCAGTTCGCTGGCGGTCGTCAGCCTTCCGGCTGGCTCCCAGCTCAGGCTGTTGACGACTTCGCCGGTGATCGCTTGAGTTGTCGGAACTCCAGGATAGCCGGTGACTTCCACGTAGCGAAACCCGTGAAATGTGAAGTGTGGCGTGAATGTCTCTTCGCCCTTGCCGGCCAGGACGTAAACATCGGTTGCGTCGGCGTTGCGCAGGTTCTGGCGATAAATGGTGCCATCCGGATTCAGAATCTCTGCGAAGCGCATCTGGATCGGAGTCCCGGCGGCGCCCGATGCTTTCAGAGTGGCCCATCCGACCATGTTCTGGCCCATATCAAAGACGTAGGCGCCGTTGGGCAACGGCGTAACACTCATCGGCGTGATCATCTTGGCGACGCGAGCCGGCTGTGAGACCTGGCTCCGAAGCGCGGGCGCACGGGTTTCGGAAAGGACGGCTGCTGACCAGGCAGAGTCAGCAAAGCCGGGCTGATTCCAGCCCGCTTGCTCCATGCGAGCGTCATAGAACTCACCGGCATAGATTTCCGAGCGGAGAATGGGTGAGGCCAGTGCTTTCCAGGATTCGTCCGAGACAATCGTGTCGTGCGTTCCATCCGTGTAATCAATTTCCAACTGGGCGAGCAGGCGGGTGGGTGGAGGCAGGAAGAAGAAAGATCTCCCCTGCCAAGTCAGTCCACTGCCGAACCAGCCGTCGCCCAGAATGGCGCCAATCACGTTTTCGCCCTCTGTCAACAGTGGCGTTACGTCATAGGTCTGGTAGAGAACACGTTTTGTGTAGTCCGTGAAATCGGGGGTTAGAACATCTTGGCCTACCCGTTTGCCGTTGATGAACATCCGATAGCTGCCGAGAGCGGTCGCATAGAGGCAGGCTGACCGCACCCTCTTGGCGACGGCAAACGCACGCCGAACGAGTGCTGCCGGTTGCGCGAGTGGCGGCGGGAGAATTTCTCCCAGCCGTTTGTCGTTCAGCTCACCAACCACTGTGGCCGTGTGCCAGGTGGTATCGCCGGCCAGCCGGCCCTGCCAGCCGTTGTCGGTGAAAACGCGCACCATGGTTCCGTCATTGCGCGCGATCTTGAGCACGCCGGCCAAAGCGGCCTTCAGGGTTTTCGCTCCGGCTTCCGGCCCGAATTCGTTGGGTTCGGAAACGGTGACCTGAACTTCAATCGAGTTCTTCCCCACCACCAGCTGTTCGGTGACATCTTCACGGTCGAATTCGTACCACTCTTTCTTGGCGCCGACTTGCTGGCCGTTTACTTTCGCGACAAAGGCACCGCGCGCGAGCAAGAACAGTGCAGCGTTCCGGGGCTTCTCCCCCATGTCCACGTCGATTCGGAATTGAGCCACGGTTCTTGCGGCCATGCTGAGCGCGTCCTGTCCGGCCACCCAAATCCACCGGATACCCGCGCGGTCGGCATCTTCCTCCGGGTTCTTCCACGCGATCCACTTTGCACTCCAGCCCTCCTGACTCATCAGACCGGTTTCCCACCAGGCGCTCTCGGTGGATTGAGACACTCGCCCCTCTGAATCCCAGACTCGCACTCGCCAATAGTAGCGGGTTCGCGCTTTGAGTTTCGGACCGCCATACACAATGCCCACCGACTCGGGCGAGTTCACTTTGCCGCTGTCCCAAACGTCAGCCGAATCAGCGCTGCTCTCTACCGTTATCTGGTAGGCCGACTGGCTCCAGTTCCACTCCTTGCTGTCGCTCTGCCATGAGAAATGTGGGGCGGGAGTGTCAATCCCGAGCGGATTCTCGACGGACTCGCAACGGAGGCGAACGGGCGCGGCGTATGCGGCCAGGAGACCCACAGAAAACAAAAAACCGGCTGCGATTGGACCGCGCATCGAGGTGCTCCTCCTCTTACCCAGCATTAGCGTGCTAATCCCAGATAGTTTCCGTAGCCGACAATCATGGTCGAACCGACCAGGAGAAACAGGGCCAGGGTTAGTAAACGCATCGCCGGCACGCCCGCGCCCTTCCACTCCTTCAGGCCAAGTCCCCAGAGTGTGCTGAAAATGATGATACTGGCCATGTGCAGGGTCCAACTGGAAAAACCATACTTGCCCATCTGCGTCTCCCCCATGGTGTAGAAGAAAAACTGGAAGTACCAGGTGGTGCCGGCGAGACCGCAGAAAAAGTAGTTGGACAGCATCGGCACCGGCTTCTGAACGTCATTGCTCTTCGAGTCAGGAATATGTTCCACCAGCTCGCGGCTGGGAGCATCGATGGCGGTCTCGACGATCGTTTCATCCGCCGGCGGTGAGTACTTGCCCGCATCGGCGGTGAAGTATTGATGACCGGTTTGGTTGCGGATATTCAGCGCCAGGCACCACAGGAAGTTCGTCGTGAATCCACCAATCAACACCACGACCAAGACCGGCAGCCCCTGCCAGAGCACGGGGGTGCCGTGTTTCAGAGTCAGGGTTTTAATGGGCGCACCTGCGGCGAGGCCGTATGCGAAGCACGCACTCATGACGCCCGACAGCGTGGCTACGGCCAGGCCCTTCCTCAGGTTGAACTCCTGGATAGCGGCCTTTTGTTGTTCCGGCGACATGGCGCGTTCTTTGTAGATTCCGGCCAGCCCCGCCGCCGCAATTCCCAGCAGGCAAACAACAATTCCGAGCAGAATCACTCGCCCGGAATTTGTCCCCAGCACTTGGCTCGCGAAAACTCCGCTGAAAATCGGAGGCATCAATGTGCCGAAGGCGGCGCACAGGCCGAGCGCGACGGCCATGCCCAGGGAAAGTCCGAGGAAGCGCATGGTCAGGCCAAACGTGAGCCCGCCGATGCCCCACAGAAGCCCGAAGAAGAACGACCAGAACAGAGTCTTTGCGGGCGCCTCGGAGAGAACCGCGACCAGATCGCGCGTCATCAGGCTCCCGAGAAACCAGGGAGCGATAATCCAGCTAAAGAAGCCGCCAACCAGCCAATAGGTCTCCCACGACCAGCGGCGCACGCCGCGATAGGGAACATAAAAGCTGCCCGAAGCCAGGCCCCCTAGCCAGTGAAAGACGACGCCGAGTGCAGGATTTGCCGCCATGCCAATCCTCAGGAGAGAAATTCAAAGATGGAAGATCTCTTCTAGCGGCTCGATCGCGCGATCGGGTAGAGTTCCATCCGGCTGGACGAAGAAGTCGGCCATTTCTTTTTGCCAGCGTTCGTTCACTTTGCGGCCAGCCATACCAGCGCGCGCCCGCTCAAAGTCTTCCGTTTCCAGATACCCTACCAGCAGCCCGTCGGGGCGCAAAAACAGAGAGTAGTTATTCCAACCCGTCGCACGCAACGCCGCCAGCATCTCAGGCCAAACGTTCCGATGGCGGGCTTTGTACTCCTCCAGCCTCTCTCGCTTTACCTGAAGAACGAAACAGATGCGTTTCATGGTGCCGCCCCCAGACTACCTCTACGGACAATCCGCGGTTCGGCCACACCCTCGCACTACCGCAGGTAGGCTTCCCATAGGCCGCCATCCACCGGGATCACATGGCCTGTGGTTTTGGCGCTGTCATCGCCGGCCAGCCACACAATCGCTCGCGCGCAGTCCTGGGGAAGAATCGGCTGCTTCGTCAATGTGCGCTGGGCATAGAAGTCGGCGAGCTTGGAACATAATTCTTCCGTGGATTCCGACTTGGAGAAGGCAATTGTGTATTTTTCCAGTGACTGGATTACGCGGTCGCGCGGGAACATGGTCGAGCCGGCCACGACCGTCGCGGGAGCAATTCCGTTGACTCGCACCGTCGGGCCAAGCCTGATCGCGAGCTCTCGAATCAGATGATTTAGCGCCGCTTTGCTGGTGTCATAGGCTTCGCTGCCTTTCTTCGGGACGACGGCGTTGGCGGAACTGGTCAGGACCATCGTTGCCGGCAGGTTCTGGTCTTTGAAGATCCATTCGGTTTGCCGGCCGAGCAGATAGTTGCCGGTTAGGTTCACCAGGAAGGTCCTGCCCCAGGCAGCGTCGGATAGCTCTCCGTCTCGACCCGCGACCGGATAGATCGCCGCCGTATTCACAATCACATCCAGCCCGCCGAACTCGAGGATCGTGAAATTCGCCGCTTCCGCCAGGCTTTCCGATGAACCGAGGTCGACGCCGGTCGATGCCACGAATTCGGCTGACCCCAAGGCCCCGGCGTCGTCTGCAGTTTTCTTTGCGCCCGCTTGATCGAAGTCAGCTACCACCAGGTGGGTGCCTTTCTGCGCCAGCAATAGCGCCACCTCTCGACCAATTCCGCTCGCGCCGCCAATCACCAAACCAATCTTGCGGCTGAACTCAGCCTCGGCTGGCATCCGCTCGAGCTTGGCTTGTTCGAGTGCCCAATATTCGATGCGGAACGCCTCCGAACGGGGCAGCGCGACGTAGTTGTGAAAGTGAGCGAACTCGTGCGACTGTTCCGGCCGACGTGCCTGCGGAAGGGGGTGCGCAACCGCACCGTCCTCCAGGGCATTTGCCCCCGCCATGACGTGAATGGCGTTGATGAAGAACTCGGTCGTTATGTGCGCTTCTTTCTTATTCTTGCCGAACCCGAACAAGCCGATTCCGGGGATGATCACGACCGAGGGATTCCGGTCCCGCAGTCTGGGGGAGTCGCTCCTTGCCCATGTGTCGTAGTATTTCTTGTATTCCTCGCGGTACACGATCACTTGTTCCCTAATTTTTGCCTTCAGACGGGACACGTCTTCTTTCGCAGGGTTCCAAGGTACGAACATCGGGCATACTCTGGTACGAAGAAAATGGTCGGGACAACTGGTGCCCAGCTCAGCCAGGTTCTTCGACCACTTTGATCCTGCGAACGCCAACGCGTCGTTGTCGTCGGTGTAGTGTGCGACTACGCGCCGGTTCGATGACAGCGCACCCCGCAGCGCTGGAAGAATCTGGATCGCGACATTTTTACGGTCCGCGAGGGGCGTGTGTTCCAATCCGCCGAAGCTGGCCCCCTTTTTCGCCTGATGCTCCTGAATGAATTCGCCCATCTGGTCAATCGTGTGGACGCTGTTCAGGTAGCATTCCCGCTGCGTCATGCCCCAGGTAAACAGGCCGTGGCCGCCGAGAATGATGCCATCGGTTTCGGGATGCTCCTTCACGGCTTTTTCGATCACCAGCGCAAGTTCGAATCCCGGCCGCTGCCACGGGACCCAAACGAGCTTGCGCCCGAATCTCCGGTTGAACTCGTCCATCTTTTGCTTGCCGTTGGCGCTGGCCGCAAGCGCAATAGCCCAGTCCGGGTGCAGGTGGTCGACATGGGGAAAGGGCAGGAACGCGTGCAGAGGAGTATCGATGGAAGCGGCTACACGATTCTCGCCGAACGCCGACAACGGGTAGTACCCGACCATTTCGTCCTCGTGTTCTTCGCCGCGGTACCGCCCTTTCAACTGCTCCAGGCGATCGAGGTAAAGCATCGCGAAACCCGATTCTTTGATGGAGCCAAGATCGCCGCCGCTGCCTTTGACCGCCAATACGCGCACCGCCTTGCCGGTGAACGGATCCGGCAATTCAACTTTCGAGCTGGTATTGCCGCCGCCAAAATTGGTGATGCGCAAGTCCGCGCCCAGCAGGTTCGAGCGGTAACACAGGAGGGCAATATCGTTGCCCGCGAGCCTCCGCGCCTCGTCCTGGTCCCACAAGTCCTTGAGATAGGTCGTCTCTTTGATCTCAGGCATAGACCGCCTCCGTGTAGTGCTGGAATCGCTCAGCCTCGCGGTCCCATTTGTCGGTTTCGACCGGTTCGAAGACTTCTGTCCGGAACGAGCGGTCGACCAGAGCCCGCACCTCACGGAGCGAAGCGGCGCCACCTGTTGCCAGAATCTGGATGGCAACATTGCCAATCGCGGTGGCTTCCGCAGGCCCAGCCAACACCCTTCTGCCTGTCGCATCGGCGGTGAACTGGTTGAGCAGCCGATTTTTCGACCCGCCGCCAATCACGCGAATCTGGTCGATGCGCTTCTCGCTGACCCGTTCCAGATTGCGCAGCACCAGGCGATATTTGAGCGCCAGACTTTCCAGGACTGCCCGAACATAGGCACCGGGTGTTGAGGGCGCGGGCTGATGAGTCTTGACGCAGAACTGGTCGATTGCCGCAGGCATGTCCGCCGGGTGCAGAAAAGACTCGTCGTCGGGATCAATGAGCCGAGCAAAAGGTTTCTCACGACCTGCTAATTCCATCAATTCTCGGTAGTTATAGTCTCGTCCCTGACCAGCCCACGATTGACGGCAGCAGTGGAGAATCCAAAGTCCCATGACGTTCTTCAGCAGCCGCGTCGTCCCGCAAACGCCCCCTTCGTTGGTGAAATTCAGCCGCAACGCGTCGGCACTGAGAACCGGAGCATCCAGCTCGGTTCCCAGAAGCGACCAAGTCCCGGAACTCAGGAAAGCTGTGCCTTCGCGCGCGGAAATGGCCGCCACCGCCGAGGCCGTGTCGTGTGAAGCTGGAGCAATGACGGGACTGCCCGAAAGCGAGGAGGTGCGAGCTATGCCCGGCAACAAGGTGCCAATCAAGGCGCCCGGCTCCACGATCGGGGCGGGCAGCGACGACGGCAGCTCCAGGCGATCCATCAACTCTGTCGCCCACTGGCGTTTCAACGGATTTACCATTTGGGTTGTGGTAGCGTTCGTGAATTCGCAGACTCGATTTCCCGTGAGCCAATAATTAAAGAGGTCCGGCATTGTGACCAGGCACTCTGCGGAGAAAAGGATTTGGGGCGTATCTCGCCTGGCCGCGACCAATTGATAGAGGGTGTTGATGGGCATGAACTGGATGCCGGTGATGGAGTAGATCTCTTCCTTCGGAATCTTGCGAAAGACTTCCTCCATGACACCGCGGGTGCGACCGTCGCGATAATGGTAGGGGTTCTCGAGGAGTTTTCCCCCTTGCCCAAGCAACGCGTAATCCACACCCCAGGTGTCTACGCCGATTCCCGATAATTCCGTTTCTTCGAGTCCCGCCAGAGCCTTACGCACTTCAAGCCAAAGGCGAGGCGCGTCCCAGTGCAGCGATCCCGCGTATTCAACCGGCTCATTGGAGAAGCGGCAGACTTCCTCGATCGTCAAGACGCCGGAGTGAAGATGTGCGAGAACAGCGCGACCGCTCTCCGCTCCGAAATCGAAAGCCAGATACCGCTTCCCTCGCGCCCCACTAGGCATAAGAGGTAACGCTCCGCGAATTTCGGGCCGCACGCTCTTGCGTGATCCGCTCCAGGTACCCACTGGCCAGGAACTCAGCCATGGGGTCGGCGGGCAGTCCTTTGGAAGTCCGCCACTCCTCAATTGCGGGTCGAACGTCCGTCGCGAACGCGTCTTGAACGAGCGACTCAGCGCGAACCAGGTTGCAGGCCTTTTGCGCCGTCGCCAGTTCCGCGCGGTCCACGATTACGGCCTTGGCGAACAACATCTGCGCCATGGTCACCGTCTGGATCATGGCTTCGATCTTGCCCTTGAGATTGTGGCTTTGATCGATCATAAAAGCGATATCGGCGTTGTTTCCTGTTTCCCATTCGAAATATAGAATCTCGTGGAAGATGCGGAAGACCTGATAAGGATCGATTGAGCCTAGCGTCAGGTCGTCGTCTGCGTATCGGCGGTCGTTGAAGTGAAAGCCGCCGAGCATGTCCTCGGAGAGCAGCCAAGCCACAATCTGTTCGATGTTCTGCGAGAGATAGTGATGGCCGGTATCGACCAGAACCTTCGCCTGCGGTCCTGCCTTGCGGGCCAACAGCAGGGCCATCCCCCAATCGGCGACATCGGTGTGGTAAAAAGCCGGCTCAAACGGCTTGTACTCCACGAGCATCCGCTGATGGGGTGAAAGTTTCGCGTGCGAGGCCTGCAATCCTTCGATGAACCACTGCTTTCGCTGCCGGATGTTGGCGGTGCCGGGATAGTTCGAACCATCGGCAAACCACAGGGAAATATCACGGCTCTGAAGGCGGCGAGCGATCTCGATGCTGTCCTTCGTGTGCGCAAGGGCAGCCTCGCGGACCGATTGGTCAGGATTGCCAAACGAACCATATTTATAAGCTTGATCCTGGAAAAGATTGGGGTTGATCGAGCCTGGCTGGATGCCAAACTGACTGGCGAGCCTCTTGATCTCGTCGGTGCCCTTCACTCCATCCGGACAGTCCCACTGAACGTGGAGGGCCACGGTAGGACAGACGCCCGTAAACCGATGGACCTGCCCTGCATCACTCAGTTTTTCTTCGATCGTCGCTGCCGCCGCGGGCTGCAAGAACTTCCCGAAACGCGTGCCGGTGTTCGCGAAACCCCAAGAAGGGATCTCAATACGAAATCTCTCGAGCGCCTGAAACACCTTTCGAGCTCTAGCTGAATCCATGGCAAGCCTCTTCAGGGGACGAAGGTTATACAAGCTTCCGTAAGCCGGTCACGACATTTATTTCGCAACCTCGATATTTTGCAGTGCAGAACACGTCGTCGCTCCGGATGTAGTTTCTAAAGGGCAAATCGGCTGGACAAATGGCTCCCCTGCCTGCCTGGAGGGACAAACCCCTTTCGGGAAGCCGGGTCGGACGGGTCATTCTACAGTGCGCAATAGGGTTCCTGAACGAGCGGCGATACTTTAAGAAGGGTTCCGGGAAGTCATTGTCGGTTAAGGCCTTAGTACCTCGCTCCTTCGCCTTGGGCGGGGCTACGGCGCCAGCCGGTTCAGGGGTGCGCCCGCGCGGAGGACGTTCAACGAGTAATTTCGCTTTGCAAAATAGGAAAAACGAATACTATATTCCGCGCTACGAGTTTTTTATCCGCCAGATGAGCTCGGTCGCCCATTCGCGAGATCGCTACCTGGTCAAGTCCATTGTGCATTCCTCACAGCTGTTGACGGCGTTTCGCTCGCATGGGGAGGCGCTTCCTCTCAAAGAGATTGCTGCCCGCAGCGGCCTGCCCAAGACGATGACATTCCGACTCCTCTACACGCTGGAGAAGTGCGGCATGATCGACAAGGTTGGGGAGAATCTTTACCAATCGCGTGTGCGACCGTGGAAACAGCGGTTATACCGCCTGGGGTACGCCGCGCAAGGCCAAGATACGCACTTTGCGAAGGAAGTTTCCTCGAGCCTGCAGCGCGCCGCTGCTGCGGAAGGGATTGAACTGATTACCGTCGACAACCGCTATAGCGCGAAAACCGCTCAGCGCAACGCCGACCTGCTGGTACGCGAGAGGGTAGATCTGGCGATCGAGTTTCAGACGGACGAACATGTGGCCGCCGTCGTGTCCGCCAAGTACCGGGAAGCCGGTATCCCGATGGTGGCCATCGATATTCCTCATCCCGGCGCTACCTATTATGGTGCCAATAACTACGAGGCCGGCTTGATGGGGGGCCGTTACATTGGTCGATGGGTCAAAGAATACTGGCAATCGGCAATCGACGAAATCATATTGCTTGAATTACCGCGCGCTGGAAGTCTCCCCCGCATGCGTCTGACCGGGATGCTGGTTGCGCTCAACACAGTCCTTCCCAGCGCCGGCAAGTGCCGAGTCGCGTACCTGGACGGCGACGGAGATTTGGGCCGTAGTTTCGAGGCGGTACGCCGGCACCTCCGCACGACGTCGGCGCGCCACCAGGTTGTGGGTGCGATCAACGATCCCAGCGCCCTCGGCGCCCTGCGTGCGTTTCAGGAAGCCGGCCGTGAGGAGCACTGCGCGGTCATGGGACAGAATGCAACTCCAGAAGGAAGAACCGAACTGCGTCGACCAAAAACGCGCTTGATTGGGTCGGTTGCGTATTTTCCAGAAAAATACGGTGACGGCCTGATTCAACTGAGCCTCGATATTCTCAATCAGCGACAGGTACCCCCGGCGGTGTTTGTGGAACACAAACTGGTCACGCCCACGACTGTCGACCACTTCTATCCAAATGATTGCCTTGCGGAGCTGGCACGAGGGTGAAACCCGGCGCAGGGCTCACTTAGCTCGTGGGTCTTCCCCCGCCCAAAAAAAATCATGGCACGGCGTAGGCGATCAGAGGCTTCTATTCAGACTTTCAATTCAGACTTTCAATTCAGAGCGGCACCCAGGATCACGTCCACACGGCGCGGGCCATGTACCGGGGAATCCTGACGGCGCATCCAGAGCACGCAGCGTACTTGGTCGCTGAGCATGGCCGCGGAAACCTCCGGGTTCTTGATGGAGAACGTGCCACCGAAGCGGCAGCACGGGGCGGCGAGAAGCCGCTACATCATCGCCAGCGTTGCGTCCCTCATCCGAAGATAACCTCGTTTAGCGTGCAGGGTTCGACGCGCTTCAAGTTTGGCCAGCTTAATGAGAGTGCGCACGTCAGGCGAGGAGAAGACGGAGCCTTGCGCGATGTTCTGCAATGCAAAACAACCGTTACCCAGGACGGACGCTGCACAAAACTGGAGATTCTTCCTCGAAATCGCGGAATGAGCAACAAATTGGCGCTTTTACAGCCAATCCTGTCGCGTAATCTCGTTTCTCATTGAAAAATACTAGTGCTTTCCCCCTCGCGCGTTGACGCGGTGGCGGAGCGGTGGGAACATCCGCCCCCAGATTCGTGGAGTCACGCGGGCCCGACCGCTGGCATTCCGTCGCGGGGAGCCCGAAGCAAGAAAAACGGAAACTGATGATGCAGCGGTTCGAACCCGTTTTACCCCGCTTTCCGGGGCAAATAACGAAAATTGGCGCTGACGTGTAGGCAGGCAAGCGCCAACTCGAGGAGGGACGATCATGAGAGCCCGTAATCTGCTCGCCGGTCTGCTCTTAGCGATGTCGGCAACCCTTGCCTTTGCGCAAGGCGGCGCCTACGGAACCATCCTGGGAACCGTGACCGACAATTCCGGCGCGGTCGTGGCCAACGCTGGCATCGAAGTCACGAACATCGCCACCAACGTGAGCAAACGCACGGAAACTACTTCTACCGGTGATTACACCGTTCCTTACTTGCCGCCGGGCATTTACAGAGTGACGGTTCAGGCACCGGGTTTTCAGAGGTCGGTGGTGGACCAAATTGGTTTAGTTGTCGGGCAGGAAGTGCGGGCCAACGTCAGCATGAAGCCAGGCGCCGTGTCGGAAAGCGTGCGGGTGGAGGCCAGTGCCGTCGCCCTCGACACGGACAGCTCCGCTGTCGCCCAGTTGATTAGCGAGAAGCAGGTGGATCAGTTACCGCTGAACGGACGCAACTTCCTGACCTTGCTGTTTATCGGGGCGGGTGCCGTGCAGACTAACGGCGAGCAAGGCCAGATGCGGCAGGGTGAGGGTAACGCCATCAGTATTAATGGTGGTCGTCCTACCTCCAACAATTACACACTTGACGGGCTGATCAATACCGACACAGCGTTGAATACGCCGGCCGTAATCTTGTCCCAGGATGCAATTCAGGAATTCAAGGTTCAGAGTGAAACCTACTCCGCGGAATATGGCTTCAGCGCGAACCAAATCAACATCGTCAGCAAGATTGGCACGAATCAACTTCATGGCACCGCCTGGGATTTTCTTAGGAATGACGCACTCGACGCGAAAGCGCCCTTTCAATCTACTATTCCCAAGCTTCGTCAGAATCAGTTTGGCTATGTTCTTGGCGGGCCCATCTACATCCCGAAAGTCTACGACGGGAGAAACAAGACGTTCTTCCTCGCCAACTACGAAGGATGGAGGATCAGGAATGGTCTGAACCAGGACAACTTTAACGCTCCGAACCCCGCGCAATTGACCGGCGATTTCTCCTCATCCGGCTTGACACCAATCACAGCCGGTTGCACTCCCGGCGCAAAACAGTTTTGCCTACCCATCGATCCCACAACCAACCAGCCCTTCCCGGGCAACATTATCCCTTCTTCCCGGTTCTCGCGACTCGCCAAGGTAGTTCTTGGCGCCAAGCTCATCCCCGCACCCAATTGCACTGGCTGTCCCGGCAACTACCGCCTGGTGACCAATCTTCAGAACCAGACGAACCAGCAAACCTACAAGCTGGACCAGCAGTTGGGGCATTTCGGTTCGGTTTTCTTCCGCTACACCACGGCGACCTATGACAATCAGAACATTAACGGATCCGTCACAATCCCATTTGGAGTAGGCGTCTTTACCGAGAAGTCCGAGAGTTGGATGATCTCCCACACTCTCAACCTGGGCTCCAAATACGTGAACAGTTTCCGCTTCGGACGTCTCGAGCCTATCGCGGTTCAGGGCGGCATGCCGGCTCCCACATCCGACGTAACCGCACTGGGTGTGACGGGTGTTTTCCCGACCTTGCCCGCCTATGCCCGCCTGTATCCGACCATTGGGTTCCAAGGCATCAATGGCACCAGCTTTGGCAGTCAAGGCAATGACACCTCAACCAGCGATCTTCCTACCTGGGAATTCGCCGACTCGCTAGCCATGATCAGAGGTAAACACACCATAACAGTAGGATTCGATTACCGCCGATGGCTGCAGAAGCGGAATCTTTCGGCAGACTTCCTGGGTAACTTTGGTTTTAGCAACGACACGGTCACCAACAACAGTGGCGGCTGCACGACTGCGTCGGGCCGTTGCGGAACCGGTAATTCCATTGCCGACTTTTTACTTGGTTACTACAACAACGCCAGCACGTTTGAGCCGGGCCCCTTCAGTCCGGCGGGGACGGCGGGCAATCTGAACCAGTATCGCTTCACTTACTTCGCTCCTTTTGTGGAAGATGACTGGAAATTCAACAACCGGCTTAGCTTGAATCTCGGCCTGCGCTGGGACTATCGCGCGGTGCCGTTTGAGGAGAGCAACAACAAGATGTTCTGGTTTGATCGGGCGAATCCCGGTGGTGGGCTCTGTTTTGCGGATAAGGCTTTGCAGACCCAGTCGGTCCCAGGTCTTGGCGGCCCGATCGCTCCCGAGGGAAACGGCTTCTATCGGTACTGCGGGCGCAATAATCCAGCTGACGGATCGAAGAAACCCTTTGCTCCTCGACTCGGCTTCGCCTATCGCCTGACCGACAAGACAGTCGTTCGCGGCGGGTACGGAATCTTTTTTGACTCCGCCGAGACTCGTGAAATTGACGATTCAGGCGACATTTATCCTTTCGTCGTTCGTACTTCTCCGAACCCAACCGTGAATCCGAACCTGCCCAAGCTCACGGACAATATGTTTCCGGCAGTTACTCTTCATCAGGTGAGTCCTGCCAGTGACGGCAGCCAATTCTTCGCCGTGATTATTTCCGAGTTTCCTCACAACCCCTACGTGCAGCAGTGGTCTCTGTCGGTGCAGCGGGAATTGGCGCGGAATACGACTCTCGAAGTTAACTATGTGGGCAATAAGGGAACTCACTTACTGAACCGCATCAACATTGGGCAAGGTCTGCCGCCGGCTAATCCGGCCGCTTGCGACGCTACTGCCGGTGGGGATCCGAAATCGGGTGACTGTCCTGCCTTAGCCAGAAGGCCTTTTCAGAACATCACTTCGCCTAACGGCTTTCTGGATAGCCAATGGAACGGGTACAACAACTATAACGCCGGCAACATAAAGCTCGAACGGCGCTCCAGTTCATTGGCACTGGTCTCGGTCTACACCTGGTCCAAAAGCATGGACGACAAGTCGGCCGCCGCGGGTGTGGGGGCCACGAACGCATTCGCCGGGCATATGGATGAGCACAACGCCCGCTTGGACTACGGCCGCTCCGATTTTGACGTGCCCCATAGGTTCGTCACCAGCGCGGTCTATCAGTTGCCATTCGGACGCGGAAAGCGATACGGCAACTCTATGAATAAAGCCGCCGATCTTGCCCTGGGCGGTTGGCAGATCACGGGGATCACCACCTTCCAAAAAGGATTCGCGTTTTCCGTGCTGGCCGCTGACCAATTCGGTTTGCTCACGAGTTTTACGCAGAGGGCTAATCTGATTTCTGGTTGCAATCCAAATAGCGGTTTCCACAAGAGCGTCAACGAGTGGTTTAACACCGCCTGCTTTGTCCAACCCCTTGCCGGTCAGTTCGGCAACAGCGGACGCAACATCATTCGCGGTCCCGGCATCAACAACTGGGACGCAGGGATCGGCAAGGATTTTAAATTCACCGAACGGGTCGCGTTCCAGTTCCGCATGGAGGGTTTTAATATTTTCAACCACGCGCAATACGGATTTGACCCGTTTACGGCGACTAGCATTGGTGCTCCGGTCAGCAACAATCCAAATAACTTAGACTATGGCAAAGTCATTGCCGCGCGGCCGGGACGCATTATTCAATTCGGAGGCAAGGTCGTTTTCTAACCGCTTCGGTTTTCAAAACTCTGCCCGGGCAGTGCGCCCGGACAGTTCTTCTTACGCGCACTCGCCTTCTTTGAGGTAGCATTCGAGCTATGTCCGACCTGCGTTGGGCCGCCTTTTGGATCTGCTTGACGCTCTCCTGCGTGGTGGTTTGCCTCGGCAGTGGCTGCGCTCTGGGACAAGCATCATCCGCCGGTGCGGCGGAACATTACTCCGCGGAGGGGCAGCGGGCGTTGGCGCAAGGAGATTACTCCCGGGCCGAGCAGGCGTTCGAGAAACTGTGCCAGCTCGAACCCGGCGTCGCCGAAGTCCATGCCAACCTCGGCCTGATCTATTTCGAGGAACGCAAGTTTGACGAGGCTGTGCCTGCGCTCCGTCAAGCTTTGAAGCTGAAACCCAGCCTGCTGAAGTCGGAGAGTCTCTTAGCCATGTCCCTTTCCGAGCTTGGCCACTACAACGAAGCGCTACCCGGTCTGGAGAAGGGCTTTCGTCGATCCTCCGACCCGGAGATCAAGCGCATGTGCGGACTCGAATTGGAGAGAGCCTACACTGGACTAAAACGGGACAACCAAGCCGTAGAAGTCGCCCTGGAACTCCAACGCCTTTATCCCAGCGATCCTGAGGTCCTCTATCACAGCGGGAGAATCTTCGGAAACTTCGCTTTCTTGAGCGTTCAGAAACTAGCTCAAGTCGCGCCGAATTCAGTGTGGCGCCACTTGGCTGCGGCCGAGGCACATGAAAGCCAGGGCACCTATGACCAGGCGATTCAGGAATACCGCGAAGTGCTCAGGCTCGAACCGCAACACCCGGGTGTGCACTATCGGATTGGCCGCACGCTGCTTTCTCGTTTCTGGCAGCACCATTCAGCGGAAGACACGGCCGAGGCGGAAAAGGAATTTGAAGCGGAGTTGCAGCTGGACCCCACGAATGCCAACGCCGCGTACGAATTGGGAGAAATGCATCGCAAAGCCAGCCAAAGCGACGAAGCACGACAGTACTTCGAACAAGCAGTAAAACACTACCCTGACTTCGCGGAAGCGCACCTGGGGCTCGCCGCAGTCCTATTAGAGAAGAAGCAGCCGGAACAAGCGCTGATACACGTACAGAAGGCGGTCGAAGCGGACCCGGGTAACGAGGTGACATGGTATCGGCTCGCCCAGGTTCAGAAAACGTTGGGGAATTCCAGTGAGCAGCAAAAGGCGCTGGCTGAATTCCGGCGCCTTCACCAAGAGTCCACGCGAGAGAAGGGATTCGATCTAACCGGACCGGCCTCAGAAGTGACCAAACAGGAGATCGAGCCCAAGGCAGGGCGCTGAGGCTCATTCCGCTCGGGTCAGGGAAATGTAACCACCGCCACGGCGTATCCGTTCAGCTGGAACGTATCAGCGGTCAAGTTCCGACTGGCCGGCGGCTGGAAGTTCGTGCTCTGATCCACATAGTCGACTCGCCCTCCGCTGGCCCCCGGCATCGAAATATCGAACAGGCGGTCGCGTTTATTTACCACGAGCACGCGCCGCTTGCCGGCACGCGTCACAAACGCCAGCGAGTAGACATAAGGATGATTCGACGCGAAGGCGTGGAATGGCTCGATCTCGACCAGTTTGTCGCCGGGACCGAAGTTGTCATGGAGAAGCTTTAGCACCCAATAGCGCGCATTCGGCTTCCCGTCGTTCCAGTCAACCATAGAGACGCTGGGAAACTGGGTAGGAAACCCCACAAGCTGTGACTCACCCGCCACGTCAATACCGATCTTGGTCAATTCGCCGAAGATGTAGGCGTACATCGCCCCCGCCAGATTCCAGTAAGAATCCGGAATCGGCTTAGCGACATGCCCGGGCTCCCCCTGGGTGAGGTCGTCGGCCGAGATTACGCCCAGTTCATCGATGGTGGTCTTGGTCTGGGGTGACAGCCGTTTGCGAATCGACTCCACATAGCGCACCGTCTTCAGGAAT
Source organism: Acidobacteriota bacterium (assembly GCA_003225055.1). GTDB lineage: Bacteria > Acidobacteriota > Terriglobia > Terriglobales > Acidobacteriaceae > Gp1-AA122. Next base: position 27,250 of record QIAU01000196.1, read on the forward strand.
CCATCGGCCTGGTCAAAGTAGGTGAACTGTTCGATCTCCGGGGTCTGGTCCGCTGTCGGGACCGCATAAAAGTGATAGGAGATGAAGTCGAGCGGCACCCCAGGCTCGTGATTCCTGTGATCAAGAAAATACTCAAAATAGTGGGGATCGGTGGACATCGCCAGCGCCAGCCCCACGAACTTCATGTCCGGCTGGACCTTTTTCATGGCGGTTACCACCGCGTCGTACAGCCGAGTATAGGTTTCGACGTCAGTGTGGTGCTCAAACTCCACCTCGTTCAAAACCTCCCAGTAGGGGATGGAGTAGTGGTAGCCCGACTCGTGGCGCTTGCCGAACTCGTCCGTGAACCCGCCCTGGGTGTACCACGCGAGCAACCGGGCGTAATATCCGGCGACCTCCTTCATGCTCGGATCACGCAGTTCGGTTCCCTTTTCGTATTCCCATGTGACCTGGTTGGGGTCCGCCGGATAGGGCACGGGCGTGTCGGTCTTGTACATCCACTGCGGGATCGTGCTGAAGTTGAGAATGACCGAATGCCCTTTCGTGGCCTCGAGGAAGTCGATCGTCATGGGATCAATGGTCGAGAAGTCCCACGATGTTTTGCCGTCCTCAGGGGGCTCCAGTTCCGCGACACCCAGTTTCGGATAGGGCAACCACGGCACATAGCGGACATAGTCAGCACCGAGGTCGTGCAGCGCCTTAAATGCGTTATCGTGCACGGGCGTCCCACGCCGTAGCGGAGGATTGACCACGACTTGCAGAGTGGGCGTGGTCTCGGAGGCACGAATGACCTTATCCCAATGGACAACGACTTTCGCGGGTGGATCCTCAGCCCGCACAGTTCCTGCTATGACGCATGCGAGCGCCAAAAGGGTGAGCCATTGCCATCGCGAACTGACATTCATAACCCTCCCCCTTTCAAATTGGAATCGCTTATCTTGTGCCTTCGAGCCACTGAACATCGTCGCGCCGCGACACGCGGGGATGCGGCATCCTCCCATCCAGTTAGAGGTACGTCAAAGGGCAATCGATTACCGCAGGACATTTCGCGCTGAGAAATCGAAAGCGACGCGGGCCTGATGGTCCTCTGTCCGTCAGGAATCGGGATGCAGCCCATCGAATGACCACCGATCGCTGTCGATACCCGCCGAAAATAAGTGCCTGTTGTTTTCGCAGTGCAGAACGCCTGGTTCCCGCAACTCGGCGCTTGCTCGGGCGGCGGGTGCTGGCTAAGCTCAAAATCCCACTCCGTGGTTTTGCATGTGGACTCGAGTGCGACTCCCTCGCTTATGACCGCTGCTGTTTCTCACAAGTCGCTCAAAGTCGGCATTTTCGGCATTGGCCTCGACACGTACTGGCCCCAGTTCGAGGGCCTGGAGGAGCGCCTCCGCGGGTATGTCGAAGTCGTTGCCCAACGGATTGAAAGGCCCGGCGTAGAGGTCATCAAACTGGGTTTGGTTGATACTCCCGAGAAAGCGCTGGCTGCCGGACATGAGTTTCGCCGCGCCGACGTGGATCTGATTTTCTTGTACGTCACCACCTATGCGCTTTCTTCGACAGTGTTGCCGGCGGTGCGTCGGGCCAAAGTGCCGGTCATCATCCTCAATCTCTCACCCGCGGCGGCGATTGATTACGCATGCTTCAATCGGCTCGGCGACCGCACCAAAATGACCGGCGAATGGCTGGCTCACTGCTCGCCCTGTCCGGTGCCGGAAATCGCGAATGTCTTTCAGCGTAGCGGGATCCCCTTTTATCAAGTGAGCGGGATGCTGGAGAACGATCCCGCCGCGTGGGCTGAGATCGGCGAGTGGATCGAAGCGGCCCGGGTCGCCCGCGTCATGGAGCACAACCGTCTGGGCGTCATGGGCCATTATTACGGCGGCATGCTGGATATTTATACCGACTTGACAGTGCAAGCGGCGTGCTTCGGCGGCCACATTGAGATTCTCGAAGTCGAGGAGTTAGCCTCGCTGCGCCGGGAGGCAACGGAGGCGAGCGTCGACAGGAGAGTGGCCGATTTCATGAAGGCCTTTGATGTCGAGGCCGACTGCTCCGGGGAAGAACTTCGTCGCGCCGCCCGCACCTCGGTTGCACTCGACCGTCTGGTCGAACAACACCGGCTCGGTTCGCTGGCGTACTACCATAAGGGCACGGGAAACGCCGACAACGAGGAAGCCATCCGTTCCATCATTCTGGGCACCAGCCTGCTTACGGCACGAGGGATTCCGGTCGCCGGCGAGTATGAAATCAAGAACGTGCAAGCCATGAAGATCATGGATGCCTTCGGCGCCGGAGGGTCCTTCACCGAATACTACGCAGTGGATTACAACGACGACGTTGTGCTCATGGGCCATGACGGTCCTGGCCACATCGCGATCGCCGAAGGAAAAACCAAGGTACGGCCACTCACGGTCTATCACGGCAAGACAGGCCGCGGCCTGTCAGTTGAAATGTCGGTGAAGCACGGCCCTGTCACTCTGCTGGCGGTAGCCGAATCCGCCCAAGGGAAGCTGAAGTTGGTTGTCGCTGAAGGCGCGTCCGTGCCCGGGCCGGTGCTTGAGATTGGTAACACGAATAGCCGCTACCGGTTCCCGATTGGCGCCAGGCGGTTCATGAATGAATGGAATGCTACGGGTCCGGCACACCACTGTGCCGTAGGGCTGGGTCATATTTCAAGCAAGCTGAAAAAGCTCGGATTTCTGCTGGGTATGGAGTACGTCCAAGTCTGCTGAACCAACAATTTAACGAAGCATGGTCACAACCAGGAGACAACGCCTATGCTGACCCAACTTTGCGCTGCGCGAAAACCTCCCCGCCTGGTGTCGGTTGCCGTCGTTCTGGCGTTGACGCTCGCTGCCGCCGCGCAGGACGAGAAATCCGACCCGCTTGCCCGAGGCTTCCGAAACCCGCCTGACTCGGCCAAACCGCGTGTTTGGTGGCATTGGATGAACGGTAACATAACCAAGGAAGGCATCAAGCTCGACCTCGAGTGGATGCAGCGCGTCGGCATCGGCGGCTTCCAGAATTTCGACGCCGCGCTTAATACTCCTAAGTTGGTCGATCACCGGTTGGTCTATATGACGCCGGAATGGCAGGATGCCTTCCGCTATGCCACGGAACTTGCCGACCGACTGGGCCTGGAAGAAGCGATTGCCGGCTCGCCCGGATGGAGCGAATCGGGCGGGCCCTGGGTTAAGCCCAATCAGGGCATGAAGAAAGTGGTGTGGAGCGAAACCAGGGTGGAGGGCGGAAAGCCTTTCTCGGGCGTGTTGCCCCACCCGCCGACGGTCAGCGGTCCATTTCAAAATGTACCGCTCTTCGATTTCCTCGCGTTAATCAGTGGTCAGACACCGGAGGCAGCCCCGGTCTTCTATGCCGACTCGGCAGTGGTAGCGTACCGCGCGCCCGAAAGCGACGTCCCGGTTTCCGCTTTGCGACCGACGATCACGTCCAGTGGCGGCAACCTTGATCTAAGCGTTTTGACCGATGGCGACCTGGTGAAAACGACCGCGCTGCCCAAAGCGCCCGCAGGCCAGCGGGCATGGATCCAGTACGAATTTTCCGCTCCCGAGACCATGCGCGCCGTGACCCTGGCGTTCCATGACCCGGCGGCGGCCATGGCGAACAGGTTCGGAGCTGCACCCCCTGTTGCCGACTTGGAGGCGAGCGACGATGGTCAAAATTTCCGCAAGCTGGCCGATATTCCCAACGACGGCGCCGTGGAACACACCATCGCATTTTCCCCGGCCAGCGCCCGATTCTTCCGCGTGAACTTCACCGATAAACCGCCTTCCGGTTTCCGCACCATGCCCTTCGACGTGGAGAATCCATTTGGCGATTTCAGCGCCGTGAAGCCTGGCCCAAACTTTCAGATCTCGGAGCTTGTCCTGCATCCCGGCGCTCGGGTGAGCCGCTTCGAGGAGAAGGCCGGCTTCGCCAACCTACGCAGCTTCGATTCGTTTTCCACCCCTCCCGTCGCGGCTCGAGATGCCATTCCGAAAAGCGACATCGTCGATCTAACTTCCAAACTGCACCCTGACGGCACTCTCGATTGGATACCCCCCGCCGGCCACTGGGTCGTGTTGCGCTTCGGCTGCTCGCTGACCGGAGTTACCAACCATCCCGCCTCGCCCGAAGGAACCGGACTCGAGGTCGACAAGCTTAGCCGCGAATACGTCAGGGAATACATGAACACTTACCTCGACAATTACAGGGGTGCGGTCGGACCTCTCATGGGGAAGCGAGGATTGCAGTATGTGATCAACGACAGCTGGGAAGCAGGCACGGCCAACTGGACCGACAATCTGATTACCGAGTTCACCCGGCGCCGTGGATACGATCCGGTTCCGTGGTTGCCGGTGCTCGCAGGCCGCGTCATCGAAAGTGCGGAAGCGAGCGAAGGATTTCTGTGGGACTTCCGCGAGACGCTCGGCGATATGTTAGCCGAGTATCACTATGATCAGATCACCGATATTCTGCATCAGCGCGGCATGGGCCACTACGGCGAGTCGCACGAAGAAGGACGCGCCTTCATCGGCGACGGAATGGAAGTCAAGCGCAGCAACGATGTCCCGATGTCGGCAATGTGGACGCAGAAACCGGGTGTAAACAAGGAGCAATATGGTTACGACGCCGACATTCGCGAATCGGCTTCAGTCGCTCACATCTACGGCCAGAATCTCGTCGCTGCTGAGTCGCTGACTGCCGCTTCCGGCGCCTGGGCCTGGTCGCCAGCCACGCTCAAGCCAACGGCTGACAAAGAAATGGCCATGGGCCTGAATCGGTTCGTCATTCACACTTCTGTTCATCAGCCGCTGGTGGATAAGAAACCTGGACTCGCCCTCGGTCCGTTCGGACAATGGTTTAACCGCAACGAAACCTGGGCCGAGCTGGCCAAGCCATGGGTGTCGTATCTCGCCCGCAGTTCATACCTGTTACAACAAGGCAAGTTCGTAGCGGATATCGCGTACTTCTACGGCGAAGACTCCAACATCACCGCCATTTATGGAGACCACTTTCCCGACGTGCCCGCCGGCTACAACTTCGATTATGTCAACGCCGACGCCCTTATCCACAAGTTCTCTGTGGCTGGCCCTAGTCTCATAACGCCCAGTGGTATGAGCTATCGCATACTGGCGCTCGATCCTCGCTCGAAACAGATGTCACTGCCGGTCCTGAAAAAAATCAACGAATTGGTTGAAGCCGGAGCGATTGTAGTCGGCGCCAAGCCCGAAAACACTCCCAGCCTGGCTGACAATCAGGCCGAGTTCCATTCCCTGGCAGACAAGCTGTGGGGCGCTGGCATTGGCGCAAGCACTGGAAATGGCAAGGTCTATGGCAGTCAGAAGTTAGCCGATGTGCTCGAGACCCTGAACATCGGGCGCGACTTTGAGTACGAAAAACCTACACCCGATACCGACATTCTTTTCGTTCATCGCAAACTGGCTGACGGCGATCTCTACTTTGTGGATAACCGCAACGATCGTGATGAAGCCTTTGACGCCGCATTCCGCGTGCAAGGAAAATCCGCCGAACTTTGGCACCCCGACACAGGACAAATCGAGCCAGCTTCCTACCAATTTGCAGATGGCAGAACACGGGTGCCGCTGCGCCTCGAACCCTGGGGCACGGTCTTTGTGGTTTTCCGCCAGGCCGCGACAGCGTCTTCCCGCACGGTACCGACTGTTCTCGAGGAAGCCCTTCGAACTGTCGAGGGGCCATGGGATGTGGCATTTCAACCGGATCGTGGCGCTCCACCCAGGATCACACTCGACAAACTCACTTCGTGGCACCAGAACAGTGATGCCGGGGTGAAATATTTCTCGGGTACTGCAAGTTATACAAAAACGATCCAGGCTCGAGCGGAATGGTTCAAGCCGAGGGCTCGTCTATGGATTGATCTGGGAACGGTCAAAAACCTGGCGGAGGTCTCCGTTAACCGCAAGAACCTTGGCATTGTCTGGAAGGCGCCGTATCAGGTCGATGCGACTGGAGCACTGAAGCCCGGCACGAACAGAGTGGAAATCAAAGTCACAAACGGCTGGGCGAACCGCATCATTGGCGACCGGCAACCGGGCGTCACCAAGACGTATACCTTCACATCCCCAAAGTTTTATAAGGCAGACGCGCCCTTGCAGCCTTCCGGACTCCTGGGCCCGGTCAGAGTCCTTCGCACCCGCAGGAAGAATTGACGGTCCAGGAGTTCATCGAATCCCTTCCGGCATTTCCTGAAGTTCTCGGTCTGGCCGAAACTGGCCGAATAGACTCCTTGCCGTCAAGCCAAGGAACTCGGTATCATGGCGAGCCAGAAAGCTCTTTCTTAAGCTGGTTTTTTGCCTTTGGACAACGTAGTTTTCCACTCCCAGCGCCTCTTGTTTGTCGATGACGAGGAGAGCATCCGCGCAATGCTTCCTGCGATCCTGAAGGGACAAGGGTTTGACCTCAAAACTGCGGCCAGTGTGCCGCAAGCACTCCAGAAGATACGACGCCACAAGTTCGACGGACTGCTGGCGGCCCTGAATATTCGCGAGCCGCACGACGGGTATGCGATCGTCGGCGCCATGCGACAGGTTAATCCGCGCTGCGTTGCCATTATCTTGACGGCGTACCCGGACTTTTGCAGGGCTGTCGAAGGTATTCACTATGACATCGATGACTACTTCGTGAAACCTGTGGATATTGATGCCCTTGTCGCGACGTTGCGAAGAAGACTAGCAGCGCGGCTGTCCCACTAGCTCGGTATGACAAAGCGCACCTTGTCCCTCATACGAAGAGGCAGGCCGGTTTTATTGGTATTAAGAACTTCATTCAGTTCAGTAGTGTCTCGCTGGTAGAACCCAGAGGGGTGGGCTTCCACACTCCCGCATTGTTTACCAGGACGGCAAAGCTGGTATCCTTGAGCAACTCGACCATGCCGGAGATCGAATGCATTGACGCAAGACCCGCCTGCACGAGCGTAGTTTGCGACTGCAGCAGCATGGTACGCATTTCCTCTGCGGCGGCCCAATTGCGGTGGTAGTGAACGATCAGTCGCGCGCCTTCTGCATCAAGTGCTCGGCAAATCGCCCTTCCAATCCCACGCGGTCCACCAGTCACCAATCTGATCTGGTTTCTCAAGCTATTAAGCATAAGACCGAGTTGATTTTCAGGTGCCGCCGTAGAAAATTATCGCATGTAGAGTGGACAGGCGTTCCCAGGGCGCAGGAGATTCTTCGATAGAACCTCGGGGTCGATGAATAGGCTGACCTGGGTTAATGCGACCGGACTATCCGTTCAAGTTTTGTGCCTGGGTCTAAGCAACTCATACACAGCAGAGGAAAATGCATGATTCGAAGAAAATTGCTGCTTCCCGTGCTGCTAAGTTTTGTTCTCTATCCCGTCGCCCTGGCGCAATTGCCGGCAGCCCCGCCAAATCCGCCGCCGGACGACCGCTATAAGGCCGACATTCTACTTATCGTCGCGCATCCGGACGACGATTCCTTGGCTGCTCCATATTTGGCGAAGGCCCTCTACGAGGAACACAAACGTGTGTCTGTGATTTATGGCACGCGCGGCAACGCTGGCGGGAACGCTGTGGGCAATGAACAAGCTGCATCCCTTGGCGCAGTACGCGAAATCGAAGGACGTCGAGCTCTAGCCTCCTTGGGGATACTTGACGTTTGGTTTCTCAATAGTCCAGATACTCCGGGCCAGGACGTATTGCATTCCCTGGAGACCTGGGGGCACGGCGCCTCTTTGGAACAAGTAGTGCGGTTAGTGCGGCTCACGCGACCGGAAGTAATTCTGACGTGGCTCCCGCACTACGTTGCAGGCGAAAATCACGACGATCACCAGGCGGCAGGCGTGCTCGCCACCGAAGCCTTCGACCTTGCCGGCGATCCCGTGGCATTCCCCGAACAGATAGAAGCACCCCGCGATCACACTGCCATCGGCAACTATGGCGAGGGGCTGCATCCGTGGCAGCCGAAAAAGATCTATTACTTCTCCGACGCTACCCATTTCGAATTCCTTGAGGGCCGCGGACCCGAGTACAAAACCAGCGATGTGTCGCCTTCGAAGGGTGTTCCCTACGCAAAAATTGTCTCCGACGCATGGATGAATGACAAGTCGCAGCTGCCGGCGAACCAAGCCGATCTCAAAAAATACTTGGATCAATACCTCAACGAGCCGGTACGGTTCGTCCTGGGAAAATCGCTGGTGAAAGGAAGCACCAGGGGAGATGTCTTCGAGGGGATCACACCAGGAACGATTCCATACGTGCGGGCACGGGGATACGAGCCTATAGCGCGACAGGGAGTGTCATTGGAATTCGGAGGGCCATGGGCTTACTATCGCGCGTTCTGGCGATCGCACAATCTTGACCATTTGTCGCGGTTGCTAGCGCCTGAAACTGCCTTAGGCGGGCCCGACAACACGGTTTGGGTCCCGCTTCTAATTCATAACGATTCCGACTCGCCGAAACAGGTCACATTGCGGTCGGTCTTGCCCCCGGGGTGGAGCGAGAAACCAGGTCCGATGATTTATTCCCTAGCCGCGCATGATGCCTACCCGGTCCAAATAAATGTTGTAGCACCGGAATCGCAAAAGAATACTTGGCAGCAATTGACGTGGAGAGCGGAAGCTGACGGTCAAGTGATTGGTTCGGTTACGCTCCGAGTGCACGTCAATTACAACGGAGTTCCGCAGTAGCACCCAGCGGAAGCGGGACCGTGGCCGGCGCAGTGTTTCGTACGCGGCGGCAACCTCGGCAACCTGGCAACCTCGATCTTCTGGCAACCTCGATCTTCTTGACACGAAAGGGGCCGCGGGTGTAAAGCTTCTCCCGCAAATAGAGTGGGATCGGAAACTTCTGTTGCCTGCCAGTCGGAGGTAACCGAGTGGGAGTCTGAGGTTCCGAGGGGTCCCGGTGAGGGCTGCGCCAAGGCAAGTTGCGTTCTGTTTGTTGTGCTGCATGCTCGCGTTCGAGGGCATCCCGAAGAGCCTTGCTGCGCAGAAAGTAAACCAGTCCGAAATCGAAATCACGTCAAAGCAGGCCGAAGAGGCTATGGCCGCGAAGGATTGGGCCGTGGCCGTGAAGGCCCTGGAAAAGCTCGCCGGGCTGGCCCCCGATGTCTCTCAAGTTCAGGCAAACCTGGGACTAGCTTACTACTCGGACAATCGAATTTTGGAGGCCAGTAAGGCCTTTGAACGGGCACTAAAGTTGAATCCGAAGATGACTCAGGCCGAGATGATGTTGGGCCTGTGTTATGCCGAGTTGGGACGCAACCAGCAGGCGGTATTCATCCTGTCCCCGGCGTTCCGCCGCCCGTCCGACAAGCAGATGGGACGCCTCCTCGGCTTGGACCTTCAGCGCGCCTATGAAGGCCTGCACCAGCACGATAGGGCCACGGCGGTTGCCGACGAGCTGCTGAAGCGCTATCCCGATGATCCGGAAATTCTGTTTCACTCGTCGCGCCTGTATGCGGACCGGGCCTACGAGCTGATGACGCAGCTGATGCAGGTCGCTCCCGGCTCAGTGTGGCTCCACTATGCGACGGCGGAGGTTCATGCAAGCCTGCAGCGCTATGATCTGGCCATCGTTGAGTACAAGAATGTTCTGGCTATGGAACCCAGAATGCCAGGAATTCACTTCCGGTTGGGGCGGGCAATTCTCGAGGGTTCCAAGGAAATGAATGCGGTTGAGCAAGCCTTGCATGAATTTGAACTGGAACTAAACTTATCGCCGGATAACTCCGATGCCGAATATGAGATCGGCGAGATCTATCGACAGCGGGGCGAATTCGAGTCCGCGCTGGCACACTTCTCTAAAGCGGTTCAACATCATCCCGACTTCCCTCAGGCTCGCATCGGTTTAGCCAGCACCTTAATCAGTCAGGGAAGATCGCAGGAAGCGCTCGGCCATTTGTTGGAAGCGGTTCGGGTCGAGCCTCAAAATGAAGTCGCGCATTTTCGGTTGGCCTCAGTCTACAAGGCGCTGGGCGACACGGCCAACCAGCAAAAGGAAATGGCATTCTTTCAGAAGCTCCATTCTGCTAGAGCCAGGAATGTGCTGCCGTTATCGGGTCCCTCTGTCACCCAGCAAATTATCGAGATAGAGAATCACATGCCACCATAAGTTCGAGAGAAAACGAAAATCCACAAGTCACGTGGGCCGCTTTGTCGCGGCCGCAACCGTTCCGGAGTGGCAGCCGGCAGTCGATCGGGCATTACAGGTGAAACTCAACGTTGTAGGGGAGGTTTTCATCATGCATTTCCCGAAAGTGATTATTCCAGTAGTGGCTTGGATGTTCCTGGTCTTGGCCTTCTCTCCTGCCGGGCTGGGCCAGGCGGTGTTTGGCAACATCACCGGCACGGTGACAGATCCCACCGGGGCGGCAGTGCCCAACGCGGAAATTGCGATAACAGACCTCGACCGCGGTATCACCTATACGACCACGACCACCTCGGTCGGAAACTTTACGCAAACCCACTTGTTGGCTGGACACTATCGGGTGAAGGTCACAGCCCCCGACTTCTCGGAATATTCCACCATTGCAGACGTGCAGGTAGACGCGACCACGCGGGCCGACGCTCAGCTCCGGGTCGGCAAAGCGGAGACTTCTGTTACCGTAAGTACCGAGGGCCCGCTTCTGAAAACCGACCGAGCAGACGTCAGCAATACCCTGATGGCCAACGAAGTGGAGCAACTGCCGATTCTCAACCGCAATGTGACTACGCTGATCCTGGCGCTGCCCGGATCGCAGTTGAACGGATTTCAGCACGCCTCCAGCGAGAATCCTCAAGGTGGACTGCAGATCAATGTCAACGGACAGTACTTCTACTCCAACGGATTCGAACTGGATGGAACGGAGAATCACAGCAACATTCTGGGCATCGCCGTGATCAATCCCAACCCCGACGCGCTACAGGAATTCAAAGTAACCACCAGCAACTACGATGCTGAGTTCGGAAACGTATCAGGCGCGCTACTTCAAGGGACGACCAAGTCGGGAACCAATCAGCTTCACGGTTCACTTTTTGAGTATGTTCGCAACGACAAATTCAATGCCGCAGATCCCTTCACCCACCTTAAGCCTCCATTGCGATGGAATCAATTTGGCGGCTCGCTGGGGGGCCCGCTGCGGAAGAACAAACTCTTTGGATTCTTCGATTATCAGGGAACACGGCGTAGGACCGGGGGAGCGTTAATTACCACTGTCCCCACAGCCGCGGAGCGTACTGGCGACCTGAGTGCGTTGCTGGGCGATTACATCTGCGCAAACGGCACCACGTCACCTGGTCCCTGCGCCAACCCGGAAAACGTAACCACCACGGAAGGTGCTGTGGTTCCGGCCCGTGCAGGGATGGTTTTTGATCCCGCGCAGGGTAATGCCGATGGGACCGGGCGCCCAGCGATCTCCTCCGGCGGCCAGGTCAATGTGTTGCCCGCCCCGAGTGCCTCCATGATCAAGTTGCTCGGTTTTTTGCCTGTGCCGAATTTTGGTGCTCCCGGTGATGTCGCTAACAACTTCGCGGCTGCTTTTTCCGAGAAGTTCGATAGTGACCAGTACGACGGTCGCATTGATTACAATTTTTCGGAGGTCCATCACTTTTTCGGCCGTTACAGCATCGCCGACTTTACCAAGGAGTCTCCCGGCGCGTATGGAGAAGCGGCGGGAGGGCCGACGACCTTCCACTTCGCTGGCCGATCGCTGACCCGGAACCAGAGCCTCGCGTTGGGCTGGACCTACTCATTGAACCCGACACTAATTACCGACGTTCGATTTGGCACATTTAGGTATCGGGTTCGAGTGCGGCCAGGAGGCTTCGGACTCAATCCAGCGAGCGATGCCGGACTGATTGGGCTGAACCGTGGCACTAGCGACACCAGCAGCATGCCAGCTTTTTACGTCACTGGCGATGGCGGATTCAATTTCGGGTACGGGCTGGTCGTCAACCAGTGCAACTGCCCCCTCAGCGAAACCGAGAACCATTTTCAATGGGTTAACAATTGGACCAAACAGACGGGCAATCACACCATCAAGTGGGGCGTTGATATACGCCGCGCGCAAACCACTCGCATCGATAGCGGCAACCACCGCTCAGGCGAATTGACCTTTGCCGACAGCGTGACAGGTAGCGCCGACGTCGATACCATCGCAGCGGGCAGCGCCACGACAGGTCTTGGCCTTGCAACCTATTTGCTCGGCCAGCCCAGCTTCATCGCGCGCAATTTCACCACTCCTGGCTTTTATCCCAGCATCCGGCAGACACGGCTGTATTTCTTCGGACAAGACTCGTGGCGTGCCACCTCCAAGCTGAGTATTGATTATGGGCTTCGCTATGAAAACTACCTGCCGCAGACTGGCGCGAAACCTGGCAGTGGAGGAAGCTTTGATCCCACCACCGGTGATGTGCTCGTAGCCGGCGTCGGATCCGTCCCCCCAAATTTCGGAGTCAAGCCGTACAATGCCGGGTTTGCGCCGCGCCTTGGGCTAGCCTACCGACTCCGGCTGGGCACGGCCCTTCGTGCCGGATACGGCCGCAGCTTCAACGCGGCGGGCGAGGGCGCCGTTTTCGGCCAGAATCCAGAACTTGACCCACCCGTGCAGTTCCCCCAGTTCCTGAGTGCGGCCAACATTTATTCATCCGCCGTTCCCACTTTTCTCACGACTGGCCCGCCGCTGCCTCCGCCGTTCCCGATCGGCTCAAACGGACGCTTTCCCCTTCCCGACGGCGTGGGAGTTTATTTCTATTTTTATCCGCTAGACAGCTACCGCATCCCGCTGGCGGATTTCTGGAACCTGTCGGTACAACATGAAATTCGCTCTGACCTGACCGCTGAAATCGCGTACGTAGGCAACGTCGGCCGGCACCTATTTGTTAATCGCAATACCAACCAGGCAGTTCCAGGCCCGGGCGATCTTGGTCCGCGTCGCCCGTTCAACAAATTCGGTCTGTCGCAAGGAGTGTACGACGTCTGCAATTGCGACAACTCAAGCTACCACTCGCTGCAGGCAAAACTTCAGAAGCGGACCTCCCACGGGTTGGATTTCCTGCTGACTTACACCTGGTCGAAAGTCATGACCAACTCCGAGGGTGGATACAACTTCTCGGACAACTACAACATCCGCGGCGACCACGGCCCTGCCAGCTGGGACCATACCCACGCCTTGACGCTGCTCCATACTTGGGATCTTCCTTTCGGCAAGGGGCGCCGTTGGGCTGCCAAGACCAGCAAGGTAGCGGAGGCATTTGTCGGCGGTTGGCGTTTCAGTGGCGTCACTACTCTCTTATCCGGCGCTGCCTTCACGCCCTTTGTCTCCAACGCGCCACTGCTGAACACAGATTTCAACAGCGTTCGTCCGGACATCATTGGGAATCCCCATGTCCCGAATCCCAACCGTGACTTGTGGTTCAATCCCGCCGCTTACACCTCCCCGCAGCAACCCTTCCGCAACGGTACGGCTTCCAAGGGCTCGCTGCGTGGGCCGCCGCAATACCTGTTTAGCCTTTCCCTGTCCAAGGATTTCGTCATCACGGAAGGAAAGACCCTGGAATTCCGGTGGGAGAATTTCAATGCCTTCAACCACACGAACCTTGGACTTCCGAATTCAACTGTGGACGTGTCCGATGCCGCACGAATTACCTCTGCTGCGACCGACATGCGGCAGATGCAGTGGGGCCTGCACTTCCGATTCTAGCCATATACGCGGGGGGCGGTTTCGGACCTGCGTCCTACCGGCCCGCGAGCCCTGCGTCTTTGGGACTTCGGGGAGTCAATGACTTCTCTCCCTGTGCTGATTGTCGCGCTTGCGGCAAGCATTACCCCTTGCGCGCAACCGCTCGGCAGCCGGCCGCATTATGTCATCCCGGGTGCGCTGCGCGACGTGCCCTTCCATGACCAACTCAGCCTGGATGCCTATGCGCCCGCAGGTGAGCCGCGCCCAGCGGCCATCATCGTTCACGGGAGTCAAGGCACCAAGAGCACCCAGGTGACGCAGCTCTTCGAAGTGCTCGACCGGGCCGGCTTCGCATGGTTTTCCGTCGACTACCGCTCCACCGAAGACGTAGCCGAAGCCATCCGCTATGTCCGTTGCCCCGGTCGTTTCAACATTACGCCTGAAACGGTTCTGATCGGCGAGGACACAGGCGCAGTAGTCGCGCTATCCCTGGCCGCGCGCGGCGGGTTCAGAGGGGTGGTGACGTTCGGCGCAAAGCCAGACGCTACCGTACTCTCCCTCAGGGAAGAAAATGCCAGAGTGAAGGATAAGCCGACAGTGCTCATGTTTCATGGCACCGAAGATGAAGAATCGTCAGCCGCCGTGCTAGAGATCCTCTGCAAGCAGCTACCGCACTGCATCTTTTATCCTGTGGCAGGTGCCATTCACAATTTTGAGAACTGGCATCCCGACCAGTGGGGCTGGAAAGAGGATCTTATCGGCTGGCTGAGGGGCGACCGTCGCGGGCTCTGGAAGGACATCGTCTATGACCGCCCCGACGGCCGCGAGTTGCTCATGGATGCCTACATCCCTGAAGGTCGCGGGCCATTTCCCGCGGTGATCATCGTTCACGGTGGCGGCTGGGAAGCGGGCAACAAGGTGACCTACGTCGCTCCTGTATTCGAGCCACTAGCCGAAGCCAGATTCGCGTGGTTTTCAATTGATTACCGTCTCACGCCCTACGTACGCATTGCCCAGCAATTGGAAGACGTTCGCGCCGCCATCCGTTATGTTCGCGCGCATGCTGATCGCTTTCATATTGACCTAAACCGCATTGCCCTGCTGGGTGAATCCGCCAGCGGCCAACTGGTGGCGCAAGTCGCTTCTGAACCGTGCACCGGCTGTGAGGTGCAGGCAGTGGTTTCGTTCTACGGTGTGTATGACTTCACGAAGTGGTCCGAAGGTTCGCAATGGGAAAGAGCGGCCTTAAGACGGCTCTTTGGTGACTGGAGGAGCGACGACTTGCAGCGCTATTCGCCGCAATTTAACTCGCGAGCCGGCCAACCCCCGACGCTCCTCATCCAAGGGACCAAAGATGAACTCTACAGAGGCACGATGGAATACGCCGGAAAACTCAAAGCAATCGGCGCCCCATTCAAACTGATCCTGCTTGAAGGCGCGCCCCACGGGATGGAGAATTGGGAAGGCCACGCAGAGTGGGCATTCTACAAGCAGCAGTTTGTGGAATGGCTTCGGGCAACGCTGCGAGTACAGGAATAATTGCGGCTCGAGTGTGCTTTATTTTGAGAGTCCACTCATGAAAACTAAGAGTTCTCGCCGGACTTTTCTAAAAAACTCCGCGATCGCCGGCGCGACCTACCTGGTCGGTCCACCTGCATTTCGAGGCTCGCTTCGAGGTTCGGTCATTGTCATCGGCGCCGGCGCGTTCGGTGGCTGGTCGGCTCTCGATCTTCTGCAAACAGGCCGCAAGGTCACGCTGCTTGACGCGTGGGGTCCGGGAAATTCGCGGGCCAGCTCCGGCGGCGAGACTCGAGTTATTCGCGCCACGTACGGAGCTCAGGGAATCTATACCACGATGGTGGCCCGAGCCCTGCACCTGTGGCAGGAGAACGAACGGCGATGGAATCTGAAACTTTTCTTCCGAACTGGCGTGCTCTGGATGGCGGGCACAGATGATTCCTACGAACGCGCGGCCCTGCCACTGATGAAAGAGGCCGGCATTCGCTTCGAGAGACTTTCTACCGCAGATTGCGCCGAGCGTTGGCCACAAATTAATTTTGAAGGTGTCTCCTGGAGCATCTACGAGCCCGATTCCGGTTACCTTGCCGCGCGCCGTAGCTGCGAGGCCGTTTTGAATGCATTCCTCAAACAGGGCGGCGAATACCGGCAGGCGCAAACCACGCCCGGCCCGATCAAGGCCAACCGCATGCAAGGAATCGGGATTACGTCCAGTGAGATCCTGAACGCTGACTCTTATGTTTTCGCCTGTGGTCCATGGCTCGGAAAAGTCTTCCCCATTTTAGCGCCGTCTATCACGCCCACTCGTCAGGAGGTCTTATTCTTCGGCACTGCCGCCGGTGATCTGCGGTTCACCGAAGCAGAGCTGCCAGTCTGGATTGATGGCAGGCGCCGATTCTACGGTATTCCTGGGAATCATTGGCGCGGATTCAAGATAGCCGACGATGCGCGCGGACCGGCGATCGATCCTACCACCATGGAGCGACGGGTTTCTGACGAGGCCCTGACAGAGGCACGTACCTATCTTCGACTACGCTTCCCGGGATTGGCCGGGGCTCCGCTAGTGGAAGGCCGCGTGTGTCAGTACGAGAACTCCCCGGACCAAAATTTCATCTTGGATCGCCACCCCGAGGCAGAAAATGTCTGGATCGTGGGCGGCGGTTCCGGCCACGGTTTCAAGCACGGTCCAGTGATGGGCGAGATGGTCGCGAATGCCGTCTTGGGCCTGAAGGCGCCGCCTAGGGAAATGAGTCTAGGCCGGTTGCTCGAGAGAAATTCGGGTTGATGGTCCCTGAATCCCGACCTGGATTCCCTGATGCCTGTGGCTCACCAAAATCTTGCAAGCGGCACGAGCAGACGCCTGTAGTACGCAAAAACCTCATTTGGACTCACGCCGCTGTCTTTTCCAATCTTGTCAAGCATTTTTGTTCTTTTTCTCTTATTCCTTCGTGATGCAGAGTATATGGAGAGCAAGGAGAGTCCTGAAACCACCCGCGATTTCCCCGGCTGCTCACTCGGCCATGATTCGACTCTGATAGCTCCACAGTCTTGCCTGTTCTCGCCGCCTCGTAGATGGCGGTTATGATTTTTATATCGCGCAGTCCCTCTTCGCCCGGAGTGAGTGGCTCTCTGTCCTCGATCACGCAGTCCGACATATGATCCATTTCCGCGGCAAAGTGGTCACGCTGAGGCAGTTCACGCTCTTCGATGGAGTTCCCACGATGTACTCTCATTCGCAAGCCGCTGTACCAGGTTGCTGGATCCATCTCGATCCAGCCTTTTGTTCCGACCACGCGATAGTGGCTCTGCGGGAAATACCCATAGCTTGACGTACAGTTCGCCAACACACCGCTCGGGAAACGCAATTGAAAATTTACGTGTTCTTCGACTTCCTTAAATCGCGGATCGCCCGGGCTGTTGTACATCATGGCGTTTGCCTGGACGGGCTCTTCGCCGGAAAGATACCGGGACGCGTTCAGAGCATATATGCCGATATCCATCAACGAACCCCCTCCTGCAAGATCCTTCTTCAGACGCCATTGATTGGGGTCGCCTATGTTGAAACCGGCATCCGCCAGAATGACCTGGGTAGGGCCCAACTCTTGCGAGTGCGCCATGCGAATGGCCTCCTGGTTGTAGGGCTCGTAGCGGCAGCGATAGGCAACCATCAACTTGCGGTGTGCCTTGCGCGCGGCGTCGATCATCTGCTGGCATTCGGCAGGAGTATTGGCCATAGGCTTCTCTGAAAGGACGTGTTTGCCTGATTGGAGGCCGCGGACGGTGTACTCGGCGTGCATGCCGTTGGGCAGGACAATATAAATGATATCAACCTCGGGATTGTCCTTGATCGAATCGTAATTCTGATAGTTGTATATGTTTTTCGGATCGACTCCGTAGCGTAAAGCGAGTTTGCTCGCCTTGTCGGGATGCCCGCTAACAAACGCCACCACTTTGGACTTTTCACATTTCGCAAAGGCGGGCAAGATCTGGTTAATGGAAAGACTGCCCAGGCCAACAATCGCCCAGCCCAATTTCCTGCCCGGAGGTTCAGGAACCACGAGCTGCGCGGCCGCTTTTTTGATCAACGTCCCCGCGACATTTGCCGCAAGTAGCCCCTTCCCAATCTTTGCGATAAACCCACGCCGGGTGACTTCTTGGGGTTTGGAATCAGACATGACTTCACCTCCGTTTACTTGGAGTCGCGCCGCTTGCGAATTTCCTCCAGCCGCCGCTTCGGGTATTCTTTAAATTCCTGCTGCAATTTTGGATCGCTGGGCGAGCCATAGATTTCGCTCGATGTGTACTTGCCTTGGTTGAACTTCTTTTCGTCCACGCACCGTGAATTGAGTTTCGTCGGCGCGGTCGAGCACCTCCTGAACCAGCTGCGGCCGGAGCGAAGTAAACGCCCTCGCGATCTCCAACCACTAGATCGCCGGCATCACTGTCACTCCGCGCGGATTGCGTTCCCGAAACTCTCAGATCAGCGATGATTTGTCAAACGCCGCCCTTGCGTGCCAGCTTACAATCTTTTGGTCTTGGGCTCTGCCAGGAGCATTTTGGTGACCGCGCAGAGTACTGGACCCGGGAACATTTTGGAAAGGACAAATCTATATGACTGACGACCACACTTACAATCGCCGCGATGTCATGAAGACTTCCGCCCTCGTATTGGGGGGCGGCTTGCTGATGGGCGACCGCATGGAATCCCACAAGGCTGTCAACGTCAACTCCAGTCCCTCGGCGTTGAAAATCATCGATCTTCGCATTGCGACGATCGTCAAGCCAGGGCCGAGCCCTTGCCCCATCATCCGGATTGACACCAATCAAGGCATCTACGGGCTGGGCGAAGTTCGCGACGGCGCGAGTCCAACCTATGCTCTCTTTCTGAAGAGCCGCCTTCTTGGCGAGAACCCTCTGCAACTCGACAAACTGTTCCGCAAGATCAAACAATTCGGAGGACACGCGCGCCAAGGCGGCGGAGTCTGCGCGATCGAGATGGCCTTATGGGATATTGCAGGCAAGGTCTACAATGCCCCAGTTTATGCCATGGTTGGCGGCGGCAAATTTCGTGACCGGGTCCGCGTCTACGCCGACACCACCGAATCCAAGGACCCCAAGGTTTACGCCCAACGAATGAAAGAACGCAAGGAAGTGATGGGACTCACCTGGCTCAAGATGGACTTGGGAGTCGAAATGGTCTCGGATACGCCAGGCACGGTCACGGAACCCTCGGAGCTCACGCAGTGGGAGGAAACGCAACTCGAGCACCCATTTGTGGCCACCGAGGTCACTGATAAAGGAATCGCCATGCTTGAGCAATATGTTGCTGCGGTGCGCGATGCTGTGGGTATGGAAATTCCGCTTTCGATGGATCATCTCGGTCATCTGGGTGTGAAATCGATCATCCGGCTGGGCAAAGCCTACGAGAAGTACAACCTATCGTGGATGGAAGACGTAATTCCCTGGACCTACACCGATCTTCTGAAACAAATTTCCGATCAGAGCCCCACACCCATTCTCACCGGCGAAGACATTTATTTGAAAGAACCATTTCGCCTTTTGTGTGAGAAACACGCAGTCAGCAAGATTCATCCCGACCTTGCAACTTCGGGCGGCATTCTTGAGACCCACAAAATTGGAGATATGGCCGAGGACTTAGGCGTGCCCATGGCGATGCACTTCGCGGGAACGCCTGTAAGTTGCATGGCGAACGTCCACTGCGCGGCAGCCACTCAAAATTTCTTAGCTCTTGAGAATCACTCGCTTGACGTACCGTGGTGGTCATCAATGGTGCAGGAATATGTGAAATCGCCGATTGTCAATCACGGGTGGATTGAAGTTCCTGATCGACCTGGCCTTGGCGTCACTCTCAACGAAGACGTAGTGCGGCAACATCTGGCACCCGGTACTGGTTACTTCGACCCCACCCCACAGTGGGACCAGGAGCGCTCTTGGGACCGCCTCTGGAGCTAAGCAATCGGTAAACGAACGTGGTTAGATGGCCCGTTCTTACTCTCTTGCAGAATTGCCCTTTCACCTTGGCAACAACGTCGGCTTTATCAACCATCTGACTGACACACTACCGCGTGCAATCCCGAGAACGCTTTCGCTCTAGCTGACAAACTGCCCAATCGTGCTGGCGAAGTTCGCAACATGCTCTTTCAACTCCGACCTATCGAACCAATCGATCTGGGAAGAGATCATATCGGCGAGGTCTTCAACTTGAGCTTCGCCCAACGCGTGCCCTTCGCGCGTACTGACGCAGGATCACATCCTTGCCAAGCTGACTAAGGTTGGCGAAAAGCTCAAGCCCCCTGACCAATCGGAACACGATCGTCATTGACGCGTGAAGGATCAGCACGGGTGTGGTCAGTTTATCGATATGCCTGGATGCTGTTCAATCGGTTCAACACTTCCGCTTTAATGGCGTTGGCGTAGTTGTCGCCCGGAAACACGACCCCGGCGACCTGCGTGCGCTCAGGCGGGATGAAGGCTTGGGCCACGAGTAATTGCGGAAGATATGACAGGGTTAACCCCCCTTGCGGATGGAAATTGCCAATGAACGCTCTGGCTCGGCATATTCGCCGGACTTAATCACAATCTCAGCAGCTTCGGTCGATGCGCAGGGATTGCGGTGGGCAAGATTTGAATTCAGCCGAATTTATACGGCACGAGCGCGCCCCCGCGGCCCCCCAAATTTCCAATAGAAGTAATACTGGGCTTTTTATCCTACGACCTCGCCGGAATATGATAATGTTTTCGACAATTCTAAATTGTTGGGGCTAACACTCGCTATCACTGGGCCGCTGACGCCAAACATTACGGAGTTGGACCACAGTCCGTTCTGCTACAATTGCGCCATGCCCAAGCTTGCGCCTGCCGATACCGCAGCCACACCTGCGTATCAGACCAGCTTTCGAGCAGACCTTCCAGGCAGCTCGCGTCGTAATTGTCGGTGAAGGCTGCGGGATAGACATAAGGATTGCCGGCGAGGCTAATTGATGGCTGATGGCTTTCAACTGGCCGCGAGCATCGATCCGCGCCGTGATCTTGTGCAGCCGTTGCGGCGCGATAGATGTCGTGCTGCATGTCCTCTTCGCGCGACCAGATGAAAAGAGCTGAAGGATTTTGCATTACGCAAAAATCAACTGATCAGCCGCATGCTATCCCGAGAGCTTATAGATCGCTGTGTTGCGCCATGCTGTTATGCGTCATTGCGACTCTCGGCGCGCACGCTGATGATCATAAGAATCCGAACAAACACGAGTCTTCTTCAACATCCACGTCAACGGCGGGTTCCGACCCGGTGCTGGTAGGCGCCGGCGATATTGCCAGCTGTGACGATCTTGCCGGCGCTTATGCCACCGCGAAGCTCATCGAAAATATTCCGGGGACGGTGCTTGCAGTCGGCGATCTGGCATATCCGGATGGCTCGGATGAGAACTTCTCGAAATGCTATGCGCCGACGTTGGGGGCGTTTCAAAGACCGCACGCGTCCGGCGCCTGGAAACCACGAGTACCACAGCAACGGAGCATCCGGATACGCCCGGTACTTTGGAGCAGCTGCTGGGGATCCCACCAAAGCTTATTACAGCTACGACCTGGGGGCATGGCACATTGTTGCGCTGAATAGCGAGTGCCTCGAGGTGGGCGGCTGTGATGCGAACTCGCCACAAGGGCGATGGTTGAAGCGCGATCTGGAGCAGCACGCCACAGGCTGCACCCTAGCATATTTCCACAAACCGCTCTTCAGTTCAGGGGAGAAACACGGTAATGATCCGACCATGCTGCCGCTGTGGCAAATCCTCTATACCCGAGGCGCGGATGTAATCCTCAGCGGTCACGATCACGATTACGAGCGCTTCGCGCCGCAGGACCCCAGCGGCAAACTAGACGCGGAGCATGGTATTCGCGAGTTCGTCGTAGGTAGTGGCGGAAAGAATTCTCACCGAACCTTCGCGGCGCTTAACCCCAACAGTGAGGCGCGCAATGCCGATACTTTCGGAGTTCTGAAGCTCACACTTCATTCCTCCAGCTACGATTGGGACTTCGTGTCGGAAGCCGGCAAGACCTTTACCGACACCGGCACCGCAAACTGCCATTGAAGCACATCTTTCTCTGTGGCTTGGAAGGACTGGGGTATCGATAACTCGAGATCATGGAAAGCTGTGGAATGCAATGGTAAGCATTTGGGCGGCGGCCGGAGTTTTCTGTGCGGCGTATTCGGCACCCGCAGATTCCCCGGCTAGTTATCAACTGACGAAGAAAATCCCCATTCACGGCCAGGGCAGCTGGGATTACCTGACGGTCGACGATGTTGCCCGGCGCTTATACGTCTCGCACGGCACCCAGGTTGAAGTGTCGGAAACCGGATGACCTCGTTTTCACCAACGCAAAAGGACGTCCTATAGACCCGCGCAGTTTGCCTCGTCGGCATCTGAAGCCCACGGTCAAGAAACTGGGATTGCCCCCGACCGTAGATTTTCGGAGCTTCCGCACCATGCTTTCGAGCCTGATGAGCAGTGTCGGCGTCCGGCCCGAGGTAACGCGCGACAACATGGGCCATGCCACGGTGGATGTAACGCAGAACGTTTACAACCGGACGTGGTGGGAAGAACGGAGTGCAAGCTGTGAGTTTAGCTGCCGCCAGCGTTTGGCGGGAGTCCGCAAACGGCGCGGCCAATGTAAACCCTCTTGTGTAAACCCTCAGGACCCGGCGATTTCGTAAGTATTGAAAAGAAATGGTCGGCCCTGGCAGAACGATTTAGAACTTTTCTGCTCAATGGCAACAACTTGAACTAGCGGTTTCAGCACTTTAGATTCAATGTTTGTGATTGCTGATAGAAGGTTGACGGACGACCGTGCTGGCCGTCAGGCGAGTCGTACCCAAGGTTTTTCCATGCGGGATGCTGGGCGATGACCCTGGGCAGGGTCCTCCCCTTGACGAGAAACCGAGCCCAAATTCAGCACAGGCCTTGACCATGGTTGTGACCTCAGCCGCCGAGACTGGTTCTCCTTAGAGGATAAGGACATCTACACCGTGCGACTTGAGCGCTCGGTCAAAGGTGACGAGCTTTAGGCCAGCGGCTGCGGCGAAGGCCAGTAGATAAGCGTCCGCCCAGATTTTGGGCGACCGGCTTGACAGCCGCGAGCGCGAACGGAACTCCCTCTCAATGTCATCGGGCTCGGGAAGGAACACAATGCGCGTATCTGCCCAAATCCGGTCCCACAAGCTCCAGGCCTCAGACATGGTCCTGGCGTCTTTTCCCATGACCTGGTCGGTCGTTAGGAGTCTCAGAACGGTTACCTGCGTGAAACGACAGAAAAAGAATTGTTCTTCCCCGGCCTGCTCAAACCAAAGCCGAGCTCTTTCCGAATGCACGTGCCGACTCCATATAAGCGCCAGCCAGACGTTCGCATCAAGGAAATTCAACGCGTTCATAAATTTGTTCGTGGGTGAGCTCTACCTTTGGACCTTCAGAAACGATGAGCGGGAATCGCACCCTCTTCGGTCGCGGGCGCTGGCCCTGGAGTAGGACACTGCGGACCCCGGCAAGAACCAGTTCGCGGATGGAGTGGCCTCTAGCAGCAGCTTGTTCTCTTAGCTTGCGGTAGAGGGGCACTGGGATATCAACCGTGGTGCGAACGGAATCCTGTTTCATACTTCGATTATTTCATGTATGCCATAAATATGGAAGAGCGACTTTACCTCCGCAAATTGCTACGCTGGGGGAGTTGAAGCGTGAGCACGGCTGCCACGACGGTGTGACGCAAGCACGCAAGCTCCTAGTGCTGGCGACGGGGAATCTAGGTCCTTTGGGCCTCTTGGAGGTCCTCAAATTATCGGCGATTCTGCAAGTTAAGAGGAATTGGTCGGCCCTAGAGGACGATTTTCGAACTTTTCTGCTATCTGAACCTTCTCGCCAGGGCTGGTTCGAGGCAATCGGCTGAAACGATAAGCTACACGGTACCCGCCTGCCCTCGATCGCGTGCTTTATCGGACTCGGCTACCGCGTCTCGCAAAGAGGGGTTCGAAAGGCTTGAGCTGTGTGAGTTGGAAACTCTCCCGCACAGTTCTTAGAGGAGGGGACAGGAGCAATCCTGTCCTGTCACTCGGTACTCTTGCATTGGATGTGACCTAATCGTCTGTCGGCTCGGGCCGATCCGTCAACAGTTGACTCATATATATAATATCGCTAAACTGTATATACAATGAACAAAGGGGGAAACCGATGGCAGTGGCCCTCACATCGATCAGGCTCGACAAGCGACTGGCAGACGAAGCAGCCGAAGTGCTAGGTGTTAAATCGCGAACCGAGGCCGTACACGCGGCATTGCGCGAAATTGTTGCCCTGAAGCGTTTCAAGAAGCTGATGTCGAAATACGGTGGGAAGCTCGAATTCTCGGGACACGATGAGTAATCTTGTCGTCTTCGACACTTCGATCTTCATCGACCATCTCCGTACCGGCCGCCACCAGCAGCGAATCGCAGAAACTACGGGTCTGGTGCGAAACTCAGCCGTGGTGCTCGCGGAACTCAGCCGGGGAGCCACCAAGTCTTCCGAGCAAGAGTTTGTCGAACGACTTGCTCGCAACCATCCAATCCTGACACCAACCGAAAACAATTGGCTCGAATCCGGACGCCTGCTT
>QIAU01000023.1 GCA_003225055.1 Acidobacteriota bacterium
TTACGATACCGGGCAACACGCGATTTTATTTGGTTCTGCAAAAAGAGGGGGCGAATAAAGGGACGAGCGCGAATGTGCATTCGACGGGAACCGCCATCAGAGGAGTGGAAAATGGGAACGTGCCGACCTTGGAAGAATTACGAGAGCTGATGCAACTGCGACGCGAGTTAAATCAGATGTACCAACAGACGAGCGCACAGACAACCACGGCACAGGCACCACCGCAGTAGAACGAGGGAGAGTGAAACCGAACTGGGAACCGGTGGGGAGATTTTGCTGGAAAAACCGCCGCGTACGTTGATGTACTTGAGGGATCAACGGGATTAATCTTACAAGCGCGGGTTCGCCCACACCTGTCTGGACGATGAGGGTAATCCTACCACTCAGAAGCGAGCGGAACTCATGTTCCGGCGGATTGGGGGCCGGCAAACTTGAGGCTTGCTTGGCGCCCTCCGATGGAATCTGATCACCCCGTACGATGAGGGACTTCATCGCTCAGAAACGTGAGCATTAACCCAATCGCAACGAAGCTGGCGACCACGAACTTCAAGGGTCTCTTCAGGAAGGGCGGCGCATTCCGCAATAGGCCTCGCAAGAGCCCGATCAACACGAGTGCCGCAAAGCCGTAGCACTGGTGTGTTGAGCAACCATTCTTGAGGCGGTTGCGTCACTCAATCACCGATCGACTGGCACGAAGGCTAGAATTGCGTCCCGCGCGCCATCCCCTTCACAGCACACTTTAGCCCATTTGGGGGGTTCGGGACAGGACGTTGGAAGAGTAGAGTGCCGGAATGACTTAGGCGCCCAAAACCTAACCCGCAGGCGAAGCCGGAAGGTGCGACTGTCACCTCAGGGAACATTCGTTTTCGTGCATATCAACTGTAAGCGTTAGAGCGAAATCCTCGTTTCTGCAATGGTGATTCTAGTGACTTCGAACCCCGCAGTGCAGCCAGGCAAGAGTAGCCCTGCCCAGGCGCCATTTGCGCCGATTGCTGTCGGCGGGCCAGCACTGCGACCGCCCCGCAACCAGCGAAGGTAGTTCGTAGTTCGCAATGTGCCTGCCAGCGGTGGCCGACGTCGGCGGTATGGAAGACGCGAAGGAGCAAATCCGCCAGCTGGTGCAGGGTATTTAAAGGCGGGAGAGTATGAGCGCTACGGAGTGCTGCGAAACGGGATTTGTTGTATGGCCCACATGGAACCGGCAAGACTTTTTTTGGCTAGAGCTGCCACGGGCGAATTTGGACGTAACTTCGAATACGTTTCGGCTCCGCAATTGCTCAACCGCTGGATTGGTGGGGACCGCCGAGAACAACCACGGGGTGTTCGCGGAGGCTGCTTCCGGGGCGCCCGTACTTTTTCTTATCGACGAAATCGATTCGCTTGGGGCTGGGCGGCAAGACGCCGTCAGTGATCCGGGCGGCGCCGGCCGGGAGTTCAATAACATGACCATGGGCCGATGAGCATGAGGCGTTGATCCGGGAAGGCAGATTTGACGTTCAGCTGGCCGCATGAAGATTCTGGAAGCGCAGCTGAGCAAGATGCCCTGGAAGCGGTTTGACTTGCAGGAGTTTGCGCACCGAGTGTCAGGAGCGAGCGCGGACAAGCTGCGCGCAGGAGTAGATCAAGCACCAGGTTACGCGCGGACGGATAACCGGAGAATTGAGGCCGAAGACCTGCGCCGCGTTCTGAACGGAGACGGCGACAAGGACCGACCCCAACTCGAACGCGTGGAATGGGATGAAGTAATTGTCTCTAAATCGGTCAAACAAGATCTGAAGTCGCTGGTGCATCTACTGGAAGACCCGGAACGCACTGCGCGTTGGGTCTGGAAATCCCAAGTAGGACTGTTATTGGTCGGCCCACCAGGAACGGGGAAGACCTTAATTTGCACGCCTGACCGCAAGCCAGACCAAACGTAGCTTTTACCCGCTCACGGCGGCCAACGTTCTGGAAGGCGTAACGGGGATTCCGTCAAGCCCCGCGCAAAAGAACATAGTCCGGCAATTATCTTTCTCGATGAAATGGAACGACTGTCGCCGGCAAACAACCGCTATCTGGCTCAGCATGATATTCAGCTGGTAGAGCAGTTCCTTACGGAAATCAGTGGCTTGCAGTCGGAAAACAATGTCTTTCTGGTGGGCGCCGATCCCCCGCGCTCTCCGGGGCGGTCGGTTCTCGGATAAGATTCAGATCCAGCCTCCTGATTCCGAGCAATGAACCCAACTGCTAAGCCTCTATCTCAAAGGTGCTCGCCTGGAGGCGGGATTGACAATCGCGTATATGGCACGACGTCTGAACGGTATGTCGCCCGCCGATCTCCAGGCGATGTCGACGGCTGCAAAGCGGATGGCTTTCAATCGACTGAATATTGGCGATCAACTACCGCCCCTGAACTGGTCCGATTTTGAAATGGCCATCGAACGTGTCCGCGGGACAATGATTCCTGACAGCACTGACTTCCGCTAACAGCCACCCCGATCTTCGTGCTTGTTGCTCTCTTCGCTCCCCTGCGTCCCGGTCCTTTTAACCAAATTGGTCCATGTTTGACAACATTTCGTTTCCAGCTTACTTTCCCTCCGCGTCGATCGCCTGGCAACGCCTATTTTTGGCGGTGCGAAAGCCGATCGGGACGTCTCGGAGAAAGGAGAATACCGCGGGAAATGAAATTCCGGGCAGATCACACATGGAAAAAACCTCTGATCATACTCGCGATCATGCTGCTTGCCATTGAAGAGTTCATGGCGGCACAAAACCTTGGATCGGTACCGGCGACCAACGTGGCCGTACAAGGAGAAACCGCCGCACAACCGGAAGGCGCCTTTTTGAACTTCATCAACTGGATCGGCAACGTAATCGCGCCGGTCGGGGCTGGTGGCGCAGTCGTGGGCGCCATCGTCTCCTGGCTGACCGGTCGGGGCTTTGGTCGGTGGGTGTTCGCAGCCGCAGCCCTCTTGGCTGTCTCGGGGGTAACCAGACTCATCGAGTTCTGGATCACGAACGGAACAGGGGGTGTTACGTAACCGCCTGTCCGCACCGCGGGTCGCAACTGTGCAGGCAGCCCGCAACGCAGGGCTCCAAGCAGCCGTACTACGGTTTTTCGCAGTGAGGAAAATCCCAAGCGTGGGGATTACAACGGATGGCAACTTCGCAACTGTTGAACGACATTATTTCCGTCCTACTGCTGCTGGCTCCTTCGGCGGCGTTGCTGTCGCTGGTAGTGGCCGGCGTCAGTCTGCGCCGCGAAGGAAATATGACGTTCGCTATCGGAGGGGGGTTCACGAAGTGGATGTTCTGGGCAGTCGTCTTCTTAACTCTTCAGCCACTCTTGAGCTGGTTCGCTTCGTTTGGCGTGGCTGTACCACTGCCTTCGGGCTCTCCCGGAGGCATTGCTACTGGGTGGCTGGCCAATTTTCAAACAGACGTCACGCAATTTGTAACCAATTTCGTCGTGCAGCGCATGGTGCCTACCTTAGCCGCGTTCTTTGTACTAAGAGCTGTTCTGGACGCTGCCTCCGGTCAACATCCGCTGCCGTCCATCCTGGCCGCGATGTTTTTGCTGGGCACCGAGACCACTTACAGCCTGCTCCAGAGCTACAACACCGGTACTCGATACGCCACGGTCGATGTCTTGGAGAGCCTCTGGAACCACTTGGTGGGGACGATCATGCCCATCACCGCTGTACTCACGCTGGTGGGTGCGATCTTGAATTTCGCCACAAGAAAACCGTTTTTGCGTCTGGTTGCCGTGTCTCTGGCGCTGCTTACCGTCTCAGCCATTTGGAAGCTTGTGAATTCGATGATGTAGGTGTGTGAGTGAATCTGGCAAACATGTCTTTTGATCACGGCATACTGCATCTGGCGGATTGGGTCGGCAATGTGATCATGCCAACCCTCGCCGCAGCTTTCATCATTATCGCCATTTTGCAATTCTCGAAAGCGCAGGAATTTGCGCACAGTATGTATGGCGCACTCGCGTGCCTGATGGTGTCCGGCTTGACGCGAGCCTTTGAGACCTTCGCTTCGCAGGCAGCTTGGAACAATCCTGATCTGTACTGGCTCTCGATCGTGACTCTGATCAATTGGGTCGCGAATGTGATCCTGCCCGTGTACGCCGCGTCCCAGGTGGCCGCCATGGCACTACGACTGGGAGTTTTCTCACTCGTACATCCCACCAGCGGCTGGCTTCGGCATTTTGTTACAGCTGCTCTATGCCTGATGGTTTCGGGGCTGCTTCGTCTGGCTGAGTTTTTCGTCGCTCAGGGGGTTGGAGGGCTTCGTTAGGAGACAAAAATGGCACTCGATATCACACCGATCTACCGAAACTTGCGGACCAGGGTCACATTCTTTGGGCTCGAAGCGGAAGACCTCTTCGCCATCCTGGCAGTCGCAGTCGTGATGAACATCTTCGGCCGGTTTTTGAACCGTGAGATGTTCGGCCTGCCCATGAACATGGTGCTCGAGTATTTCGTGCCCATCGTGAGTGTGCCGGCGTTGATGCTCTTCAAGTACGGCAAACAG
The DNA here is from genome assembly GCA_003225055.1 of Acidobacteriota bacterium. Taxonomy (GTDB): domain Bacteria; phylum Acidobacteriota; class Terriglobia; order Terriglobales; family Acidobacteriaceae; genus Gp1-AA122. The sequence goes on from QIAU01000023.1 coordinate 4,519, forward strand.
CGCGGTTACCTGCTGGACTGGGTGCTGTTCCACACTAAACCACATGTCTATTCGGCACTCGAGCGAGACCGGGAGCTGGGTCGCGAATACGTCAAGGACTGAGGAATCAACCGATGGCGCTGATGGCGCTAAAGATGGAACAGTACCAGAGGTCATTGGCTCAGCCGCCATTGTGCGAGCAGCTGAAGGTTCGGGACCTCACCGACAACTTGCTGATCCAGCTCAACGGGTCTTTCGTTGCCGGCTACCGCGTGAGCGGCATTTGCTCCTACTACGCAAGTGATGATGACCGAAACCGGACCAAGCTCCTGCTCGAAGCCCTGATTCGTTCGTTACCGGAACGCTCCATGCGATTGCAGGCGCGACTTGAGATTGCCGAAGGTGTCGGCGATCTGATCGCACGCTACAACCGCGAACAGCACAGTCTTAATACCGTCCTGCAGGCACTCGACCGTGAACAATCCGAGGCGTGGCGGAAGAGGAACGCCGAGGGCTATTACCTCGAGCACTCGTTGCACTTCTACTTCATCTGGGATCCGCGTACCTATCACCAGTCGCCCGATTTCGAGTGGAAGAAGAAAATGCGCGGTACCAGCTTCAGCATGTCGGCCACAAAGTGCATGGAGCGCAGCCGGCGCGAGCATGAGGACTTGGTCGCCGAGTTCAACAGCCTAATGTCCGGAGTGGAAGCCACAATGCAGGCGACCGGCATGAAGAGCGAACGCATGACCCATAACGACCTCTTCCTTGAGGTCAAACGATCACTCAATCCGCTGCGTAACGATGTCCTGCCGTATCGTCCGCCCGAGGCGTCTCTGGTTTACGAGAGTGCGCGGAGTCAGATGGCTAACGTCAATATTGAGGACGAGCTCGATGATTACCTCAAGGTTGGCGGCCTGCTGTACTCGTTCATTAGCCTGAAAGACCTGCCCGACGCCACCTTCCCAGGCGTATTGCGGGAGCTGGTGGTGATGGAGTTCCCCATCATCATTAACGCGGAAGTCGTGCTTCCCGATCAGGCAAAGGCCGTAAAGCAGTACAAGAGCCGGCTACGTAAGATGACGGCGGCACAGAAGGACATCCATGGCGGCTTCCGCCTCAACGTGGATGCCCAAGTCGCGGAGCATCAGCTCATCAGGGTTCTGCAGGAGTTGATTTCGAGCTCGCTGAAATCCTGCCAATTCAGCCTGACCATTGCGGTTCGCACCTCGCGTCCAGCCCGGAATCGATTTGAGGCGGAAGAAGCGGAACGAATTCTGGCGGATCGTCGGCAACGCGTGTTGCATGCCATCGCCCGCATGAACGGCGCACGCGGCATCCCCGAGAACTTGGCGCAGAAGCGCTTATTTTTTTCGAGTCTGCCAGGCCTGGGTGAGATCAACAAGCGCGAGACGGAGGTACTGACGCTCCATGCGGCCGACTTGCTACCCCTGGAAATGCCCTGGAGAGGGACACCGAATTCACCGCTGATGCTATTCGAGACTCCCTATCGGCAGCTCATGCCGTTCTCGCCGTTCGATCCCGGTCTCGGCGACGCCAACATGTTGATCATGGCCAAGAGCGGCGGAGGAAAGACGTTTCTCGCGCAACTCAAGCTCTTGATGATGGCGCGCGCACGGCCACTGGTCTCGATCCTGGAGCGCGGCGACTCGTACGAACCGCTCATTGAACTCGTGGGCGGGCGGGTGATCCATGTTGACCTGGACGGCCGAGAAGCCCTGAACCCCTGGGATTTGCCTGAAGGCGAAACGGCTCCCAGCAACGAAAAGACGGCGTTCCTGAAGAACCTGACCCGGCACATGCTGGGCGACAGCAACGGCTCCGACACTTCGCTGTTGGACAACGTGCTGACCGATGCGATCACGCGCGTCTATAAGCGCTGCTCGATCCGCTATTCGAATCCGGTTCCGACCTTCAACGACCTGCGCGAAGAGCTGGCGAACTGGCGGGACGCCGAGAAGATGCAACGCACGATCGATGAGGCACACCTCGCGGCCATCAAGTTGCGTTCGTGGACTGAAGGCGGAATCTACGCCCAGCTGTTCGATCGCCCCACGACCATGCGCCTCGACAGCGATTGGCTCTTCTTCAACGTCGAAGGCCTCAGCTCCGATCCCCGGCTTGAGACGGCCATGAGTATGTTGATCGCAACCACGATGGGTGCACGGGCCGCCGGGAAGACCGGGCGAGCGAGCATCCAGGTGCGCGACGAATGCTGGTTCCTGCTGGATTCCCCCGCGCTGGCCCCAGAAGTAGTGCAGCTGTATCGTACCGCTCGCAAGCGCAACTCCAGCGTTTGGGGGATCAGTCAGACGGTCGAAGACTTCGTTGGCACGGAGTTCCAGCCCAGGATTCACGGGCCCGGCATTTTGAAGAACGCAAGCACGAAGATCATCGGCCAGCAGCCCGGGGACGTGACGCCCCTGGTCAACCACCTGAACTTGAATCCGGTGGCGGTCAACGAGGTGAAGGGATTTGGCGCGCCGCGAAAGGGACGAAGTGCGGAGGCTCTGATGGTGATCGGGGAGAAGGCTGAGACCACTCAGACCATTCGGATTGTGCCCACGCCGCTGTCCTATTGGGTGTGCACCACCTTCCCGCGCGACCGGAGATACCGGGCGTGGTTTCTGAAGAAGCATGCGGATCGACCGTTGCTGGCGAGTTACCAGGATTTGGCCAAGAGGTTTCCCCAAGGATTGGCAGATGTCGCGCCTCTTCCGGAGGAGATCTCCGGTGCCGTGAATGGCGTCACAATCAATGAGCCAGAAATCGAAACCAGGGAAGCGAGTCGAAGGTAGCCACAAGAAGTCTCGGCGATGTGAGCAGGAGAAGGGGTATGCAGATTGTCGCCTACGTAGTTTTCTTTGCAGTATTCGTCTGGCTAGTAGCCAGGGTCAAGAGCCGCAGGAAGTTCATTGCGGTGACGCTTACCGGAGTGATGGTGATGACTCTGGTAGGAGTGCCGCAACCCGCAGACGCGCAATCCGGCATCCTCAGCGGGATTCAGGCTATCCTCAGCGCGATCAACGGCATGATCCAGACCGCATTGACGTCGATCAACATGTCTAGGACTGCGGTAAACAACCTGCAGCAAATTGTCGCCTGGCCGCAGGGGTTGATCAATCAAGCCAAGGCGCAAGTCACGCAGATGATTGGGCAGTACCGCACTCGGATGAGCAATCTCTTTCATGTGAATCTCAACAGCGCCACTCTGCCCAACCCACAAGCATTCGAAGCCGTTATCCAAGATCACAAGGTAAGCAACTTCTCCAGTTTGACCAGGGCATTTGGTAACACCTATGGGCTGATTCCAGTTTCAACCGCCGCGAACCCGACAGATCGTGCCATGTCAGATATGGATGACGCAATGGCCCTCGACAACCTAAAGATGCTAAAGGCGAGCGATCAAGCGACCGACCTAGAAGTTCAATCTGCAGACTTAATCGAGAACGCCGCCAGTCAAGCCGCCCCGGGTTCGGCGCCGTTTCTTACAGCTATAGCGGTTATCTCCGGCATTCACAGTCAGGCGCTGACACAAAAGATGCTGGCGGCTGAGTTGCGTCAGGAGGCGGTACGTCTGGCACATTGCAACACGCTGCACAAAGAAAATGCCACCAACACGACGCAATTGCGCGGCCTGCTCGTCAATCTGTTGCAGCACCAGTGAGCAGAAAGGCAGGAACCCATGAACGAGATTTCAGAGCTACTTCGGAGCGTGAAAGATTGGCTGTTCACCCACAAACTGCGCGCGGCAACTCTCGCCCTGATTCTCGTACTCACGGTGCCCTGGCCGGCAAAGGCTCAGTTCGGCCTTGACCCTTGTTGCGCCTTGCTGGCCGCGGGCTTGGCGAGCGTCCAGTCAGCACTAACTAGTGTGACCGGAGGCGGACTCAACCAGATCCTCGGCGTAGACAAAGCCATGCAGCAGTTTCAGCAGACTGTGGTCTGGCCCCAGGCTCTGATCAATGAGGCGAAGAGCCTGGTCGGCCTACTGCAAGGAAACTTCAATCAGATTCAGAAGCTGATGAAGTTGCCCCTCAGCAGCGCGAGCTTGCCTGCCTCGCAACGGTTGGAGCAGGTGCTCCTGTCCCACAACCCCAATCAGATTGCCCAAACGTCTGGCGCATACACCGCCCTTTATGGTTCTGTCCCAGCACCGACCGCGGCTTCACCGCAGGTGCTGAATATGGTGGACATGACGGATGCCGCCGCCCAGGTGGCCATGAAACGGGCAATCGAAATCGATGCCCTGGCGGACCTGGAACTTCAAGCAGCCAACCGGCTCAATCAGAGTATTCAGAACGCGGCTCCCGGAAGTGCACCCATCATCGAGGCACAGGCGGATGCGTGGTTGATCCGGGCGAACGCCTACACGCAGGCCGCCACCGCCGACCTGATACGCTTGCGGTCAATCGACCTCGCGAACGCCAGCGCCGACATCAAGGTGGGGGCAACCAACACCACGAACTTGCGTCAGGCTTTGACCAACTTGCTGCAGCACCAGTAAGTGAGGATGAGGGGAAGTCGCCATGCCCAGTTTTTATTTTGAGCAACTGCTCGAAACCGGATTGAACGGAATAGATCAGCAAGGGATTACGGCGGCAGTGCTCGAGATCGCCGGTGTCATCCTGATCCTCAGTTTGTTGTGGGCGGTCTATGAAGCCTACACGAGCGGCGGCGATGTGCGGCTACTGGGGGTGGCCGCTGTCAAGTATTTGGTCCTGGGATTGGTGTTCCTCAATTACCAAAGCGCTTTTCGTGCGGTCAACGGCATGTTCAATGGCGTTGCCGACGGTATTTACAACCTTTCCGGTGGTCTGGACGTGATTCAGCATTGGAATAACTCTGTTTCGCAAATCTGGCAGTTCCAATGCTGAATCACGTCCAGACCACCGGAAAGGTTGTAAATACCGTCGGCAACGCCATTGAACATGCCGTTGACCGCACGAAAAGCGCTTTGGTAATTGAGGAACACCAATCCCAGGACCAAATACTTGACAGCGGCCACCCCCAGTAGCCGCACATGGGCCTGGGCCAGCTGGGGAGATCTTTCTTCGTGAACATGATGATCTTTCAGTGCTGGGGCTTGCTGTACGCAATTCTGCAATCGCTGATGTCGGCGCTCGAGATCACCGATCCGACGCGGTTCAGCGGGTCTTTTCTGCAAGCGTTTGTGGGCTCCAGTCAAGTGATAGTGATGAGCGTAGCAAGTGTGCTGCTGTCGATCATGATCGCCCTGATTCCCTTTATCGCCAGCCGCATCGTTCGCGGGGACATCGGCGGCACGCTCATGACAGTAATTAGCGGAGCGGTAACGGCGGGCGCCGTGGCATCAGGGTTGGCATTCGCTGGCGGAGAGGGTCTGGCTGCAGGACGAATGCTTGCCCCAGAAGGACCACCGCCTCCGCCTTTCGGAGGGCCAGGTGGTGTCAGCCAGAATGCAAGTTCTGCCAGTCAAGGCTCCGTTGTTGGCCAAGCACAGAATGCTGGCAACGGAGGCTCTGCGATTGGGGGATCTAGGCCGCCAGCGCCTCTTAACTCCGATGTGGGCAATGGCGGAGCAGGTGCAAGTTCCATCGCAGGAAGTCAGAATTCTTCCGCAGGCGGAGACTCTTCTTCCTCTTCAACTGATACCACGGATTCTTCAACTCCGACAGGAGGGAATCGCCGTCCGCGTTGCGAAATGCCAAGGCCGGCCTAGTGTTTTCCTAGAACGGCGGCGGTTGGCCAAGAATCGGCCACGTAGGGCGCCCGCAAGCGTTCTTCGAGCCGTGAGAGTGGCGCCACCTACGGCGCTGCAAACTGGACCGACGGCAATCGGGCCGCACGGCTCGCGGCTTGGCCGGCCGGGCACGTGGTTGGCAGCACGAAGCAGTTCATTGGAATGGTTAAAGAACAATGAGAACCGAAAACCTGCAGAAGGAAATACCGGAGATTGCCCGCTACACGAGATATTACGAGTACGATGGCATGTTGCGCGCCTATGCCAATCGCGCCATGTTCCTGGCGATCCTTTTTGGCGTGATTGCGTTCGCCTCCATGGGATTTGCTATTTATGTTCGCACTCAACCGCCGACGGTCATCCGTGTCGACAAAGACGGAAATGCAGCGGTCGTAGGTGGAGGACGACAGAATCGAGTTTCGCAACTGGAACTGACCGTCGCGACGCAAGCAGCGAGCCCCGATCGAAACTCCTCTGAAGGGGTCGCACCGACGGATCTGGAAGGCAAAGCCGCCGTGCGGCGCTTCCTTGACCACTACCTTTCCTATACCCCAGATTCCGCCCCGCGGAACCTGGCCGAATCGCTGAACATGATGACCGTCAACCTGCGGACGTTCAGCATGAACAAGCTGCGGGACGATGACACGGTCGGAAAGATCCAACAGGATCACATCATCTCAGATCTCCGGATCCGCTCCATTGAGCGGACGAAGAGCGAACGGGGCGGAGGTCACGGATCGTATCGTCGGCCAATATAACATTAGGCTCGTTGAAGAGCGGCGGAGCGAATTCAATCCCAGTGGCCTACTCGTAGCCGAGTACTCCGAAAAGCAAATGGTGGGTGAGCGCGACAACGGGCTCGAACAGAGGAGCGAATTGGAGAAATAGAAGCGGGTGAAAGCATGCGAGCACTGCCATCGCCCGCGGCAATCTTTTGAATTCAAGGTAGCAGCGGTCACCTTCCGAACGGCCGCAGATCAGGAGTCGAGGATGACTGCCAGCACAGCAAACACGGTTCCGGCAGCAGCAAGTACGACCAAGACCGACGGTGGCGCCGAGAAACCAGCAACGCGCACGCGATGCGCTCGCATGAATGGATGAGGAAAACAGCGATTGTGCGCGCTATCTCCTCGCCAAAGCAAATGGCAACAGAGACACCCCGGTATTAGACCGCGAAATGGCAACCGAGGGCGAAGCGCTGATCGAAGCTTTGCGCTTGGGTGTGAGGTCTTACACCATCCAGGGACTCGCGCCATCCCAGATTTTGCCAGCTGAAGGCCGCAACTGAAGAAGGAAGCCGTTTACGATAGATAAGAACATGTGTCAATTCGGATTTTGATATCTGCGATCTGGAGATTGGGCATGAATACAGCCATTTCTGCAAGGCAAAAAGCAGCCCTCGAGCGACTCATAAAGATCGCACAGGCCGACACTGGGCAGGGCCGGATGGCAGCTGAGTTCTTACTGAGTTGGTGGAATGCTTCGAACTGCGGCGGTTTCGATTTGACGACGTTGTGGGGAGTGGATACAGAAATCGCTGCCGACATGATAACGGTGTTCGCTCTAGTAGTGAGCTGCCATCGTTACCCGGACGATCTTGGCTATGGCGAGGAATTCCGACAAATCGTCCGCGCCTGGCGTCCGGCATTGAGAACACGGCAAGCGTTGGCCGAGGACTAATTTTCATAGCACTGGTTTCGTTCACCGACGAGGTTGGTCTGTAATGGCCGATCCGCAGGCTGATTGCGGATGAGTGCTGGTCCGGTCCTTTTCTGAGTCTGCCCGAAGCGCAACGCGGCGTTTTAGAGGGGACAAAGACGGAAACGGCATACAGCGTCCCCTTTTCTAATGTGGAAACAGACAGAAAGGGGAACAGGCGCCCACCCAGAACTCAAGCAAGACGTCTCGGCAGGTTGGTTGTGATCTCGGGCAGAACCTGAAGCAGGGTTGAGAAAGCCCACAGACAATTGGGGTAGCTCTTTGTCAACCCGCTGGCTTGGCTCTTCGCAACAAGCGAGAGTGCAGGCGCAGGCATGATCGCGCATAACCCAAACAGGTTCAGGAGATCTTCAAAGACCTGCTGAACCAAACCTTAAGCTTCAGGAAGGATGGATCACGATGAAATGCAAATGGGTAACACTAACCTTGATCGCGATCGCGACCGTGCCTCTTGCGGGTCAGAAGATACACATCGAAATCGGCGACCGAAGCCGGATCGTACATCTCGAGACCGCGCTGAACCATTTGACCGTAATCGAAGTGAACGAACCGGTCACGATGGTTGCCGCTGGCAGCCCCTCGTTCAAAGTCGAGTGGAAAGAAAACAAGGTGTTTGTTCAGCCGACAGAAGCAGAAGTCGCCACCAACCTGTTCATTTGGACTGCATCACAGCGGCTGAACTATGAACTGGAGCCCGCCGGGGCAGTCGAGAGGATGGACTTCGCTATCGACGAGACGCCTCACATCACGCAGTCGCAGGTAATGGCACCTCTACCCCCGGTGGCACCGTCCCCAGCTGATGTCTTACTCGCCGGGAAGCCGGTGAGGATGGAAGCTTCGAAACATGCGAAGAAGCCGGTTGAAGTTCTCGTCCGCGATCTCTACGAAAGTGATGGCAAGTTGTTCATTCGCTACGCGCTCAGGAACCAGGGGAACCATCCTTACGCTGTCGACACGCCTCGAGTGTACGCGCTGGATGGCGCCCATTACCCGCGATCGCTGTACGGTCTCGTGAACGTACAACTTGAGGAACAAGAAGCGACGCGCTTGACGGCTAGGAAGGAGGTCCCGATACCGGTGGTAGAGGGAGAACTCAAAACTTCGCGCA
>QIAU01000274.1:0-932 GCA_003225055.1 Acidobacteriota bacterium
GTGAAATGGCTCGGTAGTCCAGTCAGTGCCGCGCGCTTCCACCACGTCCAAATGGCCGATCGTGAGGATGGGTTTCAGCCCTGGCGTACTGTTTCCGCGAATGCGCGCCACTAGGTTCCCTTTGCGGTAGTTGGGTCCGAGTACTTTCACGTCAGCGGGCAGGAAGCCTGCGTCCAGCAGGCGCTTGGCCATGGCGTTGGCCGCGGCGGTGGTGCTGCCGACCGAATCCGTCGTGTTGATGCCGATCAGCTCCTCGAGGATGTCGTGGGAGAGGCGTCGCGTCGCGTCATCGATGGTCGTGGCGGCGAGCACGCTCACACAAACCACAATCGCAATCTTCTGAAGCATGGATGCCGTCATGGTGGCAGAAGGTGGCGTCCAAAGCAATCGGGAGCCAGGAGCTACCGATCAGTTGGTGCTTAGAACGGGATTTTCGCTAAATGCAATTCAGTTGGGCGGGAGTCAGGATAAATCCAGTGCCACACCTGTATGCAAATTATAGCCTCAATCAACATTTCTGTTACCGAAGGTGTAACTCCCGTCGGGTTTTCGGAATCTGGGTCCGCACCGAAGGGGCGCCTTCCGAGAGTCCTGTCTATCAGGCACGACGGCGATCTCCGCGTGTTGACCTCTCCCAATAGTAGTGGGCCCAAGCAAGCCAGCGAGCCCAGAACGAAACAGTGGGCATAAGCCGGACCTGCGCCACATTACGGAAATTGGTTGGCACTTCAAACAGAGCAGGATCAAGGGAAACCGCTGATAGTCCCGTCACTTGCACTTCTCTGAGGACCGTGTTCTGCTCTCTTGCTCCGCTCGGAAGCGCAATCGTCATGCGTGAAGTGGTCCTCGCCGAAATGGCGAAGCCTGTCTCTGGTTTGCCAATATATTTGGTCTCGACCATTTCGCTCTTTGATGCATTTGTCTGACCTGTC
>QIAU01000274.1:939-2966 GCA_003225055.1 Acidobacteriota bacterium
CTGCCCTCGGGCGGCTCCGGGTGCCTTGGATCACAAGAAATGCGAGTGTCCAAATCGATGTACCAGCCGTCCGTTACGTTCTCGCCTGGCTGTGCATTTGCGCCTTCCTGAGGAATATTTTTAAACACAGTCATGACATGGCGAGCGGTGTAACCGAAGGCCTGCTTGCGCTCACCAGTGTCCGTCGTGGTGATTTCGTGAAGCACGCTGAGTCGCGTCGGCGTCTCAGACTTTGGCATTTGAGCCGTTAGAGCTTTGATTTGTTCATCTGTTAGTCTTGCGCCGAGAGACAACGACTGATACGTGCGGTCATCCAGATTGAGCTCAAGCGTCTTGTCGTCATCGCATCGCCGAATTAGCGCGGTGTGCGGCTCGTAAAAAGTAACAATAGGACCATGCTCCCAAAGTGGTCCTCTCTGTTCCCTGCGACTTTCCGAACGCCTGCGGTTACCCTGAACGTACACAGTGTCTTCTTCGATTTTCGGGGCCACGCGGACGGTCCCGTTTCCGCTGAAGCGTTGGACAGTTTCTATTTTGAGGTCGGGAACGGCTGACGCGCTGGGAATCGCCAGAGTAGAGATAACTACCAATGCGGGCATGATCGCAGCGGGACCTAATCGAAATTGCGTGAGGAGTCTGGACAGCATGGATTCAATCTCCATCCGAATCCTACGGACATCCCGGCTACGCTAACCCGCGCCCATAATGTAAGTCAACGCCGAGGACAGAACTGACGATATGAGCGCCAACTCAATAAGTCAGCTACTCGGTAAGTACCCACTAATTCCTAAAGCCCCCTTTAGGAGAGTTGGATGACCAGGCCTCGGACAGTTGAGGTGACTTAGTTGATGGCGGGAGTCGCTTCGAGCTCACTCCCCGCAGGTTCATTGCGGAACGGCAGCCTGAGTTTGTGGGCCGCACTTTCACCAATACTTATTCAGCCCCCACCCAAGTGCACGTGAATTGCCCTGTTCAGCAAGTACCCGGAAGAGTGGCGAACGCGAGACTACACCGAGATTAACAGCGGAGATACGGTCAACCTAATGGAAGAGTACAAGGGCCAAAAAACTTTTGCCGCAGACTCTTTCGAGCGTTCTTTGGCGCCACTACTTACACCCGGAAGAGAAATCGCTTTCACCTGATGGAAAGCGTTGCGGTCCGTATACGAGAGGACTGTTGCTTCGACGGCTGATCCAGGCGCTCAAGCCGTTCGGGTACATCGGAAAGGAAATAGAGCGCAGGCCGCAGGAGGGTGAGGACATTAGTCTGCTCGAAATCAGCGGACCAATTAGATACCAACCTGGCCAAACTGGAAAAACCCACGCCGCAGATGCCCGGTTGATACTCAGAGCAAAACAATTTCCATTTCAGCGACTGATGCGCACGGCTAACGTATCCCAGCATGCACTTGAACGCTTCCCAACACGCCGAATCTGGAGGATTCTCAACGCATCCTTCAAAGCATTCGTGATGCCCGCCAGCACGCAGACCTCGTGATCGTGTACCAACATAACCACGTGTTCGGAAATCACTCGTTCGCGACGATTTTTACCGAAGGGATGGAAGAGCGGCTGGCGCCGAATGATTGGCTGAAGAAGTGGACGCATGAGGAGATCGATGCAGGCGCGGACATCATCGTGATGCATGGCGCGCCTCTATTGCACGGTGTGGAGATTTATCACGGCCGGCCCATCTTCTACGATCTAGGCAATTTCATTTACAACACGCCGCCGACGTTGACTTACATTGACGAACCGATGAGCTGGGAAAGCGTGGTCGCATACGTCGAGTTTCAGGGGAAGAACGTCAAGTCGATTTCGCTTCGGCCGATCGCCTTGAATGTTGTCGGCGAGGGCCAGCCCGATATTCACAACGAGTACACCAATAACCAGTTCCTTGATACACGCGGCTTGCCCGCGCCGGCGACTGGTTCGAGAGCGGGCTATATCCTCCAGCGCCTGGCCGATGCGTCAAAGCCCTTTGGCACCAGGGTTGAAGTAAAGGGCGAAACGGGGGAAATAAAGCTG
>QIAU01000024.1 GCA_003225055.1 Acidobacteriota bacterium
CTGGAGCAGTTCGTCGAGCGTGATGGTGTCGTCGACGGTGGCGAAAGCATCGAGATAGCGCGCGGCGGCTTTATGGGAAATCTGGGCTCGGCGGTGGAGGTCGGCAATGCCCCGGCGGAGCGGACGCCAGGCCATGCGGCCTTTGCGGTCGCCCTCCTTGCGCCGGTAGACGCGGAAGTCGTCGCCGTTACTGCCAATGATGGTCACGCCTACGTGGTCAAGTTCGCAAACAACCCACAGTCTCTCCGCGTGCTCGCCAATGAGTGGCTTGCCTGCTCAATTGGTCGCGCAATCGGAGTCACCATTCCAGAACCCGCAATTCTTTATGTGCCGGCCAAGCTCGTCGAGAGTTCACCGTCGCTGGTGATCCAGCTTTCCAGTTCGACACTGAAATGTTCACACGGCATGGCATTTGGCTCACGTTTCATTTCAGAGGGCGAAGTGTTCGACTACCTGCCCGACTCGGTACTCCCACGGATCGACAACGTGGAGGAGTTTGCCGGCTAATCGCAAGCTTGCGATTAACCAACTAATGACAAGGATCCCGTTATGCGAAGGAAGGGCGGTCGGACCCCGTTTGTTGCTGGAATCCGACCCGCTCGAACTTCCGATAAATGGGACTTGGTATCTACAGCGAATCGAGCCATGCCATTAGTTCAGTGTCGCGCTTCCACCGAGGGACTCCTCCGAGATTGGAGGAACCAGCGACTTTTTCCAGGGCCTTGCGTTTTGTCTCGATAGTGGCACGCGCATAGTGATTGGTCGTGTCCAAGTGAGCGTGACCAAGCCAGCTACGAATCACGGTGACGTCAACTCCCGCTGTGACGAGATGCACGGCGGCCGTGTGTCGAAAAGTATGTGGCGAAACATGCTTGGCACTGAGGGAGGGGACCTTCTTTCGCGCACGCTGGACGTACAAGCCTAGCTTGAAACGCACCCCAGCTGCGCCGAGAGGTTCTCCATAGCGGTTTACGAAAATCCTCTGATCGGGTTGTCGTGGTGCACGCTGCAACACCGTCAAGGCTGGATGTGAATCAGCTGCGACGGTTACTCGCAGCATTGCCCAAAAGAGAACGCGTGATGGTGCTCTTGGACTTCGGAACAGGATTACGACGAGGAGAACTCAGCGGCTTGAAGTGGGCAGACATCGACTTTGAAGAGCAAGTCCTCACACCGTCACGCTCGATCGTTGCTCAGCGTGTAGGGAATGTGAAGACCGATGCTTCAGCAAAGACGATTCCGCTTGATGCTGCTTTGATTGAGGAGCTGAAGGAGTGGAGAGCAGAGACGCCTTATTCCTCTGACAGCGACTACGTCTTCGCAAGTTGGAAGATGAAGGGAAAGCAACCGCTATGGATGAGCCGAGTGATGCAGCACCATATCAAGCCGGTCGCTGCAAAGCTTGGGTTTCCATTGAGGGGCTATCACACTCTTCGTCACAGCTACACGACATTGCTGAGGCAGAACGGAAACGACCCGAAGGTTGTTCAGGGTCTGCTGAGACATGCGTCGTACCAGATCACAGCGAATATTTACGATGAAGCGGTGTCGGCTGAGAAGCGGCAAGCTCACAGCGAAGTGATTCGTCTGGTGAGACCCGTGCCTCAACCCGTGCCTGGGTTTGCGATGGTAGAATCGTAACCGTCTGCCTTTGCAAGCGTCCCCGTCGTCTAGCCCGGCCTAGGACATCGCCCTTTCACGGCGGTAACACGGGTTCAAATCCCGTCGGGGACGCCAAATCTTTTCAGGAGCTTACGGCGAACGGCCACTTTTGGCGCAGGCACAAAAAGGCACAACTCCGTCGCCAATTTCTTGCCCGGTTTGCCTAATCGCGAGTGTTTTCGGGCATCCGGAGCTGTTCTTGTAGGCACAAAAAGGCACATGCAATTCAGTCAGATCAGGCGGCCGCAACCGCGGGTGCGCGAAACAGGCGAATGACCCTACTCTGAGCTCTTCGTTTGTGGATTGTGACCGCTTGAGTGTACGTATCCAATGTGACTCGGCTAGAAGCATGACGCAGCAACTCTTGCATTACCTTGATATCTGCTTTAGTTGCCGCCAGCAGGGACGAATACGTGTGCCTGAACGTATGCCATCCGATGTGCTGTGCGATTCCGATCTTCACCGCAGCGGGACGGATAAAACTCCGCATGATAGTTTGTCCCCAATACGGTTTTTTGCCGGACGTAGCGGGACTCGCAAACACCCAATCATCTGGTTTTCGGTAAGGTGTGTACTCCCGCCATGTCCTCAGCGCTTCAGCTAGGTAAGCATCGAGAGGAATCGGTTTCTGCGACGCCTCCGTCTTGCACGGTCCAACTACCTGAAACACGATCGACCGTGTGATGCTGATCTCCTTTGATTGGAAGTTGATATCCCGCCATTTCAGAGCAAACAGTTCGCTCATTCGCAAGCCGGTGCCCGCGTCCAGCAAGACAAGGGTTCGCTCGCGCAGCGCGAGACTAGCAATCAGTTGCTGAACCTCGCTGGCACTCAGCACGGTTGGGAACTTCTCTTCGGCGCTCGGCAGGAGTGATCCAGTAATGCTTTTTTGAAGTACCCATCACTAAGAACACGATTTGAAAAGCCAATCAGGAACTCAGAAGTTTTACCTATCGTCCCTCAGCCGGGAGGCGTAACAGGTTGGTTGTGCTGTCGGGGGTAGTGTCGTCGTGCGGGGCCCGGTCGGCGCGCGGTTTGGAGGGAAAGGGGAAGGAACATCCGCATCGCGCCTTCGAGATGTATGGGAAGTTGGCGCAGTTTCTGAGTATCGAGGAACTTCAGTCGACTTCCTGGCCGCGGTGTCCAGTAGCCGATCGGGGGAAGAGCTCGCGGGCCAGGGAGTCTTGGGCAACCAGACCAAAGCTTATAAGGATTGCGCCTGCTCGAGGCAGCGGGTGAAATCGTTGGCGGTCGCCCCCGCCGAGAAGTAACTGCTGGGGTCATGGCCGGCCGGCAAGCTGACGATGCGTACGTGCAGGCCAGCTGGCTCGAGTTGCTGAGCGAGGGTGCGCGCGGCGTGTTGGCCAGCTTGGTTTTCATCCTGATCGAACACCAGATAGACAAAGCGGTCAGGAGTCTCGCAGAGTTGGGCCCGTTGTGCTGGGCTTAAGTGGGTGCCGATGGCGCAGGTAGTGTTGCGAAATCCTGCCTGCCAGAGGGCGGCCACATCGAACACTCCCTCCACCAGAATCACCTGGGGAGATTGGCCCATGAAGTCCCACGCGAACAAGCTGCCTTTGGAGCGCGGCAGTAGTCGATGCGGAAAAGCCTTCCCAATGCTGCGGCCATAGAGGTTGACAATGCGACCTTGCTCGCAACAGGGAAAGATCACGCGGCGACAGAAAGCATCTTGGCCCTGCGGGCCAATCAATCCCGCTTCTAACAACTGTTCCAGGGAGTAGCCGAGGGCGCGGAGATGAAGACGCAAGTTGCCGCCGCGAGCATAGCCAATGCCGAGTTCCTCGATCAGGGCGGGATCACGCACTCCGCGTTGCGCCAGATATTCGATGCCTTCGGGATAGCGGCGCAGTTCCAGTTGATAGAAGGCGGCGGTGTGCTCGAGCAGTTGGGCGAGGTTGGCCGCGGGGGTGAGTTTGGCTTCGAGGTAGGCGACGCTCTCGCGAAAGGAGAGATGCAGCGCCAGTTGGACAAAGCGAATTAGATCGCCGCCCTGTCCGCAGCCGTGGCAGTAGAACAAGTTCTTGCGCGCGTTGACGTAGAAGGAGGGATAAGTTTCTTGGTGCAAGGGACAGAGGCCGACGAACTCGGGGCCCGCACCCACACGACGTCCCTGCCAGCGGTGCCGTTGCAAGAAATCCAGGAGCGGAATGCGCTGTTTCAGCCGGTCGAGATCCTGGGCCCACACGCGACCCGCGCGGCGGATGGGTCCGCTGGTTTCGGAAGTTTGGCGGTAAGCGTGGGGGAGATGACGGAGCTCTTGAGCGAGGTTGTTGGGCTGGGTCCGTTTCTCTTCGTTCTGCATGCTCTGCTCCTACTCTTCAGCCCTGGGGATCGCGCAGCGGTGGGCCTTGAATACGCACGGTGTGGCAGTAGTGGCGGAGCCGGCTCAAAAGCGCTTCCGCCATGGGCCGATTGCCCAGGAAGTTGGGCCACTCCTCATATTCCAAATTGGTCGTAATAATGGTGGAGTGGCGGCGATAGCGCTCCTCCATCAGTTTGAAGAAAATATTCGATTGTTCCGGTTTCAGATTTAAATACCCCAGCTCGTCGATCAAGAGGATGTCCAGCCGGGCCCAACACTTAACCAGTTGGCGCGAGGAACGGTCGGCCAGCGAGGCATACATCTCATCGAATAAATCCTGGGCACGGATGAACAGACAACGGTAGCCATTCTCCAACGCTTTCAGCACCAGGCCCGAGGCTAAGCCAGTTTTCCCCACTGCGGTTGGCCCGATGAACACCAAATTTTCCGCCTTGGCGAGGAAGTCCAGTTCGGCAAAGCTGCGGATCTGTTTGCGGTTGACCCCGGGCTGGCGTTCGAAGGGGAAGGTTTCGAGCGACCAACGCTCGGGCAGGCTGGCGCGCCGGATGCGGTACTCCAGGGCTGCCTCCTGCCGGTGGTGCCACTGCGCCCGCAGCAGGCGAGTGAGGAACTCGGAGTAGGTGACATCCTGTTTCTCGGCGGCGCGCAGTTGTTCTTCAAAGATTTCCAGCATGCGACGCAGCTTGAGGTTTTTGAGCAGTTGATCGAGTTCTTCAGTCATGGTTGGGCTCTCCGTCTGGGTTCTCATCGAGCAGGAAAAAGTCGCGCTGCACGCGGCGCAGAATCATCCGTTCCAGCCGGTCCAGATCGTAGAGGCCGTAGCGGGCGGCTTCCCGTACGGCAGCCAGCACAGGCTCCCGGGGATACTCCCGCACCAGGCGCAGCAGTTGCCGCAGGGCAAGCACCATCAACTTGCGACTATGTTGTTTCAGAGCGGCGACATATTCGGCCATCTCCGGCACGGACTGAAGGATGGCTTGTTCTTCGGGGTAAGGATCGCTGCGCTTGAGGCCTTGGCCGCGCGGCGGACGGTGAGCGCTCAGGGTGATTCGCTGATGCTCCTCCTCGGCCAGGCGCTCGTGGGTGACCAGGTTGCGGGCATCGAGTTGGATCTCGATCTTGTCTTTGGTTTCCCGTATCTCTACCTGACGACCGATCCAGGCCACCGGGACCGAGTAGCGGTTGGTGTGCAGGCTGACATAGCCTTCCACATCCACGATGCGTTGGTGCAGACGATAGACGGCAGGGATCCAGACGGGCAGCGGCTTCAGATGGACGCGCTCGAGGGCAAACAACTCGCGCGGAACGGCGTGCAGGTGTTTCTTGTAGGTGGAGTTGACGCGATCGCACCACTGCCGCGCCTGTTCATTCAGGTCTTGCCAACTGGCGAAGGTACGTCCGGCCAAGAAGTTGTTCTCAATGAAGGAGAACGGCCGTTCTACGCGGGCGGAGCGGTTGGCATCGCCGCGCTCATGAGCCGCGAACGTGAAGCCAAAGCGCTCGGCAAAGGCGGCCATTTCGGGCACGGGCACCATCTCGCTCCCCGTTCCCCGCAGTACCACCACGTGCGTGTTGTCGATCATGATGCGTTTGGTCGGACTGCCGCCGAAATAACGCAGGGCTTCGGTGAGAAAGACCTTGCAATCGAAACGTTGGAAGCTGGGGTAACACTGAAAGAACAGCAGGTGCGAGTAGCACAGCACGGCCGAGGCGGTTTGTGCTTTGCAGGGCTTGCCCGCGAGTTCGACTTCATGCGGGGAAGTATCGTGCTGGAGTTCCTCCCCAGGCAGGAACTCGTACTGCCCCGCGGCCTGCGGGGGCGGCTGGGTAATGCCATGCCGACGGCAGAAAGCGGTCAGGGCCTGATAGGAGAGTACGGCACCGCTGGCGGTCAGTTCTTCATGGACTCGGACCAGATTCCCCTTGCACCGGACCAACAACTCGAGGATCTCTTGCCGGTAAGGTTCGGCTTTCTCCGCACGTAGCAGCACCGGCACCTGCGCCGAGTTGGAACGTAGAACTTTGCGCACACTCAGACGGGAGAGATTCAGCACACGCGCGATCTCGCGCTTGGAAACTCCCTGAGCATGCAGCTCCAGAATCGTCGTGCGTTGACTCTGACTTAACATGTTGGTCTTGGTTTTCCTTTCTGGGTTTGTCCTCCTGCGGGATTCTTGCCCCGAGACGACCGAGTTCTTCGAGAGCGTGATCGAGCTTGCGTTGTACTTGCCCGCACTGTTCCGCCTCCATCTGCTCGACTTCGGCGGGAGCATTCCTCAGTCGCCGGTTGGCCCGCCGGGCGAGGGCCGCGATCATCTCCAGATCGCGCAACAGTCCCTCGATCGCGGAACTCGCCTCCTGGGGTTCGGCCTGCCGCTGCACCTTCAAAAACAACTCCGGCTGTTCCACAATCCGTTGCCGGATCTTGGGCGATGCCTCTCGCCAGGCGGCATACAACTGCCCGGCTTGCCGGCTGGTGAACTGGTGGCGGGCCAAGGCGGCGGCCAGCGCTCGACACTCCTCCAGACTGGAGCGCGCTACCGGCACCAAATACTTCATCGCCACCTGCGCCGAGATCTCGCCGGCACGCACTTGTTGCTGCACACTTTCCGGAAGCAGCTCAACCAGAGCCAACCGGCGCGATACCCAGCTCACACTGCGATCGAACTGCCGAGCTAGATCCTCGAGGCTATAGCCGAAACGTTGCTCCAACTCCGCCAGCAGCCAGCCTTCTTCCAAGGCACTCTCTCGTGGCGACCAACGCAGCGAACGATCCAACACCAGAGCCTCGGCCTCACTCAGAGGCCAGATCACCGCCTCGACCGTGTCTCGGCCCAGCTGTTTCAGAGCGGTGATGCGCTTGTAACCATCGATGACCAGATAGCGGTCGGGCTGGTTGGCTACGGCTACGACCACAATCGGCGTCTGCTGGCCCGAGCTGGCCAGCGAAGCTAACAACTGCTTCTGCCGCGCCGGATGCTGCACTCGCAAATGCTGCCCGCGCCGATCGAGTTGGTGAAACTCCAGTTGCATCGCCGTAGCCGGCCGAGGCGTGCCCACGGGTATAAAGCCCGCCGAGCACGCCACCAATAGGGATGTTCTTGTCAAGATGGTTGAGGCTCCGTGGGCAAAGAGCCAAATGACGGCAGGATAAGGACTTGCGCCGAAGCTAAGTTGTTCTTGTCAAGATCGTGAACCTTCGACCCCACGAGCCAAACCTCTGAAGCCGAATGTTTTAGATCCAAAACTAAGTTGTTCTTGACAAGACGCCCCAGGCGACGCTTCTGATCACGCTGCCGCTGATGTTGACGGTTGTTCTCCACCAGTTGCGGGTTCGCGCGCCGGCGCTGTTTCTGATACTCGCAATGTGCATCCCGCCACTTCTTCTGGCTTTCCAGTACGACCTGGTGGTACACGGGATCACTCACCAGCTTCTTGCGGTGATAATCGGCGCGACGCCGACGTTGACACTCCGGCTGACCGCAGACCTCTTGCTGGGGACGGTAAACCGAGGGCAGAAATGAACGTTGGCAGTAAGGACAACGACGGGTCTTGCTCAAGCGGACTCCTCAGGATTCGACGATGAAATCTCTGAGGAAAATCGGAAAAGGCCGAAGGACGCAAGACAATTTAGAAATCGTCTTTACACTAACCCTGGCAGTAGAGGCGCCGGCGCGCCGTGGTGATTCCACGAAGTAGTTGGTCAAGCTGGTGGATCATACTTGACGAGCCAGCTCGGGTCACTCTTCGAAAGCGCCCAAGCCCTACCTTCGGGCGCACACTCTGCCCTAATCGCCTCTCCGAAGAGCAGTTCTCCCCAACCGGAGTGCACACCCCCTGAGGCGTCGGTTTATTCACCCTGGGTCTGGCAACAAAGATACAAAACTGAATTTCTCGCTTCG